>CAVZTR010000011.1:0-150819 GCA_963778225.1 uncultured Alphaproteobacteria bacterium
CTCAAACTCGTGAAGAGACACCAGTCCAGACCGCAGGAATTTGGCGAAGCACGATAGCTCCGACCAGATGTGCAACAGGATATTGCCAGCCAGCAGTCTTGAATGCACCGCGCACCAGCGTTAGCCTCGACCTTTCAGCGAAGAAGGAGAATGGTTATGCGTAGATTGTTTTGGGTTGTTGGCGGTCTAGTCATCGCGATGGGCTTGGCGATGTCGTCAGTTGGAACCGCACAAGCTGCACCAATCGGTCCTGCAGCAGCCGCTAGCCAAAATGCCGGCTCACTCGCTACACCTGTCCACTGCAGACGTTACCGCCATTGCCATCGCCGCTGCTGGTGGCATCGCGGTCATCGCCACTGCCGCCGCTTCTGCCATCGTTGCTGATCTCTAGAGCGATAGGTTACCTGGAAAAGCGGACACCTGCGAACTTCGGTGTCCGCAAACCCGCGCTTGCGGTTCCCTGCATCAGACAAACGAAAACGACGGTCCCAGGTATATGGAACCGTCGCTCTCAACATCAGCATCGCCCGGTCTAGTGAACAGGGATTGACCAACATTACCGCAAATCCGTGAAGATCTCGATAAGGCGAAAACGGCGACCTCTTTCGAAGCCGCCGTTCCAATCACTGCCGATAAGAGCTGACTTGCCTCAGACTATCGCGATCCTGGCAGGACGCGCTCGAAGGGCTTGAAAGCACCCTTGGCGAGGGTCTGGTACATGGCGCCAATCTTAGCCATCTGCTGCATGTACTCTTCGTACGCTTGCTTGGCGTAGGTCGTCTGGATCTCCACGACCTCCGGCACCGACTTGGCGGTGGCAAGCTTCTGGAATGTGGCCACCCCATCTTCGAACGACCGCTTGGAATAGTCGGTCATCTCGGTAGCGATGGCCTGCCAGCTCTTGTTCAATTCTCCCATCGCCTGCATGTAGTCGGTCATCTCGACTTTGCTGACTTTCTGGAAATCTTGAAAGCTATTGATCATGGATCTGCCCAATCGTTGGTAACGCAGGGCCAACTAACCGTCATGGCGTCGGACAAACGTCGTGTTGAAAGCGGTGTAATGCCTTGCCACAGTTAAAACTTCGTGACAGCGCGCATTTACTCGAACGGCCAGCTACTGATCGACGTTTAGCCGATGACCCCTTGCCAGCGCCGCTGCAGATATTGATGCCGCAGTTCACTGTCGCGATCGAGAGCCGCGATGATCATTGCGTTCGGCACGCTCGATTCCTGACACTTCGTTTCTACTGAGTTGAAAGACCATTTGCTGCTTATGCAGCAATCGCTCAAAGCCAACCCCAGATCAGCACGGTTTGGAGACCCGATTTTTCTGATCAAGCGAAAGTTGTGGAAGCTCATTGTCGAACTCCAAACTCTGTCGCGGAATTTCCTTTACTGACCGAAAAATCATACGGGCATTAAATGTCAGCGCTATTGCACCCAGCCAACTTTTCCACACGTTGTTATCTTCGCGAATGCAAACACTTCGTGCTGCTAAGCAGCGAGAATTCTGTCTCATTTTCTAATTATCGTTCGCAAACAGTCTGATCTCGCACGGTGCAGTGCACGCGTCTCGTTCATAACTGGCAATCGCGACAAATCGTCAGGAAACTAGCAAAGCCGGTGGCTAGGCGCTCGGCCAAGACGACTTGATCACCACGCATTTTCCATTTGGAACGACGCCTATGCGATAGATCTGCTTGTGCGCTGCCAACAGCTCTGAACGCAGGAACGAGCGTGAAGCAGATTGAGCGCTTCTACGCCGAGCATCTGCCGCTCTCACGTGAGATGGTCAGGAACCTGCAAAGGTTTGGGGAGGACTAGGAAATAGCAGGCGGCGCAGACGAAACCGATTGCGCAACGCAACATTAATTGAATTGCCACTGCCCGCATGCGAGCGATGATGACACTGCGACTGGCAGGGACGTGAGATAAGGAGGTCAGGCCTGACGCCGGGGGGCAAGTTATTGCTTCAGGGCTCAAGAGCTGCTCTCGAAGAGCACAGGGGACGTGAGGGATCGAAGAGCAGAATTTGCAGCGATCTACTGAAACTCGGTACGGCCTTGCCAGTCAACCAACGTTGTCACAATGAACCGCCGCACTAAACGGACCGCCTTTAGTACCGAATGCTAGTCTGCGGTGAAGCCAGCTGAAGCTAGGCTCATGGCGTAACGACTTAGACGCGTTGTCCGTTGACTTGTTGAGACCTGCACTCAATTAGCCGTTCAGCTAACCTTCTTGAGTTGCTCAAACGTCTTCAGGGTAGCGGCATTCGCGGTCTCAAAGTTCTGCTGAGCAATTTTCGAAGAGAGTTCGAGCAGATCCTTGGCTTGTTGGGCCGAAGCGTTTAGCTGTTCCTGAATAAAATTTGCTTGCAACTGAAAAAACTCTGGAACGGTCTGGGCGCGTGCCATGGCCTCGGCAGCACCGAAAGCGGCGTCCGCATTGATCTCAATGTTGCGCAGTACCCTTTCGCCAATCGCCCGTGCGCCGGCCTGTGCCGTCAACATCACGGCCTCCATCGTCTTCGTCCCATCCTTCGAGACCGACTGGAGCTTATCAAACGCATCGCGAGACTTAGCCACACTGTCCTCAGCTATCGCTTTGATGTTCTCAGGGATGCGGGCGTTCTTTGCAGCAACAAACATTTCTTGAGCCTGACGTGCAAATTGGTCGGTCATGACTTCCTCTCCTCGCTCAATACAAGGTCTTCGAAGAGGGCTTGGGCATGCTGTTCGCCTATTGCCATCCGAGCTTGGCGCAATCGCGCTTAGTAGGCCAGTGCTGCTCAATTTCTCGGCCAGTCACATATTGGGCAACATTAAGACTAAATGATGGTGGTCATAGAAAAGGGCCAAAGGTTCGCACAGGTCAGCAAGTGCAATCGTGAACCTGTTCGCATGGTACCGCGCGGCTGGGATGCAGGGCTGCTCAAGCCACTCAGGCCGTCGCACGTTCATCACCAACGCTGCCCGCACGATCTCAACGGTTGGCGGCTCGCTGCGTGACGTGCAGATGTTGGCTGGCCATAGCGCACTCAGCACCACGCAGCGCTACATTGAGGCTGACGCAGAGGCGCAGAGGCGGGTGGTCGATTTGGTGTAGCGCTACGACGCGGAACTCCGACCACTGGAAAGGGTGCTTCTGATCTCGTCAAATGTGAATTCCAAGAGCTGGACAGCAGCATCCATTCCCTCAGCTTCCGTCTCTATGGACGCTCCTTCTGTGGTGGCCAGTTTCACGCTGCGCAAGCAACGGGCCTCAAGATCATCGAGCCAACTGCCCGGCAGCATGTCGTGCTGCCTTGCCAGAGCTTCTACCGACATTCTTCAATGCGTCGCGCAAACCAAAGATTATAAAGCCCAGGGTATCTGGATCCCGTGGCAGATTGATTTCGGACATCGTTGCGCTCCCTGTTTCTTTTGGTCGATTGCGAGGCTTTGAGATGTGCGACTGCCATCTGGATAATCGACTTCAGTCTCCAATCCGCGTAACTTCGAAGCCGCCTTGCCTACTCGGCTCAATCTCGATGCTATCAAGGTCTGGATGCTGCCTCAGGTAAGTGAGCGCGGCTTCGGAAAGACCACTGACGGCATCAGCCTGATAGTTTGGATCTTCCGCGTTCAGGCTGAGGTCCGTCTCGATCCTCAACAGCTTGGTCAACTTACCGTCGCTCGCAATCCTAACCACGATCCACGAAGACATTGCGTTGTCGTGCTGGACGATATTCTCTTCCATACTGCACCCATTTCTTTCTCGCTCATCGTCTGGTTGCTGCGTCCTAGGAGCCAGAGTTTCTTCCAGTCAGAACGCTTCTGACCCTGCAACCAGCGGCTACTCTGATAGTCTAAGCCTCGTCCCATCAAGGAGAACAACATGAAGGGCTTTGTCGCGGATATTGAGGAGCTCACGGACGACAACAGCGATTACCGCCGCGTCCTCTACACCGGATCACACCTCCAGTTGGTCCTGATGTCGCTAGCACCTGACGAAGAGATCGGCGAGGAAGTTCACAAGTCTGGAGACCAATTTTTTCGGGTGGAGAAGGGCAAAGGGGAGGTCTGGATCGACGGCAGCGAACGAAGATCAAAGCCGACGACGCCTTCATCATTCCAGCAGGTGCGCGCCATAATGTCATCAATACGGGCGGCAAGCGCATGAAGCTGTACACGCTCTACAGCCCGCCCCAGCATCACGATGGCTTTGTCGCAGCGACCAAGTCGGACGCCGACGCATCCAAAGAACACTTCGACGGCGACACGACCGAATAGCGTCTGTGCATGGCCGATCGAAATGAAAGAGACACGCTGATATTGGAGACGAGGCATGGCGGATCTACAGGCACGTGAGAGGCAGCTGAAGGAACGCCTAACCGTGTTGGAAGGGCGACTACACCGGATCGAGAAACACCTCGAGCAACCAGCTGACAAGGATTGGGAAGAGAACGCGACGGCGTCAGAGATGGACGAAGTCCTTGACGAGTTGGGACATGCGGGTAACGCCGAGGTGCAGGCAATCTACGCCGCGCTTGAACGTTTGAAATACGGGACCTACGGAAATTGCGCCCGATGTGGAGAGAAGATTTCCGATAGAGCGGCTCGACGTCCTGCCACATACGCCGTTGTGCAAGACCTGCGCACGCGAAGTCACACAGAAACGGTGAGGACTTCCGCCTCGAAGCTCCGAACAGCAAAGATGGACCTGCATCACGGTCCTAATGCCAGACGACACCTCCATTCAGGGGTAACGCTGTTGGACATGGTCGCCTGTTCGGCCTAAATAATATCGCCACATGCTTTCGCCGCGGACGAGGCGGGAAGAAAGGAGTAAATTATGAGTCACGATTGGATCACCGACGTAAAGAAGTATGCGCCTGATGCAGACGCTACCGTCATTGCAGGAATAGTGCGCTACTGCGGGATCGCGCTGCAGTCGAAGGACGCCTCGCTGGTGTCCTTTTCCGCAAAAGACGAATTGGCGCGAGTTCGGGAGAACTATCTCAAGAAGAAGCTTGGACTTTCCAACTCAGATGAAGAACTGAACGCCGCGATTGCCACTGTCGGCCAACAGATGAAGGACGCTCATAATAAAAACCGGGTAACGGTGTACTATTTGTTGGCTCAGCATTTCGGCAAGTTGAGCATGTTCAGCTGACCACGCGATTTAGTACAGCGCATCCGGTTTGCAGGGTTGCTCAACCTGCACGATCTCAATGGTTGGCGGATCGCTGCGGGACGTGCATATGCTGGCCGGCCATAGCGATCTCAGCACCACCCAACACTACTTTGAAGCCGACGCCGAAGCTGAGAAACGGGTGGTGGACTTGGTGTGAGCGTATACTTAGACCGTCACTGAGGTTGGACTACGGAATCGTGAAACCAGAGCAAGTAGGGCTGACTGGTCAATTGGCTTTGGCAAGAATGGCGCGCCACGCAGCGAACTCAACAGATGGTCTCGCGAGTAGCCAGACACCACAACGAATGGAATTCCACGCCGCGACAGTGCTTTTCCGACTGGCTCACTGCAGGACCCGCCAAGATTAGAATCGAGAACTGCAGCATCACACTCGCAGTTGGCTAGCAGCTGGATCGCTTTGTCCGCCGATGCAGCCACGCCCAGTATTTCGTGTCCCTCCTGAGTTAGAACTTCTGCGAGGCGATTGGCCAACAAGAAATCATCTTCAACAATCAAAATGCGCATGATTTGCCCTCAGAGCCAATAACGGCGACTTCTTGCGAAGCCGCCGTCTAGCAATGCGCAAATATCTAATCGGGACCTCTTGCCCCCTCAGATCTTGCGTACTTTCAACATATGAAATCCGCGCAATGGCGCGTCAGCATATTGTAGCTACGGTAAACTTGGGTAGCTCAGCGCACGTCACCCCAATGAAGAAACGGCGACTCCTTTCGAAGCCGCCGTTGCAGTTCAGTCAGAGGAAACCGAAGAAAGGAATGCGTTTGCACGCCATCATACGATGCCGCGTAACCGCTGGGCCGTAAAGAGCTGGGGAAAGCGTCTAGGCACCGCTTCCACAACTTCTACCGCCCCTTCAGCTCCTTGCACTGGCCGTCTGCGAGCGTCAGCCTATGCCAGCACCTCCCGATCTGCCAAGCGCCACGACTTCAAGCCGCTCAAAATACAAACGGCGACCCCTTGCGAAGCCGCCGTTCTGCTTCCGCCATGGACGGGGTGTCTGGGCAGTTGCACAGCTAAAATAGGCGTTGCTGCGCCGAATTTAAACACACGACCAGGCTCACGGCCATGTGTCCCCAGCTTTCGACACCACTAACGCCAACACCTCACGCTGACCGCATGTAGCGCGTGAGAGACTTGGTGCGCTGTTCGCAAAATGAAACGGCGACTCCGCGCGAAGCCGCCGTTCTAAATGGACGCGCCGCTGAATAATACAGTTTCCCAGCTCGCATGCATGATGCTGCCGTGAGATCGCACCTTTTTCAAGATGAGAGTATGGCTGCTCAAAGCTTCGGCAGAGGTGCGCAAATTAAGAGCAATCGAGCTCCTTGAAACACATAGATCGTCGGCCAGTCTCGAGTTATCATTCTCGAGTATTTTTTCTGCATTGCTTGAGATCGTTGCGTTCGGAGGCTTTGCGATGCCTATGATTACCGCGTTGATCCCGCCGTCTAGTTTGAACTACGTCGAAAATGAATTGCTGTCCGCAGGTCTTCGAGATCTCACCATCAGTGAGTGCGTCGGCTACGGTCGAGCCCAAAGCCTCGTACCGAGTTTCACTGGGGGTCGCGACATCCCAGACATATTGCCGACAGCAAGGATTGAGTTCGCCGTTTCAAACGACCAGTGCCAGCGCACCATCGATGCCATCATCCGTGGAGCCCAACTTGATAAGGCAGGGCGCGGCACGATCTTCGTCTCATACCTAGAAAGCGCCGTCAGTATTTCGGGCGCATGGAGCATCGACGACAGTTCTCAGCTCTCCGTTGTTCCTGCGGCAGCTGCAGAGTAGGCCGTCCAGCATGTTCCTGCGCTAAGCTGCAGGCCTGCGGGGGCATCAGCTATGGCGGCAGAGTGTGCTCAGACCGCAACTCTCACACGCATACCTGCCCGCGCGGCTTGCCAAGTCCAAGGCCACGTGTCGATATTCCATTTTGACGTTATTTTTAGAGCGTGAGCTTTTGATGTGCGTGTTGAGAGACAACGAATATGCATTGCTGGCACTGGCAGCCCTCAAGCCATTCGCCTATCTGCCCTTCAAACATCGACGCATCGCCGAACGACTTCTTAGACAGGGCCTGCTTTGTCGGCGAAACGGACAGTGGTACCCAACAGAAGTGGGCTTGAAACGTCTGGGCCATACGATCCATTGACCCATGTTCCATTTGGAACAAACTTTGGCCTACAGCGCACCGCTCACGATCTACCGCCGCTCGCAATCAGTACGTGCGATCGAATTCAAGTCTCAGCCCTCAACGCCGAAACAGCGGCAAGCAGTTCAGTCGGGTCGACAGGCTTGGGTAAAAAAGGTGCGTCTTGCAAGCCGGCCAAGAGCTGCTGCTTCGAATAGCCAGAGATCACGACGAACGGTATGCCACGCTTTCGAAGCGCCGCCCCAATCGGCGCCGCGCAGGAACCGGCGAGATTTGCGTCAACGACGGCGACATCACATTTTCGATCTTCCAGCATTTGAATAGCCTTCTCGGCCGATCCCACCATGCCAGTGACGACATGCCCGCCGTCGGTCAGCATCTGCGCGAGAGTCCTAGCGATCAGAAACTCGTCTTCAACGATCAATACGCGCATCTTCGGTACCGCTATTCATCAATCGCAAGCACTTCGGACATTGGGGCAGAGAGCTGCCACACAAGTCCTGTCGGCGGGTAAGAAAGGGTCACCGTTGCCTCCAAAGAATACTCAGCCATGTCGACCAGGATCGAATGACCAAAGCCACGTCGCTCCGGCTCCTTAATAGTCGGTCCCATTGCCTCGACCCATTGCATCGTAAATCGAGATTGTTGGTCCCGTTCTTCAATTCCCCAGCTCACCTGTATGGTTCCAGTCGGTGACGACAGGGCTCCATGCTTGCTCGCATTGGTCGCAAGTTCATGAATGGCCATCCCAAGCGTTTGGGCTGCCGAAGCCTTGAGCTGCGCTGGTGGCCCGTTGAGAAGGATACGCTGACCAATCAGGCCCGCGAAGTGAGAAAGCTGGGATCGAACGAGTTCGGCGGTATCCACGCCCTGCCAGTGCGATTGGACGAGCAAGTCCTGGCTTGCCGCAAGCCCTGCCAGCCGATCATTGAAGTTTTGAGCAAACTCCTTTGGATCATCTGCACTGGCGGTCTGCAGCGCGACCGCTTGCACAACGGCCAGAAGGTTTTTCGCCCTGTGATTGACTTCTGCCGTCAGAATTCGATCGCGTTCCTCAGCGCGCTTTCGCTCCGTGATGTCCATCAAAACACCGTAGTAGCGCTTGGGCCGACCATCCCCGTCGCATTCAAAGCGACCCCGCGCTTCAAGCCAACGCAACTCGTCGTTCTGTCCAAAGGCCCGATACTCACCGAAAGCTTCGCGTGGATGTTCCATCATCCGCTGCGCCTCTGCTGCTAGCCTCGGCAAATCATCAGGATGAACGCGACGCGCCCAAGCGTTGTAGTCCGGCACAAAGGATTGCGGTTCATAGCCGAGCATCCGGTACGTCTGATCATTCCATTGATACGTTCCAGCGCTCACATCCCATTCCCAAATTCCCATATCTGCCGCGTCAAGCGCTAACCGAAGCCGCTGCTCGCTCTGCCTTCAGCGCTCGTTCAGCCACGACCCGCGCAGTCACATCCTCGGTCGTGATGATGATGCCGCCAATGACACCGTCAGCGGTCCGCCACGGACGTACTTCCCATCGCAAGTACTGAATAGATCCATCGCCCCGCTCAAACGCGTCTTCGTCTTCCCGAATGAACTCGCCGGCAAGACCTCGCTGGTGCACCACTTTCCAACGTTCTGGAATTTCGGGAACGACGTCGTAATGCGATCGACCGATAATGTGCCGATCGGAAATCCAGTGTTGGCTCAACCAATAATCGCTGGCTGCGAGATACCGCATTTCGCGATCAAACATGGCGATGCTGACCGGCGCCTGATCGATGAACAGACGGAGGTATTGATCTGATATTTTTTCCATTTTGAACGTGCTGCTCTCACAACCATCTTAGTGAGCAACGATGTCTGCTGAACCGCAGTTGGTCATCTACTGAACGGGAACGATAGAACCAATCACAGCCGACGCTCCTACCGCGACGTGCTCTTCGTTTCTTCCTCGAAGTCAATCGTTGGCTCACCTGCCTCATCCAGCGAGTACGTAAACCGCACCCATCTCTTGCTGTGATCAGACAGCTCCATCAAATACCTGCATGTGAGTGAGCGATCTGACTGGGCCACCACTTCGTCTTGGCTCAACGACGTGATCTTCAGGTGGCTATCTTCAAGTCACCTGCTCGCCACCCTGCACGAAGAAGTCTTTGACCCTTTCGTCTGAACAGGCGTCTTGAGCATGCGCCACCGGGCCTGCGATCACAAGCATGGACACTAGGCCCGCCCGGAACATTCTCTGTCGCTTCATAGACCAGACAGAAACCGACATCTCAGATTTCGTTCCGCGAACCAATCAAACAGCGGCAAGGCGTACCGCGGCAATATAAACACAAACGGCGACTTCTTTCGAAGCCGCCGCTGCAGACCGACCATTTAGACAGGAGAAGGGGTGCGTTTTCACGCAGTCGAATGATGCCTTGTGCTCGCTCGCCCGTAAAGCAGGTATTCAGCGGGCGGCCAGCGAATCCACAGGTCTCGTGTATTCCCCGCTGAAAGTAGAAACGGCGACCTCTTGCGAAGCCGCCGTTCTTCAAAATGGAGCAAGACTGGGGAAAAGAAGTCCAAGCTCGCTCGCCAGGCTACCGACCTAATTGTGAAAATTGCGTGACATGCTTTCGGCATTCTGTTTTAGATCAGTAATCACAACTCAAATTGTGTCGCGAATTATTTAGCCGATGTCTTCGCCCCTCAATCGAACAAACGGCGACCTCTTGCGAAGCCGCCGTTCTGCTTCCAGCCGAAGGACAGGGGTGTCTTGGCAGTTGCGCCGTAATCATGCCGCTTGCTGCGCTGGAGTAAAGAGGTTCACGGCCTCCAACTGATGCGCCCGCGCGCAAACAAAACGGCGACCTCGCGCGAAGCCGCCGCCATCAATCGTAGCCGTATCTGGGCAATACCTTCCAGACCGCTTGTCATTGATGTCTGGACTACAGGATCGCCTGTAAAGCTCAGAGATGCCACTTCTGTATCACATCAGATTGCATCGCCCGCCCAGCGCGCAAACTCATCAACTCGCCGCGTCAGACCGCATGACGAGCGAGCAAAAAAGTTTATAGGTGTTTATAGTTTTTAGCGCGCATACGTTGTAAATAGAATTTACATGTAAGCGGCTGATTTTGTTGAGAATTTGGTGGGTGATCACAGGCTCGAACTGTGGACCCGCTGATTAAGAGTCAGCTGCTCTACCAACTGAGCTAATCACCCACTCGCCGCTGGAGACGCATCGAACACGGCCCCAGAACGAAACGGGGTCCGTTGCCGGACCCGCGGGCGAGCATCTAGCACCCGCTGACGCCCCTGTCCAGTGCCCCGAAGAGGTTCCAGGGACGAAATGCAAACTCCTGAAAAATGAGCCGAAATGCGGTCAGGCTCAGGGCCGGATCAGAAGATGCTCGCGATCGGCGATGTTCTCCAGAAGCATCGCCGACCCACGCACCACGCAGTGCAGCGGATTATCCGAGACTGCGAAAGGCACGCCGACCCGCAAAGCAAATTCCTGATCGAGCTTGTGCAGCAGCGCCCCGCCGCCGGTCAGATAGATACCCCGGTCGCAAATGTCGCTCGAGACTTCAGGCGGCAGATCTTCGAGCGTCCGTTCGATGAACTCGGCCATCGCCGCAACCGGCTCATCGAGTGCTTCCGCGATATGCTGCGGCGTCAGGATCGTGCTCTTCGGCTTGCCGTTGCTTAGGTCGCGCCCGCGAATGTGGATCTCGCTCGCCAAGCCGTTCATCTGCCGCGACGCCGAACCAGCCTCGATCTTGATCCGCTCGGCATTGGCTTCGCTGATCAGCAACTGATGCTCGCGGCGGATGTAGCGGATGATCGCCTCGTCCATCGCATTGCCGGCGATCCGAAACGATCGCGCTTCGATCACCCCGCCGAGCGACAGCACTGCGATGTCGGTCGTGCCGCCGCCGATATCGACCACCATGGAGCCGATCGGATCATCGATCGGCAATCCAGCGCCGATCGCCGCCGCTACCGGTTCCTCGACGATGTAAACCTTGCGCGCACCGGCCTGCACCGCCGTCTCATAGACCGCGCGCCGCTCCACCGGTGTGGCACCGGCGGGCACACAGATCAGGATCCGCGGCCGTCGCAGCCCCAGGAATTTCGTGCGCGTGCGCTTGATGAACTGGCGCAGCATCTCTTCTGTCGCGACGAAGTCGGCGATGACGCCATCACGCAACGGCCGGATGGTTTCGATGCAGCCGGGCGTCCGGCCGAGCATCTGGTGCGCCTCATGCCCCACCGCCAACACCTGCCGGTGCCCCGCACCGGTTCGCACCGCCACCACGGACGGCTCGTCGATGACAACCCCGCGCCCCATCACGTGCACGATGGTGTTCACGGTGCCAAGATCGATGGCGATGTCTTCGCTGAAGGAGGCAACAGTCGGCAGACGCATCCACTTTACTCAAAAACGCGCGAGGCCATGCTCCGGATGAAGCAGGCGTGGTCAGGCCGTAGGCTAGGCAGACCCCATGTCGCCCCCTCCCCGATAGTCGCGCGGATGCTGCCGGAGGTCCCTCGCTCCGTTTCCGCGCATCATCATGCGTAGCGCGTCCAGCCGCCTGGCGCCAGATCGCAGCCGCCTCAATGGGCGCTCTTACGCCCCACACCGGCTTGCCGAGTGTGGGCCAGATCAGTGCCCCACACCGGCTTGCCGAGTGTGGGCCAGGAAGCCCCCACACCGGCTTGCCGAGTGTGGGCCAATGTTAAAGCTGCTGCGCCTGCGCCACCTTCTGGCGCTTCACCATCAGCTTGTTCAGCGCCGCGACATAGGCCTTCGCCGAGGCCACCATCGTATCTGTATCCGCCCCACGGCCGGTTACCACGCGACCGTCCTCCTCCAGGCGCACCGACACTTCCGCTTGCGCGTCCGTGCCCTCGGTCACCGCATGCACCTGATAGAGTTCCAACCGCGCCGAATGCGGCACCAGCATCTTGATGGCGTTGAAGGTTGCATCCACAGGTCCGTTGCCCTGCGCCTGCACGGTCGAAGCCACGCCGTCGACCTCGAGCGTCAGCGTCGCCGCCTGCGGACCAACCGTCCCCGCGATCACCGTCAGCGCCGCGACCTTCATCCGGTCGTGGGCGTGCGCGATCTCGTGATCGACCAGCGCCTCGATGTCCTCGTCGTAGATGTGCTTCTTGCGGTCGGCCAGAGCCTTGAACCGGTTGAACGCATCCTCGAACGCGTTCTCGCCCAGTTCAAATCCCATCTCGCGCAGCTTGGTGCGAAACGCGTTGCGCCCCGAGTGCTTGCCCATCACCAGCGATGTCTTCGCCACGCCCACCGACTCCGGCGTCATGATCTCGTACGTCTGCTGGTATTTGAGCAGCCCGTCCTGATGAATGCCGCTCTCGTGCGCGAACGCATTCCGCCCGACGATCGCCTTGTTGTACTGGACCGGGAAGTTCGTCACCGATGAGACGAGCTTGGAGGCCCGCGCCAGCATCGTCGTATCGATCCCGGTCTCATATGGCAGCACATCCCCGCGCGTGCGGATCGCCATCACAACCTCTTCCAAGGCCGCATTGCCCGCCCGCTCGCCGATGCCGTTCAGCGTGCATTCGATCTGCCGCGCACCCGCCGCCAGCGCCGCCAGAGAATTGGCAACCGCGAGCCCCAAGTCGTTGTGGCAATGGGTCGAAAAGATTGCCTTGTCCGCATTCGGCACGCGCTCGCGCACGGCCTTGAACATCTCGTAGTATTCCTGCGGCGTCGCGTATCCGACGGTGTCCGGCAAGTTGATCGTCGTCGCACCCGCCTTGATTGCTGCATCCACGCACTGGCACAGGTAATCGATCGGCGTCCGCGTCGCGTCCATCGCCGACCATTCCACGTCGTCCACCAGGTTGCGCGCCCGCGCCACTGTCGCCGTGATGATCTCCAGCACCTCGGCCTGGCTCTTGCGCATCTGGTATTCGAGATGAATGGGCGACGTCGAAACGAACGTATGGATGCGCCCGCGCTTGGCATGCCGTACGGCCTCGCCTGCCCGGTCGATATCGGCATTAATCGCCCGTGCGAGCCCCGCCACGGTCGCGTTCTGCACCCGCTTGGCGATTGCGCTCACCGCATCGAAGTCGCCTTCCGACGCAATCGGAAACCCGGCCTCGATGACATCGACACCCAGCGCGTCGAGGCAGTCCGCCACCTCGAGCTTTTCCTCATAGGTCATGGTCGCGCCGGGGCACTGTTCGCCGTCGCGCAAGGTCGTGTCGAAGATAACGACGCGGTCGGTCGTGGCGGTCATGGAATGCGGTCCTTGAACTGAAGCCCGCGGTGCGAGGCACTCGGGGGCGGATGATCCTCTGGGCTCTCTTGTCGTCTCACCCCTGAGCCCTGCCGCGCGGCAATCGCGCGGGTCAGGTCCGGCTCAGGGGCCGGTAAGGAGCAGCAGCGGAACAAGATCCGTCCCGGCACAGCCAATCGCGCCCCGCAGCGAAGCTGCGAAGGTGCGGGAAAGGCCGGAACGGGTGGCGGAAAACGTCATCGCCTCGGATCTCGAATTCAGACTGCGCCAACTGGTACAATATGGCGAAATGGTTGACAATGCGCTGCAACCGCACGCAAGCCCGAAATTGCATGGCTGGCCCGCGCCTTGATCTCGGTCACGATCCTGACAGGAGCCAGCCCATAAGATGAACAAATGCCCGGGCTTGGCCCCGGCAACCATCTCCGGACTAAGGCCCACACCATGACCGATACCACAGCCGTACCCCGCTACTCCTCCACGATGATCCGCCTGCACTGGCTGACGTTCATCCTGGTCGTCCTCGCCTACATCTTCATGGAGTTCCGCGAGATCTACCCGCGCGGCAGCGACGGCCGCGAGTTCATGAAGGCAACCCACTACTCACTGGGGCTGACCATCCTCGGCCTCACCATCGCCCGCCTCGTGGTAAAGGTCATGAGCGGCCCCGCCCCCCTCATCTCACCGGCACCCGCGCCCTGGCAGCACACCGCCGCCAAGCTCGGCCATATCGCGATTTACGTCTTCCTCATCGCCATGCCGCTCGCCGGCTGGGCGACCCTTTCGGCCGAAGGCGACCCCGTCCGCTTCTTCGGTTTCGAAATCCCGGCCCTTCTCGCCCCCGACAAAATCCTCAGCGGCCAACTCGAGGAATTGCACGAGATCGGCGGCACGATCGGCTACTTCCTGCTCGGCGGCCACGCGCTCCTGTCGATCATCCACCACGCCGTCTTCAAGGACACGACGCTCATCCGCATGATGCCATCCCGCCCCGCCCATTGATCGGCATCACACCTCGATCGTGCCTTCACTGACCCTCACGGAGTGCCCGCCGATACGGACGCCCTCCAGCGCCTGACCATCGATCTGCAGAACGAGCGAGACCAGGCTCGGACGCTGCATCTCGAACCCCTGCTCGATAGTCCGCCGATGGGTCCCGTGCGGCAGCCGGTCGAACCGTGCGATGACGCCGGCAAAACACACCGCCGCCGATCCCGTCGCCGGATCTTCAGGTACCCCGGCATCCGGTGCGAACATGCGCACATGGAATGATGAGGTCGTATGCTCGCATTGCCGCGTGTAGAGATAGGCGCCGACGAGTCCCTGCTGCGAGAAAGCCGGGGCCCAATGGCTGCCGTTGACGCGCGCGCGCGCAATCGCCTCCCGTGAGGCAATCGGCACGAAGGCGAACGCGTTGCCGACCGCATAACAAGCCGGCTTGTGGTTCTCGAACCCGATCTCGCTCGGGATCAACCCTAGCCCCGCCGCCAGCACATCGACCGGCGGCAGCGTCCCGGCTTCGACGGGCACCTTCGGCGCATCGAACTCCGCAAACGGCGGCTGATCGGTTTTGAGCCGCACGCCGACACGCAACGTGCCGATCCCTTCTTCCAGAACGATGAGCGCATCTGCATCCCGCCCCGGCCCGAACTTGTTCTCGGCCAGCAGCGCTGCCGTCCCGACGGTCGGATGCCCGGCGAATGGCAATTCCTTAACGGGCGTAAAAATCCGGATGCGCGCCGAGTGCGCCGGATTTTCCGCAGGCAGCACGAACACCGTCTCCGACAGATTGAACTCGCGCGCAATGGCCTGCATCTGCGCGTCGGTCAGGCCACCGGCGCCTTGCACCACCGCCAGCGGATTGCCGCCGAAGCGCCGGTCTGTAAACACATCCAACGTGCTGTAGGAGAGCCGCATCGTTCCCCGCCTTTTCCGTTCGCGGGTCGGGAATTAGCCCATTCCCCGATGATATCCAAGCCGGGCCTTCCAAAGATCGGCCTTCCGCCACGTCAAACCGGCAGCCGAGCGTGCAAAAGATAGGCGAGCAGCACCTGCGCGTAGGCCGGCACCGGCAGCGCCTCGACCTCAGCCCACTCCCGCACAGCCACGATCTCGTCCAGTTCCGGCTCTGCCTCCGCCGCGAGCACCTCCCTGATCCGCTGACGCACCGTTTCCGCATCCCCGTCAGCGACCAGTTCTACCGCGATCGAAATCTGTGCCCCGATCGTCGTGACGAGAAATCCGTCGCGGACCCCGAGTTGCCGTCTGCCAAGACCGGTCTCCTCTTCGATCTCGCGCAGTACGCTGGCGCTGATATCCACCTCGCCAGCCTCGTCCACATCCCGCTGATCGATGAACCCGCCGGGCAGATAAATCAGCCCTGCATTGATGCCCGACTTCTGCCGCCCGAGAAGAATGGCCCCGTCATCGGCCCGGATCAGAGCCGAACCGAACACATCGAACACCGAGCGGTCCGGGCACCCACGTTCCTTCCAAAACAGAAAAGCCTTGAATTCGACCGGCACCAGCCGCCCGCTGAACCGCCCCGCATGGATCCGATAGCTCGAAAGCATAAAAATGCGGCCGTTGAAAAGCGTGGCATTCTCCGCCGTCCGCAGCTGCCAGAAGGCATCGATCTCCGCCGCGTGCGCCTCAGCAAACGGCCACGCGTCATGGGTCACGGTGAGCGTGCACGAGTCCACGTAGCGGACCTGGCCACCAGACTGTCCCGCGCCCTTTGAACTCTCCGAACTGCGCGCTGCCATGTTGCTTTGTCACGAAAGAGAGAGCGAAACGATCAGTGCGGTAACGGCGGCATAGAACCCGACGACGAACAGGAACCAGGAGCGGTCCACGCGAGCAACCGCCTCGTCGCTGCCATGTTCCCCGTCGCGCCACGAAGCCCGCACCACCCGCAGCAAAACAAGAAGAATGAAGGCATAGGAGGCCAGGTAAATCTTGTCGATCATCGTCAAGTAATCGACATCTGCCTGCCCCCGCCCCGTGGCGAGTTGGAGGGCGACCAACGTCAGCAGCAACGTGAGAAGCGCCGTGACGCTGAGACCCACACGAGCATCGATATACGCGGGTCGTACCCAGAGGATCATACCGGCACAAGCCAGGATCAGAAGAATAGGTAAGAACGTTTTAACCGACAGAGCCGTCAGCGGCCGTTCGATCGGAATGATGAGTTTCGCTCGCGAATAGGCTTCGAAATCGCCGACCGTCGGATTGCCAAAGTTCGTCGGATAGACGTGTTCGACGATCTCCATTCGCGCCGGCCCTAGCCGAAAGCCCGCCACATAAATCTCCGGCGAGATGGTCAACGGCGTTTTGTCTGCGACGTACGTTAGAAACTTCGAACCCAATTCGGAATCTTCCAGATCGACGACGAGTTCCTGCTTGTCGAAGGGATAATTGCCAAGCGCCAGTTTGGTCGAGAACCTTCCCTGATTGCGCACCACGGCATACAAGGTGCCGTCAGGCAAAACCTTCGGGGGCTCATAGATCTGATCGCGCACGTGAGCGTTCGGCGCGAAGCGGTTCATGAACTCCAGTGATTTTGAGGGATCGATCGATGTGTCGGTCCAACGGAACCAGACATAGACATCGACCGCGTAGCTCTGGGTGCGGAAGTCGATTTCCTGGATGTCGTTGATAAACGCACCGATCACGACCCGCTGCGGGTCTGTCTTCGTAGCGGAAGTGACTTCGGAGGACGAGCCGGCGAACGAAGGCTTTCCGGCAGAAAACAGAACGGCCATTGCTATAGTCAGTGCCAGAGCGACAAGCCGGATCACGTGCGCCCGTGGAGGGAACGCGGAAACAAAACGCATTTGGCTTCTCACTCCGGAAATCGGTTCTCGCCGCCAACAGCTGGCGGCCGGTCAATAGCGGCACAATTATTATTTGGCCAGCTAAGCGTTAGCGCCTTAGAGCTGCCATGGGCAATTCCGAAATGGACAGCGGCACGCAAAGGACAACAGCATGCTTTTCGGATGGCTATTCGGATGAGCGGCGCATTAGACCTGCGGGTTGGTTTCCTGGCAGCGCTGATCCTGGCCGGTCATTCCGGGACGACCCAGGCCAATCCCGCGGCCCCGGCGGCCGTCACCGAGGCGGGTGCCGTAGCCTCGCCCCTCGGGCCGCTACCGGCTGGTTGGACTGTCGCGCTCACGGACGTCATCGCCATCTACTCGGCCCCCTCGGACGACGGTAGCGTTACCATCGTCGCCCCGCCGACAATGGCTGTCGAAGGCGACATCCGCTCCGCCATCATCGAACGTGCACCGGCTCTCATTGAAGACCTGTTCGGCGAAGCGCGACCGGCCGGCGAGCCCGTTCCCCTGCCCGCATCGGAGGCCGTTGCCCCCGGCCTCTTGGTTCCACTGGTCGTCGCTCTTGAAGATGGCAGCGAAGCGCGGATCGAAGCCACCGGCTATCCTCTGCCCGGCAATCGTCTGCAACTCTTTCTCGTCGCGCTGCCGTCAGCGATGGCCGACAGCAATTCAGCCGTAAAATCCGCACGCACGCTCATCGAGCAATGGCGTGCGTCAGGCCTCGCCGTCACCGAAAAGCTTACCTCGCAGGTCGTTGCGCCGCCGGAGCCGCGCGCCGGTGACGACTCGACCGACGCCGCCGCGACGCCCCAACAGAACCCAGTGCCGCCGATCGCTGACAGCCAAGACCAGCAGAGCCCCGACGAACAGGTCGAAAACGTCATCTACTTCCTGCGCTACGCGTTTGACGGTGCCAATCCCGCCGCAGCCGGCGAGCCTGCCGCGACCACGGCACTCCTGTTGAAAGATGGACGTGTGTTCGAAGGCGAATCTCGCGCACCGGCCGCGTTCGACCCTGCCAGCCGCCCTCCCGGAAGTGCCGGAACCGGCCGCTGGCAGCGCGATGGAGAGGCCTATGCGCTGGCGTTCTCGGACGGCACGCAAGGCACGGCCGTCGCTGGACCGGCCAAGACGTTTCCCGCCCCTGCGGCGATGGCGTTCGCCGGGACCTATCGCGCGATTGGAGGGCCCGCCACCGATCTCCTGCCCGACCAAATTGATTTCTACCCAGACGGAAGTCTGTTGCTGAAATCACCAGACCGCGTCCTCGGCGGCTCATACGAGATCACCCAGCGCACCGTCCGCCTGGCAGCCGATGGGCAACGCACCACGCAATTTCTGTTCGGCTTCCGCGGAGACTTGGAGGAACCGGAACTTCTCATTCTGGGCAATCGCATTTACGAGCGCACGGAGACCTGACGCAAAAAAGCCCGCAGACGCTACCGTCTGCGGGCTTTCTAATGAGGTCTTCGGAGCGCAGGTTCAGTTGCGGCCCTTGTCGACGAGCTTGTTCTTGCCGATCCAAGGCATCATCGCACGCAGCTTCGCCCCGACCTCTTCGATCTGGTGCGCATCGTTGTTGCGGCGCGTGGCTTTGAAGCTCGGCTGCCCGGCCTTGCACTCGAGCATCCAGTCGCGCGTGAAGCGGCCCTGCTGAATGTCCGTGAGTACGCGCTTCATTTCCGCCTTCGTCTCCGGCGTGATGATGCGCGGGCCGGTGACGTACTCACCGTACTCCGCCGTGTTCGAGATCGAGTAGTTCATGTTTGCGATGCCGCCTTCGTAGATCAGGTCCACGATCAGCTTCACTTCGTGCAGGCACTCGAAGTAGGCCATCTCCGGCGCATAACCGGCTTCCACCAGCGTCTCGAAGCCGGCGCGGATCAGTTCGACGAGACCGCCGCACAGCACCGCCTGCTCACCGAACAGGTCCGTCTCGCACTCTTCCTTGAAGGTCGTCTCGATCACGCCCGAACGTCCGCCGCCGACGCCCGATGCGTACGACAGGAACAATTCATGCGCGTTGCCCGACTTGTTCTGGTGGATCGCAATCAGGCACGGCACGCCGCCACCCTTCAGGTACTCGCCACGCACCGTGTGTCCGGGACCCTTCGGCGCCACCATGCCGACGTCGAGATCCTCGCGCGGCTCGATCAGATTGAAATGCACGTTGAGGCCGTGCGCGAACATCAGCGCCGCGCCCTTCTTCATGTTGGCGTGCAGATGATCGCGGTAGATGTCCGCCTGCAATTCGTCCGGCGTCAGCATCATGATCACGTCGGCCCACTTGGCCGCTTCCGCGACGTCGAGAACCTTGAGGCCTTCTTTCTCAGCCTTTGCCGCCGAGGCCGAGCCCTTGCGCAGCGCGATCGCCACATCCTTGATGCCGCTGTCGCGCAGGTTCAGCGCATGCGCATGTCCCTGGCTTCCATATCCGACGATGGCGACCTTCTTGGTCTTGATCAGGTTCAGGTCGGCATCACGATCATAATAGACGCGCATGGGCTCTCTCTTCGGTCTCTTCGCTTCAAATTCGCTTCCGCCGCCACTCATGGCTCAGACGGACTGCACGGCATCCCGCGCTGGTCACGGGCTGTACGGATGACGGGATAGGGGCAACGGCCGCAGCCGGTCCCTGGAATGGCGGGCGGACGTTACACCCCGCCTCGCGGCAGCGGCAACGCCTCCGGACCGCGGCCGCCTGCGACAAAGCCGTTGCGGCCAATGCGCGGCGTCACGCTGCATCCGGCGCATCCCTTATCGCGCGGTTAACGGAACTGCAACCGGAGTTGCGTTAAGCCTCTCCCCTCAGTTCAGCCTCTATTAGGTTAGAGCCATGCCCCGTTTCGCAAAGTCCCGCACCCTCGCCGCCCTCGCGTCTGCCCTCGCCCTTGCCGGCTGCGGCAAATCCGGAACGCCGAAGGAAAAAGTCGAGGTGAAGCAGTACATCGTCGTCTCAGCCGTCGATTGCGCCGATAACACCGGCCTCCCCTTCGAGACCTGCATCGAGGTCTTGCAGACGGCCATCGACGCCCATGACAAAGCCGCCACGACCTATTCCAAGATCGAGGCCTGCGAGAAATCCGAAGGCGCAGACCGTTGCGACCGGATTGGCGAGAAAAGCTACCGCGCGCGCGTCACCGCTTTCCAGATCACGATGTCGGAGAAGCCGACAGCGCTCCCGCTCTACGCCGGCAAGGCCGCAACCGCCGGGTTCCGCACGTCCAGCAACGTCGAGATCTCGGCCGAAGCCGACACCTTCATCTTTACGAAGAGCGCAGCCGACGCCGCCCACCTCCACATCGCCGAGAAGAAGAGCTGAGCCACGCCGGCCAACCTAGCCGGCGCGCGCAACGGCGCTGCCTACATCGCCGCCGCGCCGCGACCGATCGCAGCCACGCCCGTCCGGCTGACTTCCACAAGTCCCAGTTCCCGCATCAGGCCGATGAAGGTCTCGATCTTCGACGCCTTGCCCGTGATCTCGAACACGAAGTGCTCGGTCGACGTATCGACCACCTGCGCGCGGAAAATCTCGGCCATCCGCAGCGCTTCGATCCGCTTCTCACCCTTGCCGGCCACCTTCACCAGCGCCAGTTCGCGCTCAAGCGACACGCCCTCGCCCGTCAGATCGCGCACCCGGTGCACCGGCACCAGCCGTTCCAGCTGATGCTTGATCTGCTCGATCACGGCCGGCGTGCCCCGCGTCACGATCGTGATCCGCGACACATGCTTCTCGTGCTCCGTCTCCGTCACGGTCAGGCTGTCGATGTTGTAGCCGCGCGCCGTGAACAGGCCGATGACGCGCGCGAGCACGCCCGGTTCGTTGTCCACGATCACCGATAGCGTGCGCGAAACCACGTCCTGCGCGATGCCGGGGCCGACGTAATGGCTCTGCGGATTGGGATTTGCCATGGGTCTCAGTTCTTCTCTTTGCTCTTGTCCGTCTCGTCGAACTTGCCGCCGAGCGCATCCATCTCCGCCGCCGCGTTCGGAAACACCGTTCTCAGGAAAATCGGCAGCCCGACTTTGTCGACTTCGCTTTGAAATGCCGTGGCATCCGCCGCGCTGACTTTATACTGCTGGAACGCCGCCACTACGCGACGGCCCATCGCCTGCGCCAGCTGATCGGCCGTCGGCGCGCCCATTTTCCGCAGCCGTTCAGGCGGCAATCGCCCGTAGATCCGCGTCAGCAGTTTCGTTTCCATGTAGTCCTGCGCGATACACGCCTCGAACGCCGCCGAATACGCCGATGCGAGCCCGTGCGTGCGATAGCAGGCGTCGATGTGCTTGATCGCCGCTTCCGCGCCGCGCGTCCGCTGGATGAGCCCGATCCGCTCCGCCGCTTCCTTGATGTTCGCCGCCCGGTCCCAGGTAATCGCCACGCTCGGCGGAGCGCCCTCGGCCGCCGGAGGCTGAGCCGGAGCCGGTGCAGCCGTTTGCGCTCCCGCAGCAACACTCCAGGTGGCAGCAGCGACCATTATGGCAAAACCGGCGGCAGTCCGGGCCAGAATCACACCAGCACCTTGCCTTCCTTGCCGATGGCCTTCTCGATCGCCTCTTCGCTCGCTTCTCCGAGAAGCATCTCGTTGTGCGCCTTGCCGGACGGAATCATCGGGAAGCAGTTGGCGAGCTTGGCCACGCGGCAATCGAAGATCGTCGGCACCTTGGTGTTGACCATGTCGAGGATCGCTTCGTCCAGATCATCGGGATGCTCGCAGCGCATACCGCGCCAGCCGTACGCCTCCGCCAGCTTCACGAAGTCCGGCAGGCTCTCGGTATAGCTGTGCGACAGCCGGTTGCCATGCAGCAGCTGCTGCCACTGCCGCACCATGCCCATGTACTCGTTGTTGAGGATGAACACCTTGACCGGCAGATTGAACTGCACCGCCGTCGAACACTCCTGAATGTTCATCAGGATCGACGCATCGCCCGCGATGTCGATGACGAGCGACTTGGGATGCGCCAGCTGCGCACCGATCGCCGCCGGCAGGCCATAGCCCATCGTGCCCAGACCACCCGACGTCATCCACCGGTTCGGCTCTTCGAAGTTGTAATACTGAGCCGCCCACATCTGATGCTGTCCGACTTCCGTCGTGATGTAGGTGTCGCGGTCCTTGGTCAGCTCATAAAGACGCTGGCACGCATACTGCGGCATGATCACGTCCTTCGCGTTCTTGAAGGACAGAGACTTTTTCGCGCGCCAACCGTCGATCTGCTTCCACCACGTCTTGATGGCAGCCTTGTCGATCTGCGGCGCTTTCTGCTTCCAGATCCGCAGCATTTCTTCGAGCACATAGGCGCAGTCGCCCACGATCGGAATGTCGACGCGCACGTTCTTGTTGATCGACGACGGATCGATATCGACGTGGATCTTCTTCGAATGCGGCGAGAACGCATCCAGGCGTCCGGTGATGCGATCGTCGAACCGCGCCCCGATGTTGATCATCACGTCGCAATCGTGCATCGCCCAGTTGGCTTCGTAGGTGCCGTGCATGCCGAGCATGCCGAGCCACTGCTTGTCGGACGCCGGATAAGCGCCAAGACCCATCAGCGTCGATGTGATCGGATAGCCCGTAAGCCGCACGAGTTCGCGCAGCAGCTGGCTCGCCTTCGGACCAGCATTAATGACGCCGCCGCCCGTGTAGAACACCGGCCGCTTCGCCGATGCGATGAGATCGACGGCCTCCGCGACGGGTCCGGCATCGGGCTTGAGTTTGGGTCGGTAGGTCTTGTGCGCGACGTTCGACGGCCCGGTATAGTTGCCGGCCTTGAACTGGATGTCCTTCGGAATATCGACCACCACCGGACCCGGCCGGCCGGAGCGCGCGATATAGAACGCCTCGTGCAGCACGCGCGCGAGATCGTTCACGTCTTTTACCAGCCAGTTGTGTTTCGTGCATGGCCGCGTGATGCCGACCGTATCGCACTCCTGGAAGGCATCGTTGCCGATCAGATGCGTCGGCACCTGGCCCGTGATGCAGACGAGCGGGATGCTATCCATCAGCGCGTCGGTGAGCCCCGTCACCGCGTTGGTGGCGCCCGGTCCCGACGTCACCAGCACGACGCCGACCTTGCCCGTCGAGCGCGCGTAGCCCTCCGCCGCATGAACCGCGCCGCCCTCCTGGCGCACGAGAATGTGCTGGACCTTATCCTGCTGGAACAGCTCGTCGTAGATGGGCAGAACCGCGCCGCCCGGATAGCCGAAGATATGTTCGACACCCTGGTCCACCAGCGCCTTCACAACCATTTCGGCGCCCGTCATCGTCCGTGCCATCGTCGAGCCTCATATTCGAAAAGCAGCAAGCCCCCTCGCCGTCGCCCACAGGGCGGAACGACCAGATTGAAGGTGGCGCAACCTAAGGGCCTCAGTGTGCCCGGTCAAGGTAACTGATAAATAAATGCGACGTTGAAAGCGCCAATTCTTTTCATTTATTGCGCAGAGCTGGCTTTCCACGACTTCATATTACCAGAGATCCAAGTCGCCTGCCGTTTAATGTATCGCCGCGTCTCGGCCTTCCCTTCCTCCACCGCCTCCTCAATCGCGAGTGTACCTGCCAGATGGGCCATCAGCGGCCTGAGACCCAGAGCCCGCATCCCCGGCAGTGCGGGATCGAGGTCGAGATCGGCGATGCGCCGGGCCTCCTCCAGCGCGCCCATGTCCATCATTCGGTCGAACCGCGCATCGCTGCGCTCATGCAGGGTCGCCCGGTCCGGCAGCACGACCATCCGCTCAGTTTCCTCTTCCTTCAGCACCGGGTTCCCCGGCTCGTTCTGCCACTCCCAGAGCGGCCGCCCCGTGGCCTCGAACACCTCGAGCGCCCGCACGATGCGCTGCGGATCGGTGGGGCTCAGCCGCGCTGCCGTCCCGGGATCGAGGTCCGCGAGTTTGCGATGCAGTTTCGATGCGCCAAGCCGGTCCGCCTCCGCCCGCCAGTGTTCGCGGATCGCCGGCGGGATCGCCGGAATCGGCGATAGCCCCTCCAGCAGCGCCTTCATATAGAGCCCCGTGCCGCCGACGAAGATCGGCAACCGTCCCTCGCCGTTCAGTTCCGCCAAGACAGCCTCTGCCTCGCGAACAAATCGGCCGACCGAATATCCCTCCCGCATCGGCACATGCCCATAGAGCCGGTGCGGGACCTCGGCGGTCTCTTCGGGCGATGGCCGCGCCGACAGGATCTGCAGTTCGTCATAAACCTGCATGCTGTCTGCGTTTACGATCACGCCACCCCGCTCGCGCGCAAGTTTCAAAGCGAGAGCGGATTTGCCGCTCGCGGTCGGACCGGCAATCAAGATAGGTCTCATCTGTGTCATGGCCCTCCTTAACCGACGCAGAGTGCACGCGCCACATCTGCTTCCAACCCCACACCGATGCACCAAGCAGCCCGTCTCATCCTGACCGCCGATCCAGCATCCGGTGCACTCGACGAGAGCGCGTGTCGTCGCGTTCAAACAATCATTGAGACCGAAGGCCGCTGGCTAGCACCGGGCGCTGCGCTTCAGTTCGACACCGAAGCCTCCGTCACCCGCCAACTGATCGAGCCCGCCCTCTCCGGCCTGCCCATCGACATCAACGTCGTACCGGCCTCATGCCGCGCGAAGAAACTCCTCGTCGCCGACATGGAATCGACCCTGATCGAGCAGGAGATGATCGACGAGTTGGCCAGCCTCACCGGCCGCCGCGATGAGATCGCCGCCATCACGCTGGCGACCATGCGCGGAGACCTCGATTTCAAGCAGTCGCTCCGTCACCGCGTGGCCCTGCTCGCAGGCCTCACGACGGTGCATCTCGAAGAGGTCGCCGCGCGCATCACGCCGATGCCCGGTGCCACAGCACTCGTCTCCACCATGAAAGCCAACGGCGCCGTCACCGCGCTCGTCTCCGGCGGCTTCACCGTCTTCATCGAGCAGGTCGCCGCGCGTCTCGGGTTCGACCGCCATTTCGGCAACGTGCTCGAAATCGAAACCGGCCGCCTCACAGGCCGCGTTCTCGAACCGATCCTCGACGCGACGGCCAAGCGCGACCTGCTGCTCGGCCTCGCCGCCGAATACGGTCTGGCCCTCGCGAACGTCCTTGCCGTCGGCGACGGCGCCAACGACATGCCGATGCTGCAAGCCGCAGGCCTTGGCGTCGCGTTCCGCGCCAAGCCGGCTGTCCGGGCTGCCATGCTGAACTCCCCCACCGGCGCCGTCATCGATCACGGCGATCTTTCAGCCCTTCTCCACCTTCAAGGACTGCCATCACCGGCGGACTAACGAAAACTTTGTCCACGGCGCATCTTCCAGATACGTTGCGCGCCGAACCAGGGGGAAAGACACGTGACCGATATCGGCCTCTTACTCGGCGGGCTCGTCCTGCTCGTTATCGGCGGCGAACTGCTCGTGCGCGGCGCCGTCGCCATTGCCGAACGGCTCGGCATGTCGCCACTTCTCATTGGCCTCACACTCGTCGGCTTCGGCACCTCGACCCCCGAACTCGTCACCAGCGTGCAAGCCGCCATGGCCGGTTCGCCCGGCATCGCCGTTGGCAATATCGTCGGTTCGAATATCGCCAACATCCTTCTCATCCTCGGCCTGTCCGCGATCATCACGCCCGTCGCCGTCCAATCGAATGCGCTGCGCCGCGATGGCGTCTTCGTCGTCGTCACCGCGCTCCTGCTGACGATCATCGGCTACACCTACGCCCTCGATCGCATCACCGGCGTCATCTTCGTCGGCCTGCTCGCCACCTACATTCTCTACGCCTACCGCCAGGAAACGACGCCCGCCTCTGCATCGGACGGCCACACCTCCGCATTCGAAAAGGCCGAAGCGTACGACGAACTGCATAACGGTCCAATCCGCCACCAGACCCAAACCAAAACCTGGGCCGAGAAGCTCGGCCCCATCCTGCCGCTCGTCATGGCACTCGGCGGCTTGGCCATCGTGGTTCTCGGCGGCAAGCTTCTCGTCGATGGCGCGATCGGCATCGCCCGCTCCTACGGCATGTCCGAAACCGTGATCGGCCTCACCATCGTCGCCGTCGGCACGTCGATGCCCGAGTTCGTCACGTCCGTCGTCGCCGCCATCCGCAAGCACGGCGATGTCGCGCTCGGCAACATCATGGGCTCCAACATCTACAATGTCCTTGGCATCGGCGGCGTGACCGGACTTCTCTCGCCGACCGATATCCCGCGCGAGATCGCAACGTTCGATAACTTCGTCATGCTTGCCGCCAGCGCCGCCATGTTCGCGGTCGCCTGGAGCGGCTATCGCATCAGCCGCCTCGAAGGGACCGCCCTCCTCGCCGGCTACATCGCCTACGTTTACGTCCTGCTGCCGAAGTAACCGTCCCACGTCGCCCGCACCCAAGCGCGAAACGCAACAACACGCGCCTGCACCTCAGGCTTCCACTTCGCCCACGCCCGGCCGGTCGCCAACCGCACGCGCGTCTTCACCATGCGGCCGTAGCGCCAGACCCACGAAGCGCGGATCTGCGCAAATAGCCGATCCTTCCAGGGCATGAACCGGTTGTACGCGTTCGCGAACCACGCGATCTGCATCAGCGCCGGCCGCGTCAGCATGAACAGCCGCGCAACAAGCGCCGTCGATGCGACCTTCGCCCCGATGAACAGCCCCGTCGCCGCCGCGAACTGCTCATTCGCCAGCAGCCACACCGCCAGCAGCTTCAACGGAAACAGGATCGCCGTCGGCAACGCGAACACGAACAGCGCCGCGTATGGCGGCAACTGCATGATCAGCAGTTCGAGCCGCGCGATGATGCGGAAGCGCGCGAACCACGCCAGCGCCTCCGACAGCGGCTTCCAGCCCCACTCCTCGAACAGAAGAATGAGTGCCGCCAGAACCTGCAATGCCATGACCAGCACCGGCCGCAGCGCCGACCACGCCAGCAGCCAAAGCACCCGCAGACCCGCGAACACGAGCCGCGCCGCTTCTCTCAATCCTTTGCCGAGTTGTGCCAGCATGCCCGCCGCCTGCCCCTCATCGTCCGGCAAGCGTACACGAAACCCTTCAGCACGCCGTTAATCGCACATTAGAGTTTCGGCAGCACCACGTCCGCCGGCCGCAACGCCCCTGTCCGCTCGGCTTCTTCCAGCGCCAGCGCCAATTCCTCGCGCGCCTTCTCGGCCTGCCGCTGCCGGCTCCACAGGCTCGCATAAAGCCCGCCCTTCGCGATCAGCTCCGCGTGCGTGCCCTGCTCGACGAGTTCGCCCTTATCCAGCACGACGATGTTGTCCGCATGCACGATCGTCGACAGCCGGTGCGCGATCACGAGCGTGGTGCGATCCTTCGTGGCCCGATCCAGCGCGTCCTGGATCTCTTTCTCCGTATGACTGTCGAGCGCACTCGTCGCCTCGTCGAGCACCAGAATGGGCGGCCCCTTCAGGAGCGTCCGCGCGATCGCCACGCGTTGCTTTTCGCCGCCCGACAGCTTCAACCCGCGCTCGCCCACCATCGTCTTGTAGCCCTGCGGCAGCGTCTGCACGAACTCGTCGATCTGCGCGATCTTCGCCGCCGCCACCACGTCTTCGTCCGACGCATCCGGACGCCCATAACGAATGTTGTAGAGGATCGTATCGTTGAACAGCACCGTATCCTGCGGCACCACACCGATGGCGGCGCGCAAAGATTTCTGCGTCACGTCGCGAATATCCTGCCCGTCGATCGTGACCCGGCCGGATTGAATGTCATAGAACCGGAACAGGATGCGCGAGATCGTCGACTTGCCGGCTCCCGATGGGCCGACGATCGCCACCATCTTCCCCGCCGGCACCTCAAATGACACATCGCGTAGGATCCGCCGGTCCTTTTCGTATGAGAAACCCACGTTCTCGAAGCGGATCTCCCCCTTCGACACCACCAGCGGCTTGGCGCCCGGCTTGTCGCGCACCTCGGCCTGTTCTTCCAAGAGCGAGAACATCGTCTCCAGGTCGACAAGCCCCTGCTTGATCTCGCGATACACCATGCCCATGAAATTCAGCGGCATATAAAGCTGGATCAGCATCGCGTTGATCATCACGAAATCGCCGATCGAATGCGTCCCCGCGATCACGCCCCGCGCCGACAGCCACATCACAATCGTCATCCCGACCGTGAAGATCAGCGCCTGCCCCGTGTTGAGAACACCCAGCGACGCATACGTCTTCACCGCCGCGATCTCGTAACGCTGCATGGCGGCATCGAACCTGCCGCTCTCCACGCCCTCGTTGCCGAAGTATTTGACGGTCTCGAAATTGAGCAGACTATCGATCGCCTTTGTGTTGGCGTCCGTGTCGCTCTCGTTCATCTCGCGCCGAATTGCGATCCGCTTCTCCGACGCCGCGAACGTGAACCACATGTAGGCGGCGATCGTCACAAGCAGGATCACCACATAGCCGAAATTGAAATAGTAGGTCAGCAGCGCGCAGACGAGGATCAGTTCCAGCGCCGTCGGCGCAAGCTGAAGAATGCCCATGCGCAAGATGAGATCGACGCCCCGCGTTCCCCGCTCGATCACCCGCGAAAGCCCGCCCGTCCGCCGCTCCAGATGGAACCGCAGCGACAGCTTGTGCAGATGCTCGAATGTCCGGTTGTTGAGCGAGCGGACCGCATGCTGCCCCACCTTCGTGAAGAGCACGTCGCGCACCTGGTTCAATGCCATCGCGAGCACGCGCCCCACGCCGTAGGCGAGGATCAGCATGGACGCTCCCACCGCCAAATGCCCGGCCCCGAGCGTATTCGGGTTCGGCGCATCCGCGGTCAGCCAGTCGGTCGTGTATTTGAAAGTGACGGGGATCGCGATGGTGACGAGCTTGGCCAGCACCAGCATGACGAATGCGAGCGCCACATTGAACCTGAGATCCGGCCGCCCCTCCGGCCAGACGAACGGCAGCAGGCCCTTGAAGACAGTCCAGTGATCCGCCTCCGCCGAGAGGCCGAGCAGATTCGGACTTTCACCTTTGGCCTTGGCGGCGGCATGTGCAGGCACGCGCGGTGTCGTGATCGGAGCATTCATATGGTCGTTGGCCTTGGGCTCATCATGGGGGGCGGCGCTGATAGGAACGCAACCGGCAGCCGAGCAACCTTAGCGGCGAGACCCGGCAACTTCCACCCGTCTATGTCATGGCGTTGACGCACGTTTCTCGCGCGCCACGGCGATGGCGACACATGGCCGCTGCATTACCCGCGCTCGGGCAGCCGCAGCGCGAGACACGGCCGCACGACATGCGGGCTCGAGAGCCGCTTGCGGTTCACACGATAGATACGCGGGTAGGCAAGACCGGATCCGTAGAACCGCTCCGCCACATCCCACAGTGTATCATCCGCGCCGGTCACATACCACCGGCGCCCGCGCCGATGCACCACGCGGCCGTATTCGCACTGCCCAGCCGCCGCCGAAATCGAACCAGATGCATCCACCTTCGCGGCCGTAGCTTCACGCGCATCGCTCGCTGACGTCTTCTCCGCACTCGGCCGCTTTTCTCCCGGCAGATAGAAGCGCTCCAGCGTAATCGTTGCCTTTTGCGGCGCTTTGGACGGCGGTTCGGCGTCTTTGCGCGCTTTCGCGCGATCCGCCTCCTCCTTCGCCAATCTGCAGCCGCTCCAGGTCCTCCGCAATGCGCTTGTCGGCCTCGGCCTTCTTCCGCGCCAGCTCCTCGGCCTGTCTGCGCTTCAATGCCTCTTTCTGAGAGGCCTCCGCCACGGCCTTCTCGTATTGTTCTGCCTTGCGCACCCTATCGGCTTCGGCACGTTCAATCCGGCGCGCCTCAGCCTCTGCCCGCTCCTTCGCAATCGCTTTCGCAGCCGATTGCACGTCGGCAGGCGGCGCGACATGCACCGGATCAACCATTGCGTTTTGCAATTTGTCTCGCGTCGGATCTTTCACTCGCGCCAGATCTCTATCTTCCCGAAGATCTGCCGCAGCCGTCTCTGACTTCGCAACGCGGAGTTTCTGCACCACCTCTTCGCGATAGGACTTTGCCGAGCGCTTCAGCCACTCGATCACCACCGCCAGCGCACCCTCTCGCACGGACTGGTCAATCGGTTCCTCGACGTCGGGCGCTGCAACAGCGGTGGCAGCAGGCGCCGCAGCCTGATCCATTTGCGTTTTGCGTTGCGTGATGTCGTCGAACGCCTGCCCTGCACCTTCCGCGAGCTGTTCAGCGCGCTGACGCGTCGCGCGCTCCGTCTCGTTGGGTGGGGCGTCGTGCTGAACCACCGCGCGCCCGCGGAGTTCCGCAGGAATGGCGACGCGAATTTCATCGCCGGCGGCCCGCGGACCCGCCGCACCCACCCGCGCATCTACGCGCATCCGATACGTACCGGCCTTCAGCCCCGTCTCCAACGCGATCCGCCACTGTCCACTTTGCGCGACAGTCGCAACGCCCAGCGCGACGTCGTCTGAGACAAGTTCCACGATATCCCCAGGGCGCCCCTCGCCCTCGATATACGATGCGCCGCCTGGATCGATGATGACCTGACCAATCGTCGGCGGAGCGGCGTCGGATGGCTTCTGCGCTGCTGCGTTCGCAACAGGATATGCGAGATAGCACGCTGCCATCAACGCGATGGCTGTGCGCAGGCGCGGCGGTCTTTGCCCCGTCACTCGCCGGCCGTTCATCGCCTGCGCCCGCTGTCTGCTGTCATCACCACGTTGTCCTGTCTGCTATAAGTCCGTGACCAACTTGCGGCATACGCCGGTCCGCATCAGAAATCGCCTCATTTGGGAACGACTTGGACTTGGCCTCGATTTATTCCCAGCGGCCTCCCATATGAAACTGCCGTGCCTATGCGAAGAGAGCACAACAGATGAAAAACAATGGTTCCAGACCTCTCAATTCCTTGAATGGCTCATTAACCCTGAAGCCCCACACCGAACACCACCGCCCCGCCCGCTCCGTCTGCGTTTATTGCGGCTCCGGCCACGGCACCAGCCCTGCATACGCTGCTGCAGCGCGGATACTTGGCCGATCACTGGCAGAAGCTGGCGTCGGCCTCGTGTACGGTGGCGGAAGCCTCGGCCTCATGGGCGAAGTGGCCCGGGCGACGCTGGACGCCGGCGGTCATGTCACCGGCATCATTCCCACGTTTCTCACCGAACGCGAACACATGCTGAAAGACGTGAACGATCTCATCGTCACGCGCGACATGCACGAGCGCAAGCAGCTCATGTTCGATCATTCGGCTGCTTTTGTCGCCCTTCCCGGCGGCATCGGCACATTGGAAGAATTGGTCGAACAGCTGACGTGGTCGCAGCTCGGCCGTCACTCCAAGCCCGTCATCCTCGCCAACATCGCCGACTTCTGGTCGCCCTTCCTCAATCTCCTTGCCCACATGCGCAATGAGACCTTCATCCGGCCGGGCCTCGAAGTCCGCTTCAAGGTCGTGCAGGAAGCCCAGCAAATTGTTCCCACTCTTCTATCCGCACTCGAACTCGCACCCTCGACGCCAAACGACGACGCCGTCCTCGCCAAATTCTAAAGGATGTTGGCGGCGCCTTCTAACCCGCTGTCGCCAGCCCACCGGAAGGCGCAACCCGATCCCCTCTCCCGCGCAGGGAGAGGCATAGAGCATAAGGCCGTTGGTTCGCCGGAATACTCCGCCCCTCGGGGCGTTATTCCATTGCAGTGGCGCGGTCCTCCTCAGCCACTTGCCCCGGTGGCGGGCACGTGCCCGCCGGAGACCGCGCCACGCCCAACTTACGAGGCTCGCATGCTCAAATCCAAACGGACCGCCTTGCCGAGCCCAAGCCTGCTATCGCACAACGTGGCCCACTCGCTGACGATCCTGATCGGCCTCGGCATCGCCGCGGGCCTCAGCGCCTATTTGCTCGCCGGGCTCGCCGGGATCGTCACGGTCGCCATCATCCTGGTCGCACTCACGCTCGCCGCACCGCGCGTTCCCGCCGAAACCCTGATGCGCCTCTACTCCGCGCGCCTCGTGCCCCTCGATGACAGCCAGCTATCGAGCCTCGTCGATGTGCTCGCCTGGCGCGCCGGCCTCGTGCAGCGACCCGATCTCTATTTGATCCCGAGCATGACGCTCCACGCCTTCGCGGCCGGCACACCCACGCGCCCCGCGATCGCCATCTCCGAAGGCTTGGTCCGTCAGCTCTCGTTGCGCGAATTGGCCGGCGTACTCGCCCATGAAACGAGCCACATCCGCAACGGCGATCTCTGGATCATGGGACTGGCCGATCTCGCCACCCGCGTGCTGCACGGGCTCGCCTATCTGGCCCTCGCGCTCGCCGCCTATAACGGCATCGCCTACCTCCGCGGCTTCGAGCCGATTGCCTGGACCGCCATCGCAATCCTCTATCTGACCCCCGCCGCCATCAATCTGCTTCAGCTGGCCTTGTCGCGCGCCCGCGAATACGAGGCAGACCGTCTGGCCGCCGCCTTGACGGGTGACCCTGTGGGGCTGGCGTCAGCGCTGCGCCGGGTCGAGACGTACACGGGCCACTTCTGGGAGGACCTGACGCTGCCTGTTCCAGCGCGCCGCGTGCCTCAGCCCTCGCTGCTGCGGACCCACCCTCCGGCCGATCAGCGGGTCGCACGCTTGCTGGACCTCGCCCACCTGCCCTCGGTCGATCCGCTCGTCATTATCGAAAAGCCGATGGTGTCACTTGTTGGCATGGGACCGGCCTCATTGCGGCCACGATACCGCTGGCTTGGCCTCTGGTACTGACGACCGGCACCGCTAACACATTAGCAACCTTGAGCTATTCTTCGAGAAGGCACGTTCATCCACTGTTCAGGGGCAAGCCGCGATACTGCCGGAATATCGCGGTCATTTCCGCATTCGCCGCTATACTCATCCGATGAGTCGCGGCGGCGTACGAACAACTCCGGAGTCTGCCATGGCCCCCGCCCCATACCATCGGCCGCACGCGCTGCGCATCTCCGCCCTGGCGCTGGCCGCCCTGTCTCTCGCGTCGACCGCTATCCCCGCCCCGGCCCAGACGGTGTATCGTGAATTCGACGACAGCGGGTTCGATGCCTTCCCCGGCGACGACGACGCCTACGAAGCCCCCCTCCGCCGCCGTCCCAGCGCCGAAGACGAGGACGACGAACGCTTCGAAAAAGACGATACCGACAACGACTACGACGACTACGACAACGATTTTCCCGACGATCGCCAAGGCAATCTCGACTTATCCCCGCCCCGGGATTCCGTGCGTCGCGCGCCGCAGCCCCCGCCTTCGGTGAATGCCAAGCCGGACGAGAAGGCCTGGAAGCCCGCTCTCTGATCGCTCCGTGGACGGTGGGCCGCACCCCGTTGCACCGGTGAGCGCGGTCACGTACAGCGGACGTCATGACCCGAGACGCCGCCACCGCCTCCCCCTCCACCGAGGACCTCCAAGCTCTCATCGCGCGCATCACAGCGCGTGAGCGCCGCGCTGTGTCGGAAGCCGTCACCGAACTCGAGCGCCTCTCGCCGCGCGCTCCGGCTCTCCTGCAAGCGCTGCAGCCCCATCTCGGCCACGCACTCGTTGCGGGCTTCACCGGTCCGCCCGGCGCCGGCAAATCAACGCTCGTCAACGCCGTCATCCGTGAATTGCGCGCGGCCGGCAAAACCGTCGCCGTCATCGCCGTCGATCCCTCGAGCCCCATCTCCGGCGGCGCGATCCTCGGCGATCGCATCCGCATGACGGCAGCCTTGGACGATGATGGCGTCTTCGTTCGCTCGCTCGCCTCGCGCGGCTATCTTGGCGGCCTTTCGCCCGCCGCCGTGCGCGTGATCGATGCCTTCGACGCAGCAGGCTTCGACATCATCCTTCTCGAAACCGTCGGCACCGGCCAGAACGAAATCGATGTCGCCGAAGTGGCCGATGTCCGCGTCGTCATCTCGGCACCTGGCCTCGGCGATGACATTCAAGCCATGAAATCGGGCCTGCTCGAAATCGCCGACATTCTCGTCGTCAACAAGGGCGATCGCCCCGGCGCTGAACAAACCATGCAGCAGCTGGCCGGCGCTCTGTCGATCCGCGCCACCATCAGCGATAAGATCCCGGTTCTGAAAACGACGGCCACCTCGGGCGAGGGCGTCGATCGTCTCCTTTCCGAAATCGGCAAAGTCGGCGATCGCGTTCGCGCATCAGGATCTCAGACGCGCCGCCGCCGCCGCGCCCGCTATCTCATCGCCCGCGCCGCCGCTGATCTCGTCGCCGCCCGCGTCCGCCGCGGCAACGTCAGTCGCCTCGACGATCTCGCCGATCGCGTGCTCGCCGGCACATTATCTCCAGACGAAGCCGCAGCGACTTTGCTCAAGGATTGATGGCGTTTCAGCGAACGACGCGGTCCGTGTTGCTCGCCTGCTCGAGCCCGGTCACCGTGTCGAAACCCTTGGCTCCGGTGAACTTGGCTTCATCCAGGTTAGCACCGGCGAAGCTGGCCCCGGTCACGTCCGCGCCGGAGAAATCGGCGCGCGTCAGATCCGCGCCGTTGAAACGCACGCCACGCACATTCGCATTGGTGAAGCTCGCAAACCCCAGCCGCCCGTCGGTGAAATCCGCGCCTTCCAGATTGGCATCGTCGAAGTCGCCGCTGAACAGTCCCGACCGCGCCAGCGACGTGTTTTCATCGCGCGGATCGCGGCTCGTGAACTGAGCGCCCTTGAGGTCCGCTCCTTTGAAGTCCGAAAAATCGAACCGCCCAAAAAGCTTGGCCCCCGCCATCTTCGCACCGGTAAACTTCGGCGCCTCCGTCCAGTTCGCGTCCGCCACGGTGAACGTGGAGTAGATGCTGGGCCGCAGGATCGTCACACCTTCGAGAATGGCGCCGCTGAAATCGGCCCGCGTGATCGTCGCCCGGTCGAGCCGGGCGCCGCTGAGATCCGATCCCTTGAACACGCCATCGGATAGATCGGCACCAAGCAGATCCACCTTCGTCAGCCGTGCACCTTTGAAGTCGAGGCCCGCAAGGTCTAGACCAGCCAAATTCTTGCCGGAGAAATCGATGGGCTTGCCGAGCTTGGCCTGGAACAGCGAGAAGGTGACATCCTTCGCCGTCAAATCGGCCGCCTGTACCGCCCCGCCCGCAATCGCGAAGAGGCAAAACCCGGCGAGATGAGCAAACGTTCGGTTCATTTTGGGCCTCAGGCGCATCTGAGGCACATATAGCGGCTGTTGCCGTCTCCCGCCACAACCGCCCTGATACTTAGGCCGCCTCCGCGCCGTCGCGGAATAGCTTGTAATTGATGCTGTCGAGCAGGGCCTCGAAACTGGCATCGATAATGTTGGGCGAAACACCGACCGTAATCCACCGCTCACCCGTATGGTTGTCGTGTGTCTCAACAAGAACCCGCGTCACCGCTTCCGTTCCACCCGTCAAGATGCGCACCTTGTAGTCGACGAGTTCGATGTCGTTGATGTGCTTCTGATACTTGCCCAGGTCCTTGCGCAGCGCCTGATCCAGCGCGTTGACCGGACCATTGCCCTCTCCCACCGACCAAAGTGGCTCGGCCGCACCATTCACATGCACCTTCACGATGGCTTCCGAAACGGTCACCAGCTTGCCGATCGCATTGTGCCGCCGCTCCACCATCACCCGGAAGCTATCGACGGAGAAATACTGCGGTACGTTCGAAAGCATCCGCCGCGCCAGAAGTTCGAATGACGCCTCCGCCGCTTCATAGGAATAGCCGCCAGCCTCGCGGACTTTCACCTCGTCGAGCAATCGCGTGATCCGATCATCGTCGCGATCGGACACAAAGCCAAACCGCTCCAGCGCGGCCAATACGTTCGAGCGTCCAGCCTGCTTCGATACGAGCAACCGTCGCTCGTTTCCGACCGCCTCCGGACGGACGTGTTCGTACGTCTCGGGCTCTTTGAGAATGGCCGATGCGTGAATACCTGCCTTGGTCGCGAATGCGCTCTCGCCCACATATGGCGCATGGCGATCAGGTGCGCGGTTCAGCACTTCGTCGAGCACGCGGCTGGCGTGCGTGAGCATGCGCAGCTTCTCCGCCGTAATGCCCGTGTCGAAGAAATTGGCGAACTCGCTCTTGAGCAGCAGCGTCGGAATGATCGATGTCATGTTGGCGTTGCCGCACCGCTCACCGAGCCCGTTCAGCGTGCCCTGGATCTGGCGCACACCTGCCCGCACCGCCGCGAGCGAGTTTGCCACCGCATTTTCCGTATCGTTGTGCGTATGGATGCCCAAGTTGGGGCCGGGCACGACCGTCGCGACCTCGGCTACGATGCGCTCGATCTCGTGCGGCAGCGTCCCGCCGTTGGTATCGCACAGCACCACCCAGCGCGCTCCGGCCTCGTAGGCGGTCTTCGCGACACTCAGCGCATACGCCTTGTTGCCTTTGAAGCCGTCGAAGAAGTGCTCGCAGTCAAGCATGGCCTCTTTGCCCGAGGCCACAACCGCCTTGATGCTGTCGGCGATGCCTTCAAGGTTTTCTTCGTTCGTGATCCCGAGCGCGACGCGCACGTGGTAGTCCCACGACTTGGCCACGAGGCAAATGCTGTCTGCCTCCGACTGCAGCAGCGTCTGAAATCCGGGATCATTCGAAACCGACCGGCCGGCGCGCTTCGTCATCCCGAATGCCGTGAACCGGCTCGTTTCCAGCTTCGGCTTTGCCGTAAACAGTTCCGTGTCGGTCGGATTGGAACCGGGATAACCGCCTTCGATGTAATCGAGCCCCAGCTGATCGAGCACGCCGATGATGCGACGCTTGTCCGCAATCGAGAAATCGACGCCCGTCGTCTGCGCGCCGTCGCGCAGCGTCGTATCGAACAGATAGAGCCGTTCCTTGGTCATCTCTCTCACCAAATGCCCGCGACCTTCAGAGCGATGACCACCGCCGCCGCCAGAACCGCAAGCTTCAAAATCAGGTAATACGTCCCATGCCGTTCGAAGGGCGGGCCCGTATCGTCGCCGTCACGCTTCCCCGTCATCGCTGTCCTCGCTGCGTTCCGCCGGTTCGTCGTTCAGTGTCTTCTTCATTGTCGTCGTGGCCAGCCACTCGCCAAAGCGCTCGACCGAATTTCGCTCCGTCGCCGTGTAGTCGCGCGCCTCGAAGAACTCGACGGCCGTCTCTGAGGCTTCGACCGTGATCGTCCCCGCCCCGCGTGCCTTAGCCAGCGTTTCCAGCGCGTCGCACAAAGCCGAACCGATCCCGGACCCAGCGTGATACGGGTGAACGTAGAGCATGTCGAGGATGCTATCGTCTTTCAGTGAAGCAAATCCTGCCGGCTCGCGGTCCACGTCGATCACGATCGTGGTCGCCTCCTCCAGTCGCTCCCGGAAAGCCTCCGCATCCTCCGCGAACGCGACCCACGCCGCCCGCTGATCTTCATCATAATCCTCCTGCGTTAACTCCTCGACACTGGCCGCGAAGAGTTCGCGCAGCGCGATCGTGTCAGCCGGCAGGAACGGCCGCAGCGGATAGCGGGTTTTCGTCATGGCGCAAAGGTGACCGGAAAAAAGCCGCCCAACACCGCGGCCGCCAACACGATGACGGCGACGATAACGAGCGCCAGAAGCCGCCCGATCGACCGCCCGACGGCGTTCGAGGCATTGCGCATTATTTGCTCTCCGTGACAGCGAACTCCAAGAGCCCGAACGACCACGCCGCCAACGCCAGCGCCGTCAGGATCATGCCGATTCCGACGAGCCGCAGCCCCCACCGCACCGCCTTCAATTCCGTCGTCATCGCTGAAGCTCCCACGTCGTTTCGATCTCGCCCGTATCCTTGTTCTTCGTGTCCTTCAGCGCCACACCCATCCCCGCCAGCTCATCCCGGATGCGGTCGCTCTCCTTGAAGTCCTTCCGCTTGCGCGCTTCGAGCCGCGCCGCGATCAGCGGCTCCACTTTCGACGCCATGCCAGCCGCTTCACTCGCCTGCACCTCGGCGCGCGCCTTCAGCGTTTGGCCCGTGAACCCGAGAAACGCCAGCGTCACGTTGAGCGCGGCGGTCTCGCCGTTCCCGTCCAGCCGGTGCAGTTCCGCGATCGCCTTGGGCGTATTAAGGTCGTCCGAAAGAGCCTCGACCACTCCCGGAGCGACGGCCGCATCCCTACGCGACCTTTCCGGTGCGAACCAACCTGTCAGAATTTTCTCGCTCTCTTCCAGGCTCTTTTTCGTCCAGTCGATCGGTTGGCGGTAGTGCGTTCGCAGCATGTTGAAGCGCAGCACTTCGCCGGGCCAACCCTCGTCCAGCAGGTGCCGGATCGTGATGAAGTTGCCGAGCGACTTCGACATCTTCTCGCCTTCCACCTGCAGGAAGCCGTTGTGCATCCACACCCGCGCCATCACGTCGGTGCCGTGCGCGCACCGCGATTGCGCGATCTCGTTCTCATGGTGCGGAAACGTCAGATCGATCCCGCCGCCGTGGATGTCGAACACGTCGCCAAGATGCTTGCCCGCCATCGCCGAGCACTCGATATGCCAGCCCGGCCGCCCAGGCGTTGCGATGCCGGCCGGCGACGGCCAGGCGGGTTCACCCGGCTTGGAGGGCTTCCACAGCACGAAGTCCATCGGCCCTTTCTTATAGGGCGCCACCTCGACGCGCGATCCGGCTTCCATTTCCTCCAGCGACCGGTTCGACAGCTTCCCGTAATCTGCCATCGACGAGACATCGAACAGCACATGATCGGCCGCGACATAGGCATGTCCGTTGGCGACAAGCTGATCACAGAGCTGAACCATCTCGACGATGTGCTCGGTCGCCCGCGGCTCCACCGTCGGCGGCAGCACGCCGAGCGCCGCAATGTCCTTGTGGAACTGCGCCGCCGTCTCTTCCGTCAGCTTGCGAATGCCCAACTCGGGCGCAAGGTCCGGATACCGCTCGGCCGCGCGCGCATTGATCTTGTCGTCCACGTCCGTGATGTTGCGCACGTAGGTCACGTGCTGGGCGCCGTAGATCTCTCTCAGCAGCCGGAACAGCACATCGAACACGATGACCGGGCGCGCATTCCCGATGTGCGCGAAATCATAGACCGTGGGCCCGCACACATACATCCGAACGTTGTCCGGATCGATCGGCTGAAACGGCTCTTTCTGGCGCGTCAGCGTGTTGTAGAGCCTAAGTGACATGTGGATAAGCCCCTCTTACCGGCGGGGCTGAACTCGGTCTTGCACGAAGAAGAAGACGAGGTGGCGCGGCCGGCGGAATTGACTAGCCCGAAATGGGGTTGCCGCAACAGATGGTTGCGGCGCTGATGAGCTTGCGCATCGACATCCGCTGCTTATGCGTTCCCGCCCCGTTGCCGTCAATCCCGTGCCTGGCTCCCGTGCATGGCGGCCGGCTGGGCATAGCCCAGTCGCCATGCACATCCTAAAACATGGCCGGCTCGACGCAGCCGAGCAGCCATGCACAATTGAAAAACCATGCCGCATTTGCTCCCCATTGCCGGCCTATGCCATAGTCCACTGGAGATCAAAGACTTGGGCGAAGGACGCCGGCAAAGCCCGAATGATCAGCCGGCCAAGAGATGACGCGCAAATACGATAAAATCGGCAGTCCCCTCCGCCGCGCAACCCGGATTGCGCCTCTGGTGGCGCTCGGGTTCGCCATCATGTCCGGTGCGGCGAGCCCCGCATCTGGCCCAGTTTTCCTGGCCCTGGGATCAACCCCAGCAGCGCCAGCCCGTCGAGCAGCCCCCGCCCGTGTGGCGCCCGCCGCCGGAACCAGTCGCCCGCCCGCCCGCTCCAGGCGCACCACCGCTGACATCCGCCGGTGGCCGGTCCCCCGTGTGCCTCCAGCTCGAGCAGCGCCTCGTTCAGGAAAACCAGAACGGCGGCCAGTCCCGCGATCTCATCCCCATGGTCGAGGGGCAGTTGCGTCAAATCGATCAGCAGTATCGGCAGGCGTCGCAGACGCTGGAGCGTTCCTGCTACGAATATTTTCTGTTCTCCAAGACCCTGCGCAACACCAAGAAGTGCGTCGACCTTTCGCGCGAAGTCGAAGGAATGAAGCGGCAGAAGGCAGACCTGGAAAATCAGCGCAACCAGCTGATCTCCTCGTCCGGAAAATCCTACACTGACGAGATCGTCCGCGAACTGGCGCGCAACAATTGCGGCGCCACGTATCAGCAACAGGCGCGCCGCTCGGAACAGAACCCCTACCAGTCGCTCTGGCAGGAAGAAAGCGGCGGCGGCGGTGGCGGGCTGGGCAGCTCGTTCTCAAACCTCCCGTATGCGACGTACCGGACGGTCTGCGTGCGCCTCTGCGACGGCTACTACTTCCCGGTGAGCTTCTCCACGCTCCCCAACCATTTCGAACGCGACGCGGAAGTCTGCACTTCGAAATGCGCCGCGCCAACCGAACTCTTCTACTACCAGAACCCCGGCGGATCGGTGGAGCAGATGGTCGGCGCACAATCGAACACGCCCTATTCGTCGATGAAAACCGCCTTCCGCTACCGCAAGGAGTACGTGCAGGGCTGCTCGTGCAAAGCGGAAGAGTTCAACGCGGGTACGCCGGTCGCACCGGGCGACGGCACACAGCAGCAAGGCGCGGTATCACCACCGCCGAATGCAAATCCGGCACCCGCCACCGCTGCTGCGGACGCTCCCGGCTGGTCTTCCGAGGTCCGCACGCCTTAAGCTCAGGCCGTTTGCCCCGACAGCCGCGCCAACACTTTCTCCCGCCCGATCAGCGGCAGCAATGCTTTCAGTTCCGGGCCGCTATCACGCGCGGTCAAGGCAAGTCGCAACGGGTGAAACAGCGCCCGGCCTTTGGCCCCGGTCGCAGTCTTCACAGCGCCCGTCCACTCGCCCCAGGTCGCATCACTCCACGGCTCGGCCGGCAGCAACTCCGCTGCTTTGGCGAGGAAGCCCGCGTCCTCGACCACGGGTGCCATCTCGCCTCCGACGACGCCCCACCACTCTTTTGCATCAGCCAGCACTGTGACGTTGCCCCTGACAGCCAGCCAGAACGCCTCGCCGCCCCCGACGCCCATTGCGGCCAGCCGTTCGGCCACCTCGGCAAATGGCGTGGCATGCAGGAACCGCGCATTCAGCGCGCGCAACTCCTGCAGATCGAAACGCGCCGCCGATGTCGACACGTGCGAAAGGTCGAGCCGCTCGGCCAGTTGTGCAATCGACCGCAGCGGTTCGATCGCATCCGAAGTCCCGATCAGCGCCACGTAACTGGCGATCGCCATCGGCTCCAGGTCGCGGCTGCCCATCAAGGCCATATCGCCCGATCGCTTCGACATTTTGAGATCGCCGCTGGCCGTCAAAAGTGCGTGGTGAGCAAACGACGGCGGCGTGGCGCCCAGCGCGCGGAACAGATCGACCTGCACGCCCGTGTTCGTCACGTGATCCTCACCACGAATGATGTGCGTGATGCCGAAATCGATGTCGTCCACGACACTCGTAAACGTATAGAGAAATGTTCCATCGGCCCGGATCAGCACCGGATCCGACAGCGATCCGAGATCCACCGTCTGCGTGCCGCGAATGAGATCGTCCCAGGCGACGTTCGTATGTTCGGGCTGCAATCCGCCGCCGGGTCCCGCGTTGTCGAGGCGGAAACGCCAATGCGGCGCACGCCCTTCCGCTGTCAGTTTCGCCTGCTCTTCGGACGTCAGTTTCAGTGCCGCCCGATCGTAGATCGGAGGGCGTCCGCTGGCGAGTTGCCGTTTGCGACGCCGGTCCAGTTCATCGGGCGTTTCAAAGCACGCATAGAGCCGCCCCGCCGCCTTCAGCTGCTCCGCGGCCGTAGTGTAGCGGTCGGTCCGGTCCGACTGTTTGGCCTCGCGGTCCCAGGTGAACCCCAGCCAGGCCAAGTCTTCGCGGATCTGCTGCGCGAACGCCTCTGTCGATCGCTCTTGGTCTGTGTCGTCCAGACGCAACAGAAACGTCCCGCCGTACCTGCGAGCGAACAGATAATTGAGCACGGCCGTGCGCAGGTTGCCGAAGTGCAGATAGCCCGTGGGGCTCGGCGCAAAGCGCAAGTGGGGTATCATCGATGGTGCGGCCTCGCTCACGATACATCACCGCCATCGGCACGCGGCAAAACAATCCGCGCATCCCTGTCCGAAGACGTAGGGATATCCGTATCGCGGAAGCGGTTGGTAATCGGATAGCGACGGTCGCGTCCAAAATTGCGCGCTGAGATTTTGACCCCCGGCGCCGCCTGACGGCGCTTGTATTCGGCAAGATAAAGCAGCCGCTCCACCTTCTGCACGGTTGCCGCATCGTGCCCCCGCGCGATCACATCCCGCAGCGGCATTTCCTTCTCCACGAGACAGAACAGAATATCGTCCAGCACGTCGTACGGCGGCAGGCTGTCCTGGTCCGTCTGGTTCGGCCGCAACTCGGCCGAGGGCGCCTTCGTCAGGATGCGCTCCGGAATGACGATACCGGCAGGACCGAATGCCCCCTTCGGCACGTTCGCATTCCGCCATCGGCACAAGCGATAGACCTCGCCCTTGTAGAGATCCTTCACCGGATTGAACCCGCCGTTCATGTCGCCATAGAGCGTCGCGTAGCCGACGGACATCTCGCTCTTGTTGCCGGTCGTCAGCACCATCAGCCCGAATTTGTTCGAGATCGCCATGAGTATGGTGCCGCGCGCGCGGCTCTGCAGGTTCTCTTCCGTGATGTCGGCGTTCCGGCCCGAAAAGAGATCCGCGAGAGCATCGGAAAACCCATCCACGGGTGCTGCGATCGGCACGACATCATAGGCGATGCCCAGCGCCTTCGCGCAGGCTGCGGCATCCTCGAGGCTTTCCTTCGACGTATATTCATACGGCAGCATCACCGCGCGCACCCGTTCCGATCCGAGCGCATCAACGGCGATGGCGGCAACGAGCGCGCTGTCGACGCCGCCAGATAGGCCCAGCACCACGCCGGGAAAACCATTCTTGCCGACGTAATCGCGCAAGCCCAGCACGCACGCGCTATAGGCCGAGGCATCGCCTTCCGGCAGATGAGCGCGCGGGCCCGTCCGGCAAACCCAGCCGCCGCTCTCGCGCGCCCACTCCGTCAGGACAATGCTTTCTTCCCAGGCCGGCATTTGCACGGCGAGCGAGCGGTCCGCATTCAGCACGAACGATGCGCCGTCGAACACCAGTTCATCCTGCCCGCCGACGAGATTGAGATAGACCAGCGGCAACTCGGTTCCCGTCACCCGTGCCACAGCAACGTTCATCCTGAGATCAGGCTTGGGCCAATCGAACGGCGAACCGTTGGGCGAGATCAGGATCTCCGCGCCGCATTCCGCAAGGCACTCGCAAACCTGCTCCTGCCAAACGTCTTCGCAGATCGGCACACCGATCTTGACGCCCTTGAACATGACGGGCCCCGGCAGCGGACCGGGCGTGAAAACGCGCAGTTCGTCGAACACGCCGTAGTTGGGCAACTCGACCTTCGTCCGCACCGCCTTCACCTCACCCTCGTCGAGCAGCACGACCGCATTGTAGACGCGCGGCTTCGACTGGCCCTTTTCCGGCCAGATCGTGCCCGTGAGGATCGCCGGCCCCGGCCCCATCGTGCTGGCCAGATGTTCGACCGCATGCAACGCCGCCTGCTGGAACGCCGGGCGCAACACGAGATCCTCCGGCGGATAGCCGGTCACGAACAGTTCCGGAAAGACCACGAGGTCAGCACCCAGTCGTGCAGCCTCCGCACGGGCCGTACGAATCCGCTCGACGTTGCCGGCAATGTCACCGACAACGGCGTTGAGCTGTGCAAGGGCAATCTTCAGACTGGAGGCAGGTGCGGTCATGCGGCGCTTTTAGGATGCCTTGGCCCCCGGGTCCACGGGGCAAAAGAGGCTATTCTTCATCGCAGGGGACCGGCCATTCATTGTCCGGCGACCAGCATACGTCCGCACTGCCATCTTGAATGCGAGCAATGATTGATGACCCGGCCACCGCTGGGAAAGCGGCCATCAGAATACCGACTGCACACAGGCTGAAGATGCGCGACATCAGGGTGGAATAACTCCGCTGTCCGGCTGCTATCGTGCCATAAACCCAGTCCAATGTCCCACGTGCAAACAGTCTATGTCATCCCGGCGGAGACCCCGAATTGAGCAGCCAAATGCCTGAGACCGCCAATCCTCAGCTCAAGCGAGCCGTGGGTCCGATCGAGTTGACCCTCTATGGTCTCGGCAGCATGCTCGGCTCGGGGATCTATGCCCTTGTGGGCAAGGCCGCCGGCGTTGTCGGCAACGCGGTTTGGCTGTCCTTCGTGGCCGCCCTCTGTGCCGCCCTGCTGACCGCCCTCAGCTACGCGTCACTCGGCTCCCGCTATCCACGCGCCGGCGGAGCGGCTTATGTGACAGACCGCGCGTTCGGCCTGCCCGTCATTTCGTTTCTGGTTGGACTGGCCCTCGTATGCTCCGGGATGACGTCCGTCGCCACCCAATCGCGGGTCTTTGCGAACAACTTGGCGCAACTCCTGGGCTGGCAGAGCGTGCCGATCGAAGCCCTTGCCCTCGGCTTCCTGCTGATCATGGCCGGCATCGTGTTTCGTGGCATCCGGGAAAGCATGTGGGTCAACGTCGTCTGCACGGTGATCGAGGCGAGCGGTCTTCTCCTCGTAATCGCGGTCAGCTTCAGTTTCGTGGGCAGCGTCAACTATTTCGAGACACCCCCTGAGAAGGCCGATGTCGGCACCGCGCTCCTCATTCTCCAAGGTTCGATCCTGACCTTCTTCGCCTTCATCGGTTTCGAGGATACCTACAACGTCGCCGAGGAAGTGAAGAACCCCGAGACGACCATCCCCATCGCACTGGTCTCCGCGATGTTAATCGCCACGGTGCTCTACATCGCTGTGGCGATTTCAGCCGTCTCGGTTGTGCCCTACAACGAACTCGCGACGGCCGCCGCACCTCTCGCCGCCGTCATGGAACGAGCAGCACCGGCATTCCCCGCGTTCGCCCTCGTGGCAATCACCATGTTCGCCGTCGCCAACACCGCGCTGGTCAACTACGTGACCGCCTCGCGCATGCTCTACGGCATGTCGAACCAGGGCCTGCTCCCCGTCGTCGTCGGCCGCGTTCACGCCAAGCGGCAGACGCCCCACATCGCCATTCTGATCCTGTTCGCGCTTCTGGCTCCCCTGATGCTATCGGCCGGCGTTTCCGAGCTCGCTTCCGCCACTGTGCTGCTCCTCCTGTTCACGTTCGCCATGGTCAACGCGGCCCTCTTCGTCCTCAAGCGTCGCCCCGGCGAACCGAAGGGCCGTTTCGAAATCCCCGACTTCGTTCCGGCTCTGGGTTGCATCCTGTGCATCGTGCTGATCGTCGTGCGCGTCGCGACCGGCGACATCGTTGCACCGCTCATTGCCGGCATTCTGATTGTCGGGATCCTCGGCCTCTACTGGTTGAACTCCCGCCAAAAAGAAGCGCCGCAGACCTGACGGCCGCGGCGCTTATGGGTTCTACCGTGAGCGTGCGAGCGCGACTTACTCCGCCGCCTGCACCGGTTCCGCGACGGTCCGCGCCAAGCGTTCCTGCTTCATCCGCTCGGCCACCAGGAATGCCAGTTCCAGCGCCTGATCCGCATTGAGCCGTGGATCGCAATGCGTGTGATAGCGATCCTGCAATTCGGCTTCCGAAATCGCAGTCGCCCCGCCGGTGCACTCCGTCACGTTCTGCCCCGTCATCTCGACGTGGATGCCGCCGGCATGCGTGCCTTCCGCGCGATGCACATCGAAGAAGGCTTCAACCTCCCTGAGGATGCGATCGAACGGACGCGTCTTGAAGCCCGTCGCCGCCGAAATCGTGTTCCCATGCATGGGATCGCACGACCACACGACCTTGCGTCCGGCTCTCTCCACCGCGCGAATGAGCTTCGGCAGATGCTTCTCGACTTTGTCGTGACCGAAGCGGCAGATCAGCGTCAGACGGCCCGGCTCGTTCTTCGGATCGAGCGTCTCGATCAGCTTCAGGAGCCCGTCCGCTTCCAATGTCGGACCGCACTTCAAACCAATCGGGTTCTTGATGCCGCGGAAATACTCCACGTGCGCGTGGTCGGGCTGCCGCGTGCGGTCGCCGATCCACAGCATGTGCCCGCTCGTGGCATACCAATCACCGCTGGTCGAATCCCGCCGCGTCAGCGCCTCCTCATAGCCCAGCAGCAGCGCTTCGTGGCTCGTGTAGAAGCTCGTCGCGCGCAGCTGCGGCGTGTTCTCGCTCGTGATGCCGCAGGCGCGCATGAAGCCGAGCGTCTCGGTGATCCGGTCCGCCAGTTCCTGATAGCGATGCCCCTGCGGGCTGTCCTGCACGAAGCCCATGTTCCACTGGTGCACGCGCTCCAGATCCGCATAGCCGCCGGTCGCGAACGCGCGGATGAGGTTCAGCGTCGCCGCCGACTGGCGGTAAGCCTCGATCTGTCGCTGCGGATCGGGAATACGCGCTGCCGGCGTGAACTCCGGTCCATTGATGATGTCGCCGCGGTAGCTCGGAAGCTCCACGTCACCGCGCTTTTCATTCGGCGACGACCGGGGCTTTGCGAACTGGCCGGCAATGCGCCCGACCTTCACGACCGGGCTGCCACCGGCATACGTCAGCACGACCGCCATTTGCAGGAAGACGCGGAAGAAGTCGCGGATGTTGTCGGCGCGATGCTCGAGGAAGCTCTCGGCGCAGTCGCCGCCTTGCAGCAGAAAGCCGTGGCCCTCGCAGACCTGGGCAAGCGTCTTCTTCAGATCGCGCGCTTCGCCTGCGAAAACGAGAGGCGGGAAGGTTGCAAGCCGAGCCTCTGCGTCGGAAAGCGCCTTCGCGTCCGGATAGTCTGGAACCTGGACGATCGGTTTTGAGCGCCAGCTCTCCGGGGACCAGTTTGCCGCCATGGCACGTAACTCCGCAAAAAATGAAACCGTCGTCGTCTCGCGAGAGGCTCCACCGCCTCCGCAAGTTCCGACGACCCGAACCGTTCGCTTGCCGTTCTGGTTCTTATACGACAAAGCGCCCGGCCGCGCCAGAAGGCCCGACGCGCAGGAAGGCCAGAAGGCCGAACAAGAACGACGGATAAAGCCGCAGGCGGGTGCATGAACAACGGCAGCTGATTATGGCAGCCGTTCAACCGCCCCCGGAAGCGCAGGGATCGTCGTGGGAACTTCGGGCGCCGACCAGGGCGGTGTGGTGTCGCCCGCAGTCGCCGTATCCCGGCTGGGATCAAGCGTCTCTGCCGGGTCGGCGACCAGCGGCAGCGCGCGACGATACATTTCCGTTTCGATCGTGATGCGGATCTCGTCCGAAACGAACGGGATCGTCCGGGTCAGTCCCCAATCCGACCGCCGGATCTGGGTCTTGGCCGAAAAGCCTGACGCATAGACGCCGGCGTACGTGGGATTGATCGATGACAGCGGATGTTCCCCGGAGAAATTCCAGATCACATCAAGCACGACCGGCCGCGCAATCCCATTGATCGACAATTCGCCCGTCACCTCCGCCGTCCGCTGGCCCGTCGGCGTCACGCTCACGCTCTTGAACGTGATGTTGGGATGAGTGTCCGGGTTGAAGAACTCGCGCGACGTAAGAAGATGCTCATCGAGCTTCTTCACGCCGGTCTGAATACCCTGGAGCGGGATCGTGACCTCGACGGTGCTCGTCGCCGGATTACTGGCATTGAAGTTGACCACGCCCTTCAAATCCGTAAAGCGCCCACTCTGCCGCGAAAGCCCAAGATGGTCCCACGAGAACCGCACCTCGGTATGCTCGGGATCGAGATCGTAAATGTCCGCCCGTGCCGGTGCGATGGCCAGCGCGAGCGCCGCGATCAGCGCAGCCGCCCCGGCCCACATGCCCTTGCCCCACCCGAGACCGCAGTCCGCACTCATTGCCTTCATCGGAAAGGCCCTCCATAAATCAAGGCCTTGGCATCACACGCATGTGGCCGTATTGCGGCGCAGCAAGCTAGAGCGACGCCGTCATCCCGCCATCGACGACCAGTTCCGACCCTGTCATGTAGGCGCTGTCGTCGGACGCGAGAAACAGCGCCGCCTTGGCGATGTCGTCCACCGTCCCGAGCCGCTTCAAGAGCGTGCGATCGATGAGCCACTTCTCGAACACGGGGTTGCGCAGGATCCGTTCGGTCAACGCGGTCTCGATGTACCCAGGCGACAGCGTATTCACTCGGATCTTGAACGGGGCGTACTCGAACGCCAGCCCTTTCGTCAGCGCAACGACCGCACCCTTGGTCGCGGAATAACCGACGAGCTGCCGCAAACCCTTGCTGCCCATGATCGACGCGACATTGATGAGCGAAGCCGATTGCGATGTGCGCAGCAAATCGAAGGCATCCCTGGCGACGCGCACCACACCGTCGAGGTTGACCTCTCGGATCTTCACCCAGTCCGCGTCCGTCAAATGCCGAAAGTCGCCGCGAACATTCAAGCCGGCGTTGTTGACGAGAACATCGAGCCGCCCGTGCTCGGCCTTCACGCGCCGCATCACGGCCGAGACATCCTGCCCCTTGGAAACATCCATCGCCGCAGCCGCTGCCTGGCCGCCCTTGGCGACAATGCCCGCCGCAACAGTCTCAGCCGCCGCGCCATCGAGGTCCGTCACGTAAACGAAGGCACCCTCCGCCGCGAACGCCTCCGCGGTTGCCCGCCCGATGCCGTTGCCGGAGCCCGTCACCAGCGCAATTCGATCTTGCAGGCGGCCCATGAGTTGCCTCTTCACCTTTGCGAGCGCCAGCTTGGCGCGGGTTTGCGCCTCTTAGAAGCCGCTCAGCGCTTCGTGCGCAAGGTGACGAGTTCTTCTGCCGCGCTCGGATGCAGGGCCATGGTGCGGTCGAAGTCGGCCTTGGTGGCCTTCAGATTGAGCGCGATAGCGGCCATTTGCACCATCTCCGCCGCATCCGGCCCCAACACGTGCAGGCCGAGCACCTGGCCTGTCGTGCCATCGACCACAAGCTTCATGTGCGTGCGCTCATCCCGCCCGGCGAGCACGTTGCGCATCGGCCGGAACCGCGTTTCGTAAACGTCCACCTGCGCGGTACATGCGCGCGCCGCCTCTTCTGATAATCCCACAGTGCCGATCTCCGGCGTCGTGAAAACAGCCGTCGGGATGTTCTCGTAACTCGTCGACCACGGCTTGCCGCCGAACTGCGTATCGGCGAACGCGTGCCCTTCACGGATGGCGACCGGCGTCAGGTTCACGCGGTTGGTCACATCGCCCACAGCAAAGATGCTGGGAATATTAGACTGTGAAAACGCATCGACGACGACGGCGCCCAACGCGTCCAGCTTTACGCCCGCTGTCTCCAAACCGAGCGCACGCGTGTTGGGCGAACGGCCGATCGCAAACAGGATCTGATCCGCCATGAGAACTTCGCCGCTTCGCGTCGTGCCGACGATCGATGCCTCCCGCTTCTCGATGTTGGTGAAGATATCGCCCATCACCAGCCGGACGCCGCGCGCCGCCAGCGCTTCCATAAGACTGTCGCGCAGCCCCATATCGAAGCCGCGCAGCACCTTTTCTCCTCGATAGATGAGCGTCACTTCCGACCCGAGCCCGGCGAAGATCGACGCGAATTCCACCGCGATATACCCGCCGCCCGCGACCACGATCCGGCGCGGCTGTTCCGTCAGATCGAACACCTCGTTCGATGTGATGACGTGCTCGACGCCCGTGAGCGAGGCATCCACGTTCGGCAAGCCGCCTGTTGCGATGAGGATCTTCGCCGCCGACACCGTGCGGCCGCTGGAGAGCGTCACAGCATTCGGCCCCGAAACACGGGCGCGCTCATCGAAGATCGAGACGCCGGCGCTCTCTTGGCCCTTCCGGTACAGCCCCTCGAGCCGCGCGATCTCTTTGTCTTTCGCAGCGATCAGCGTCTTCCAGTCGAAGACGGGCGTCCCCGTCTCCCAGCCGAACCCACGGGCATCCTGAAAGTCGCTCGAATACCGCGACGCATAGACCATCAGTTTTTTCGGCACGCACCCGCGGATCACACACGTTCCGCCGAACCGGCTCTCTTCGGCAATCGCCACCCGCGCGCCGTACCCAGCCGCGATGCGCGCTGCGCGCACGCCGCCCGAACCGCCACCGATGACGAAAAGGTCAAAGTCGAACGTGGTCATGAATTCTAGATCTTGATGCCGCGCTTTTGCAGTTCGTCGCGGATCTGCTGCTCGATTTCGACGCCGATCTTCTGGCCCCACTGCTGACCAGCCGCCATGCTCTCGGTCAAAATCTCAGGCTGCTTGGCGATGAACGCCGCGCCTGCGCCTTTCGAAAAGAACGCGCTGAGATCCTTCATTTCCGCTTCCGACAACTTCGACGCGTAGATGTTCGCGATGATCTCCATCATCTCGGACTTTCGCTCCGAAAAGCGCTGAACGATGAGCCCCGCGATTTCCTTGATCTCGGCTTCCTTGCCCGGCGCCATCTGCAGCAGGATGGGCTCGAGCTGCTTCACCATCATCGGCACCACGGCCTCGAATTGCTTCGACGCACCCGTTGCCACGATCAACTCACGCGCCGCCGACAGGCTCGCCTCCGCCGGCTTCTGCGCCTCCGCCATCACGAGCCCGGCCGAGAATGCCGAAATGAGCGCCACAGGAGCAAGAATTGCTCCGGCAAGAAATCCGCGCGATGACGTCATGGCATTCGTCTCCAATGGCAAATGAACTCAAAAACTCAGTTGGCTTCGGCCTCTTCGCCATAGGTGGCGGACAAAACACTGATGCCCTCGCGTCCGCCGATCACGGCCGCATCCGCTATCCCGAGAAACAGACCGTTCTCCACGACGCCGGGTATGAATTTCAGCGCCTCGTCCAGGCTTTCCGGATCATCGATGCGCCCGAAATGGCAGTCGAAGATCACATTGCCGCTGTCGGTCGTGAACACCTGGCCGTCCGGCTTCACGCGCAACCTGATGTCGCCCTGACATCCCGCATCCGCCGCCAGCATCTCGATCATGTTGCGTGTGGCGTTGAGCCCGAATGTCACCACCTCAACCGGCAGCGCAAACGCACCGAGCGTGTCGACCATCTTCGTCTCGTCCGCGATCACCAGCATGCGATCCGACGCGGTCGCCACGATCTTCTCGCGCAGAAGCGCACCACCACCGCCCTTGATGAGCCGCAGCTCCTTGTCGATCTCGTCCGCTCCATCGATTGTCAGATCGAGAAACGGAACATCGTCGAGCGTCGTGAGCACGATGCCGAGTGCCTCCGCCTGCCGCCGCGTCGCCTCCGACGTCGGCACGCACACCACATCGAGCCCCTTCTTGACCTCCTGGCCGAGCAGATCGATGAACCGCGCCGCGGTCGAGCCCGTCCCGAGCCCCAGCCGCATACCCGGCTCCACGAACGCGAGCGCCCGCACGGCGGCTGAGATTTTCATCATGTCTGGCGTCATCGCGGGGGCCCTCACGCGTCTTGCATCGATCCGCGCCTTCCCTAGCACGGCTCCGCCGCCGTTGCCCTCCAAAAAGCGGCAGCCCTGCCGACCGTCAGGACAAAAATTGCCATTCTTTTCTAGCCTTTCGGCGAAGACCCCATGCTATAGCGCGACCATGCAGAACCTCACTGTGGTCTTCGATCTCGACGGAACCCTCGTCGACACCGCCCCCGACCTCGTTGGAGCGACCAACCACGCGCTGTCCGATCTCGGTCTGCCCGCCGTCGGCGCCGATATCCTGCGCCCGTGGATCTCCTTCGGAGCCCAGCGCATGATCGTGGAAGCGCTCCTCCATTCCGGCGAACAACGACCGGCGTCGGATGTCGACCGCCTGCTCGCGCTGTTCCTCGCCTACTATGAAGACAATATCGCGCGTGAGAGCCGCCCTTACCCCGGAGTGATCGACGCGATCACGGCCCTGACGGCCGCCGGCGCCCGCCTCGCCGTATGCACCAACAAGCGCGAGAGCCTGTCTCGCTCGCTTCTCGCGGCACTCGACCTCGATCGTCACTTCCATGGTCTGGCCGGCCGGGACACGTTCCCCGTCTGCAAACCGCACCCGGATCACCTGCTGGGAGCGGTTCGCCTCGCCGGCGGCGACCCCTCACACGCTCTGATGGTGGGCGACAGCGACGTCGACATCAAGACCGCCAAGGCGGCCGGCGTTCCGGTTGTGGCCGTCAGCTTTGGCTACACGGCGATCCCCGTCGCCGAATTGGCGCCCGATCGTGTCATCGACCACTATGATGCGCTCATCCCGGCCATCCGCGACCTTCACGCCGTTCCATCGCGAAATCCTGCGTCCTGACGGCCATTTAGGGTTGCATGCTGCCCCCCGGCCGATGACGGTTTTCTGCCATAGCGTCAGGACCCCGGTTTGACAGCGGGGTCATCATTGCCCATGTTCCGCGCCCCGAAGCCCGGCGTTTCCACAATCACAAATTGTCCCAAGCTCGGGTTTCCGCCGCTCCGCATTTCATAGAAAGCACGGCATGAACGTCCTGATCGTCGAGTCGGCTGCCAAGGCCAAGACCATCAAGAAGTACCTGGGCGAGAACTATAAAGTGATCGCATCGTACGGCCATGTCCGCGATTTGCCGGCCAAGGACGGCGCGGTCGAGCCTGACCAGGACTTCAAGATGCACTGGGACATGGACGACAGCCGTGGCCGCAAGGTGATGAAAGAGATCGCCGACGCCGTGAAGGGCGCCGACAAGCTGATCCTCGCCACCGACCCCGATCGCGAAGGCGAGGCCATCTCCTGGCACATCCTGGAAGTGCTCGGCGCCAAAAAGGTCCTGAAAAAGGGCATGGAAATCGAGCGCGTGGCCTTCAACGCGGTGACCAAGCCCGCCATCCTGGCCGCCCTCGGCGAGCCCCGCCAAATCGACGAACCGCTCGTCTCCGCCTATCTCGCCCGCCGCGCCCTCGATTATCTCGTCGGGTTCACGCTTTCGCCCGTGCTGTGGCGCAAGCTTCCCGGCGCCCGTTCGGCCGGCCGCGTGCAGTCGGTGGCGCTCCGCCTCGTCTGCGACCGCGAAGCCGAAATCGAAGCGTTCCGAACTGACGAATACTGGACGATCGAAGCCACGCTGACGACGGCAAAGGGCGAGAACTTCCCCGCCCGTGTCGCGGCGATCGACGGCACCACCCTCAAGAAGCTCGACATCAAGGACGAGGCGACCGCCAAGGCCATCGTCGCAGCCATCGATAAGGGCCAGTTCACCGTTTCGCGGCTGGAAAAGAAGGCGGCCAAGCGCAACCCCTACCCGCCGTTCATGACCTCGACCCTGCAGATGGATGCCTCGCGCAAGCTCGGCTACTCCGCCAAGCAGACGATGCAGATCGCCCAGCGCCTCTACGAAGGCGTCGATATCGGCGGCGAGACGACCGGCCTTATCACCTACATGCGAACCGACGGCGTGACGATCGTCCCCGAGGCGGTGAACGCCATTCGCGGAATGATTGCGCGCGAGTTCTCGCAAAAGTACGTCGCGCCCTTCATTCGCGAATACAAATCGAAAGCCAAGAACGCGCAGGAAGCCCACGAAGCGATCCGCCCCACCGATCCCGCGCGCCGCCCGAAGGATGTCGCCCGTTATCTCGACCGCGACCAGGCCGCCCTTTACGAGCTGATCTGGCGCCGCACGCTCGCGAGCCAAATGGCCTCCGCCGAACTCGAGCAGACGAGCGCCGACATCGACGTGAAAGGCCGCGACGGCAAAGCGTATATGCTGCGCGCCACCGGCTCGATCATCAACTTCGACGGCTTCCTCAAGGTCTATGAGGAAGGCCGCGACGATCGCGTGCGTGTCGTTGAAAAAGGCAAGGACGATCCGGAAGACGACGCCGACAGCCGCCGCCTGCCGCAACTCAACGAGGGCGACCGCGTCTCCGACAAGGAGATCGCCGCCGAACAGCATTTCACCCAGCCGCCGCCGCGCTTTTCCGAGGCCACCCTCGTCAAGCGCATGGAGGAACTCGGCATCGGCCGCCCCTCCACCTATGCCTCGACCATGGCCACACTGGTCGACCGCGGCTATGTCAAAATCGACAAGAAGCGCCTTGTGCCAGAGGACAAGGGCCGTCTCGTCACCGCCTTCCTCGAAAGCTTCTTCAAAAAGTATGTCGAGTTCGACTACACGGCGAGCCTTGAAGAGAAGCTCGACCTCATCTCCGACAACAAGCTCGACTGGAAAGAGATGCTGCGCGAATTCTGGCGCGACTTCACGGGCGCGGTTGCCGAGATCAAGGATCTGCGCGTCGGCGACGTCCTCGAAGCTCTCAACGAGATGCTGGGCCCGCACGTCTTCCCGGACAAGGGCGACGGTTCCGATCCGCGCGCATGTCCGAAGTGCGGCACTGGCCGCTTGTCGCTCAAGATATCCGGCAAGAACGGCGCCTTCATCGGCTGCGGCAATTACCCCGACTGCAACTTCACACGCCAGCTGGCGACGGGTGGCGAAGGCGGTGCCGGCGAAGAACGCGAACTCGGCTTCGATCCTGAAACCGGTTTGCCGGTGCTGGTGAAGAATGGCCGCTTTGGCACCTACCTCCAAATCGGCGAAGGCTCGAAAGAGGAAAAGCCCAAGCGCTCATCGATCCCGAAGGGCATTGATGCCGCGACCATCGATCTTGAAAAAGCGCTTCAGCTGCTCTCCCTGCCGCGTGAAGTCGGTATCCATCCCGAAACCGGAACGCCCATCGTCGCGGGCCTCGGCCGCTTCGGTCCGTTCATTCTGCATGACGGCACCTACGCCAATGTCACGTCGATCGAGGATGTGTTCACGATCGGCGTCAACCGCGCCGTGACGGTGTTGGCAGACAAGCGCGCCGGCAAGGGTGCAGGCGGACGCTTCGGCCGCGCAGCCGCCAAGACCGTTTTGAAGGATCTGGGCGAACATCCGACCGAGGGCGGCAAGATCGAAGTGCTCGACGGCAAGTACGGCCCCTACGTCAGCCATAACAAGGTCAACGCCACCGTGCCGAAGGGGACGGAGCCTGCGAACCTTTCCGTGGCCGACGCCATCCGCCTGCTCGAAGAACGCATTGCCAAGGGCGGCGGCAAGAAACCCGCGCGCAAAGCCGCCCCGAAAGGCGCCGCGAAAGCTGCCCCGAAAAAAGCGTCCAAGCCCGCCGGCGGCGACGCTCCAAAAGCGGTGAAAGCAGCTGCAAAGAAGCCTGCGGCGAAGAAAGCTCCGGCTAAGAAGAGCAAGGCGAAGGCCGGCGCAGACTGAAACCGGCGCCCTGTCGAGTGCCGGTTACCTCAAGTTATCCACAATGTGTCCGCGCGTCGGTGACACAGGCGATAGCGCATCACCGCGACGCCCCAGAATCAGGCACTATGTCTGGTGAATTCCAGAGTGAGATCGCGCGCTTATCGCTGCGATTCGTCCAAGTGGCCAACCGCCAGGCGCAACCTTCATGACGGTACCGATGCCCTACATCCCACCGAACGTTTATCTGCTGGCCGATAACCTCGATGCTGCACTCGCCGCCGGCGAGGACCTCATGAAGGCGGAACTCGTTTGGGAAACCGGCGCCGGGCGCGATGGCGCCGACATCGCCCGCGCCCGCGCCGCACAGCGTTCCGTTCTCGAAAAAGTTCGTTCACTTGAGCAGATCCTCGTCGCTCGCGTGCTCAAGTCGCGCGAGCGCTCCGAAGAGATCGCCAAGCGCGATCCCCGCTTCGCAACAGTCGCCCGGCTCTACAATGCCGGCACAGCCATTCTGATCGAAGCGGTCGCCGACTTCGGCAATATCGCCACCGCGGACTTCGAGAGCGGTGGAGGCGCCGTCCCATTCCTGCGCGCCCGCGGACTTCTAGCCGACGACTCCCCAGGGCCCACAGAGGGAGAAACATTCAAATTCCGCGATGATTTTCTCGTTGCAGGCCGTATCCGCCTGGGCACGTTGCTCGACCTCATCGCAATGTATCTGGATACGCTCGAGATCCACTATGATCTCTTCGACGAGGTCCACGTCGAACCGGATCTTCTGCCAGGCGAAACCGATCCGGACCGGATCGCGAGTGTACCGATCCAGGCAGCCGCCGACAGCGGCGAGCCCGAGGCAACAGACGATGAGGCCGATAGCGAAGAAGTCGAGGCTTTGCGCAAGGCTCTCCTCGAAGTCCGCTCCGCAGTCGCACTAGACCAGCGCTGACGGGTGCACCCGGAGGCGCGGCCTCTGGTCCTGCTCCGTCTCGTCCTTCATCTCTCCTGCCGGAACACGCGGATGCGGAGTGGTCATTTGAGGTATGCGCAAGGGCACATCGCCGAGCGCTGACGACTGCCACCCGCCACCCTTTTTCAGCGCCGCCTGCTTCTTGCCCTTGGAAACACCGGCTTGCTTAACCGGTCCCGAACTGGACTGCGCCGTCAGGGGCGAGGTTCCGGAGGTGGATTTCGGCTTAGCCCGCACGGTCTTCGACTTCGGCAACGACGCGACCTTCGGCATCGGGCGGTAACGCTCTTCAGCGTAGGTCGTGAAGCCCGCCTTGAACTCATCCGGCCGCTCGACCTGTGCCACCCGAACGCGCTGCTGGGGGCGTGGGGCCTGCGCCACCTGAGCCTTCGGCTTCGCCACGCGCTTCTCGACGATCTTGGACGCCGCGCTGCGCGAGCGCTTCGCGACCCGGGTCGGTTTCGGCGGCTCGATGAGCGACGACACAAGCGTGGCGACCGCTTCCAAAGCATCAGGCTCCTTCGGCTTCACTTCCACCGCCTGGACGCGCGTCCTGCGCGGGATGACGGGCTTTGCGGCCGGGATCTTCGGTGTGAGGACTGCGACATCTGTAGAGGGAGGGACGGAGGCCGTCACACTCCGCCGCTCGATCGCGGACTGCGCGATCAAGGCATCCGCCAACGCGCCCTTAGGAATTGTGAAACCGGGAACCAATGGCGCAGTGAACGCAGACGCCAGATCGACTGCCGGATATGTTGCAGCAGGCGCAGACAGCCCCGCAAGTGCTGTCGTCCCCGGGCTGCCCTGAGCTACCATGATGCTCATGGTGCTATGCGCCTCATCAAGGCTGGCAAACTGACCAATGGGACCCGGCACCGGGTCATAGCGGCGGTTCTTCGCGTAACGCGCCTCAGCCGGCGTCGGCGCCTTCAGCACGCGCAGGGTGACGTCCCCGACACCGCCGATGCCGAGCTTGCGGGCCGCCGCACGCGATAGATCGAGCTGCCGGTTGCCCCAGTAGGGACCAGCATTGTTAATGCGAATGACGATGGCTTCCTTGGTGTGCTTCGACCACACGAGCGCGATGGTCCCGTCCGGTAGAACCGGGCTCGCAGCATTGTCGGCACGCTCCGGCGCGAACCGTTCGCCCGAGGACGTCAGACCGCACGGATTGAAGCGATCCTTGCTGCAGCTGTCGTAGTGGGAGGCGACGATCCGCAGGTCGCGGCCGACGAGGGCCTGCGTCTCGGCGATCGTTTTCACCCGATGGCACTTTTTGTAGAAGCAGTAGGTCTGCCCGGGCCCCTTGGCCTCGGCTTTGGAGGAGGCGCCAAACCCGAAGAGGGCGGCTGCCAGTAAGGTAAACGCGCGCGCGGAAGTTCGGCGCCCGCTGGACGCGCCAAGCCAATCGACAAACATTCGGGGTACTCCCACCCGTTGAACCAAAACGCCGGTCTTCGGAGCCCCCGCTCGCCGTCCCTCATTAACCGTCGCTGCGGCGCAACAAAGCAAAGCCCACCCCAGGAGGGGAGGCCCCAAGTCGTCGCAGCGCGGCCTTGTCGAACAGCGTTCAAAACTGCAGGATAAAACGCGCCAAGCTACTGTTATTTAAGCTCAAAAGCAGAAGCCGCGTTGAGCAAGGAGCTCCGCCAGAGTGTTGCGCGCGGACGACAGCGCGTCGGCGTCCGTCGACCTCAAAACTAGATCCGTCGCGTACTGCCCATCCTTGAAAGCGGGATAACTCCCCATCGCCACCTGCGGCCAGGACGCCTGATGCGCGGCGAACAATTCGGCGATCTCACCTTCGGCATGGGCAACCATGATCGACGCCGCAAGAACCTTCGCCCCGGTCTCCAGCGACGCCGTGGCCGACGTCAGCATCGACTCCATGATCGACGGCACACCCGCCATCACGATCACGTTGCCGATCCGGAACCCCGGCGCCACCGAGACCTCGTTCACGACCAGCTCTGCGCCGGCTGGAATACGCGCCATCCGCAGTCGCGCCGCATTGAGTTCGATGCCGCGCTTTTCATAGGCCGGCTTCATGATCGCAACCGCCCGCGGATCCACGTCGATCGACACCCCGAAGGCCTTGGCGATCGCATCCGCCGTGATGTCGTCGTGCGTCGGACCGATCCCGCCGGTGGTGAAGACGTAGGTGTAGCGGTGACGCAATGCGTCAACCGCCTCCACGATCGCCTGTTCGACATCCGGCACCACACGAACCTCGCGCAAGGCGATGCCGATGGCCGTCAGGTGATCGGCGATGGTGCCGATGTTCTTGTCCTTCGTCCGGCCCGACAAAATCTCATCGCCGATGACGATCAGGCCGGCCGTTACTGCGGTATCGAGGGTCACGTGCGGACTGTCTTTCCAATGGGGGAAGCTGGCAAGGTTGAGGTTCTAGCACCGCGGGGGCAACACTGATAACCGGCTTGCAGGCCGCACCCCGCCCCCTCTATTGCTTCCGCCATGCAGTTCAAATCCCCCCTCCTCCGCGGACGCCTCGTCAAACGCTACAAACGCTTTCTGGCCGACGTCGTCCTTGACGACGGCCGCGAGATCACCGCCACCTGCCCCAACACCGGATCGATGATGGGCTTGTCCCAGCCGGGGCTTGCCGTCTGGCTATCCGAAAGCGCAAGCCCCACGCGCAAGTATGCGCACACCTGGGAACTGGTCGAACTCGGCGACGGCACGTCACGATCCTTCGTCGGCATCAACACCAGCCACCCCAATGCCATCGTCGCAGAAGCCGTGACCGAGGGCCTCATCGCTCCGCTGACCGGCTATGCTTCGATGCGCCGCGAAGTCAAATATGGCCAATCGAGCCGCATCGACCTCCTCCTTGAAGACCCGGCCAAGGGCCTCGCCTATGTGGAGATCAAGAACGTGCATCTCCTGCGTGAAACCGGCCTGGCGGAGTTCCCCGACAGCAAAACCGAACGCGGCGTCAAGCATTTGGCCGAACTCACCGAAATGGTGCGCGCCGGCCACCGGTGCCGTGATGATCTACCTGATCCAGCGCGGCGACGCTGCCCGCTTCCGGCCGGCCCGCGATATCGACCCCAAGTACGCCGACGCGCTCTTGGCCGCCCGAACCGCCGGCGTCGAAGCCTATGCCATCACATGCCGGCTGACCCCCGAAGCGATCACGGTCGATCGTGTTCTCCCCGCCATCGAATGAACTTCGTGTAATGCGCCGCGTTCACCGAAACCTCCATCTTCAGGGACACGTATAAGGGTCATGCATCGAGAACCGCCGGTCACAGCGAGCCGGCAAAGAAGGACCCTCCCATGCTCGACCGCCGCAAATTCACCCTCGCCGGCCTCGGCCTCGCCGCCGCCGGCCTTGCAGCCCGCAATCAGACGGCCACCGCCGCCGACAAGGAGTTTCCCGTGACCAAGACCGAAGCCGAGTGGAAGAAGATCCTCACCGAAGATCAGTACTATGTCCTGCGCAAGCACGGCACCGAACGCGCCGGAACGAGCCCCCTCGACAAGACGTACTCGGCCGGCACGTACCACTGCGCCGCCTGTGATCAGGCTCTCTTCACGTCAGACGCCAAATTCGACAGCGGCACCGGCTGGCCGAGCTTCTTCCAGCCCATCGAGAATGCCGTCGGCTCGTCGACAGACTGGAAGATGATCTACCCGCGGACCGAGATCCACTGCGCGAACTGCGGCGGCCACCTCGGTCACGTCTTCGACGACGGCCCTGCGCCGACGGGCAAGCGCTATTGCATGAATGGCGTCGCGATGAAGTTTGTGCCCAAGGCCGGCGCATAACGGCGAAATCCCGTCCTGCTTGGAGAACGACGATGACGATGAAAACAGTTCGCAACGTCGTTCTGGCCGTTCTGGTGACAGGAGCTTGGTATCTCAGGAGCATTGGCCGCGGGGAAACAATCTCCGCTGCCTCCGCTCAGCGCCGGCCTCGCCGAAGCGACGTTCGCATCGGGTTGTTTCTGGTGCGGAGAGAAAGACTTCGAAAGCGTGCCGGGCGTCGCCGAAGTCATCTCCGGCTATACCGGCGGCTCGACGCCAAATCCGACTTACGAACAAGTCGGCAGCAACACCACCGGCCATTACGAAGCGATCCGCGTTCGCTTCGATCCCAAGAAGGTGAGCTACGACGCGCTTCTCGATCATTACTGGCACAATGTGGATTACACGGATGGCGGCGGCCAGTTCTGCGATCGCGGTTCATCCTATCGACCCGCCATCTTCGTGCATGACGAGGCCCAGAAAGCTGCGGCCGAAGCAAGCAAGGCAGCGCTCGTGCGCGACAAGAAGCTGGACGGCATAGCTGTCGAGATCCTGCCGGCATCGATCTTCACGCCCGCCGAGGATTATCATCAGGACTATTATAAGAAGAACCCCATCCGGTATAAATTCTATCGCAACGGCTGCGGCCGCGATGCCCGCCTCCAGCAATTGTGGCCCGAGCGCACCTCGCAATAGCCATCACACGATCGGCAACGCTCAAAACAGCTTGAAAAACGGGGTCATTTATTTGTCCACAGGCCACGCAACGCGCTGGCGTTCCGGGACCTGATCCGCCAAAATTGAGACTGAGGGCGTCGACGATTCGAGCGTTGTTGAATTAGGCAATGTGGTGCACCCGTTTTTCCGGACTGCACCGGATGACCGCGACCGGCCTCAGTCGAACGCGCACCTCGCGGGGTGGCTTACGTCTCACCATTTTGCAGGCAAGGCTTATTGATGACGTCGAACGGGCTTGTACCGTTGATCCGTTACCGGGATGTGGCAGCCGCAGTCGATTGGCTTTCCACGGCTTTCGGTTTCGAGAAGCGCAATATTGTCACCGACCCTGACGGCTCGATTGCATATGCCGAACTGTCGTATGGCCGCGGCATCGTCATGCTTGGCCCCGTTGGACAATCGAACCTCGACCGTCTGCTGAAGCAGCCCGACGAAGTCGGCGGAGCCGGCACACAAAGCGTTTACGTCGCCGTCGATGACGTCGAAAGCCATTTCAAGCACGCCAGAGGCGCTGGCGCCGACATCGTGCTCGAATTCGGCAGCGAAGAGGCCGGCGACCGTGCCTATGCCGCGCGCGATCCCGAAGGCCATGTCTGGAACTTTGGCGCCTACTCTCCTTGGCCGGCGGTCGCTGTCCCCCAGCTTGCGGCCGCAGCCGAGCCCGCCTTCGCCGGCCGCCCCTCACGCGCGCAATCCATCCTTGGCGCCGCTGTCGCCGTCCTGGCCGTCGCCTCAGTAGCGGGCCTCGCCACTCTTGACGCGCAAAAGCCGGTGCCACGTTTCATCGCTGCTCCGGCTGCCCCGGTTACAACCGGCAACGACGCCGAAACGATCGCGCTGAAGGAAACGCTCGCCCGCGAAGCCCACGCCCGACAGGAGGCCGCACGCACAGCCGCCACCATTCGCGAAGAACTTGCGCGCGAACGCGAACAGCGGCTTGCGGCCGAGACCGCGCGCGACACGCTTCAAAACCAACTGGCTCAAAAAAGCCAGCTGGTTCAGAAGCCGCAACCGAGCCCCGCGACAGCTGCCGTCAGTCCGCCTCAAGCTCTGCCCTCGCCCACGGCGACCGAAGCTCCCGCGGCGACAGCGGCTGCTCCGACTGCGACGCCGCAGGTTACGACGGGATCGCTCGGCGGGCAGCCCAAAGATGCCGCATTGGCCCCCACCGCCGCGGAGCCAGCGCCACCGGTGACGGTCGGCCCCGCGACTCCGGTCCAATCCCCTACAGCCGCCAAAACCGCACCGGCGAAGCCAAAGCCCGTCAGGCGCTCTCAGGCGCAGAAGAAGAAAGCTCCGCCCAAGAAGACTGGCGGTAACGACCCGCTCTTCATGTACGACTGAAGTTGACGGCCGGGCACTGATGCCCGGCCGCATTTCGTTATTCGGCCGCGTGCCGATGAGACGACAGGACTTGATCCGCCAGCCGGCCGACCAACTCCGACAAATGATCGAACCGAGTGCGATAGGTCCCGACGCCCGACGTCGCCGACCTCAGTTCCACGATCAGATCATCCATTTCAGATGCCGGCAGATGCGCGGTCACGACATCCCAACCCGGCCAACCATCGCGGGCATCGAACCCGAGGATCTGCCCGCGCCGCGATGAGATGATGGCATTCACCCGCGCCGTCGCCTCTGACGGCACGGCGATCTCGACCCAATTGATCGGCTCCAGCAGAACCGGCTGGCACTGCGGCATGCCCTCGGTCATGGCGAGTCGTCCCGCCTGCCGGAAGGCCATGTCGGAGCTATCGACCGTGTGATACGAGCCGTCCGTCAACGTGACCGACACATCCACGACAGGGAACCCAAGCGGCCCCGCCTTCAGATAGTCTTCCACCCCGATCTCCACCGAGGGGATGAACTGCTTGGGCACCACCCCGCCAGTGATCTCTTCCGAAAACTGGAAGCCTGATCCGCGCGGCAACGGCTCGATGCGGATTACGACATCGCCAAATTGACCGTGCCCTCCGGATTGCTTCTTGTGCCGCCCCCGCACCTCGACGGATTTGCGGATCGTTTCCTTGTACGGCACCTGCGACTTCAACCGCTCCACCGCGATGCCATGCTTGCGCTGGAGCCGTTCGAACGCCACACGCAGATGCATCTCGCCCTGCCCTCTGAGCAGCGTCTGATGCGTGTCCTGGTTCTGTTCAACGGCGAGTGAGGGATCCTCGTCCAGAAGCTTCGCGAGCGCCGAAGATAGCTTTACCTCGTCCTTGCGGTCCTTGAGCCCGATCGCTGCACACAGCACAGGTTCAGGCGATGCAGGACATGCGATGCGCGCGCCGGCGTCTTTGTCGGCGGTTATTGTCTCGCCGGCGCGGATCGCATCGAGCCGGCCCAGCGCGACCGTGTCACCGGCTCGCGCCGCGCCGCGCTTTGCAGGCTCTTCGCCTCGAAGCGAAAAGACGCCGGCGACCCGTTCCGACCGCCCGCCCGAACCTGTCATCGTCGTCCCGTCCGCGATCTCTCCCCTGAGCACCCGCACGAGAGACAGCTTGCCCCCGTGGCCCGTGTGATAGCTCTTCATCACATAGGCTGCGCTCTTTGCCCCGTTCACGCCAAGCCGCTGCGCCGTATCCTCCACAAATGGCACCTCGTGACGAAGCGCCTTCAACAAGCGGAACACGCCGTGGCCGTTCTCAGCACTTCCGAGCATCACTGGACAGATCAGCCCCTGCCGCAGATCGGTGGCCAGGTCGTTGAACACGTGATCGTTCGGAGGCTGCATGTCCGACAGCAACTGCTCCATCAGTGCATCATCGTAATCCGCCAACTGCTCGAGCATGTGGAACCGCGCTTCCTTCTCACGCGCCGCCACGCTCTCCGGCAATTCCACGACCTCGCTCGCGGCATGCTCCCGGTACACGTATGCGCGCTCGGAGGCGAGATCGACAAAACCCGTTGCGATCCCGTTTTCCCAGATTGGAATTTGGCGCAGGACAAGGGGCTTTGCCGACGCCGGCTGCAGCATCGGAATGATGTCGCGCACGGGAGTGGAGCAACTGTCGATTTTATTCAGGAAAAGAAAATGCGGAATTCCCCGGTCCTCGAGGGATTTCAGAATAACCTGCAGCGCCGCCATTCGCTTCGGATCGCATTCGGACACGACGACGGCGGCATCGACACCCGAAAGGGCAATCGCCCCTTCGTGCTGGAATTCGACCGATCCCGGACAATCGATGAAGGTAAACGTATCACCCAGAAACGAAACGTCGGCGACGTTGAGCGCAACGCTCATGCCGTGATCGCGGGCCTCGGGCGTTGCATCGCCGATGGTGTTCCTTTCACCGATTTTTCCTTGCCGCGTAATGCCGCCCGTGCGGGCGAGGATGGCTTCGAGCAGCGTCGTCTTGCCGGAGAGAAACGGGCCTACCAGTGCGATGCAGCGGGAGCTGCGGCCCGATGCGTGGCCCCCGTGTGAGCCATCGGAAGTCCCCATGGTGTCCTCCTTACCGCTTTTGGCCGGCTGATCCGGCGGCGGCTTCAAGGCGCGGTGAAGGGCGCTGTCGCGCACCTCCGCGCCTCGAGAAGGAGCGCGACGACGGTCATGGTCGCGCCATCCCAGCCGGCTGACAAGAGCCTGTCACACAAATGTGCGTAGCATCGGTTGTCGGCTGGCAAAGCACCCGGCTATCGCGCTGCAGCGGAAACGTTCCAAATCGACGCGTTTTACCTTGCAGCGCAATGCAAAGCCCCCGCTTTTGCCAATAAATTTTTTGCATTGCGAGACTACTTCGGTGCGAATGCAATCATCTAGAAACAAATGGTGATGTTTAATCTTGACCAGCGGTGCCAACGCACCAACTATCAATTGTGATCTTCTGATGTCCAGGCCGCGACTTCGCCATCGGCTCGTTGCGAAAGACGAGCGGCACACCAGCGGCATTCAGAAGTCGAGTATCTGCGTAGCGGGCCAGGACGTGTCATGACTGACGATCAACTGATGATGACGGCGCGGGCCGCGGGATATGCGATGATCCCGCCGCAGGACGCTTCCGAGACCGAACCCGAAACGGTTGTCGTTGAACAGACCGTCGAACTGTCGGAGACGGCATCTGCATACTTCGCCAAGATGAAGTCCTGGCTGCCGGCCGCGCCCTCCGTCAGCACGTGGCTGCACAGCCGCGCCCCGGCCTGATCCCGACCGCGCTGCCGGCGCCCAGCGCTTCAAACCATCTCCAAAGTTGATCTGTTGAAGATCCAACAGCATCACGGACCCGTTGACCTGCATCAGGGGAACGGCCACCGTCTCCCTCCGGCGTGGCCCTCGTTCATGCGTCTCGCCGCGTGTGTCTGACGTCCAGGAGATCATTGCCCATGCTTCGTGCCGCCCTCGTCGCAGCGTCGCTGCTTGCCCTACCCGCCGCCGCCCTCGCCCAGAACGCCGGGGTGATCAAGGAACGCAAGGCCAACTTCAAGGCCATGGCCGACGCCGCCAAGCCGACGGGCGCAATGCTGAAGGGCGAAGCCGATTTCGACCTCGCCGCCATCAAAAACGCCATCAAGGTCTTCCAGGAAAAAGCCGCCTTGCAGGGCAAGCTCTTCCCCGACGACAGCAAGGAAGGCGAAAAGACGGAAGCGCTCCCCGCCATCTGGGAGAACAAGGCCGACTTCGAGGACCGCTTCGTGAAACTGGCCGAAGCCGCCAAGGCCGCCGACACGTCGATCACGGACGCTGACACGTTCGAGGCCGAATGGCCCAAGGTGATGGGCAACTGCGGCGGCTGCCACAAGAAGTACCGCAAGCCGAAGGACTGACGCGTACTCAAAGGCCGCCGGGCGCATCGCATGTCAGAAACGACCGTACCCGCCGCGCGCATTCCCGCTTGGGATCTGCCGACCAGGGTCTTTCACTGGACCCTGGTCGCACTCATCATCTGTGCCTGGGCGAGCTTCGAATTCTCCGAAGAACTCGGCGACCCGCGCCTCGTCTGGCATCGCTGGAACGGTCTCGCAATCCTGACGCTGATCGTGTGGCGCATCCTTTGGGGATTGGCCGGCCCATCGAGCGCCCGGTTTAAATCTTTCGTCCGCGGCCCGTCTGCCGCCCTGACGTACGCCCGCGATCTTTATAGTGGCACGCCGCGCCACTTCATCGGTCACAACCCTCTGGGTGGTTTTGTCATCCTGGCGCTGCTTGGCCTGGTGGGAGCGATCGGCACGCTTGGCCTCTTCACTCTCGAACACAACGACCTCGCCACCGGGCCACTCTACAAATACGCAGGCGAAGCCTGGGCCAAGATCTGGACAAGCTGGCACCGCTTTCTGTTCGAGCCTATCTTGATCATCCTCATCGCCGTCCACGTCACGGCCAACGTGCTCTATGGCGTCGTCAAGAAAGACCCGCTCATCCCTGCGATGATCACCGGCAAGAAGCCGGCCGCCGACTATGAAGACATGGACCTTTCCGCCCCGATTTCGCGTCCTGTGACGCGCGCGATAGCACTCCTGGCGATGGCGGCAATCATTGTCTTTGGCGGCATCTGGGCGCTCGGCGGCAAGCTCCCGTAAATGGAGAGTTCGTACAATGCAGATCGCGTGCGGTTAACGCGTTTCTGATTCAAAAAAGACTTGGGGCAGATTTGATATTCATCAAGCTGTCCTAACCTTTGGTCGGGCTAGACAATACTTACATGCCGTGCGCCCCACCCCCCTGTCCAGCGCGCGGCATCAGGCTCAGTTCGTCTCCCCCCGACGACTGACACCGCAAGAGCCTCCTCGACCGTCATCGGTCTGGGAGGCTCTTTCCTTTTCCGCCTATTTCAAGTTTCCGCAGAAACGCTGGATCCGCGTGCACGCCTCTTTGAGGTTCTCCGTCGATGCCGCATACGAAATGCGGAAAGCCGGACTTCCTGCGAAGGCCGCGCCATGCACGACCGCGACGCCTTCTTCTTCGAGAAGCGCCGTCACGAAATCCTCATCCGTCTTGATCACCGTGCCCTTCGGCGTCGTTTTACCGATCGCACCCGCGCATGACGGATAGACATAGAACGCCCCTTCCGGCTTCGGGCACGAAATGCCCTTGGCCTGATTGAGCATCGACACGACGAGATCGCGCCGCTCGACGAACTTCGCGTTGTTCACGGCAATGAAATCCTGCGGCCCGTTCAGCGCTTCGACAGCGGCCCACTGCGTGATCGACGACGGGTTCGATGTCGATTGGCTCTGCAGCTTGCACATCGCTTTGATCAGCGCTTCGGGACCCGCCGCATAGCCCGAGCCGCCAGCCGGTCATGCAATAGGCCTTCGACAGCCCGTTCATCGTCAGCGTGCGATCGTAAAGCCCCGGCTCCACTTGAACCGGCGTGTAGAACTTCAAGCCGTCATAGAGCAGGTGCTCGTACATATCGTCGGTGAGAACCCAGACGTGCTGGTTCTTCGGCTGCATAAGCACGTCCGTCAGCGCCTTGAGCGCCTCACGAGAATACGCTGCCCCCGTCGGGTTCGATGGCGCATTGAACACGAACCACTTCGTTTTGGGAGTTATGGCCTTGTCGAGCACGTCCGGCCGCAAGCGATAGCCATCTTCAGCGGTGGTCTCGGCGAAGATTGGCGTTCCACCGCCGAGCAGCACGATGTCCGCATACGACACCCAGCACGGCGCCGGCATGATGACTTCGTCGCCCGGATTGAGCGTCGCCAGCAGAGCGTTATAGAGCACCTGCTTGCCGCCCGTGCCCACCGACACGTTCGCCGGCTTGTAATCCAGCCCGTTCTCGCGCTTGAATTTAGCGACAATCGCCGCCTTGAGTTCGGGAATTCCGTCCACGTCCGTGTACTTCGTCTTGCCCTCATCGAGCGCGCGCTTGGCGGCATCCTTGATGTTCTGCGGCGTGTCGAAATCAGGCTCGCCGGCGGAAAGAGAGATAATGTCCCGTCCCTGAGCTTTCAGCTGCCGCGCCTTGGTCGATACGGCGATGGTCGCGGATGGCTGAATGCGGTTGAGACTGTCGGCGAAAAAGCCCATGGCTCATGTCTTTCGGTGTGGATGCAGTTGGGTGCGCAACGCACCCTCAGAAGCGGCGCGGAAACTACGCCGCAGTGCAGCAATCCGCAAGTCGGCCATTGGTCGTGTCGGAAGAGGCCGCTCGCAAGTTGCGCGAGGGCACGGAATGCTGGCTCTTTCCCGGCCCGGAAGGCCACATAGTCGAAGCTGACGAAGATTGCCCGCGCCTCGCCTTAATCCGGGCCAACCCATGCCACTTCACCAGTTCGTAATTGTCCTTACGCGAAGGTTAGGCGGTTTGATTCGCGTGCAGTATGTCAGGAGGGCAAGTCATGACTGGTTCGTTCCGTATTGATGGGCGCCGATTTGCGCTCGACATGCTTGTCGGTCTTGGACTTTTCTCCCTCGCAGTCGTCGCCATCGTCGGGGGAACCTCTTCGGCCGGAGCTGTCGAGACCGCAGTCCTCACGCTGGCGGAAACCCGATGGCTGCCTCTGTCGTTGATTGCCGCCATGTTTTCGCTGTTTATGGCGTTCAATCTTGCCTTGTATCGCCATGTCCGGCGCATCTATGTGGAGGAAACTCCCCGCCGCCGATCCAGCTCAGGTCACGGATCGTAACGAGCACGTGAAGAATATTTGGCGTCCCAACCCGTCTAGTCGTATACGGGTGGCATTTTAAGGACGGTGAGACCATGGTCGACCAACCTTCAAGCAAGCCACTTTCGAACCCTTTCGGACGCGTCTTCGCAGTGGCCACTGCATTGGCCCCATGCGCTGTACTGGCAGGTGCCGTAATTGTCTTGAACCCCGGCGCACAATTCGAGCGCGGTCTGTCATCGGCTGCCGCAGTCGAAGCTCGAATGATGGCCGAACACATTCCTGGCGGCAGATCCGCGCCGGCTGCCATTGCTAGCCGCACATTTGAGGAAGGCTCGGAAGGCTTTTGGCTGAGCCGTGCACCGGACGCCAACAACGTCGCCCGCGTGACCTGGAAAGCTCCCGTGGTCCCTGGTGATCGTGTGATCGTTAATCTCGGACCCAATAACCGCCAGATGATCGACGTCGTTTCGGTCGAGGAAGACACCTCCGCAACGACTCGGATCGACACCGGCGTCGGCAAAACGGCTCATTACGTCATCACCGGCCGCCGTCCGGCCTCCGCGAGCAGCGACCTGATCCGCCTGACCGTCGACGCAGAGGGTCGCGGACTAACGACGATCGGCTCCAACGATCGCGCGCTGTAAGCCACACGTCTAAGAGAGAGTGCTTCTCGATCTCCGCCGGCATTGCAAAGCCCGGCAGTCCACCCCTATTGTCCGGTCGGGGGGCGGGGCTGAAAGGCTGCCGTCCGGCGAAGACCGGGGAGCCTGCATGCGTCTCAATCCGCCGACTGTGATCATTTTCGTGATCTCGTTGCTGCTCGCCTTCCTGGCGATCATGACGAAGCTGCAGTTCCTGCCGATCCCGCGCCACCTTCCGCACCAGGAATTCTGGCTCGCGATCACGGCTTACTTCGTTCTCATGGTCGGAAACGTCGTGAAGGGGCTCTGACTCGCCCCACACCGGCCTGCCGAGTGTGGGCCAATCAAAACTTCCCACACCGGCCTGCATCCCACACCGGCATGCGGAGTGTGGAACTCCTCATCCTCACCAGGGGATTGGCCGCTTGTCGCGAAAGAACCCGCCAGTCGGGCCATTTTCCGGCAGCGTGGCAAGCCACACCGGCGTCTCCGCCCCGATCTCCACCGGGCGTTCTGCTTCCGCGCCGCCCATATCGGTCCGCACCCAGCCGGGGCACACGGCGTTGACCTTGATGTTCGTGCTGGCGAGTTCAGAAGCCGTGATGCGCGTCAGCGCATTCAATGCCGTCTTGGACATCCGGTACGCCGGAAATCCGCTGCGCATGTCCGAAAGCTGTCCCGCGCCCGACGAGAGATTGACGATGCGGCCGTAGCCGTTGCGCTCCATGATCGGAACCACCGCCTGCGTCAGCCGCAGCGGCCCAAGCACATTCGTCTCGAACGTCTTGCGCGCCGTGTCGGCTTTGAGTTCGAACAGGCTCGACTTGAACCCGCCCGGACCGTCGATCAGGATGGCCGCGTTGTTGACGAGAATGTCGATGCGCCCGTGACGAAGCACGATTTCTTCGACGGCCGCAGCGACGGAGTTCCCGTCAGTGATGTCGAGGCGGACAACCTCAGTCGGATAGCCTTCGTCGATAATGGTCTGTGCTGCCGCCTGACCCTTCTCCACGTCACGGGAGCCGATGACGACCAGCATCCCCCGCCGCGCCAACTGCCGCGCGATTTCGATCCCGATCCCGCGATTGCCGCCCGATACCAGCGCGACGCGTGTCACAGCCATTATGAACCAGCTTCCCCATCACGCCCGCGGCAACACCGCTGAGCCTTCAAGGCGTTAGGTAAACACTCCACCAGCTTTTGCAAACCGAGTTTCTTGATCTGGATCAACTCTTACCGCCCGCGAACCGTGGTGCGCGCCGCACGGACTCGTCGCGAATGGCAGCCATGAATTTCGGCACGTCTCCGGCCAGCGACTGGCGCACGAGGAACGACGGCACGAGGGCGTGAAATCCGACGCGCGCCTCGTAAGTTACGCGCGTACCGCCTTTGACCGGCTCCAACCGCCACGCTCCGTCCAAGTGCTGCACGTCGCCCGACAGCAGACGGAACGAAATGCTGCGATTGGGAACGTACTCCGACCGGAACACCGTGCTCATGTCGGGCAGGAAGCTTGCCCAACTCGCAACCTTGTGCTCCCGGATATCCCAGGCTTTGCCCGGATCCGTTTCGATTACCCGACAGCTTTTGAGCGACGGGAAAACCTCTGGCGCGCGCGCACACTCCGTCAGCGCACTGTAGACGGCCTCCGCTGGCGCCGGCACGACCATCGTGGCATCCACTTGCCCATCGATCGGCCCCTCCGCCGCTGTGACGCGGACCACAGGCTCGCCGGGTTCCACGTTGGCCATCGCTGATGGAATGGCCGCGGACACGGCAATGAAGGCCAGCAACGCAACGGCGCACGTGTTCGAATTCATGATTATCCTCGCAGGTCTTGTTGTTTGAACTCAAACACACCCGGGCTCTGGAGGCCCTGAGCTATACGGCTGGGGCTATCCGGCCAGTCATCATCCCTACGTCGCGGACCGCGCACGCCGATCTTCGGCACCAAAAGATACCCCCAAAAAGCCACCTTCCCGCCTGGATTGCATTCCGTCATTTGATCTCCGGGTCCGCAGGGGCCATATAGAGAACGCATGGCTCGACCACCTAAATCCGATCTGCCGAAAGCGCGGCCCTCGCGGGGCCGCTCTGGTAAACCTGCTGCGCCGCCCGCTGAGACGGCGGCCGGAACGCCCGGCTTCGGCGAGTCGATGCAGTCGTCCTACATTGCCGGGACGTCGACCCTCCCGGCCCTGCGCACGTCGGGTCCGCTGCCGCCGCGCGCCGGTGACAGTTCGATCTCGGACATGCTGAACGCCCTGCTCGCCAAACCGGCCGAACGCAGCGATCGCGCCAAGGAGATCCTTTCCCGGCAGCCGATGCTCGCGTCGCATCCGATCGTCACCGGGGCCGCGCGCGAATTCGTGCCCCATCGCCCCGCGCGACCGGAGAAGAGCGAAGGCGGCATCCGTTTTGAGATCGTCTCGGAGTATTCGCCCAAGGGCGACCAGCCCACGGCCATCGCCGAACTCGTCGGGGGCATTAACCAGCTCGAACGGGACCAGGTTCTGCTTGGCGTGACCGGCTCCGGCAAGACCTTCACCATGGCGCAGGTCATTGCCGCCACCCAGCGCCCCGCGCTTATCCTCGCGCCGAACAAGACCCTCGCCGCCCAGCTCTACGGCGAGTTCAAGAGCTTCTTCCCCAATAACGCGGTCGAGTATTTCGTCTCCTACTACGACTACTACCAGCCCGAAGCCTACGTCCCCCGCACCGACACCTACATCGAAAAAGAATCTTCGATCAATGAGCAGATCGATCGCATGCGTCACGCCGCGACGCGCTCGCTGCTCGAACGCGACGACGTCATCATCGTCGCGTCAGTTTCGTGTATCTACGGTATCGGTTCGGTCGAAACCTACACCGCGATGACCTTCGCCGTGAAAGTCGGCGACCGCCTCTCGCGCGATCAGCTCCTCGCCGATCTCGTCGCCCTGCACTACCGCCGCAACGACGCCGCCTTCACCCGCGGAACGTTCCGCGCTCGCGGCGACACCGTTGAAGTCTTCCCGGCGCATTACGAAGACCGCGCGTGGCGCATTTCCCTCTTCGGCGACGAAGTCGAAAGCATCGTCGAATTCGATCCGCTCACCGGCAACAAAACCGACGAACTGGCGCTGGTGAAGGTCTATTCGAATTCGCATTACGTCACGCCGAAGCCGACGCTGCAGCAGGCCATCAAAAACATAAAATCGGAACTCAAGCAGCGCCTCGAAGAGCTCTACTCAGTCGGCAAGCTCCTCGAAGCCCAGCGCCTTGAGCAGCGCACCACCTTCGACATGGAGATGATGGAAGCCACAGGTTCGTGCGCTGGAATCGAGAACTACTCGCGCTATCTCACCGGCCGCGCGCCGGGCGAGCCGCCGCCCACACTGTTCGAATACCTGCCCGACAACGCCCTCGTCTTCGCCGACGAAAGCCACGTCACCATTCCGCAGATCGGCGGCATGTTCCGCGGCGACTACCGGCGCAAGGCGACGCTGGCCGAATACGGTTTTCGCCTGCCCTCCTGCATGGACAACCGCCCGCTCCGCTTCGAGGAGTGGAATGCGATGCGTCCGCAGTCGGTCTACGTCTCAGCCACGCCAGGCTCGTGGGAAATGGAACAGACCGGCGGCACATTTTCCGAGCAGGTCATTCGCCCCACGGGGCTCATCGACCCCGAGGTTGAAATCCGGCCAGCCAAAAATCAGGTCGACGACTTGCTGGCAGAGGTCCGCGAAGTCGCCAAGAAGGGCCATCGCGTCCTGGTCACCACCCTGACCAAGCGTATGGCCGAAGACCTCACCGAGTACATGCACGAGACCGGCATTCGCGTCCGTTACATGCACTCCGACATCGAAACGCTGGAGCGCATCGAAATCATCCGCGACCTCCGCCTCGGCGCCTTCGACGTGCTCATCGGCATCAACCTTTTGCGCGAAGGTCTCGACATCCCCGAGTGCGGCATGGTCGCGATCCTTGACGCCGACAAGGAAGGATTCCTGCGCTCCGAGACCTCCCTGATTCAGACCATCGGCCGCGCTGCCCGCAACGTCGACGGGCGCGTCATTCTCTACGCCGACAGCATGACGGGCTCCATGGAGCGCGCCATTGCGGAAACGAACCGCCGCCGCGAGAAGCAGCGCGCCTATAACCTGGCCAACGGCATCACGCCGGAAAGCATCAAGCGTAACATTCACGACGTCATGTCCAGCGTCTACGAGCAGGATCATGTCACCGTCGATGCGGGCCTCGCCGACCAACCTCTCGTCGGCCACAACCTTGCAAAAACCATCGAAGATATGGAGCGGCGCATGCGCGAGGCCGCCGCCGATCTGGAATTCGAGACCGCCGCGCGACTCCGCGATGAAATCAAGCGCCTGCGCGAGACCGAACTCGCCATCGCTGACGATCCCCTCACCCGCCAGTCCGAAATCGATGATCGCACCGGCGGCTACAGAGGCGAAAAGAAGTACGGTGCGGCCGGCAATCTGCCGCCGTCGTCCCGCATCGCCACCGAATATCAACCCGTTCAACCAACGTACGCGCAGTCCACATCACGCGTCAGCAAGCCCTCGCTCGATAACATGGGCCCGGGGACCGATAGGCCGATCCCGGCACGCAAACCCGCCGTCGATCCGCGAACCAAAGCTGGCGCGTTCGGGGAGCGCGTAGCAGGTCCCCACAAACCCACGCTCGACGAAATGGGCCCGCATGCCTCCCTCCCCGTCAAATCGGGGGCGGTGCCGAGTAAACCCCAACTGCCGACGCGCACAATCGAGATCGACGATCCTGCTGAAACAAAATCCCGCCGCGGCCGCCAAAAGAAAACGGGCCGCCCTGGGCGCTGAGGCGCGACCGCCTCGTTTTCACGCCATCCAAATTCGACAGTCATTGCGCGCAACGGACAAATGTTCTCGCGCGTTGTTTCGTTGTCGTGAGCGCCGCACGCTGTCGGCCATCGCGGCACACAACGAAGTCATTTGGAGGTCCCATGACTAGATCGCTGTCACTTGCTGCCATGGCTCTTGGGGCTGGCATGCTGTTCGCCGCCAACACAGCACAATCTGCACCGGTCTCGGCGCCGCAGACGCCAATCGTTGCCGGAAAATCTCTCCTCGAACCCGTTCAATACGGCCGCCGATGCAGAGCGTGGCGTCGAACATGCGGCTATCGCTGGGGCTGGGGCACATGGCGCTTCCGCCGCTGCTTACGGAATCATGGCTGCTGGTAGGCGCACACGACTAAGCCGCTCTCAGTGCTGATGATGCTCGTGGCTTCCGGTCGGTGCAGTTCCTGTACCGGCCGGCGCCGGATGATGCGGCTTGCCGGTGCCTGCCTCTACGAAAAACTCCACCGGCACTCGCCCTGCCTTCTCAAACGTCAAGGTGCCATCCACATAAGTGTCCGCCTCGAACGAGGTCTTGAGATCAAGGAACATGATATGGCGACCGTTAGGCTCGAACGAAACTGTCTGCCCCGGTCCGATCTCGACACCATCACGAAGCGGGCGCATTTTCGCAACGCCGTTCTCTATCGTCGTCTCGTGTAGTTCGGCCGTACCTGCTCCCTTCAGCGAAGCACCAAGCAGCCGGTCAGCAGCTTTCCCCTGGTTGGCAACAGTGAGATAGCCGGCCGTCACTGCTGATCCTTTCGGTGTTGCGCGGATCCACGGATGATCGATCGCCAGCGACTTCGACTTGATCTCATGTGCTTGCGCGTGCGCCGCGATCGCAACCGCTGCAAAACCTGACAAAAAGGTCAGCCAATGACGTTGCATCTCAGTCTCCGATTTGTGCCGCATCCCGATAGGGGTGTTCTACCACAGGAGGATGCAAACCGGCCCGGCTCACCTCTTAATCACCGTTAACCGGCCATTGGTCTTGTTCGTGCATCACTAGGCCAGTCCCGTCCCTTTCAGAGTCAGCCAGATGATCCCGTCGAGACGCTCCCTGTTGACCGGCGCCCTTGGTGCCGCTGCCACCACGGCTGCGACCGTCGCCGCCACGGCCGGCCCGCGCAAAACGGCGATGGATCAACCTGTCGGCACCCACGCTCTCGTCCCGGATGCCGGTCTGGACGACACCCGTCGCCTCCAGGCAGAAATCGATCGTGCCGCCGCCGAAGGCCGACCCGTCCTGCTTGCCCCCGGCACATACCGCACCAGCACACTCACACTCCATCCCGGCACTGCCCTCATTGGCGCTTACGGTTTGACGACGCTCGAATTCACCGGTGGCACGAGCCTTCTTGCCGCCACCAGCGCCCACAATGTGCGCATCGAAAACCTCGTTCTCGACGGCGCGAGCCGCGCACTCGATGCAGACGAAGACGCAGCCCTCCTCCGTCTCGTGGATTGCAACCACCTCAGGATTGCCAACGTTTCCATCCGGCACTCCCTCGCCAACGGCATATCACTCACGCGCTGCAACGGCCGCATCACGGATTGCTCATTTGCACACGTTCTGCTCGCCGCCATCCGCAGCCTCGATGCAACCGGCCTTGAAATCGCGCACAACGATATCAGCGACTGCCGCAACAACGGCATCCAGGTCTGGCGCTCGCAACTCGGTGAGGACGGCACGATCGTCACCGCCAACCGTATCGCCCGCATCGAAGCCAAAGGTGGAGGCACTGGCGAGAATGGCAACGGCGTGAGCGTGTTCCGCGCCGGCAATGTCGTCGTCTCCGGCAACCGCATCACCGATTGCGCGTACTCGGCCGTACGCGGGAATGCGGCCTCAAACTTGCAGATCCTCGCCAACAACGCGCAGCGCATCGGCGAAGTCGCGCTCTATGTCGAATTCGGCTTCGAAGGCGCCATCGTCGCCAACAACCTCGTGGACGGCGCCGCCACAGGCATTTCCGTTACGAACTTCAACGAAGGTGGCCGCCTCGCCGTTGTCGAAGGCAATCTCATTCGCAATCTTCACCGTCGCGAGCACGAGCCCGTCGACAAGCGTGGCGAAGGCATCTCCGTCGAAGCCGATAGTATCGTCTCCGGGAACGTGATCGAGAATGCGCCCACTTGCGGAATCATGGTCGGCTGGGGCCGCTACATGCGCAACTGCCTGGTGACACAGAACCTCGTGCGAGACGCGGCCACCGGGATCATGATCTCGTCCGACGCGGACGCGGGCGCCTGCCTCGTCACGTCCAACATGATCACAGGCACAAAAAACGGTGCCATCCGCGCGATGACGACGGGAGTGCCGCACGGCCCCGATCTCGCAGCCGCTCCAAATCCGGCCGCGCGCATGTCCGTCACGTCCAATCTCGTGAGCTGAACCTACTGAGTTGAACTTACTCAGTTGAACTTACTGATCTGCACTTACTCAGGCGGCGTCGCGGCAATGACCTTCAGCAGCGCACTGTCCTTCGCGATTTGCGCGATATCCTGGCACTGCGCCTTCGTCGCCGCCGTACATTCGATTGTCACGGTGTAGGGCACGCCGAACTTCGTCACCGTGTATTCGGCGATTGAACCTTCCATGCCTTGTTCGTCATTCTCGTCAAAAACCGACACCTCCGGCCCCGCCGTCGGTGCCGCACCCGGCCCGGAGGTGGGATAAATGGGATAGTCCGCGCCGAACGCATGCTGCACGCGCAGATCTGCGGAAACGCTCACCGTCACATCTCCGTAAGTATCGACGATTTGGTACCAAACGGGGTTCGTCTCGTCCGTGTGAATGTCGCGCGTTCCCATCGGCTGGGGTCCAAGGCCGGGAAAAGAATTCTGCACGAGACCCGGTGCCCCTTCGAATGCGAGCACGGGAAGTTTCACCTTATCAAGCCGCGAGGGCGCAATCGGCGCAGCCCCACGCGCGGCCTCCTCTTTCCTCGCCGTCACAAAGTTGGTCAATTCCGGATTCGACCAGTCGACGCCGAGTAATTGCTCCGCAGCCTGCACACCGCCAGCGACCAAAAAAATCGCCGCAATCGAAATCATTCCGGATTGAACCCGTCGCACAATCCTACCCCATTTCTGCACGGGCCACCTTAGCGCCCGGCCACGCCGACCATCAAGCCGCGCAACATCGCAAGTGTGTCGGATATGTGCCACCCGTCCCGCTGATGACATGACAGTGGCGTCCTGGCTGCGCTAGGGTGCAGTGGGGGACCGATGACGGAAGCGACAATCACGCCAGCGCAAGACACACGCCGCATTCGCTGGGGCTGGATTGCCGCCGGTTTTCTGCTGCTGATCGTCGGCCTTGCCGCAAGCCTTCTCTTTGCCCCGCCGGCATTCTTCTTCACCTCGCTTTTGAAGAAGGCCGTTCACGACCAAACGGGGCGAGAACTCACGGTTGCACATTCGCGCTACCACATCCGCGAGATCGTTACTGTCGAACTCTCCGGCGTCGAACTCGGCCGCCCCGGCAGCGCGCCCGGCTCATCACCGTTTGCATCCCGGAAAATCACAGCGCGCTTGCCCTTGCGGTCAATTCTCGACCGCAAACCGCAAATTGTTTCACTGGAAATCGACGCACCTGTGGTCAATCTCGTGCGCGCCGCCAGCGGCACTGGAAACTGGCAGCTGGCGCAAGCGGCCGAGAGTACGGGAACGATGGCTTTCGCCCTGCCACCGACAACGGTCAGCAACGGCACACTCATCTACACCGACGAGGGCGCCGCAACCCAACTCCGGCTCGACGCCATCAGCGCCTCCATCGCCGCCGATCCACAGTACGGCGGCGCGGCTGCCAACGGCACATTCACCTACAATAAGGAACCGCTGACGTTCGATCTCGCCGTTTCCGATGCAGCGGCCGCCGCTGCTGGACGGGCGACCCCGCTGGCGCTCTCTATCGACAGCCGCATACTGAAAGCAAAATTGGCCGGCGAAGGCGCCATCGGTGAAACGCCGATGCTCTCAGGTGAAATCGATGCGACGAGTCCGTCCGCGCGCGACCTCGCGATCTGGCTGGGGTTCGGCGAGAGCGTGCCCACGACCGCCGGCGCAATAGCCCTCAAGGCCACGACCGATCGACAATCAAAATCGCGCGCGACAGGATCGATCGTCCTGCGCGATGCACCCGTCACCTACGACCTGACGCTCGCAAGCCTCCGCGAAGCCATCGCGGGCAAACCGTCCGCGCTCAAAGGCGCGCTCGCAGGTCCGGCACTTGCCGCCGAGATTGATGGAACCGTGTCGCTCGGCCCTGAACGAACTTATGCGGGTGCGGTATCAGCAAAGACGGACTCGATCGGCCGTATCGGCGCTCGCTTGGGGATCAGCCATCCCGCGATCAACGCCTTGGGTCCCGGGTCATTTTCCGGGACGATGGACGCCCGCCCAGGCAAAATCGCTTTTTCCGAAACCGCGTTCGATGCCGATGGCCGTACCGGTGCCTTCACCGGCGACATCACGATTGGAGGACCACGACCTCGCGTCACAGGCAACCTCCAGATCTCGCGCATCGACCTTGACGCTCTGCTCGGCCGTACACCGCCCGCACCGCCGTCAGTGGCTGCGGACGGCAATGCGTCCGACGCAGGATTCGAGACGACGTTCGATGTGCTATCCGCCGAACTCGAAGCATTAGAGAGCACACCGGTGCGCACGCCGCCGCCATCCCTCGAAGCCGCGCCTGCACCATCCACCTGGAGCACGGCGCCGATCGATCTCAAAGCTTTGCGCGCCGTCGATCTGGACCTCGGTCTGGCCATCTCCGAGGTGAAGTTCGGACAACTCCCGCTGGCCAACGCACGCGTCAAAGCATTGCTCAACAACGGCGAACTGTCGGCCAACATCGATCGCATCGCCATCGGCGCAGGCAGCGGATCGGGCGCTCTGAGCCTCAAGACTCGGGGAACATCGCAGGATGCAGCTCTCGCACTGAAGTTACAGAACGTCGACGCTGAACCGATCACCGCCGAGTTGTCCGGCAGGCCACTGCTCAAAGGTGTCTCTACGGTCGATATTGCGACGCGCGCGACGGGGCGCTCTCCGGCAGAACTCGTCACCACACTCGACGGCAACGCCCGCATCGAAATGACGAAGGGCCAGCTGCGTGGCTGGGACATCGGCGAGATGGTGGCCCAACTCTGGAACTACAAAGGATGGGGCTACACACCCTCCCGCAATACGCCCGTCGAGAACCTGACTGCCACCTACAGCATCAAAAATGGAACCATCACGTCAGCACCAGATCTCACGATGCGCGGCCCGACCGCAGCGCTGCGCTCCATCGGCGACGTGGTCGTACCTCGCCGCCTGATTGATCAGAATATTGATGTCCAAAACCTCTTCTTCAATATCGTGATCAAAGGCGACTGGACCAAGAAGCTCTGGATCGGCCCGGCATTTCTCGCAGGCCTTGAACCCATTCCCGGCGCAGCGCCGGAAGCAGTGGCCGATACGGTGCCACCACCTGCGACGGCGCTGCCGAACGCATTGCCGGCGGATCTCGCAGCACGCATCGATCGCATCCTTTCTGATCCGGCCGCGGCAGCGCGTTTGACAGCAGCACAAAAGGCTTTTCTAAACTCGCTTCTTTCGGGGGATAGATCGGGATCGTAGGCGACCCGCATTGCGGGTCTCCCGCAGGATGGTCATAATTTTTTGCGACGGAACCGGATGCGGCCGAAGCCGCGACCGGGACGGGCAGGGGGAAATTCGTCGTGGCGTTTTATCGATCCGCAGGCCGCAGAGGTAGCGCCACCGCTTGTGTTATTGGCGGCTCGGCACTGTCCGTTGCCGCTCTCCTGGCGACCTATCCCGCGCTTTCCGACGATGGCGCGCCAGCGCGCATTGCACTTGCAGGCCGAGATCTGATGAGCCACGCGTTGCTGCAGGGACTTGGCGCCCATGCGCCTTCGTTGCCGTCGCAGCAGCGCTTCCTCGATCAGCCAGCATGCCCACCGCAATCCGGCACGAGCACGCAGGCCCGCGTTCAACTCGCCAAGTGCCAGCTCGCACCGGAACCTGAACCCACGCCGAGCCCCACACCGACGCCCACCCCAGGCCCGGCGCCGGAGCCTCCGAAACCTCCGTTCGCATATCACCCGCCCGGTAATCTCCTCGAGAAAGATGCCGGTCGTGGTCGCGCCAACGATCGCTTCGTCTACCTGCCGAACATCGTCTTCCCGCTGAAGCTCGGCGACGGCCAGTTCCCGCACATGAACTCCCAGATTTGGGGCTACGGCGGCGGTGGCTGGGGCGGCAAGGGCGCGCCCGGCGGCAGTGAAAGCGATCGCCGCAACTACGATCCCATGCAGCAGCGCGACAACTATTGCGAAGTCCGTGGCTGGGCAATGCCGCTTTGCCCATCAGGGGCCGGTCATCAAGGCCAAGACATCCGCCCCGCCACATTCAAAGACAATACGTGGGAGGCTGTCGCAGTCGCCGACGGCACCATCACCAACGTCACCAAGAACACCACCGTTCAGCTGAAGGCCAAAGACGGCACGGACTATTATTACCTCCACATGCACCCCAGCTCGATCAAAGTGAAGACCGGGCAGACGGTGAAGCAGGGCCAAGCGCTCGGCAAAGTGTCGAAGTACATGAATGGTTCGCCGTCCACGAGCCTGCATCTGCATTTTCAGGCGCGCCAAACCATCAAGGCCGGTACAAAAACGGTTACGGCCTACGTCCCTGTTTTCACCTCGCTCATCGCTGCCCTTCGCCGCGAAAAAGGTCTCGATTCTGGAATCGGCGCTGATGGCACGCTCCTGATCGACGCGAATTACGAGATCGGCGCTGCACCGCCCGCGCCGCAGCCCGAGCCGCAACCGCAACCGACTCCAGCACCGGCACCCGCGCCAGCGCCCGCTCCGATTCCTGAACCTGCACCCGAACCTGCACCAGCGCCCGCACCGGAACCCGCACCTGCGCCGGACCCAAGTCCTCAACCTGCGCCCGAGCCGTCGCCCGCGCCAATTCCTGAACCAGAACCTGCACCCGTGCCCGCACCGGAACCATTGCCTGCTCCACCTGCTCCTGCACCGGAGCCATTACCGGAGCCCCAGCCAATACCCGCGCCCGCCCCGCAGCCGGACCCAGCGCCCTCTCCCGCTCCGGCACCAGAACCTGCACCGGAGCCACCGCCTGCACCTGCACCCGCACCCGCGCCGCAGCCCAGTCCCGCACCAGTGCCCGAGCCTGAACAAGGTTGGTGGCAATGGATGAAGGATGGCGTCTCGAACTGGTGGTCCAAATGGCGCAGCTGATCAACGTCGCGTCCGAGGTCCTGATATGAAAATCCGCACCACGATCCTGATCGGGGCCGCGCTCTCCGCAATGGCCTCAGCGGTGCCAGCTGTCGCGCAGACCGGCGAATACGATCGGCTGAAAAATATGTTGGAAGATAAGTTCCAGCCCGATGGCGCGGCCAAACCCGCTCCGGAACCGGGGACCCGATCGCCGTCCCCACCCGCGCAGAACAAAACCGATTTTGAGTACGTCAAGCCAGATCCCGGCGCGGCGAAGCGCAAACGCCAAGGCGCAACGGACAGCTGGTACGACAACATCAAAAAGAAAGTCTGGGGCGGAAAATCGTCGTCGATTCTACCGTTCGCCTCTCCGGCTCAGGCCGCACCGTTAAGCGGCACTGCTACGCAGGCAGCTACGGGCACCACCTCGTCGCTCATGATCAGAACAGGTGGCAGCGCCACGCCTCCGTCGGGTGTGCCGGTGGCGAAAAAGAACAGCTATATGATCCAGCTGAAACCGGACATCACCGAACAGCAGATCCAAGAACTGCTGAAGAAATACGATTTGAAGATCACGAAAGTGATTGGCGCGCTCGGCGTTATCACCGTCGAGCAGAACAATCCGTCTGAACCAGCGCGCAGCCCGGAAGGCGCAGCGCCAGATCAGAAGCTGAACCGCATTCTGGATCCGCCCTTGGTGCAGGCTCTTCGTAAGGAACCCACTGTTGACGCTGCATTCGTCGATAGCCTCATCGGTACAAAAGCTCTGCCCAAACCGTCCGGTGCCGAGATCAAGATCGGCGACAAGTCGTATGCCTGGCGTTGGCAGCCGGGGGACACGCCCGATGGCAATTGGGGCCTCAAAGCTATTCGCATGCCGGCCATGTGGTCGCTGATCGAACGCCATCGCGCCGCCAATCCAGACGCGGTGCGTCCCAAAATCGGCATCATCGACATCGGCTTTACCGAGAACGCCAACGTCAAGTACACGCTGGCCCGCGGCGCCTATCGTCCGCCACTCGTGCGACCCGACTGCGAAACCAACCACGGCACACACGTCGCCGGCATCATCGGTGCCAAGCAGGGCGCAGCTCCCGGGATCGATGGGATCGTCCCAGACGCCAACCTCGAAGCAGTTGCAATCGCAGCCGAGTTCATCGGCGAACGCGACAATCTCGATGCGGATCTCAGCTGGCAGGCCCAGGCCATGCTGTTCTCCGATGTGTTGTCGAACACGATGATCTATCTCACGACCAACTTGAAGCAGGGCGGCAATCTGCGCGTCCTCAATGTTAGCCTCGCCTATAACTTCGTGGCGCGCGGTGTCCTGGGCGACGCGGATCCCGACGATGTCGAGGGACTGAAGCTGCACATCGCCGATCAGGCGAGCGTCATCCGCACAATGGCTCGCCTCGTCGAAAATGAAGTGTTGTTCGTCGTCGCCGCCGGCAACGACAGCGAGGGACTCGATAAGCCGCTCGAAGCCCGCTGGGCCTCGCCATTCGCCTGGGCCGGCACGTATGCCTGGACGAGCGGTGACCCCGTCCGCAACATCATTGTGGTTGAAGCCACCGGTCGTGACGGCAATCGTGCAGGCTTTTCAAACGCGGGCGGTCATGTTTCCGCACCCGGCGTCGACATCATGAGCACGCTCGGCAGCACCACGTCCCCCTTTGGCGTCTGCTCGGGCACGTCACAAGCTGCTCCGCACGTTGCCGCACTCGCCGGCCTGTTGTTCGAACTCGCCCCGGAAAAAACGCCCGAGGAGATCATCACTGCGTTGAAAGAGAGTGGCGTGACGGGCGCCACCCACGCGCCGCGCATTGACGCGATAGCAGCAGCCGCATCTGTTTCCGAGAGCGCGCGCAAGCGCCTCGCCGACCTGGATGACAACGGCACGATCGATGCCGACGACGTTAAGCTGTTTGCCCGCGCCCTCATCGCGATTGAGGCCGCTGCCGCAACGGAAACCGCTTTTAGTGAAGATCTAAACGGCGACGGGCTGATCGACGACAACGAGTGTCATTTCCCCCGCATCGATCTCAACGGCGATGGTCAGGCGTCCGTCCGCGAGGCAAAGGCCGCGCGCATCTCCGCGCTCAAATCCGATGTCGCGCCGATCGAAACGGCATGGACGGCAACAACCGATGCCCTCAAAGCCGCGTTCACAGAAACCGGGCTCAGCGCCCGCATTGCACACAGCCTCGTCGCCTCCGAAGCCGACAGCAATTCCGAACCCCCGGTCAAGTGCCGGCGCAAGGATGGCGGCCTCATCGCGGCGCTGAACTTGCCCGCGTCCGGCGGACAAGTGCCTGCCGCTTCCCCCGAGGCACCGAGCAGCGCCGTCACAGACCTTGCCGCCGCAGGTCCGGTAACCGATAGCAGCACCGTCGCCGGTGCCCCGGCCGAAGAGGTTCGCATCGAAGTCAGCAAGGGCGTAGAGGACTTGAAGAAGGCCAATCCGGATCTGAAGGTCGTCATCAATCCCGCCACCGGCCTTCCGAGCAGCATCTCTGGCTTCAGACCCGACGCCACGTCACTCGCGGCAGGCGCCCGCCCCGCGGAACAATCGGAAGATGACACCCGGCGCATCGTCGAAACCTTTCTCGACACCAGCGGCATCACCGCGGCACTTCCCGCAAAGGGCAAGAAAGCCGAGCTCAAATACATCGGCCGTCGCAAGGATCCGGATTTCCCCGGCCGCTACATCGCCAACGTCGAACAGCGCGTCGATGGCGTGAAGGTGTTCGGCTCCTCCGCCCGTCTCACGGTCGAGAACACGCTCGGCGTGACCAAGTATCAGGGCTCCACATCGGCAGCCCAGGTCGACAAGACCACCCCCGACGTCGCTGAAAGCGCGGCCACGGCCGCGGCCCGCACGCGACTCGCCGAACTCCTGAAAGGGTCCAACACCGGCGCTGCACCGCCTCTTCCCATGGGCCCCAATCCTCAGACCACACCGGCCACCGCTGAAGTCGTGGTCTTCGACCCGGCCCTGCTGCGAGCGAACGTCGATGGCGGTGCCCGCCTTGCGTGGCTCGTGTCGATCGATAGCTTCCGCCTGTTCGTCGATGCCAAGTCCGGCGAGGTCTTCCACTTCTACCGCGACAAGCCCTCAGGACTGATCCGCCGCATCTACGACTATGCAAATCCTGCCGATACCGCTGCGCTCGTCGATGAAGACGGAAAAGGCAGAGGTCAGTCTCTTCCGGCTGATGCTGAACAGGCCTTCCGCTACACCGGCGCGGTGCGCGACTTCTTCTTCCTGATCTTCGGCCGCAACAGCTACGACGACAACGATCAGGACGGCCCCAAGGGCGGTGCGCCTCTCGAGAGCTACGTTCGCTACGGCACCGTGCGCAACGCCTACTGGTGCCCGTCGAAATCGTACTACTGCCCGAAGCAGAACGTGATGGTTTTCGGGCCCGGATACGCCGGCGCAATCGACATCGTCGCGCACGAGATGGTGCACGGCATCATCCAGCACGAGGCAAACCTGATTTATTCCGACGAGCCCGGCGCGGTGAACGAGAGCATTGCCGACATCTTCGGCGCACTCATTGAATTTTACGCGAAATCCGGCTCCGCCAATTGGCTACTTGGTGAAAGCGCGCCCGGCTATTCTCCCGAACGTCCACTACGCTCGCTGGCCGACCCCAATCTCTCGACACCGGATGGCACATCGCTCTTCGACAGATCACAAGCCTTCTCCAGCAGCAACCGCGGGCAGCCCGATCACTATGGCGACGTCGTCACGGCGGACGACCAGATCTGCGCCACGACCTGGCTGAACGACAACGGCTGTGTCCACTTCAATAGCGGCATCCTGAACAAGTTTGCTTATCTCATCTCCGAAGGCGGCGAACATCGCGGCACGACGGTGAAGCCGCTCGGACGGCAGAAACTCGCCCACCTGACCTACCGCACGATGACGGCAAACCTGAACCAGACCGCCACGCTGGTCGAAGCAGCGGAAGGCTTCCTGCAGTCCTGCCTGGATCTCACGCAGAAGAAGGGATCAGGTTTCGCGGAAAGCGACTGCGATCAAGTCCTCGCCGCCCAGCAGGCTGTCGGCCTCGTCTACGGCAGTTCCTGAAATTTCACGCCGGCTGGCCAACGACCCCGCTGTCAACGATCATCTTGAGCATCACCGCCGCGCCGCACTGCTTCGAAACGGCGTTCGCATCCCACACATTGTCCGCGACGAACTTGCCCTTCGTGTAGTGGTTTGAGAAGCTCCAGAGGTACGGCGTGTTGATGCTGTAGAGAAGCCGCGAGCGCCAACCGTTATAGGCTTCCCAGCGGTAGAGCATTCGCGCCAGATCCCAGTCCGTGAGATCAGCAAACTTGTCGTAACGCAGCGCATCGACCGCACTCGAATGCCAATCCGTCGGCGGATTCCAGACCTGCGGCCTGCCTTTCGGCACCTGCACCGTGCGTCCTTTCAAGGGATCGCCGTTGTGAAGATGCTTGTTGAAGTCAAAGCCGCACTCCATCCCATGAATGATGCCGACAAAATACCAGGGAACACAGATCTCATCCTCGATCCTCTGGTAGCGCTCGCGCCGCGCGGGATCGACGAGCTTGTCGGTGTACCATTTCACTTGCGAGGTCATATCCGTGCGGATCACACACGTGCGGAAAAGGTTCCGATAGCCCTCCGCCACGTCCTCGAACTTCGGCGCCTTCACGGTCGGCGCCGCCCCTGGCGGACCAGGCTCCTCCGGCGCCTCCCGAGGCAGCTTCTCCGCCGCGAGCACCTTTCCCAGAAGCGTGCTCGCCTCCTGCTTCAGATCTTCCGCCGCATCTGCCTTCTCGATGGGCGCCGATGCGATCGCAGCATCGAGGCTGTCCATGAAATCGACGATGGCCGGCATCGTCGTGGAGAAATCGTCGGTCAAACTCTCAGGCCCGAGCGACATGCGCGGAACCGCGAGGCCCATCTTCTGGGCTGAGACCGTCAGCCGTCCGAGTTCCCCCCAGATCGGCGACACCGCACCCGTACCGGGCAGCGCATCCTGCGACAGAGCCGCCACGGTCATCGAGCGCAACAAAAACGGTGCAGCAACAGCAGCAGCAGCCGCATTCAAAAACGCACGGCGATCTCGTGACATTCGTCGGGCCATCGATGGTATTCCCCCCGTAGGACGAGGCCGAGGACCCCGTAAGCTGGGATTATGCCACCTGCAGCTGCCTTCGCCCAGTCCGATCGGGTGCAAGCGTCGCCTCCAAAGCCACGCAACCGCGGCCCGATGGCAACAGCATCAGCAACGGGCGAGCGTTTGGCTCATGCGCATTTGCAATGCCGAGCTTAACCCAGCGCGACGCCGCATCGCCCAGGCCATTGAAGTCCCTCCAGCGTGGACCCCTTCGGCTTGTATTCACAGCCGATCCAGCCTGTGAAACCAGTTTGATCGATCGCCTCGAAAACGCGCTGATAGTCGAGCACGTCAAGCTGTGGCTCGCTGCGGTCCGGCGGGTTGGCGCACTGATAATGCCGCGCGAGTGAGGCGAATTCTGCGATCGCCTCCAGAACGCCACCCTGCATGCGATGACGATGATAGATATCGAATTGCAGGCCGAGGTTCGCCGCACCCACCTCGGTGATGACGTCACGCGCCGCCTCTGTCGTCGTCAGGAAGTAACCCGGCATATCGAACGTATTGATCGGCTCGATCAGAATATCGACGCCCTCGCCGCGCGCCCAATCGGCCGCTAGCGTCAGATTCTTCAAATACACATCGCGGTCCGTGCCATGCGGATCGAGACCGGCCATCGCATGAACCCGAGGACAGCCAAGCGCCTCTGCGTATCGCAGCGCCAGATCAACTCCGGCCGCGAATTCATCCTCCCGGCCCTTCAGCGCGGTGATGCCACGCTCGCCCTCGTCCCAATGGCCCGGCGGCAGATTGAACAGCACGACCTCGAGGCCAAGTTGATCGAGCCGCGCCCGGATATCGTCCACATCGAATGCGTAGGGAAAAAGGAATTCCACACCCTTGAAACCGGCTTTCGCGGCCGCCTCGAACCGGTCGAGAAACGGAACTTCGGTGAAGAGCATGCTGAGATTGGCGGCGAAACGCGGCATCGGCGATCCCTCAATCCATATCGGGCTTGGACCGGCGCATGCGTTTGACGTCCCCGCGCTTGCCCTTGGCTTCCAATCGCCGCGTCCGCGCAGCCCGCGTCGGTTTTGTTGCGATGCGCTTTTTCGGCACATGCAGCGCCTTTCGAACCAATTCGGCCAGCCGCTCCCGCGCGTCTTCGCGATTGCGCTCCTGCGTGCGAAATCGCTCGGCGCGGATCACGAGCACGCCCTCGTCCGTCATTCGCCGGCCTGCAATCGTAACCAGCCGGTCCCGCACGGCGATCGGCAGCGTTCCGTGCCGCACATTGTAGCGCAGCTCGACTGCCGTCGAGACTTTGTTGACGTTCTGCCCGCCCGGCCCCGAAGCCCGCACGAAGCGTTCCTCGATATCGCGCTCATCAAGCGTAAGATTGACTGTGATCCGCACGGAGGTGTCTTTCGCCCGTTCGTGGCACTCTAGCGCGCACCGATATCCCAATAGTCGTTGCGGAAGTAGAGCAGCGGCTCTCCTTCGCCACGGAACCGTCCATCGATCACCCGGCCGATGAAGATCGAGTGCGTCGAGAATTGATGCTCGTCGAGAAGTTCGCAATCCAGGCTCGCCAGCGCACCTGAAAGCACCGGCGCGCCCGTTGCCAGCGTCTCCCAAACTGCACCGCCTTCGAAGCGGTGCTCACCCGTAACCCCGCCCTTACCCGAAAACCGTTCTGCGAGAGACTGCTGTTCGCGTGCCAAGATGTTCACGCTGAAGGATTTCGCCGCGACAATCACCCCATGCGTTCCCGACTTGCGCTGCACGCAAACGAGCAGTGTCGGCGGACTATCCGAAAGCGAAGAAAATGCCGTCGCGGTCAGGCCACCCCGCGCACCGGAGTGGCCGGCCGCGATGATCGCGACGGCTCCCGCCTGATGGCGCATGAGGGCGCGGTAGCGTGGAGCGTCCATGGGCGGCGTCGATCCTATCAATTGAGGGATGGAGTACATACGCTCCGATTGCCGAACGGATCGGCCAGCGTCAACTCAAAACCACCCCTTGAGGTCCCGCACGATTTCGCGCGCGGCGTTACGGCCCGGCAGTCCTGTGACGCCACCGCCTGGATGGGCGCCCGACCCGCAAAGGTAAAGCCCGGAAATCGGCATCCGGTAATCGGCATGTCCGAGCACCGGCCGCATGGAAAACAGCTGATCGAGCGACAGCTGACCGTGAAAGATATCGCCATCCACGAGCCCAAACCGCATCTCCAGATCGAGTGGCGAGAGCACCTGCATTCCAAGGATCGAACTACGGAAATTAGGTGCGTGCTTCGTCACGGTTTCGATGACGACGTCGGCAAATCGTTCTTTTTCGCGCTGATCGTCCCATGATCGGCCGCCCGTCAGTTTCGGCGCAACGTGCTGCACAAACAGAGATGCGACGTGCTGACCCTTCGGCGCCAGCGACCCATCGAGCACCGAGGGGATCAGCATCTCCACCACCGGCTCGTGAGACCAGCCGTCTCGCTTCGCATCGAGATAGGCACGCTCCATGTACGCCATCGTCGGCGCAATCACGATGCCAGCGCCGTGATGTACATCTGGCTTCGTACCCGGTCGAGCGGTGAAGTTCGGCAGTTCGCTCAAGGCGACGTTCATGCGAAACGTGCCGGACCCCGTCTTGATATTCGTAAACCGCCTGTAGAGTGGCGGATCAACATCCTTCTCGTCGACAAGATCGCGGAACAGCAGCTTGGGTCCGACATTCGCGGCAACGGCTCGAGCCCTCACAAGCTCTCCAGAATTAAGTTCGACTCCCACGGCGCGGGCGTTTTCGACGACCACCCGCGCAACCGAAGCTTCGAGCCTGATCTCAGCTCCGGCCTTCTCTGCCGCTCGCGCCATAGCCTGCGTTATCGCGCCCATGCCGCCGACGGCATGGCCCCACACGCCCGGCTTACCATTCACCTCTCCGAAGCAATGATGAAGCAGCACGTAGGCCGTGCCAGGCGTAGAGGGCGCAGCGAACGATCCAACGATCCCATCGAACGCGAACAGCGCCTTCACATGCTCGTTCTCGAACCAGGGATCGAGAAATTCCGCCGCACTTTTCGTGAAGAGATCGGTAAGCACGCGTTGGTCGTCCAGCGATAGCCCGAGGACGCGTCGGCCGATCCCCGCGCCCTTCAGAACATCCAGCCAGCCGCCACCAGCGTTCGGAGGCGTCTTCCTGGTGAGATCGCGCAGCACAGCGGCCGCCCGATCGAGTGCCGCGTCATATTTGGGATATTGTTCCGCATCGCGTACCGAAAACTTCGCGATCTCCGCTTGCTTGGCGGCCATTCCGTAAGGCCAGAAGAAAGCTCTGTTGCGGTCGATCGGCATGAAGTTGGCGGCCGGTCGCTCGATGATTTCCAGACCATAGTCATTGAGTTCAAGATCGCGGATCACGCCCGGATCGAGCAGGCTCACAGTGTAGGATGCGACGGAGTTGCGGAAGCCGGGATGAAACTCCTCGGTCAGCGCCGCACCTCCCGCCACAGCATTCTTTTCCAGAACCACCACGGAAAGCCCGGCGCGCGCGAGGTACGCCGCAGCCGTCAAACCATTGTGGCCGCCACCGATGATCGCCACGTCATACACGGTCTGACCTGCCTTTATGCCTTCGGCCGCGCCGCCCTGGCGCTCGCAAGCCTCTATTGATATTCACAAAAACATCGAAACACGTTGCGCACATGGACTGTTGCAATAAAGCGTCGTCGCCGAATTTTTGCGGCTTCCTTAATTTTCTCGTAATGCCTTCGTTAACGTTTCGTTTACGGGTTGATCCGACACTTGTGCTCAATCGATGCTGTTCCGGAGCGATAGCGATGCAGACGACAACTGCTCAGCCGCTGGGTATTCCCACCACCAAAGCAATCGGCTCATCCTCCCGGTCCGATTTTTTGACGGGCCTCGCGGTGACAGCGTTTGTTCCAGCCATTTTCTGGATCGCCGTGTTCGCTGGAGTAGCCGGGATGATCGGCTACCCGCTGGATCTCGGTGCGCTTTTTCTCGCAGGCTCCGCCATCGCGGCTTTCCTTGGCGCCTTTTTTGTCGTGCTCAGCGCGAAAGGCAATTGACCCCGGACTTACTCCGCAGCCACCCGTGATTTCGGCTGCACTTCGGCCATGTAATCGTTCAGCAGCAGTTCGCAAAACCGGCCGGGCGTATAGCTGTTTGGCCCAATCTCGCGCACCGGCGTGATTTCTGCCGCCGTACCGGTGATGAACACCTCCGAGAATGAGCTCAGCTCGTCCGGCATGATGGTGCGTTCGATCACCTTGATACCCCGCCGCCGCGCCAGGTCGATGACCGTCTGCCGCGTGATGCCGTTCAAGAAGCAATCGGGAGTCGGCGTGTGGATCTCGCCGTCCTTGATGAAGAACATATTGGCGCCCGTGCATTCGGCCACGTGCCCGCGATAATCGAGCATCATCGCATCCGCATATCCCGCCCGCTCTGCGCGATGCTTCTCGATCGTGCAGATCATGTAAAGGCCGGTCGCCTTCGCCTTGCACGGAATGGTCGCCGGATCCGGACGGCGATACTGCGCAAGCCCGACACGAATACCTTTCAGACGCTCGTTCATGTCGAAGTACGAGCCCCAGTTCCACGCCGCGACGGCGAGATGGATCTTGCTTTGCTGCGCTGACACGCCCATCTGCTCGCTGCCCCGCCAAGCGATCGGCCGGACGTAACCGTCCGTGAGACCGTTGGCCTTGAGCGTGTCACGGCACGCCTGATCGATTTCCTCGGGCGAGTATGGGATTTCGAAATCCAGCATCCGCCCGCTCTCGATGAGCCGTTCGGTGTGCTCACGCAGCTTGAAGATTTCGCCCCCGTACGACCGCTCACCCTCGAACACCGCGCTTGCATAATGCAACGCATGGGTCAGCACATGTACCTGCGCCTCACGCCACGGCACCATTTTGCCGTCGAACCAAATGGAACCGTCGCGGTCGTGATAGGGGACGAGATCGGCCATGAACTCCGTTCCTTGTTGTCGGGCGGCGCATGCCTGACGGCGGACGGCGCCACGCGCATCGGCGCGACGTTGAAGCAAACTCTGCAGCGCATGCAGGGGCGGCGGGCCCAGACCCACCATGACGGACAGCAGTCCGTTTCGGGGAGCGCGCACGCGCGTACCACCGCGCAAAGTCGTCTTCAATCGGGTCGCGAAATGACTTGCCACGTCTATCGATCGACGGCAAATAAGTCAACATGGCTGACATAACTGCCGAGACGTGCAGACAGCACCGTGCGTTGACTTCCGCAGGCTCCGATCCGGCCGCGGAAATCGCTGCCGCGCCGGTGTCCCCGGCGCTCGTCAGTTTTATGGAGTTGTTCTATTTTGCTTATCGCAATTTCACCGGCGATGCCGATGCGGTTTTGGAGCGGTATGGTTTCGGGCGCGCACATCACCGCGTCTTGCACTTCGTCCACCGCAATCCCGGCCTGAAAGTTGCCGAACTGCTGGACATCCTCAAGATTACCAAGCAGAGCCTCGCCCGCGTTCTCAAGGATCTGCGGGAAAAAGGCTTCATCGAGCAGCGCCCAGGTCCCGCCGACCTGCGTGAGCGGCGGCTCCACCTGACCCCGAAAGGCGTGCGTTTGACCGATAAACTGACTGAACTCCAGGTCCGCCGCATCGCCGGCGCGCTACAGGTGGCCGGCGCGGAGGCCGACGAGGTGACGCGCCGTTTTCTTCTCGCCATGATCGAGCCCCATGAACGCGGTCAGGTAGCAAATCTTGTCCGATGGTCGGACAGCCCACCACCCGGCGGCGATCCCGCAGCCACCTGACGCGCTAAGAAGCCCAGACGAGGCGATGAGCCCCCACGAGGCGAATGAGCATGACCACGAATTTGGCCCGGCGAACCGATCCGCTTCCCGATGACGCTCCCCATGTCCTGGTTGTCGACGACGACCAGAAGATCCGCGACCTGCTCGGCCGCTACCTGTTCGAGAACGGCTTTCGCGTCACAATAGCGGCTGACGCTGGAACAGCGCGCGCCGCCATGCGCGGCCTGGCCTTTGATCTCATTCTCCTCGACGTCATGATGCCCGGTGAAAGCGGCCTCTCCCTCGCGCAGCATCTGAAAGCGACGACACGCGTGCCGGTCTGCCTGCTGACAGCGCGGGCTGAAACCGAAAATCGCATTGAAGGGCTGGAGATCGGGGTCGACGACTATGTCACCAAGCCCTTCGAGCCCAGAGAATTGCTGCTCCGGCTCCGCAATATCCTGCGCCGTGGTCAGCCGGGGCCCCACGCCCCAGTCGATGAAGTTCGTATGGGCCCGTTCACGTTCATCATCTCGCGCGGTGAACTGAAGCGCGACGACGAGGCGATCAAGCTCACTGAGCGCGAGCGCGATCTGCTACGCCAGTTTGCCCAGCGCCGCGGCTTGCCGATACCCCGCCACGAATTGTCCAACGACGACAGCACCGGCAGCGAACGCGCGATCGACGTGCAGATCAACCGGCTCCGCCGCAAAATTGAGAGCGACCCGTCCAATCCGATTTATCTGCAGACGGTGCGCGGCAAGGGTTACATCCTCTACACCGATTAAGAGTGAGCCCTTTCATGGTTGCCCGCTTCGATGCGCCCGTCGATAAGATCAAGTCGCGGCTGACAACTGGTCGCGAAGCACTGACGAAATTTCATGCAGCCGCCACCGCTTGGTTGGCCGAAGCCTTGCCAAAAGGCCTCTTCGCGCGCGCTCTGCTCATCATCATCACGCCGATCGTCGTACTCGAGGGCGTCATCGCGTTCGTCTTCATGGAACGCCACTGGCAATCCGTGACGCGGCGCCTGTCCGAGGCCACCGCGCGCAACATCGCCGTGCTCATTGAACTCTATGACACCGGCAAGGACGCCACAGCCAACACGCGCCTGATCGAACTTGCCCGCGACAAGCTCAATCTGACCATGCAGATCCTGCCGCCAGGCGACCTGCCTGCACCTGCGCCCAAGCCATTTTTCAATCTCCTCGACCGCGCGCTGTCCAAAGAAATCTCGCGAAACGTGCAGCGGCCTTTCTGGATCGACACCTTGGGCGAAGCGCGCCTCGTGGAAATCCGCGTAAAGCACGACGACGCCATCCTGCGCTTCATCGCGACCCGCACGCAGACTTACGCGTCCAATTCCCACATCTTCCTGCTCTGGATGATCGGCACATCCATCATCCTTCTGACGGTCGCAATCCTTTTCTTGCGCAACCAGATCCGTCCCATCCTGAAACTTGCAGACGCCGCCGACGCATTCGGCAAAGGTCGGCCGTTTCCCGACGATTTTCGCCCCCGCGGTGCGCGCGAGGTTCGCCAGGCTTCGCAATCCTTTATCGAGATGCGCGATCGCATCACCCAGCATGTCGAGCAGCGCACCACCATGCTTGCCGGCGTCAGCCACGATCTGCGCACCATCCTCACGCGCTTCAAGCTGGAACTCGCATTTCTCCCCGACACGGCTGAGACGCGGTCGTTACGCAGCGACGTGAACGAAATGCAGCATATGCTTGAAGACTACCTCGCCTTCGCGCGCGGTGACGGAGGCGAGGAAGCCCGGCCCACAAACCTTCGCACGCTGCTGGAAGAAGTGCATGAGGAAGCGCAATCCTACGGCACGCCGATCGAATTGAAACTCCGCCGCAGCAAGCAGGACCTCGTGCTCCCGCTGAAACGCAATGCCTTCAAGCGCGCGGTCACCAACCTTGTATCGAACGCAGTCCGCTACGGCGATAAGATCATCATCAGAGCCGCCACCGAAGGAAACTGGCTCCGTGTCGAGATCGACGACAACGGCCCGGGGATCCCCGCATCCGAACGCGAGAATGTCTTCCGACCGTTTTACCGGATCGACAAATCGCGCAACCAGGATACCGCTAATTCCGGACTAGGCCTCGCCATTGCCCGTGACATCGCCAAGAGCCACGGCGGAACGGTCACTCTGGGCGAAAGCTCCATGGGCGGCCTTCGCGCAATCATTTCAGTACCGTTGTAGGTCCGGGCTACTCCTTGAAAGCCTTGTCGTAGTTCCGAACTGTATCGAACGATTTTGCGGCACCCAAGTTCTTGATCCCGGCGAGCTTTGCGCTTTCGACGTTTGCTCCGTTGAAATCGGCACCCGTCACGTCAGCCCCTGCGAGCGTCGCACCTGCCAGATCAGCTCCGGCCAATACAGCGTTTGTCAGATCCGCATCACGAAGCGAGGCAAACTCAAGATCGACCTCCACCATATTCGCACTTCTAAACGAGGCACCGTCAAGGATCGCACTCTCGAACCCACGCTTCACCATCGCTCGCTGATTCTTCTTTCCCGGCGACAGGTCCGCACCATCGAACCGAGCTTTCACAAGACTTGCCTGCCCGAAGTTCGACTTCACCTTCGCGTTAGTGAAATCAGCGCCGTCCATCTTTGCTTTGATGAACTGCGCACCGATGATGCTCGCATTGGCGAACGTCGCATCCGCGAACTCGGCGTCCATGGCCCAGACGGCATCGAGCGCAGCACCTGAAAGATTTGCACCCTTCAAGTTCGCCTTATTGAGACGCGCGGCGCGGAAAATGACGCCGCGCAGATCCGCACCCGATAGATCAATTCCGTTGAGTGACTTTCCCGACAGATCGGCTGGCGTCTCAGGCGTGCCCTTCGCGACGACTGCAAGAACCTCCTCGCGCGTCATTTCCGACTTGGTGAATGCGTCGGACGTGAGATCAAGACCTTGGAACGGGTCCTGCGCGCTGGTCACCGGGATTGCAACGAACATGAGAAGGACGGCGACGGCAAGACGGCGGAAAGGCATGTGGCAACTCCATCTGCGACTTGCCGCTTGCCTATCATGGAGCCCGACCGTCCGATACGCCTTCCCCCGGCGCTACGCTTCACCTTTTCTGATCGTGCCGATCAGCCGAATTCCTCGATGTGGAGATCAGTTCCGATAGGCCTTGTCGAGGTTCTTGGCTTTGTCGAGGTTCTTGGCCGCGCCGGACATGGCGCCGATCCGCGCCGAATTCACATCCGCACCCGTGAAGTCGGCACCGGCCACATTGGCGCCCGTGAGATCAGCGCCGGCGATCTCGCTTTCCTTCAACGAAACGCCCGACAGATCAGCATCTTTTAGCGAGGCAAACTCCAGCATCGCACGGTTGAGATTCGCGCCCTTCAGCGATGCACCTTCGAGGTTGGTCGACCGAAACGTCCCCCGCATCAGCCCCATCGACTGGTTCTTTTCATCCGCTGAGAGATCCGCACCATCGAGCTTCACGCCAGTCATGCTCGCTTTGGAAAAATCTCCCGCGACGCGAGCACCCGACAGGTCGGCGCCATCGAGCTTTGACCCGACAAATTGCGCGCCAAACATGCTGGCGTCCTTCAAGTTAGCTCCCGTGAGATCGGAATTCAGCGACCAGATGCTGTCGAGGTTGACCCCCTCCAGATTGGCTCCCTTCAGGTTCACCTTCATCAGCCGCGCCGACTGCAGCACGGTCCTTCGAAGGTCAAGTCCCGACAAGTCGAGACCATTGAGAGCTTTACCCGTCAGATCGAGCTTCTGTCCGTCCGCCAGCTTCGCCAGCCCGGCCTCGATATCGGCGCGGCTCATCTCCGCCTTCGTGAACTGATCTGAGGTCAGGTCCACCATGTCCAACATGTCCTGCGCCGCAGCAGGAACGATCCCGGCGATCACTGCTGAAAGAAGCGCGAAAACCATCTTTCTCATTGAGTGCGTCCTTGTCTGAACTCGTAATGGAATATGACCGCTTGATTACGGTGCGAGCCAAGTTCCCTGCCACCGCTCGTCCTTCCAGACCCAGCGCGCCCGGCGATGTCCTTCAATGGCAAGATACAGCCATTCGATGGCATCGACGACCATTATCAGTACAGCGAAGTTCAGCCTACCGTCGTCCGCTAGTGCGACACGCGCGTTGGCCGGGAGTTCCGGCAGCGGAGCCGCAACCGGTGCGCCGGGCGCGATCGCTTGCTCATAGCATAACCGGCTTTGCGGTCGCGAATTGAGCCAGGCTTGATCCGCGATCGCGTCCTGCGCGTGAATGCGAGCATGCGCACCCAATCTCAATTGAAGCTTCGCACTCGCATCGTAGAAAGCGATTGAAACGCGCGGCTGCTCGCCTATGTGCACCAACTTTTCCGAACGCAGGTCCGTGTGCAAACGCAATGTCCGCGCCGCACCATCGGCTGCGCGCAAGACCATGACCCGCTGGCTAGGGGCTCCCGTCTCGTCAACTGTCGCCACCACGGGGGTGTGGAACGCGCTGCGCCTGTCGGCCACCCCGCGCCCGATCATTGCCCACGCATGCGCCAGCGATCCGTCGAGATTGTTGTAGAAGCCTGGCAGCGCGCGGACCCGCGTCGCCTCGTCCGTCGTGTTGGAACTGGTGTTGGCCATGCCTGTGTCCCGATAGGTGTGGTCTCACACCCTTATACGGCGGCATGTCCATTGAGAAGCAAGGTCGTCGCGGCGCTCAATCCCCAGCCGATAGCGCGAGCGCTCAGTTTTCTGACTGAAACAGATGTGTGAGACGTCAAGGCTAACGGATCTAGTATCGGCACAAACGCGACGCAACGCATCGGCCACGTCGGCAGCCTTTGCCGGCTTTCCGCACCGAATGACCCCCGAAAAACGCTCTGGGATGACGATGTCGTCGTATCCCGACGCGAAAACAAAGCCGATGCGGCGCTCCACGAGAGCATCCGCCACCATGAATGCTTTGGTGCCTTGTAAATCGATGTCGAGCACCGCCGCATCGATGGGCTGCTCGCGCAACATCGCCAGAGCCTGCGGCACGCTCGACACCGGTCCAACGACCGTGGCGCCCATGGCCTCAAGGTACATTGCATAATCCATCGCAATCATGAATTCGTCCTCCACGACGAGGACTGATTTCCCGCGCAGGTCGCGATGGCCACGGGGCATGGCACCCTCCGGCGCGCCGCTCGATGGCGCGTCACAACTCATGAACATCAATACAGGGACCCTCCCGCAAAACGGCCAGCAATATCGAACACAGCGGGATTAACCAATGCCGATATATGTCGCCTCCTGAATATGGAAATATGGTTTCACACCGGCTGAGCATAGCCGCACCACCTCATTGCAACAAAATCGACAGCGCCCGCGTTTATCGGCTGCTTTTTCAGGCCAGAGGAGGCGCCAATGACCATGGTGCTCCATGCGTTTTTCGATCGTGTCATTCGTACTGGGACTGTGATTGTCAAAACCATCGGTGGCAGCTTTCAAGTCGGCGATGGAACCGGCGATCCCATTTGCATTCGACTTCATGACCGCCGGGCAGCGCTCCAGCTGATGACAGATCCGTCGTCGGCCCTGGGCGATCTCTACATGGACGGACGTTTGACCGTCGAGGAGGGATCCATCTACGATCTACTGGCTCTCGCATGGTGCAATCTCGGACAAGCGGAAGCGCCAGGTCCGGCCAAGGCATGGGCCGCAGTGCGGCATGCCACGCGCCGTCTGAGCCAATTGAACGGCCTGCGGCGGGCCAAGAGAAACGTCGCCCACCACTATGATCTCGACCGCCGCCTATACAGCCTCTTCCTTGACGCTGACTGGCAGTATTCCTGCGCCTATTTCGAATATCCCAATCAGGATCTCGAAGCAGCACAGCAGGCAAAAAAGCGCCATATCGCTGCGAAACTATGGCTGAAACCCGGTAGCCGCGTTCTCGACATTGGCTCCGGCTGGGGCGGACTGGCGCTTTATCTGGAGCACTTTTGCGAGGCGCGCATAACCGGCGTCACGCTATCGCAAGAGCAATTGAAGATCGCGGGTGAACGAGCCGGAGCATCCACGAACGTCAGCTTCCGCTTGCAGGATTATCGCGATGTTACCGGCCAGTTTGACCGCATCGTTTCAGTCGGCATGTTTGAGCACGTCGGTCTGCCATATTACGGCACCTACTTCAAAACCGCCGCCGAACGCCTCGAACACGACGGCGTCATGCTCCTGCACACGATCGGCAGGACCGACAGGCCAGGCCCGACCAATCCTTGGATGGCAAAGTACATCTTCCCCGGCGGCTACGTTCCGGCACTGTCCGATGTTATGCCCGCGATCGAACGCGCAGGTCTGATCGTGACCGACATCGAAATCTTGCGCATCCATTATGCCGAAACGCTAAAGGCTTGGCGGGAACGCTTTCTTGAAAAGCGCGACGCCGCTTGCGCCCTCTATGACGAACGCTTCTGCCGCATGTGGGAGTTTTACCTTGCATGCTGCGAGAGTGCCTTCCGGTATGGCAATCTCGTCGTGTTTCAAATCCAGCTTGCCAAACACCTCGCGGCCCTCCCAATCACACGCGATTACATCGCCGAGACGGAAGCCATGCTCGAACAGAGGGAACGCACCCGCGATGCGCGGTGTTCAGCTGAGGTGCCTTCCGACGTTGCAGCCGGTGCCAGACTGGCGAGCTGATCGGCAGCACTCATCAGCCTCTTGGAGGGCGACGCCTTTCGCTGAACCATGGCCGATAGTCCGACGCCATCTTCGATCTTTGCGCGGCCGGTGCGCGACGCTGACACGTTTGCGCTTCGGTACTTCCTTCCGGCGCACCCCAACGCAACTCGACGCAATCATTGATATTGTACGCCAACTCCAACTCCGCGGCACGCTCAACGACATCTGACAACGCCAGGGTCCACTCCGAACCATCGCTGCGCGTATAGCTGAACTTGCGCGAAGCCAATTCGCCGGCGAGCGTCCGGTCCAGTTCCGCTTTCACATCCGCGGCCGTCTTGCCCGCCGGCATCGCGTATCGCTCCGGGCGTCGCGCCACCCGGTCGGGAAATCCGCGCACCACGTCGATCGCAATCAGCAGCCGAAGATCGCGCGAGGGGGTCGCAAAATCTTCCCACGCCCCCGTCGTCTCGAAAATCGACGGCCCGCTCGGCATTGCCACCTCGCCGCCACCCTTCGCGTGATACTTGCGTCCGTTCTCGACCGACGTCACCCGCGCCTTCACCTGCTCGTCCAGCGCCGTGATCACCTCCGTCATCGCGCGCACCGGATCGAGCGGCGCCGGCGACATCACATCATCCATCCGGTCGTAGAAATCCTCGACGCCAAGCTTCGTCTGCTCGATCGAGAAGTCTCCGTAATCGGCCGACTTCGCAATCTCCGCATTTGTCAGCCGGCGCAATCCCGACTTACCCCGAACGATGGGCCGGAAACGCTTGAACCCGGGACTGCCCAGCGCCGGATTTTGTGCGAAGAGAAAATTGCCACGCCAAAAACGCTTACGCGCAACCGTTCCATCCGGCTGCCCGTCGACCGCAAGGATCAAGCCGGCTGCGTCGGGTGTCTGCGGCACCCGTCGAACTATGACGAGGATGTGCCCATATGGATCGTGATAAACAGTGCCGGGTCTCAGCGCCGCTTCCGTCAACGGAACGGAATAGTAGTCCGTGTTATCTGATGACGCGGGCGGACGCCCTGATCCTGAATGCACCGCATTCGCCACCGTCTCGGAGAGATAAGTGCCAAACCCGGTGACCAATCCGGGCGGTTTTGCTTTTGGCTTCTCTGGAGGGCTGCCGAAAAAACCATCGAACAACCCTGACTGAGCGGGCGCGTCTTCGGATTTGGGTGGCGGCTCCAGGTTCTCGATCGTCCACCAGCTCACACATGCAGGCGGCTTCCCTTTACTCCCGCGCGTACACTTCGAGTAACCGAACGGCAAGCCCATCTTGAACGCGAAGTACCCGCGTAGAAAGTATGGCAGGTCTGCGCAGTCCGGCTTGATGATGAGCCCCCGTTCGTCTTCGCCAAGACCCAAATGGTTGAACAGGACGTTACGCGCTGGATCGCGCAAAACTTCATGCAACGCCGTCCACGACGGTGACGCATCGATCGGCGCATCGAACAGCGCTTCGATCCATGCGGAGTAGAGGTTCTCCGTCTCCCGGTTCCATGCTGCGCGAATGGGCCAGACACTTTTCGCGGAAGCACCGGGTCCACCAGCCGCCGCTCGTCGAACGGTGACAGCGTGCACAAGGGCCTTGCATCCAGCCTTTTCCACCGCGAGGCTTAGTTTCGCTTGCCATGCTCCGGCAGTCGGCTCTGCGACATCCGCCATCCAGAAATACGGTGGACCACCACGGCGGCCCGGAGCCTTCGCCGCGACCGCACCATCTGGCGCACGTAGTTCAAGATGTCCCTCGATCGCCTCTTCCGCTACGACGACCACACGGAGGGGCGCGCCCTTCCAAGGTGCCGACGGTGTGGCAAGAACGGCAAAGCCCTCGATGGCGGCGCACTCGCCCGCTGCGAGCGCCGGCTGTTCCTTAGCCGCCTGCGCAGGATGGCCAGCCACGACACTCAGGATCGCAACCGCAATTATGCATGACACAAACCAACCCGAGACCCATTGCTGAACGAACATGGTGGCTCCCCAAACAGACACCGTCAGTCAACCGCAACTCGGCCAAAAGTGCCAGCCTCCCGCTCGCAAGCCTTAGAGTTACCGAATAACTGCGTCACTACAGTGGGTTATAAGGTTGTCACAGCTGCAAGCAGCGCTCTCCTTCTTTCCGGCACGCAAGTTGACTTGCTTTACTCCAGTCGTAGGACGCAGCAAGTTGATGGCTGTGAACGACGACGATTGTTTATGTTGCGGGCTCAAAGCAGACGGGGCAACACACGATGATGCAACATGCAGAACTGTCGGCTAGCCCACCGGACACGTCCGAAACGCGCACCAGCTTAGACCCAATCGAGCGCTCGTCTGAGATCATGTTCGGTCTCATCATGGCGCTCACGTTCACCTGTACGATCAGCGTGACTTCAAGCACTCGAGCCGATGTGATGACGATGCTCGCAGGCGCGTTGGGCTGCAACATCGCCTGGGGCATCGTCGACGCCGCGATGTTTCTCCTTGCTCAGATCGTATCGCGAGAACAACGGCGCAGCTTGGCCCAGGACATCGCCGTGGCCTCCCCTCCTCAAGCCCGGCAGCTCCTGATCGACCACCTGCCGGATGGCATGGACAGAGTGTTCAATCCCTCAGATCTCGACCGCCTCGCCAATGCCGTCCGCGCTATGCCCGTCTCCCCGCGCCGTGCGGCACCAACAGCAGACGACCTTCGCGGGGCGGTCCATGTTTTTCTCTTGGTCTTCCTCTCCACTCTGCCGGTCGCCCTGCCGTTCCTCGTTATGACAGACGTCGGTATTGCCTTGCGCACGTCCAATGTCATCGCAGTGGTCCTGCTCTTTGTTGTGGGGACCGGACTCGGCAAGCACATGAAGTGGGAGCCCTACTGGGTGACGGGACTGAGCGTCGCCCTGTTCGGCGCTCTTCTTGTGGCGATCACCATCGCTCTAGGAGGATAAGGCGCCGCAGATCTCATCACAGCACGGGCACGACTGGCCTGCCGCTGATCGGTCGCGCAGCAGGAACCAACCTTTTGATGAGGCATTAACTAGGGTTGTCGGGTGTAACGAGCTGACCGTGGAGACATCCGAAGATTGAGTGACATGCTCCCGCAATCGGAACTCAGAACGTCGCCCCCACCTTCGTCGACGACGCACATCGTCGATCGCAATATTGAAGCATTGCTTGCCCGTCGCGCCGAAGAGGACAAGCAGCTCGGATGGCAGGAACGCTTGGCTGCGGCCATCACCGCACTCGCCGGAACGATGACTTTCGTTTGGATTCACGCCGTCGTCTTCGGCCTTTGGATCATAACCAATCTCGTGCCCAGCTTACCTCACTTCGACCCCAGCCTCGTCATCTTGGCGATGGCTGCCTCCGTCGAGGCAATCTTTCTGTCGACATTCATCCTCATCACGCAAAACAGGATGCAGGCGCAGGCCGATAGGCGAGCCGATCTGGCGCTTCAGATTAATCTTCTATCGGAACATGAAATCACTCGGCTCGTGCAAATGGTCAGCGAGATCGGAGATCGCCTGGGGTCTGAAACAGCAAAACGCAGCGACCTCAAAGATCTGAAGAAGGATGTAAGACCCGAGGATGTTCTGGACGCGCTCGATCGCGCCTAGCCTGCTCGTGCAGACTTTCCAGACAGCGCTTCGACGCTATTCTTGAGCTTATCCGTAAGACTGAGACTTAGCCGCGAACGCAAGAGCGTCAGCACGGCAACTTCTTCTGGTCGCAGCGTTGCGATGTCCTCGCGCAATTCCTTTTCAACCTGCTTTTGCTCGTCGCAGAACTGTTCAACATCAAGCCTGGCGACGAGGGACGCCCCATCACGGATTTCACGCACAAGCTCGAGTACCAGAACCTTCTCAGCGATGCGCAGCGCGTCTTGGCAGATCTCGTCCCGATAGAGCGCACCGTCCGCACGACCAATGACCGCTGGTTTATTCTGAGGCTCCGGCCGTACAGGACATCCGACAACCGCATCGAAGGCATTGTCGCTGCCTTCGTCGACGTCACCGAGCACCGACAGGCCGAAGCGGCGTGGAGCGCAAGGCAGAGCATGCTCCTGGGCGAGCTGTCGCATCGGGTCAAAAACAGCCTTGCGGTGGTGCAGGCTGTGACGCGCTTGACGCTGGCCGACCATACTTCAGACGATGTTTTGCATCGACTGGAACAGCGAATTTCGGCATTGGCCTCTGCCCATGACATCCTGATCAAGAATGAATGGCGCGGGGCTGGGTTCGAAGCATTGGCCCGTCAGCAACTCGCTGCCTACATGGATAATGCCGAGCAACAGCTCAAGCTAAGTGGGCCAGCGGTGATCCTCCCTCCAGAGATCGCAACACCACTTGGTCTGGTGCTGCACGAGTTGGCAACGAACGCCGCCAAGTACGGAGCCTTACGTAGCCCCACCGGCAACGTGTCTCTGATTTGGGAGATTCGAGACTTGGAAGGGGGCCTGCGTCTGCTGGATATGACGTGGACCGAATCCGGCGGTCCTCACGTCGATCCGCCCACCAAGAAAGGCGCGGGCTCCACACTGATTGAGCATGGCCTTGCGCGAGCTGAAGTGGAGAGAAGGTACGAGCCAACCGGTTTAATCTGTAGAATTAAGGTGCCGCTCACGCCGGCTTCAGCTTGAAACACGCCGCACGTTGAGTGCAGCACGAAGGAAATTCACGACCGCTGATTTGCTGCAAGGCTTGGATAGAAACATCACACCAGTCAAGTCCGCCGGCAAACGAGATAATTGACATCCCGAAGCAAAGGCGAAGGGCACGCCCGTCCTGAGCAATTCGCGTGCAAATTCAAAACTGGTCACCGGTCCGATATTCACGTCGAGAATTGCGACATCCACGGTGCCTGGATCCACCTTCCTGGCATCCGTCAAGGTGCTTGCCACAACGACATCAGCCACCAGCGCATCCTCGACGGTCATAGCCATATCGAGAGCAAGTAGAGGGTCATCCTCGAGGATTAGCACAACCGGCATGGTCGGATACTCGATTTGAGGTACTGACTAACTGTCTACCCACCCGTGAGTTGCCTACTATCAGAAGTTTCTTTTGGTTCTGCTGAACGGGAAGATTCACCACCGGATCCGGTGCCGCCAAGTCAACGGCATGTTTTCAGTCGCCAGCTGAACCCAAGACCAAGGTTTTGCTCACGGCATCAACCCCAACAACCGCGAAATAGGACTGCCCGAGAGCAATTATGCTCTTCCAAGTTTCGGCAAGAAGCTCGGCATCGCCAGACCAGTTGAAGCTTCGTATCATCGGCTTCCGCCCGAGATCGTGAGCTTCGATAACTTGGTCATGGTCGCTGCCAGCATCGCGATGTTCGCGTTCGCTTGGCGCGGCAATCGGATCACCCGCATCGAAGGCGCCGTCTTACTGATGGGCTATGTCGCTTACATCTTTATGCTGCTTCCCAAAACGTAGCGATAGGCCCACTATCAGCTCTGCGAAATCGTCGCTTAGTTGCGATAGCGTACAATCAGATCATCATTGCCAAGTCGATCACCTGGGGTGGTGCCAGTTTAATCCAGATCACGAGGGCATAATGAATACCGGTGGCACGCTCAGCAATCTTGAATTGCGACGGTGGATTCCGGCCCTGAATTGGTTGCGGGCTTACGACAGGTCCTGGCTGCGCGGAGACTTGATCGCCGGCCTCACGCTTGCGGCCTACCTCCTGCCTGCGGGCCTCGGCGACGCCTCGCTCGCCAATCTGCCGCCCCAGGCGGGGTTGTATGCCTGCCTTTTCTCGGGGCTCGTGTTCTGGCTGTTCTGCAGTTCTCGCCACACGGCCATTTCGGTGACATCTGCGATTTCTTTGCTGGTCGGCGCATCGCTGGCCGACATCGCTGGAGGCGATGTGTCCCGCTTCAGCGCACTTGCGGCGGGCACGGCCATCCTCGTCGCCGTCATTGCCTTCGTTGCATGGGCCGTTCGCGCCGGCGCGATCGTCAATTTCATTTCCGAGAGCGTGATGGTCGGGTTCAAATGCGGCGTGGCGCTCTACTTGGCCAGTACGCAGCTCCCCAAGCTTTTCGGGATCCATGGGGCACATGGGGACTTCTGGGAAAACAGCGGGAATTTCATCTCGCATCTCGGTGAGACGAACCTAGCCTCCCTCGGTGTTGGACTTGCAGCTCTCGCGGCACTCATACTGGGCAAGGTCATGCTTCCCAACAAACCCATCGCGCTCTTTGTGGTGGTGGGCGGAATCCTTGCCTCAGCATTGCTCGGACTGGATGCAAAGGGCGTCAAGCTGCTGGGTGAAGTGCCCCAAGGCCTACCGGCGATCGGCTTTCCGGAGGTTCATTGGTCGGACTTGAACGCCCTTCTACCGCTGGCCTTCGCATGCTTCCTGCTCGCCGCAGTCGAGACGGCTGCCATCGGCCGGACGTTCGCGGCAAAACATGGCGGTCGGCTTGACGCCAATCAGGAATTCTTGGCGCTCGCGGCCTCCAACCTCACCGCGGGTCTGGGTCGCGGATTTCCGGTCAGCGGCGGCATGTCTCAATCGCTCGTCAACGAAGGCAGCGGCGCGCGCACGCCCCTCTCGGGTGCATTCTCTGCGTTATTTATTCTGTTGGTCATCCTGTTCCTGTCGGATCAGTTGAGTGCTCTGCCTCAACCCGTGCTGGCGGCCGTCGTTCTGATGGCGGTCGCTGGCCTGTTCCAAGCTGAGGCTTTGCGGCAGCTCTGGCAGGAGAGTCGCCCGGACTTCGTTGTGGCGATGGCGTCCTTGCTGGGTGTGCTCGGCTCCGGTCTGCTGCGCGGTGTGATGATCGGCGCGATCATCTCTCTGGTGCAGCTCATGCGCCGCGCCTCACGTCCGCACGTGGCGGTGCTCGGCCGTATCCCCGGTACACGCCGCTTTTCGGATATGGAGCGTCATACGGATAACGAGGCGATCCCTGGCGCTCTAATCGTTCGGCCCGAAGCGAGCCTGATTTACTTCAACATTGACCATGTCTGCGACACGATCGTCACACGGGTCCGTGCGGGACCCGACACGCCCGGGCTCGTCGTACTTGATCTGTCAGCCGCACCCTATGTGGATCTGCAGAGTGCCCATTCTCTGGCCGGCATGGCCGGCGAGCTCCGAGAACTTGGTGTCCGACTGCAGGTCGTCGAGGCACGCTCGGCTGTTCGTGACCGGTTGAACAGCGAAGGATTGGAAGAGCGGATCGGAAGGGCCAACCGCTTCTTGACGATCGCTGATGCACTGGACCAATTCGAGCAATCCAAATCGCACACTGCAACGCCCACTCTATGATCTGCTTCCGCCCCCGCTACGGCATGTGAAGTCAATCACACGCGGCGTTATCGAGGCGCTGCTCCTCCGGCTGAGCGGGCTGTGGCTGGTGCTTAGAAGACCTCCGGAATGAACCGGAAGTTGAAGTCATCACTCTCCTTCGGCTTGTCTACCGAGCGCTTGGGCAGCTTCACCTTATCTCGCGGGACCTTTTCGTAGGGTATCTTGCTCAACAGGTGCCGGATGATGTTAAGCCGCGCCCGCTTCTTATCGTCCGAGCGCGCGACGTACCACGGCGCCCAGGCCGTGTCGGTCGCATGAAACATCGCATCACGCGCCTTCGTGTAATCGTCCCAGCGCGTATACGATTTGATATCCATTGGGGAGAGCTTCCAGATCTTACGACCGTCGTCGACGCGCGCCTCAAGCCGGCGCGTCTGTTCGTCGGGACTGACTTCAAGCCAGTACTTCAAGAGAATGATACCCGACTCCACCATGGCCTTCTCGACACCCGGAGCGACGTCCAAAAACTTTTTTGTCTGCTCTTCCGTGCAGAAGTTCATGACGCGCTCAACGCCCGCCCTATTGTAATAGCTGCGGTCGAAGATCACGATCTCACCGGCAGCGGGAAAGTGCTGAATGTAGCGCTGAATATAAAGCTGAGACTTTTCACGCTCGGTCGGCGCCGGCAACGCAACGACACGAAACGTTCGCGGGCTCACCCGTTCTGTGATGGCTTTGATCGTGCCGCCCTTGCCGGCACCGTCACGGCCCTCAAACACAATGCAAACTTTTTTGCCCTCGTGGCGCACCCATTCCTGCAACTTCACGAGCTCGATATGGAGCTTCTTGAGTTCTTTCTCGTACGCCTTTCTTTTAAGAGGTCCGCCATCGGCCACCTCATTTTCTGTCATCTCGATCACTTGGTCGCCGCCGTTGTCTTTCGCGGTCTTCTTTTTCATGTCGTTCACCGTTTCTGTGAGAAGAAATGCATTAGTGTCCGCCCCCGAACACCACGATTTTGAAAGGCATAAAGATCGCCTGCGCCCGAAGGATAATCGCATGCACCAGAGCCACTGTATCCAGGATATGCAGATAGATTCGCCGGAAGAAATTTTTTTCTGTCTGAACCCGCTCGTGATTGTTCAAATAGGCGTTAACGATGCAGCTAGAGCCCGGCGTGACATCGTCGAGCCCGCCTCAAACATCGGCTTCGATGAAGCAAGGAGCGTCCCTAGGCTGGTTAATCTCGCCGTTGACACCTGAGTAGATCGAGGGAGCCTAGCAAACCTTGATCTGAGTCACATTTCGCGGAAGAAGACGGCCGCATCAGAGGCGACACTCAGCTCAGTGCTAGGAACAAGAGCAAGTACGTGTTGAAAAAAAGGACCTATCTGCAATTTCAGACAGACTGGGCAGTCTCGGGCCGACGATGGTCACGCAGCAGACAGACGCTAATCGCGAAAACCCACAACGGAAGCACGATGAGCCCCCAGCCAAGCAGGCCGCCGCCAAAGAGGAGCACGAGCGCGAGCCCATAACCTAAGTACGCCAACCAATGTGGCGCAAAGCTCGCGTAGATCACCACGGTGGCTGTCGAGAACATGAACACTGCCGCCATCTTGACTGCGTAAACGTTCATGATCCCATAAACGAAGGCCCTGGACAGCGGGAACGTCGCTGAATTCGCCAGTGCGTCAGGAAATACCTGCGATGTCAGGATAATTGCGCCGGTCAGGGCCGACGCAACGAACAGCATGGCCAGAAACAAAATTGCGCTACCAAAGAATACGGTCGCAAAGAACCTATCTTCCTCCGCGCCGAGGCGGTCGCGAAGTGCACCCAGAAACCAGAGGAAAGCAATGCCTGCGAAGGGCACGAGATTGATCGCGAGAGCAACCTTCTGCGCATGCGCCTGAAGCCAGAGGCCCGTATCCAACGGATCGGCTGGGACGGATAGCCGGAAGAGCCAGAGAATGACGATCATCAGAACCGAAAACACGATGCCGGCTATGGCGGCCGCTCGTGGCGTCTTAAGCGTCGGACGGGTCAATGCGCGTGTTGGCGTTGCGGACTGCACTTCATCCATGGCTCACGGTTCCCAATTCCCGAGCACCCGAAGATCCGCCGAGGCCTTGCATATCCGGGATCCGGGCCATCGCCCGATCCTCGGCGAGCGGATACGAACGATCGATGCCCTGATCGAGCAGGGCGAGCTCGCGTCGCAAGGCAGGACGGCGCCACTCAGGCAGCGTCCCCAACAGATCGAGAATCATCGCCCGCAGGCGCCGGGCGACTTGGAAGTTTTCGGCACCATAAAGTCGGATCTCGCTGCAAGACAGTTCAACGAAATCCTCCCAATCTGGAGTGGGGGAGACGACCCGTAACCGTCCGCCCGCATCTGTAATCCGATCATCATGCAAATGACGCCGACCAACCATGCGCAGCAATCGATGCAATTGGTCGATCGCAAGAACCGCAGTCGTTGGGTCATTGATGGCTTTGGACAGCGCCTTGATGGCGATGTCGACAATCACGCGGAACGCAAATGTGGCATCCTGCTCCAATGTGCGCTCGCGGCCGAACGCGACCGCATCCCGCAGCATGCCTTCGTTGACTTGCTCGCAGGACCCACAAATCTTGAACAGTGTATCTCCCGTCGCAACGAAATCACCGACGCGAGGAACCAACGCGACAACAGCGCCCATCCTTTGCGCCTCGATCACCAGCATCTGCATGTTCACCGCTAGAATGATCGCCGATGCGCCTTGGTGAGCGACGATGCGATGAGCCGGCTCGAGCTGGGGCGCATGAAGCTGCCCGGTGTCAGTCTCCTTGATGGGGTTGGGATACACGCTCTCGATGACCGCTTTTCCCTGCTCTCCAACAAGCCAGACGATGCTGACGGGCCTTAGCAACCGCGCGGAATAGTCGATGAGATAGAGGAATGCGGCGAGCGAAGAGAGCCCGAGCCCCGCGGAGATCCATATGAGAAGACGGGGCGCTGTGGAATCGGGTCGTGAGACCGCGCCGATGGCGAAGAGCATCGTGAATACGAAGAGCCCCACGGTTCCCCGAATGACATTGTCGCGCAATAGCGTCGTGGCAATGATCCGCGGGCTCAGCTGCCCGCTTGCCACCTGGATTGCGACCAGCATCGACCCGAAAGTGAAAACCAGGAATGAAAGCGTCAGCGTGATGATGGTCTGCATCGCCGCCGTGGTTCCTGCCTCGGTCAACGGCCAGATGGGGACCCAGTTCAAGCGGCTATCGATAGCGATCGCGATCCGTAATGCAATCTGCTCCAGCAGCATTGCGATGAACGGAACGACCCACAGCGAGGATCGGACATAGCTGCGGACGGCGTACCATCGGTTCCAGGTCATTACGTCGCCCCCGAAAGCCTTTTCAGGCCCCCGCTTCCGCTTCTAAAGCTGCATGTCACACAAATCGTCTGAGATCATTAACTCCGCCTCCGTGGCGGCGATCACCTGGTCAACGGACACGCCAGGGGCAATTTCGGCGAGAACCGCTTTGCCGCCGGCAAAGCGGATCAGCGCGAGTTCCGTCACCACACAATCAACCGGCCGGACTGATGTGACCGGGAGCGTGCAAACCTTTACAATCTTCGACTGACCCTTTGCCGTGTGCTGCATGGCGACGATCACCCGCTTGGCGCCCGTCGCAAGATCCATTGCGCCGCCCATGCCGGGAACCATTTTGCCGGGGATCATCCAGTTGGCGAGACGCCCGCTCTGGTCGACCTGCAATCCACCGAGCACCGTGATGTCGACATGGCCTCCGCGCATAAACCCAAACGAGATTGCGCTGTCAAAGGTCGAGGCCCCCGGCAGGGCTGTCACAGGCCGTCCGCCGGCATCCGTCAGTGTTGGATGCGCCATTCCCTCGGCCGGGATAGCACCCGTTCCGATCAGCCCGTTTTCCGAGTGAAAGAACACGTGAACATCCGGAGGTGCTTGTCCGGCGACAAGCGTCGGAATGCCAATGCCGAGGTTGACGAGCATGCCGGACTTGAGTTCGCGCGCGATGCGCTTTGCGATGACCGTCTGCGGATCCATTGAACTCATCCGTTGGCGACGATGTAGTCGACGAGAGGGGCAGGTGTCACGACGTGGTCGGGGGCGATGACGCCGACAGGAACGATGTGTTCGGCGGTGGCGATGACTGTATCTCCGGCCATGGCAACAATCGGATTGTAGTTCCTGGCCGTGAGCGCATAGGCGAGATTGCCGAGGTAGTCGGCGAGGAACGCATGCACGAGTGCGAAGTCCGCTTTCAACGCCGTTTCAAGTAGATACGGCGTGCCGTCTACGTCGATCTTCTGCTTACCCTCTTCGACCAGCGTGCCGACACCTGTGGGCGTCAGAATTCCACCGAGTCCATATCCCCCGGCGCGAATGCGCTCGATAAGCGTTCCCTGCGGAACGAGTTCGACAGATGTCTCACGGGCCATCATCTGCCGCTGCGTTTCCGGGTTCGTGCCGATATGGCTGACGATGACGTGGCGTACACACTTGGCGTCGATCAGCTTGCCGATCCCAACGCCCGGCCTTGCCGTGTCGTTGGCGATCAGCGTTAGATCTCGCTTTTTCTGCCGCACCAGTTCGTCCATTAGACGATCGGGCGTTCCGACCGACAAGAACCCACCAACGACAATACGAGCACCATCCGGGATCATGGCTACGGCGTCGGAGAGCGGAACCGTCTTCATGACTTACTCTCCCGCCGGCTCAACGGCCCGAGAACCGCGGTTTGCGTTTCTGCTTAAAGGCGCGGAGGCCTTCCTCATAGTCTTCACTCTCCCAAACCAGGCGGCGCAGCCCTTGCACGCGCTCGAAACGACGCGGGCTCATGGGATGAGCGCCCGCAAGCATCCGCAGCTGCTCCTTCATCACCGAAATCGAGAGCGGCGCATTTTGCGCGATGCTTTCCGCAATCGTGCGCGCGAATGGTTCCAGATCCTCTGCGGGAACCATGTGATTGATGATCCCGAGGCTTTCGGCGCGTTGGGCAGAGATCGGCTTGGCCGTGAAGACCATTTCCTTCACGATCCGCATCGGACACGCATTCATAAACGTCAGCATGCCTGAGACGTTATATGGCACACCGAGCTTCGCCGGGGTCACCGCGAAAGTGGCACTAGGCGCGGCAATGATCAGGTCGCAAGCAAAGACAACTTCACATGCGCCGCCCCACACCCCACCTTCGATTACGGCGATCACCGGAGCCGGACATTCCTCAATCGCGCGGACGAGCTCCCGCAACGGATCGTCCCAGCCAAGGGGGTCGCGGCCACCAGCCGGCAGTTCATACACGTCGTGGCCCGAGGACCAGACCTTCACGCCAGACCGCGCACGCAAGATGACCACGCGAACGTCGGCCGCCTCGAACCCTTCCAGCGCTGAAATAACGGCCTCGATAAGCGCATGCGAGAGCGCGTTCCGCTTCTCGGGATTATCGAGAATGATCGTGCCGATCTGGCCGTCGATTTGTATGGAAACAAGGGGCTTCGTAAGTGGGATGTCATCCATGGCGCGTCCTCAGCCCTTATCAATCTATGATGTGATATCCGCCGTCGATGTAGATCGTGTCGCCAGTGATGAGCTTCGCCCCATCGAGGGCAAGGAACGCCACTGCAAGGCCGACATCATCAATGGAGACCAGATGCCGAGCCGGCGCCTTCGCCTCGGCCTTCTTCAAAAGCTTGTCGAATTCACCGATGCCCGAGGCCGCCCGCGTCTTCAGCGGGCCCGGCGAAATCGCATGCGCGCGAATGCCCTTCGGGCCAAGTTCTGCTGCGATGTATCGGGTCGCGCACTCCAGCGCCGCCTTCACGGGACCCATCATGTTGTAGTTTTCTATAACCATCTGCGAGCCGTAATAGGTCATCGTGAAGAGCGTGCCGCCATCCTTCATCAAGGGCTCGGCCAATTTCGCCATCCGGATAAACGACCAGCACGAGAGCTCCATCGCCATCAGGAATCCGTCCTTGGAGCAATCGACGACACGACCCTGCAAGTCCGCCTTCGGTGCAAATGCGATCGAATGAAGGACAATGTCGAGCTTGCCCCACTTTTTCTCGATGGTCTCGAATACGGATTCGAGTTCACCAGGGTGCTCGACATCCATCGGCATGTAGATCGATGGCTTCACCTCCCCGATAATGGGATCGACGAAGCGCTTTGTCTTCTCGCTGCGATACGTGATGGCGAGATCAGCGCCAAGTGCGCTGAAAGCCTTGGCGCATCCCCACGCAATCGACTGATCGTTGGCGATGCCAGTGACCAGCGCCTTCTTCCCCTTGAGCAACTTGAATTTGGCGGGATCCATCATCGGGTTAATTCCTTGTGGTGGGGTTGCGCTGTTCGCAAACATCCAAGGGTGTGTTCTGCAATCATGAGTTCTTCGTCTGTCGGGATGACGAGGCACTCAATGCGCGATGCCTTCGTGGAGATGACAGGCTCACCGCGGACGTTTGCACTCTCATCCAGTTCGGCGCCGAGCCACGCCAATCGCTTCACAACCGCAGATCGGATCGCGGGTGCATTCTCGCCGACGCCGGCAGTGAAGACGAACCCATCAATGCCTTCGAGCGCGGCGCCGAGTGATCCAGCCATCAGCGCAATGCGATGAACAAAATAATCGAGCGCCAGCTGTGCACGTGGATCATCACTTCGCAGGAGAACGCGCACATCGTTGCTAAGACCCGAAAGACCCTTCAGTCCGCAATCGTTATAGAGAAATCGCTCGATCTGGGGCGCGGTCATCCCCTTCTGCTGTAGAAGATAGAGAACAATGCCCGCATCGAGTTGCCCTGGTCGGGTTCCCATCGGCAGGCCATCAAGCGCCGTGAAACCCATCGTGCTGTCAATGCTGCGTCCGTTGGCGAGCGCGCACATCGAGGCACCACTCCCCAGGTGCGCGACAACAACTTTGCCCTTAGCGATCTTGGGCGCGACGCTTTTCAAGCGCCCGGCGATGTACTCGTATGACAGGCCATGGAACCCATAGCGGCGCACGCCTTCCCGGTACAACGGCTCGGGGATCGCATAACGATCGGCGAGTTCAGGGTGTCCGCGATGGAACGCCGTATCGAAGCAGGCGACTTGTGTGATGTGCGGTAGACGCTCGATGATGGTCTTGATCGGCGCTAGATTGTTCGGCTGATGCAGCGGCGCAAGCGGCACGTATCGTTCGAGCGTTGAGACAATTTCCGGTGTCACGACGGTCGGCGCACTGAATTGAATGCCGCCGTGAACGACCCGGTGCCCGACGGCGATCGGGAGCTTGCCGCCAAGATATTCCGCGAGAAACTCAACAACCTTTCCCAGACCTTCAGGCGCAGCGGGCACGTCCGGCCCCGGCCACGACGCTTCCTTCAGAACGGCGCCGGCCGCATTCTTTGCAATCAGGTGCGGATTGACCCCGATGCCCTCTATCTGGCCCTTCAGCTGCCGATCAAGTCCTCCCTCGCCCGACACCGCAAAGAGTTGGAACTTGATGCTCGAACTGCCAGCATTAATGACAAGGATCGTATCGCTCATGGCTACGACCGGATCGGCGTTTTCGAGCGTTGGCTATGGGCAAACGCAACGGCAATGGCACAAGACGCCATGCGCGTTCGCACACTGTCGGCTCGCGACGTGAGTATGATCGGAACCCGTGCACCCAGCACGATGCCCGCCGCATCGGCATGAGCAAGGAATGACAGGTTCTTCGCCAGCATATTGCCGGCCTCGAGATCGGGAACGACCAGAATGTTTGCGTGTCCTGCGACCTCGGACTTGATGCCCTTGATCGCTGCGGCTTCCGGACTGATCGCGTTGTCGAAGGCGAGCGGCCCGTCGAGGATGCCGCCGGTGATCTGACCACGATCCGCCATCTTGCACAGGGCTGCTGCTTCGAGGGTTGATGGAATGCTGATCGTGACCGTCTCGACCGCCGAGAGAATGGCGACCTTGGGCGTTCCGAGACCAAGCCCGTGAAAGAGGTCGATCGCGTTTTGCACGATGTCGCGCTTGGCCATCAGGTCCGGAAAAATGTTCACGGCCGCATCAGTGATGAACAGCGTTTCCGGATGATCCGGCACGTCCATGATGAACACATGGCTGATGCGCCGCCCCGTCCTGAGCCCCGTCTCCTTTTTTGCAACCGCGGAGAGAAGCTCGTCGCTATGAAGGCTGCCCTTCATCAAAACTTCGGCGCGGCCCGAGCGCACAATCTCCACCGCCTTCGCCGCAGCCTCTTGGCTGTGCGCCACGTCGACAATTTCGACACCTTTGAGATCGATCCCGCATTTTGCCGCTACTGACTCGATCTTGGATTTGGGCCCAACGAGGATCGGAACAATCAGGCCTGCTTCGGCCGCCTCCATGGCGCCGGTCAGAGAAGCTTCATCGCATGGATGCGCAACAGCCGCCGTCACGGCGGGCATGGTCTTCGCCAGTGCGATCAAACGATCGTACTTCTCGTGCGTGCGCTCAGGCGCGGCAGGCGTTTTTCGCGACGACATCGCAGCCACCGTTCGATCTAGGTTTGAATTTTGAAGCCGTGCTCTCCCGCACGCTTATTGCGGGGACATCAGCCCCACTTCAGAAACATCCCGACTTCGCCCGGCATGCCGCCGGGGAAGCTGATGATCTCGCAGTGCAGCTTGTAACCAAGAGGCTTCAATTCCTTGACGTAGAACTCGTACGCGCGCTTCGCAAAGCCTTCGAGCGACTCCGGCCACGACGGATCGAGCGTATTAATGCGACGACCATGGTCGTTGCAGTAGGATGCCGGAAAGGTCAAAACCTGCAGCTGGTGATGCCCCTGCTCGGCGGCTCGGCGCACGGCCTGATTGACGCGGTCACGAACCTCGGGATGAAGTTCCTGAGACATGAAGGCGTCCTGCAGTTCCTTCTTCTGCTTCGCTTTCTTGTCGCGCTCCTTCCGCTCTTCGTCCACCTTCGCATCGTCAGCGGCGCTGCTAATGAGGCTCAGTTCTTTAGGGCTTAGAATTCCGGACATGTCATTGTTCTCTATCTGTCAGTGGTAAATCGATTTGTCAGATGTGGCGCCGGGGCACTTGCCCCTTGCGGCCGGGCAATGCGTGCACGCTGGGCGCATTTACTGGATCCTTTTCAATGTGGCCCTGCAGCACGTGCGACTGGGCAAAGGCCGTCCGCATCGCCTCGTAACGCTCTTTCGCTTCGGGGCTCTGCAGACCGAGAGCCTCGATCATGCGCTCAAGCTTCTTTTCCATATCCGCTGCCATTTCCGGATCGCGGGCGAGCATTTCCGGGATTGCATCGATGGCGCCGCGTTCGTCGATCATCAGCATGAAAAACTGCTCCCGCAGCATTTTCTTGAATGCCCTGATCGGCACGCTCTTACCGGCTTCCTGGCGCATGCGGCGCAAAAGCGCGAACGAGCGCTCGTCTGCGGCTCCATCGGACAGGCGGATGTAGAGGAGTGCCCGCAACGCGGCCTCCAATGGCCCACCGACCGCCATGTTCGCCTTGAGTTCCTCAATCCGGTGCTCGACGAGCATCTGGTAGTTCAGATCAGTCGCTGGCTTCGGACGAACCTCTGTGTCCGACCCGCTGAGACCCAGCATCGCCTGCAGAACCGGTGAACCATAAACGGCATGAAACCATTCTTCCTGCCACTTGTCGCGCATGTCACGATAGCCATCGAGCGTCGCGATCATCCAATCCGAATACATCTTCTGTGCTTGCCAGAACGGGTTGTTCGGTGCCACCGGCTGGCGCGAAGATTTTGCACTCTCGATCAGGGGATCGAGGGTCCGCCACATCGGGCTATCGGCCTTGAACATTTCGTAGGGCAACCGCGCCTGATGCATGCGGCGCATCATCTCCGCATTGCCGGCGTTCGCGAACATGCGAACCCAGGGCTGCCATAGCGTCTTGTAGAGACCGAGGTTTATCTCCGAGATCCTGGCGGCCGCCGCGAATTTCCGCTCGTCCTCCTGCGTGTTTCCGCCAAGTGCGCGGATATCGTCGAGCGTGCGGCTTTCAAAGCGGATGAGATAACCCCCTTCAACCAGATCGGCGGTGGGGTCAGACGCGTCCTTCGGCGTCATCACAGCTTCATAAAGCCCCGGCGGCAGGATATCGATCAGATCGATATTGCTCGCGAACTCGTCGTGCTCTTTCTTCGCCACTGAGCCTGATACGAAGATGCCCAGGTGGCCGATGTTGTCGTGCACCGAATAGACGATCGTCTGCCCATTCGCACGAATGTCATCGACGCTCGCATAAAGATCGAGAACCCAGCCAAGCGCCTGCTGCGGCGGTGTGATGTTGTCGCCCTTGGAGCAGAACACCACGATCGGCGTCCGAATGTTGCGCAGATCGATCCGCGTTCCATCCTCGAGCTTCAGGTCTCCTGTGGCGAGCTTGTTGCCAACGAACAGTTTGTCCGCGATGAACTGCATCTCTTCGGCATTAAGAAGAACATGCCCACCCCACCACTGTTCGAACTCAAGATAGCGCGACGCTTCGGTGTCGACCTTGGAGTAAAGATTGTAATTCTTCGTCCAATAGGTGTTCGACGGATTGAGATTCTCGAAATTCGTGACGAGCCATGCGCCGTCGAATGTTCCAGCGCCAAGATCGCCCATCAGAGCCGTGATCCACGTCCCACCGACAAGACCGCCGGTGTAGCGCATAGGATTTTCACCGCGAACGCCGGTCCAATAGGACAAGGGCGCGCCCGCCAGAATGACAGGACCCACGAGATCGGGCCGCATGGCAGCGACGATCATCACCGCCCAACCGGCCTGACAGTTACCGATGACCGCCGGCCGCCCATCGGCCTCCGGATGAAGCGCAATGACGCGCTCCAGGAACTGCGCTTCGGCGTACGCGACGTCCTCGATGGTTTGCCCCGGCACGGGCTCGGGCAGGAAGCCGATGAAGTAGCAGGGATGGCCAGCCTTCATCGCGACGCCAATTTCACTGTCGGCTTTGAAGCCGCCGATGCCGGGGCCGTGGCCAGCACGCGGATCGACAACCACGAACGGCCGCTTCTTTGGATCGATCACCGCGCCCTCCGCCGGACGTATCCGAACAAGAGCGTAGTTCACCGGCTTCTGGAGTTTGCGCCCGTCGACGACAAGGTCGCATTCGAACTTCAAGACGTGCGGAGCCTTTTTCGCAGCATGCTCGGCATAGCGCTCACTCCGCTGACGCATCACGTCCAAGAACAGCAGGTTGCGCTGCCATGCATCGACCCAATAGCTCCACGCATCAAGAGACGGTGCAGCCGCAGCGGCTAAAACTGCGGGAGCTGTCTCAAGAAGTGCGCCCGACGCGGCGGCAGGGTTGGAATGCGTTGGCTTCATAACAATAAATCTTTCATTGGTGAAGATTGCGCGACGAGAGGCACCCGAGAAAGCAGGAACGTCTGCGTGCGATTTTTCTCGCCCTTTACCTATCAGCGCACCTGCGGGACGTATTGACGTGGGTCAATTTAAAAACAGACAAAAAAAGAAAAAATGTACATCATCTCTTTGGCGGCGCCCGCTTCATGGCGCATGCAGAGCACTCGCAATTCGTCAACAGGATCAGACTTCAAGCGCAACGTGAACGACCCCATCCTGTGTCCGGCTTGACATGGCATGGCCACTGCGGCGGAAGACCTGGAGCATCGCCGCATTCGCCGGCAGCACTTCGGCGATGAAACGCGCAACGCCCGCGCCCTTCGCGATGGCGATTAACTCGCGCAGAACAAGGCTTGCAAGGCCAAGCCCCTGGTAGTCTTCTTCCACCATGAAAGCGACTTCGGCGTCGGGCGAGTTTGGCTCAGGCGACCGAACGTAGCGGCCGCCTCCTATGATCGTTTCAGGGTCCCTGTCGAGGACGGCGACCAGGGCAACGACCTCATGAAAATCGACCGAGGTGGCGGCGGTCAGTTCCGCTTCACTCAGTTCGCGCTTGGCGCCGAAAAAGCGCTTGTAAATCGTGGCAGGGTCGAGGTGACCGAAGGCTGTGCGGAGTCGCTCGCGATCATCGGGGCGGATCGCGCGCAGAGTAATTGCGATGCCGTTCTTCAGCTTGAAGGAGCGCTGGTAGGAATGAATGTCCATGGCGGCCTCACATGACGTATCGTCCACCGGACCAAGCGGAAACTGGCCGCTTCAGATGTATTGAGCACGCGTGGGTTTGCAACTCGCCCCGTGCGCTTCGCTTGGCCTGCCCCACATCTCGATACCAGGGGGTGCGGTCAGAACGTCACTCGCTCTCAACCTTTTTCCAGGTCGGATCGGGATCGAACAACTTGATCCGCGCAGCCCGCTCAGCGCTGTCCGGTCCAAGATCCTTTTCGTAGACATCGCCGTCTTGATTGACGATGAAAGTCATAACACCCGAATTGCCATAGTCCGCAGGGGTTGCGATCAACCCAAAACCTCCGATCATGCGATCGTTGACGATGTAGTCACGCGCACCATCCGAAGCGTGCTTCCCCTGCCCGTAAAGTATTCTGAAGATGTATCCGTTGTAGGCTGATCCAGAACCGGATCCGCTGTAGCCCTTCCTCTGTGCCTCCGCGACGAGCGGACCGATCGGGCTGGGCTCCTCGCCCTCTGCAACGGCCCAGTAGAGACCGTCTTTCCGCCCATCTCGGCTCATCAACCGGCGCGCGTACTGGAGGCCCTTCCCATCGCGTTCCTGCTCTGCATACTCAAGCTGCGCCGCCGCGTATCCAAGCATCACCTCGATCGTTGCGAGTTCATTCTCTCCGATCCTACGGGTTAGAACCTCGTCTAGCCCTTGAGCGGTGTCCCAGCGCCACCTACCGTTCTCAGAAACGAGAGGAATTGGAAAAGGAAACTCGTCCTGTCCGACAAGCAAAATTGCCTTGGAGGCGTCCTCCTGCTGCACTTGATGGCCGTTCTCGAACGCCTTCAGGAATTTTGCCAGTCTTGCTTCGTCTGCGACAGGGTCTCCTGAGGTTGCAATGTCCTCGCCATCTGGCCCGAGCACCCTGACGATCGCCTCCGCCGGATCACTAGATCGAGCAGCTTCCACCAAGCCTGCTACAGCTTCCTCAGCCGAAGCATATGAGGCCTGCTCGGCTTTCGCATAACCAACAGAGCCGGCCGACATCGCAAGCGTAAGCCCGATGGCGATGGCCGCCGTTGACCAGGCCATCCTTGATCGTAGTCCACAAAGCATGCCTGTTACTCCGAAACCGGGAGAGCAAGATGAGTAAGTGCTTACGGTTCTCATGGACCTCTCCAGCAATCCGAGCGGACTTGTGCGTCAAATTCCTGTCTCACGGAACTGCATGGTGAGATGAGGGCCTATCGCTTTTGCGTGCCAGCCACTCTTTCCAGGTCATGAATTTCAGGCCGATGCGATCATAGTCGACCATCAAATACCCGTTGCCATCAGACCAGACCGCGCTTGGATCAATCTTTTGCACGTCCTGAGCCATGACACCCACATAGGCGGTATGATCGCTGCCTTTATAGCGGAACCGATACAATTCGAGACCATTGCCGAGCCGCGCCAGCGGCACGATATCTGTCTTGAAACGCATGTCGGAACGTCGCCCGCCACCGCGGCCACCTCCGCCCCCGCGTCTCCCGCCACCACCGCTGAAGGACCTCCCGCCGCCGCCACCGCGGCTGACGCTCCGACCACCTCCACGATGAGAGGCCGCAGATTTCCGGCTGACGTTGCCGCGGTTGACTTGCTTCTTAACCTGCGACCTCGGTTTGACATCGAACGACTTAGATGCCGCCTTTGAAGATGGCCTCTTGCTGCTACTGCCCTTCTTGACGTCTCTCGACCCTACATTTGCTCTGTCGCGGCCCGACGCCTTATCCTTGATCTTCTGTCCGCCACGATCACCAGCCTTGTCTTTGATCTTGGACCCGCCACCCTCACCGAGCTTGTCCTTGATCCGATCTGCGCCACCGTCACCCATCTTGTCTTTGATCTTGGAGGCGCCGCCGTCACCCAACTTGTCCTTGATTTTTGAAGCGCCTTCTCCCCCGAGCTTGTCCTTCACGCGGTCGATATTGGCTTTATCCATCTTGTCCTTATCGAAACCGCGAAAGTCCTTTCGGGCATCCTTCAGCTTGTCGTTCTTTGCGAATTTCTCGCGGTTGGCCTTGTCACGATAAGGGACGGGTCCTCGATTCCGGGGATTGTGTTCCCACTTCCCGTTTGTGATATTCGGCCGGTTGACATTGATGTTGTTGAAGCGATTGACATCGATGTCGATGTCCCCGCGACCCCAATCTAAGTGACCCCAACCCCATAGATTGTTGGCGATGGCGAAGCCAGCACCCCAGAAGAAGCCCGAGGCCAGCGTGGAACCGGGATACCAATCCCAATAGTAGGGGTCATAGTCAGGATACCACCACGGCCCATATGCGACCGCCGGCTCATAGACTGGTATGTAGATAACCTCCGGGTCGACCGGCTCAATGACGTAATAGTATTGCTGCTGTGCTGCGCCACCCGACGATCCTGAACCTGACGAGGAGCGCTCTTTTTTCGTCACCTTTTGCTTTTTGTTCGTCTTAAGATTGCCAGCCTCGTCGGCCTTCTGACGAAGAAATTGGATCCGAGCGAAGACGTCATCCTCCTGGGCCAGGAAAGCATCGCCAAGCTTTTGCGTCCACTCCAGTTCGTCGCTCATCAGTTCCAAAACGTCGGTAAATTGCGTCAGGGCTTTAACGCTCGGATCCCAAGACTTCGCTTCGAGCGCCTTGGTCAGGGCATCCCCTTTCAACTTCGCGTTCGACGAATCTTTCCGCCATCGCGCCGCCTGGGCAATTTCGAGCGGATACGTCGAGGCCATGAGAATGTTGGCCAAAACGTCATCGGGGTAGAGCGCAATGGGCGCCAGCATCTGATCAAGTTCTTCGGTCTTGAAGGTCGGCTGCGGTGCTGCATCCTGCGCCCGAACGGAGCTGGCTGCCGCGACGACGATCAACAAGAAGAGGACAAGCACATTAGAAATCGATCGCATAGCCATGGCCGCTCCAGTCACCCGTCGCAGCGCGACGGACGCTATAATGACGTAATCCTCGGTCAAGCGCGCTTCGTTAAAATGCTCCGGTCAACTCGACGCCCCGAGTTCAACGCGAGCAGCACGCACGTCCTAGCATGGTGCAGGGTAAGCATCTTCGGCGCAAATGGATTTGTTCGAAATCAAATACGGCCCGCGCCCGAAGCCTGGCGGCGGTGGGTGAACCCGACTTATGCGCCTACCTGGTGCTGGGCGGCGGATACCTCGCCCCTGAACGAGTGAGCACCGTTGGCGAAATCCTGACCTCAGCCGATAACAGGCCGGCGGTGATTTGGACCTCATTCCCGCGAATGCACCCGCCCGAAGCTTTGCGGACACCTAGAGTTGCACTACACTCAGGACTTGACGAGAGCGGTCGTGCGTTGCGGGCTGGGATGATCCAGATTAAGACGCAGCGGAATGACACGCAGCAGAAATCGACTGTGCCGGGCTTTTCAACAGTGCAATCCCTGGGAGTTCTTCCATGAATCATTTTCGCCATAAAATCGCAGTCGTTCTGTCTGGTATCGTTATCTCGGCTCTTCCGCCCGCTTCGCTTTCGGTGAGCGCCGAAACACAAGTGGCCAAGGATGCGATCGCCAAGGCCGAGGCAGCCGTTGGGAAAGTCAAAGCGGCGTGCGCACCCGATGTGAAGTCGTTCTGCAGCAACGTTACCCCGGGAGAAGGACGGCTGCTTTTGTGCATGATGGCCCACGAGGACAAGATTAGCGACGCTTGTTACGATGCCATGCTGACTGCCGCCGAGGGTGTCGAACTCGCCGTGAGCAACCTGCTGCGAACCGCACAGGCTTGCGACCAGGACATCGAAAAGCACTGCGCTTCCGTTGAAGCGGGCGAAGGCCGCATCGCACAATGTCTCATCGACAAGAAGGCAGAACTTTCAACTCAGTGCCGCGGAGAAGTTGCCGGACTTGAAGCGCGACTAAAGAAGTGACATGGCGATCGAAGAAGGCGAGCGGCTATACAGCTGGCCTCTCGGAGCGCGGCCTGAAGACCAAGCCGGTCTGACCGATCTCGGCCTCTAGGCAACGACAAGAGGACCAATATCTGCGCTGTGCCTCAGCTGTTGCACGGCACGGGTCGCCTCACGCCAAGCGCCGATCCTTCATGCTGCATCGCTAAAGCGGCCGAGGAGCTTGTCGAGCGTGATCGGGTAATCACGAATTCTCACACCGGTTGCGTTATAGACCGCATTGGCAACCGCGGCAGCCACGCCGCAGATGCCAAGCTCGGCAACGCCCTTGGCTTTCATAGGCGATGACGCAGGATCCGGGTCATCGAGAAAGATAACCTCCTGATGTGGAATGTCGGCGTGGACTGGCACTTCATATGCGGCGAGATCATGATTTACAAAAAATCCGATCCGCTTGTCGACCACCAATTCCTCCATCAACGCGCCACCGACGCCCATGGTCATCGCGCCAATGACCTGGCTGCGCGCCGCTTTGGGATTAAGAATACGTCCCGATGCGCAAACGGCGAGCATGCGGCGGACACGGATTTCAGCCGTGGCCTGATGGACCCCGACTTCCGCGAAATGGGCTCCGAAGGTCGATTGTTGAACGCGTTTGTCAATATCGCCATATTCAATCGCGTCCTCCGCTACGAGATCGCCGTCCCTTGAAGCTGCTCTTAGAGCAATGGTTTGCCCGCCCGAACGCACCTGTCCGTTCTCGAAGACGGCTTCAGTCGCATCCAATCCCAGGTTTTGCGTCACCGCCTCCCGGAGCTTCATGCAGGCGGCATACACGCCGGCGGTCGAATTATTGCCACCCCATTGACCACCGGAGCCGCAAGAGGCGGGAAAGGCAGAGTCACCAAGCCTGACAACGACCTGATCCAACGGCACGCCCATCATCTCAGCAGCGGTTTGAGCGATGATCGTGTAGCTGCCGGTTCCTATATCCGTCATGTCGGTTTCGACCGTAATCACGCCCCGCCTGTCGAGGCGAACGCGCGCGGCCGATTTCGTCAGCAAGTTGTTTCGAAACGCCGCAGCGACGCCCATGCCGACGAGCCAACGACCCTGCTTTTCTTTTGCAGGTTGGGAATTGCGCTTGCTCCAACCGAAGCGCTCGGCGCCGATCTGCAAACATTCAACAAGTTGCCGCTGCGAAAACGGAATATTCGCCGGTTTGCTATCTTTCGGAACTTGCGCTTGCGGATCGTCAGAGGCTGGCTTTTGGGGGTTATCGGGCACAACCTGAGTATCGTTGAGTATCCGAAATTCCACCGGATCCAGGCCAAGCTTCTCGGCCATTTCATCCATCGCAATTTCCAGCGCCATCAGTCCCGGTGCCTCTCCCGGCGCTCGCATTGCATTACCTTCTGGCAAATCCAGCGTCGCGAGCCGCAAGGCTGTCATGCGGTGGGGCCCCGCATAGAGCATGCGTGTCTGCTGTACAGCCGTTTCTGGCCCACCTCCCGGCAGATCGCCAGACCAGCTTTCATGTCCGATGGCTGTGATCTTCCCGTCCTGCGTCGCGCCAATTCGAATGCGCTGGATCGTTGCAGGACGGTGCGTTGTGTTGTTGGGAATGAGCGGCCTGGGAAGCGTGACCTTGACTGGCCGCTGCGCAACGCGCGCGGCAACAGCTGCCAGAACACTGTCGGATCTGAGGAACAACTTGGCTCCGAATCCGCCTCCAATGTACGGAGAGATCAGACGCACATTCTCTTTCGGTATCTGGAGCGTTTTGGCAAGGTCGGTTACGCCCCAATTGATCATCTGATTGGACGTCCACAGCGTGAGCTTGTCTCCGTCCCAACGGGCAATGGAAGCATGAGGCTCCATCATCGAGTGCGATTGATCCGGAGTGGTGTACTCACCTTCGAACCGCACCGGCGCTGTCTCGAACGCTGTGTCGAAATCTCCGACCGCGGTATCCGGCGGTCCGCTTGAAGGCTCCGTCTTCGGTGGCACAGCCGAGTGTCGCGCTTCGGAAAGGTCGAAAGCGCCTTCTGCACGGACGTACGCGACTTTGACGCGTTGCGCGGCCGCACGGGCCTGCTCGAAAGTTTCGGCGACGATCACGGCGATCGCCTGATGGTAATGATCGATGTCGGGACCACCGAGCAGCCTGGCCGTGTTCCGGTCGCCTTTACCGACTTTTCCGGCATTGTCTGCCGTAACGATCGCTATGACACCAGGCGCCGATCTTGCTTCGGCCAAATCCATAGAGCGGATCCGACCCTTGGCAATCCCGGCGGCGACCACGTAGCCGTAGGCAGGTGAAGGACGAATATCGTGATGCTCGTATGCATAGCGGGCCGTGCCGGTGGTCTTGAGCGGACCGTCGATGCGATCCGTCGGCTGCCCAACGATTTTGAGCTGATCAATGGGGTTCGTCGAGGCGGGTTTATCGAAAAGCATCGCGTCACCCTCTCACTTCGTCGATGGCCGCGCCGATCGTTCTCTCGACGAGCGGCAACTTAAATGCATTTTGCTCTGTCGGTTTGGCGCCGGCCAGTAGCTCGGCCGTTACCGCCTTGGAACCTCGGGTCATCTGCGGCTCAGCCGCTTCGACGCGCCACGGCTTGTGTGCAACGCCTCCAAGCGCGATGTGGCCGCTGCCGTCCTTCTGGATGATGGCGCCAACTGAAATCAACGCGAACGCGTAGGAAGCCCGGTCGCGAACCTTGAAGTAAAAATGTGTCCCGCCAATCGGCGGAGGCAATATTACCGCCGTGATCAGTTCACCCGGTTCCAGATTAGTTTCGATATGGGGCGTGTCGCCAGGGAGTCGGTGAAACTCCGCAATCGGGATCTTGCGCGTTTCACCATCGGGCCGGACGGTCTCGATCACGGCGTCGAGAACGCGCATGGCGACTGCCATGTCGCTGGGATGCGTGGCGATGCAAGCCTCACTCGTACCCACCACGGCATGCTGCCGATTGAAGCCGCCGATTGCTGCGCACCCGCTCCCGGGCTGTCGCTTATTGCACGGTTGATTTGTATCGTAGAAGTAGGGACAGCGCGTTCTTTGAAGAAGATTACCGGCGGTCGTCGCCATGTTGCGCAGTTGACCGGATGCTCCAGCGAGCAGCGCGCGCGAAAGCACCGCATAGTCGCGTCGTACGCGCTCATGGGCCGCAAGGTCTGTGTTGCGGACAAGGGCTCCGATCCGCAGACCTCCATCAGGTGTGGTCTCGATCGTATCGAGTGCGAGGCCGTTGACGTCGACAAGGTGGGCAGGTGTTTCAATCTCGAGTTTCATCAGGTCGAGCAAATTGGTTCCGCCCGCGATGAATTTGGCTGCAGGGTGTCGAGCCACAGCAGCCGCGGCTTCTTTTGGCGACACCGCCCGCTCGTACGTGAAGGACCTCATGCTTTCCTCCCAGCGACCTCGGTCAGCGCATCGATGATGTTTGAGTAGGCGCCACACCGACAGATATTGCCGCTCATCCGTTCTCGAAGCTCGATGGGCGTCACCTCTGCTGGCACGGTCAGATCTTCGGTCACGTGACTCGGGATATCGGCTTGGATTTCTTCGAGAACCGCCACAGCGGAGCAAATCTGTCCCGGCGTACAGTAACCGCACTGGTATCCATCATGCTTGACGAACGCGGCCTGCATCGGGTGCAGACGGTTCATGGATCCAAGTCCCTCAATGGTCGTGATGCTACTTCCCTCGTGCATCAACGCCAGCGTGAGACAGGAATTGATCCGCCGTCCGTTGGCGATCACAGTGCAGGCGCCGCACTGACCGTGATCGCATCCCTTTTTCGTACCTGTAAGATGCAAGTGCTCGCGAAGCGTATCCAATAGCGTCGTACGGGCATCCACCTCTAAAGAACGATGATCACCGTTCACAGTGAACGAAACCGGGACGAGAGCAGGTGACGCCACCGGCCGGGCATCTGCTTCGAGAACGCCGGCCATGGCCGCATTCGACGTCGTCACCGCAAGTGCCGAAGCTGCCCCGGCAAGCAGCATGTCGCGACGCGTTACGGACGAATCGGAACAATTGCCCATGTCCACCAGATCCCTTGCCACTCAAGATTTTGCGGGTGGCAAATTGCGTATCCGGCAAATGGTTCCAGTAAAATGACGGCCATGGCGACGAACTCGCTTTGAACCGACGACCTCAGCTCATGGTTGTGACAACCGAGCCCTGTCCATGCTGCGCAGGTGGTGGGGTTCTGCCGACGCCCCGTTCGGCTGATCAACGCGTCTGGCCAGATGATAACGTCGTCATCATGGTGCGAAAAAGGGATCGACGTTGTTCAGCGTGACCCAGACCGACACGTAGCTCGCCAAAAGTAGCCAGGCAGCTCTCAAGCCGATGAGTATTGCAGCGGCGCGATCAATTGATAGCGCGAGCGAAAAGCTGAACATCGCTGCAGCAAGTCCGAACACGGTGTCGACCGCACCCAATATCGGACTGCGCAGCAGAAAGTAGACCGTTGTGAATACCGCAAACAGCACCCACCCGATTGCCTCGCTGATCAAGAACCATGAGCGCTGTGAACTTGGTGGGCTATTGGCAATCCTATACAGTGCCACCAACGACGTGATGTTGAGTAGCAGCCAGACCGGCGCAAAAACCCAGCCTGGCGGAGCCGCTGCTGGCAGCACAAAACTGTTGTAGAAGATCTTGTCGCCACCCAAGCCCGCCGGAAGTGCACTAACGATGTTTGCGGCCAGAAAAATCAAGCCAGCATGCCACCACAGGAGTCGGTGGTTCGTCATGACACCCCCTTCGTCTTTGACCCGTTGGATATTATATATCACGCGATATATAATATCGCAAGGCCTAGTGAGAGGGCACTCCTATGCCGCGCCCTAAGGGCAGTCCGAATGACGACTTCGCCGCGTCGAGAGCGGCGTTACTCGTCAAGTTACGCAAGGCCCTCCTTGGTCCTCAACCTCCATCCAGTCTGCGAGCCTTGGCTCAAACTGCAGACGTCGCTGTGCCAACCTTGAGGCATTATTTCGGAGACAAGGACGCGGTACTCGCAGCTGTTTTCGCTGACTGCCACGGCGGTAGCGCTCGTGAATTGCAGGTGGCAGCCACGCCGACGGGGTCCTTCAAAAAATCCATCCTCGACCTCGTTCAACACGTCGCCGATGGTTTTCGGTACGGCAAGTTGGACAGCCTACATGCCGTCGGGTTGACAGAAGGTCTGGCCGCGCAGCACGTCGCGCAAGCTTACTTGAATGAGATCCTCGAGCCGACCATTGCTGCCACGACGATGCGCCTGCAGGCGCACATAGATCGGGGAGAGATGCGAGTGGTGAAAGCGCGACACGCGGCCGTAGCACTTCTCTCACCCATCGTGCTGCTCTTCCTGCATCAAAACAAGCTCAATGGAGCAAAGTCGCATCCAACAGATATAGAGGCCTTCTTGGTTACCCATGTTGATGCGTTTGTTCGCGGATATGCGCCTGCTACCGGGCATTCGAAAAAGACTTCAGATTAATAAATCTGGTTGTCGCCGTTCGATCAAGGGCTTCGCAAAGTCGGCCGAAGTCGAGCGTCGTCCATCCACGGTGATCGAACGACGGCAGCGCGGCACGATGGATACGCGAGCAATTCGACGAACGCTTACCCTGTCGCTACACTTGAGGGACATTGTGCGACGTATGTCAGCGCTAAAGTCGGTTCGCGTGCAGTGAACACTATTCTCAATCGAATCAGAGACTAACTATCATTTTATTGGCTGTGCTCGCAGTCTGGCGCGAACGGGTCTCAGCAGCCACTGGTCGTGGAAACAGGGAATTTTTGCTAATTTCCCGGTCAGATCTGATCGCAATAGGCCAGAAAAACTCGGAAATTCAGAGAGTTAGCGCAGAAATTCCCGTGTCAAATAACAGGGAATTCTCCTGGAGGTATCAGGGATTCCATCGGGCCGATCAGCGACTTTTTGTGATCGGAACAGGTTTGCTTGTCCCCACCATGAGGAGGTTCTATTCGGTCAAAGCTTTTGACCTCGCGCGACAGCTAAGGCAGCACGGCAAATCCTTTGTCTTTGTGTCTGCGATGGAGCCTGACCAAATGCCAAATGATCTTAGGCGACCATTTCTACGAAGCCTTGCGATAAAGATGATTTGAAAGTGATCGTGCAGTCTATTCCTGGCGCAGCCGCCTGGATTAGCGAGCCGACGGTGCATATCGGCTAGCAGCCGGGTGTGAAAATCGTCCGGCCGGGAATATCGGCTTCGAGCCACTTTACAACCATCGCAGACAGTAACGGAACCGCTGTACACGTTGTGGCGAGCAGCGGCCTGAATTGGCAGCCTAGATTGGCTCTTGCTGAGCAACGTATTCACGCTGCGAATTCGGGCAGGTAGCCGCGCGACGAGCGGGATTTGGCGCACTTGCTCAAACAAAAGGAATTGCTGCTGGAGGAGCTTACTGACCACCTTCAACTGCTTTTCTGCTTCATCAACAATGTCTTGCGGCATCGAATAGAACCGCACTTCCCTCGGAACTTTCACGCCAACATTCAGCGAGAAGTTGATATTGCGTGCCGGATCGACCCGGCTGGAGTGTCGAACTTAGTTGGTCGCTGCCGGTTTAACTTCGACTGTGGGTGCCGGACCCTTCACGTCCACCGCTACAACGTAGTTCTTGCCGTCCTTAGTCGCACGTCCAATCCACTTGCCGCTCTCGTCCTTCGTCATTGCAGAGACGTCAGTATAACCCAAGTGCATGAGGTGCTGACGCGCTTGATCGGATGTGAAGATGTTCTGAGTGGCAGGGCCGCCCGTCTTCTCAGTACCTGGCGCCACTCCCGCGTCGTCCGCGAGGGCAGGAAGAGTGAGAACGGCGAGCACTGCAGCGAGAGATAAAGTTCGGATCATGGCAGTGTTCCTTCTGTGATTTGTCTGCGCTCGTCGCAGAGAGCCATAACCCCCGTGCCGTCAGAGAATGATCAATGCTGGCTTAGCTTGTGATCACTAGGCCGAACACCTCACGAACTTGCAGCTTTGTTCTTAGTTCCTTCAACTTCGTCTGCATGGGACCCGCGCGCAGGTGCCTCAACCCAAATGTTGGACGACAGCGCTCGTAACGTGAGCCGCCGTTGCGCGATAAGATGGGCTGAACGGAAGACTTTACATTGAGACCGACGTAAACGGCCCGTCGTGAGCGGTCACCCCTTTGCCGGTGCCGTGTACCTTTGCTCCACAATCTTCTTGATGGAGGCGCGGGTGGCGTCAGCGTCGAGCGACATTTCCTCTTCAATCTCGCGCGCTTGGTCAGCCAGATCGTCGTCCTTGATGGAGTCGCGGAACCACTTGGAGTAGTCGCCAGCGCGCAAGTGATGAAGCCACGTCTCGTCGTCCACGCCTGCCGCCATCTGCAGAAAGATCATTAAATTATGAGCGCGCAGGTTGAGTGCAAACTTCGGCCCGCGAAAATAAAAACTCTTGTCCTCGCCGAGTTCGCCTTCCGCATATTTCCGCGCGTGCCGTTTCTTTTTGCTCTCGGGCTGGCTGGCGTCCACGACCTCAAAACGTCCATCCTTGCTTAAGACGTGGATCTGGCCTTCTTCGAGAGCTCGGGGGCGCGTGGGACAGGTGCGCCCCGTCGCCTCGCAGAATTTCGCTATCTCGTTGCAAGAGCCGTCGCCCACGCCGATGACAACCGAAACAAGTTTAAGAAAGTCACTCGACACCAATTCTGGATGGACGGTGACCGCGATGGTGGCGGGGAGTTCTTGTGGGAGCGTGAAGGCGGCCGCCCCCAGGCCGGCTGGGAGACAATGATGGGCCTCGTCGATCACGATCCAGTGCGGCCGCCCCTTTGCCGACCGCAGTTGCGTCAATTCGGGGAGAAGTTTGACTAAGAACGCGGGCCGCTCGGAGGGGTCCACGGCGAGCAAGTTGACGATGACACTGACGGCAGGCTGTTGGAGCAAGCTCATCACTTCGTCAACGGTGGGCGGATGTTTGGAGTCACCCACGACCGCCGCTCCCTCGAATTCGACGTAATCGCCCTCGGGGTCGACTACGCAGAACTGAAAGTCGAGTTCGCGCATCTGTTCCAGGACAGCATTAACAATCGTCGACTTCCCGCCGCCGGACGAGCCGGTGACGAGCGCGGTCTCGAACGGCGCGAGGTGAACCTGGCTGCCGTCCTTGCGACAGCCAAGAAGCGGACGCGCTTTGGGCACATCAAGTCCTGGCGAGCGGAGGTCGGTATCGAGAAGCTGACGCGCTAACGCAGTCACACCAGCGCCGCGAGCGTGCGTCAGGATATCGGCGGTCTCCCTCAACGACGGAATTGCATTCTCCACTGCCACGGAGCAGCCACACATTTTAAGGAAGGCCTGATCGTTCTCGGCGTCACCGATGCCGACGACGTTGTGCGGGGAAAGTCCCAAGCGCTCCAGCGCTGCGCGAAGGCCCGAAGCCTTGTTGATGCTAGCTGGCAGCACCATCACCGCCCCCTTGTTGAAAATAATCTGAAGGTCGAGACTGAGGTCGCGAACAGCGTCCAGCACCAGCGATTCATTTGGCTCCCAGGTCGCGACAATTGAACGACCGACGGAGAGTGGGGACACGCCGAGTTCTTGAAGCCGCATAACGAATTCGGGCGCGGGTGGGTCGGCGAGCGGGAATTCCTCCTTTCTCGCGGGGTCGTAAAGCAGCGCGCCGTTCTCGACGACGGCGAGGTCGAAAAGATCGAGATCAGGAAATTCGCGCTGGAGTGAGGAAAGTTCGCGCCCGGTAACTAGAATGAGCGTCCGACCTGAATTTTTCAGCTGCTTCAAGGCCGCGATGGTGTCGGCGTCAACCTTGCCGTTCTCGGCGAGCGTGCCGTCGTAGTCCGTCGCAAGCGCTATGAAGAACATATGATCCCCTTGGATTCGAGCGTGGGCGGGCTCGCTCCGTGTAGAACCCCATCGATGCCGGAAAGTTCGCGAAAGTTGAGGACCAGTTGGACTTCGCGTCAAAGCGCTGAGTGTGAAGGATGATCGTGCACCCCCTCGCTTCATTTCTCCGCCTTCGTCGATGCAATCGACTTCGAGGTCACCAGGGCATCGCCCGGTAAGAGGTTCCAAATGCCAGCTACACATAATCGTCCGAACTGAACGTGTATCCCCGAGAATGGAACACGGCAGGAGGTAGGGTACTTGGAAGCGTCTGGTCGATCTGTGGCTGGGGAATAGACGGCCGCTCGAGCGTGCGCTTCACCGGGAAGGATCGGCAGTGAAGAAAAATGCTTTGTATGGCCAGTCGGGTGGCGTCACTGCCGTTATCAATGCCTCAGCTTGTGGCGTGATCGAAACAGCCCGTCAGCAAAGCGGTGTGATCGGCCAAGTGTTTGCGGCGCGCGACGGGATCATCGGCGTCCTCAACGAGGATTTAATTGATACCACCGGAGACAGCGACGATGCGATCGCTGCTCTTCGCCACACGCCAGCAGGTGCGTTTGGCTCGTGCCGAGTCAAGCTCGACAATTTTGAAAGCGACAGACGCCAATACGAGCGTCTAATCGCCGTCTGCAAGGCTCATGACATCGGTTATTTTTTCTACAATGGTGGCGGAGATTCGGCCGACACCTGCAGTAAGATCTCGCAGTTTGCAGAGACGGTGGGCTATCCGCTTCAAGCAATACTCATTCCGAAGACCATCGACAACGATCTATTCGGTACGGACACGTGTCCCGGATTTGGCTCTGTGGCCAAATACATCGCCGTGTCGACGCGAGAAGCATCCTTCGACGTCCGCTCGATGTCCCGCTCATCGACGAAGGTTTTTGTCTTTGAAGTCATGGGACGCCACGCCGGATGGATCGCTGCGGCAGGCGCCTTGGCCGCAGATAAAAACCATGATCTGCCCATCGTAATCGTTTTCCCCGAGATTGCATTCGACAACGCACGATTGGTTGCACGAGTGAGGGCAGTGGTTGAAAGTTACAGCTATTGCACGGTCGTTGTCTCCGAAGGCGTCAAGCGATCGGATGGTCGGTTCCTCGCCGAGCAGGGCACAAGCGATGCGTTTGGGCACTCGCAATTGGGCGGTGCTGCTCCCGTTGTGGCGAGAATGCTGAGTTCAGCCTTGGGCTACAAATGCCATTGGGCCGTTGCTGACTACCTCCAGCGTTCCGCGCGCCACGTCGCATCTCGCATGGACGTTGATCAAGCCTACGCGGTGGGCAAGGCCGCCGTCGAGATGGCAATCGCGGGTCACAACGCAATCATGCCTGCAATCGTGCGGACCTCCGGCGAGCCCTATACCTGGACGATCGGGAAGGTGCCCCTTGCGCAGGTCGCCAACGTTGAGAAGCTATTGCCGCGAGACTTCATCTCTGCAGACGGATTTGGCATTACCAATGCTTGCCGCACGTATCTGCTGCCACTGATTCAGGGCGAAGACTATCCACCCTACGAGAACGGCTTGCCACGCTATGCTACGTTAAAGGACAAACGTGTGCCAAAGAAGCTTGAGCTGTTTGAAATTTAGTATTGGGTTTGCCGATCGCCCTGAGTGCGGGCGATATGTTCGTGCCGCCGACGTCACAAACGATACGCCAACGGTTCAAATTTCGACGTCCCATGAAGACGACAGTAGCCGGGCCGCGTTGATGATACCGACCATCGAATAGGTTTGCGGGAAATTACCCCACGCTTCACCCGTATCGGGCTTGATGTCTTCGGACATGAGGCCGACGTGATTGCGGCTCGCAAGCAACGTCTCAAATATGGCACGGGCATCTTCCTGCCGCCCTGATCGCGCCAGCGCCGTGACTCGCCAGAAGGCACAGATGTTGAAAGCAGTGTCTGGGGGACCGAAATCATCTGGAGCTTCATACCTCATCATGAACGCGCCCCGGCCTAGGGTCTTTTCGACTACAGAGAGAGTGGAGACAAAGCGAGGATCGTGCGGGTCTATGAAGCCGACCTCTGCCATGAGTAGAACACCTGCATCGAGCGTTTCGCCCTCGAAGCATTCGACGAAGGATTGACGCTTCTCCGACCATGCGCGCTGAAGGATGACCGCCCTTATAGCCTCAGCCCGCTCTCGCCAGTATGCGTAGCGATCGCGCAAACCGATATGATAGGCAATCCGAGCGAGGCGATCGCACGCGGCCCAGCACATGAGACTGGATGTCGTATGAATTTTGGCGCTGAAGCGAAGCTCCCACATGCCCGCATCCGGCTTGTCGTAAAGTTCAATTGCCTGAAGTCCCGCTCGCTCCAGCTGCTCAAACTCGCTCACACTAGGCTTGCTTAGAAGTCTGCGATCGAGAAAGGCCTGCGTCGCCCCGAGAACTACGTTTCCGTAGGAATCGTGTTGAAAGTGCTCGTACGCCTGGTTGCCTCGACGCACCGGTCCCATGCCTCGGTAGCCTGGCAAGCTTGAGACGATGTGTTCGGTCAAATCACTTTCCAAGCCGACACCATAAACCGGCTGGATATGCCCGCCATTAGTTGTTGCGACGACATTCATTAGCCAACGGAAATAGTTCTCCATGGTTCGCACAGCCGAAAGACTGTTCAGAGCCCTTACGACAAAATAGGAGTCTCTGAGCCAGCAGTAGCGGTAATCCCAGTTCCTCTGGCTATGTGGCGCCTCAGGTATGCTCGTCGTCACCGCAGCTACGATCGCGCCTGTCGGCTCGTATGTGCAGAGTTTGAGCGTGATTGCAGCGCGGATGACGGCTTCTTGCCATTCGAACGGAATGGCCAAACGATGGACCCATGCTCGCCAGTAGAATTCCGTATGCTCAAACTCGAACCGCGTGAACCCGCTGACCGAATCCGTCAGCGTCTCATCCGGGCCGAGCAGAAAATTCAACGGCTCGTGCAAGTTGAATGTCGCGCGGCTAAGAATGTAATCGATGGGTGCATCCGTGGTCAGACGCATCGTGAAACGCGGCCCCACATAGCGGATGTGATTGGAGCCATAGGTAATCTCAGGTTCTAGCGTCCCGTATTCAAAGCTGGGACGAACCGAAACTGTAATACGTGGCGTTCCAGATATGGGGCGTATGGTTCGAACAAGAGTTTGCGGTCGATATGCGCGGCCACGAGATTCGTAGCGCGGGGCGAAGTCAATGATCTCGACAGCTCCACTCGGACCTTTCAAAACGGTCCGCACGATAGCGGTATTCTCAATGTATGCCTGCTCTGCTTCTTGCAAACCTTCCATTGTGATCGAAAAAACACCGTCGGTCGGGCGGCCATGCGGTGCACCCAACAGCTTGTGAAATACAGGATCTCCGTCAAAGCGGGGCAGGCAGTACCAAACGATGCTGGCTTCGCGATCAATCAGGGCGGCAATATTGCAGTTGCCCACAATTGCGAGATCCAAGGTCTTACCCTCTGCTTCCTGTAGTAGTAGCCCAGTTGAACGTCACTGCACGCGCGCCATCAAGTGCGTGTAGGGAAACCTATTTTGAAACGTGCAGCACGACACATGGTTCGAGGGCATTCCCTCAGGACAGCTGTCGATTTCAGCGATCCGGAACCTTAGCGGTTGTTGCGCCGTTTACTAACGAGTGCCCTCAGGAGAGTTCTATGCGGATCGCGCAAGTCGCCCCTTTGGCTGAAGCAGTTCCACCAAAACTTTATGGCGGGACAGAGCGGGTGGTATCGTGGCTGACTGAAGAGTTGGTGCGCAGAGGGCATGAGGTCACGCTCTTCGCGAGTGGTGATTCTCATACATCGGCTCGGCTGGTTTCCCTGTGTCCCCAAGCCTTGCGGCTGTCAGGCATTAAAGATCACCTTCCCATGCATCTGGTGGCGCTGCAGCAGGTCAAACGGTTAGTGGCCGAGTTTGATATCGTCCATTTTCACCTCGACCTCATCCAGTACCCAGTGTTTGAAGAACTCAGCAGCAAGACCGTGACGACATTGCACGGGCGCCTCGACATAAGCGATTATCAGCCCGTGTACCGAGCCTTCCCGCAAATGCCGCTGGTGTCGATTTCCCGGAAGCAGCGTGAACCCATGCCAAAGACGGTTCGCTGGCTGGCCAACATTCCGCACGGCCTGCCGGCCGATGCCATACCGTTTTCAAACAATCCGCAAGACTACCTTGCATTCATCGGCCGCATTTCTCCGGAAAAGCGACCCGACCGGGCTATCGAAATCGCAATCAAGGCGGGCATGCGGTTGAAGATCGCAGCGAAGATAGACCACGTCGATGAAGGCTACTTCAACTGCGTGATCAAACCGCTCTTGGATCATCCATTGATTGAGTTCATCGGTGAGATTTCTGAAACTGACAAGCCGGCATTTCTCGGTGGTGCAAAAGCGTTGCTGTTTCCCATCGACTGGCCGGAACCCTTCGGACTCGTAATGATCGAAGCACTGTCCGCCGGCACCCCCGTGATCGCGTGGAAGAACGGAAGTGTCCCGGAGGTCATTCATCATGGTGTGTCGGGCTATATCGTTGAATCCATCGAGGAAGCTGTCGAGAAGGTGCGTTCCATCGATCGCTTCGACCGTCGCTTAGTGCGCGCTGAATTCGAGAGCCGCTTCACAGTCGCGACCATGGCGGAGCGTTACGAGAACGCTTATACTGCGCTCTGCTTGGCCGGCACGGTAAATGGGCGCGCCAACATCAGCACCTCTTCGCCGGAAGACTTGGCCGTCGCCTGATCTCCGGTGGAACAATGAACGTTGTTGATGGTGACCACGAGACGTTTGATATCTACGCGGCCGCGTCGCTGACGGCCCAGCCGCCTAAAGTTCTCAAACACGATGATCTCTTCGCCGTCTTCGATCATTGGGGTGACTGCGGGCGACGCAGGAACTCACCGGAAGGTTTGTATTTCAACGATACGCGCTACGTGTCGCGATGGGATCTGCGGCTTGAGGGGGAGAGGGTACCACTGCTGCTATCATCGACCCACGATGACGATGGATCGGCGCTAACTGCTACGCTCGCGAATCCGACTATGCCGGACATGGCGAAGGACTTGATCGGCATAACGCGAACGAAGTTCCTATGGTCAGGGTGTTGTTACGAGCGAATTAGTGTTCGGAACTACGACGTCTCCCCGCATGACGTGCGGCTCGACATTCACTTCGAGGCCGACTTCAAGGATTTGTTCGAGGTGCGCGGAACCGCACGCGGGGTGTCTCCCCAAGTAGCCGGATGTCGCGTCACCAATGAGGGGTTCGTTTTTGAGTACACCGGACTCGACAGGGTCTGCCGGACAACAGAAGTCACGTTTCGCCCGCTGCCCCATATGGTTTCATCCGGACGAGCGCGCTTTGACCTACTACTTCCTGCCGGTGGCACCACCTCTGTTGTCACCCGCGTCCGATGCGCAGATGAAAATTCCCGGCCTGACGACATGCAAATTGTGACTGCATATCGCGCAAAGCGACGCGACGCGCAGCGGAAATCTCACGGAATAGCCACCGTTGCGTCGACCAACAGCGTCTTCAACAAGCTGATCAGCCGCTGCACCAGCGACGTTTACACCCTCCTGGCCCGGACGCCACACGGCCTGTACCCCCATGCTGGCATTCCCTGGTACAGTACGGTTTTTGGCCGCGACGGCATCATCACCGCGCTCTTCATGCTGTGGGTCGATCCTACTATCGCCCAGGGCGTTCTGCTGCATCTGGCGGCCACCCAAGCTACCCGTGTCGATCCGCTCTCGGATGCCGAGCCCGGCAAAATCGTTCACGAGCAGCGCCGCTGCGAGATGGCCAATACCGGGGAGGTGCCGTTCGGCAGCTACTACGGGACTGTCGATGCCACGCCGCTGTTCGTAGTTCTGGCGGGGGCGTACTGGCGGCGCACGGGCGATCGGGCGACGATCCGCCAGATATGGCCAAACATTCAGGCGGCCCTCGGCTGGTGCGAACTTCACGGCGATCGCGACGGCGATGGCTTTGTCGCCTACCACCGCCGCACGCCCACGGGCCTCGTAAATCAAGGGTGGAAGGACAGCCACGACGCCGTGTTTCATAGCGATGGCCGCACCGCAGGCGGACCTATCGCGCTTGTGGAAGTCCAGGCGTATGTTCATCAAGCCTACGAGCAAGGTGCAAAGCTTGCGGAATTGCTGGGCAATCACGATGCGGCAGAACGCTACCGCTCACGCGCCAATGCACTCAAGTCCGTCTTCCATGATCGATTTTGGAACGGCGAGAGTGGCACCTACGTCCTGGCACTCGACGGCGAGAAGCACCCTTGTTGCATCACCGCGTCAAATGCGGGCCATGTGCTACTGAGCGACTTGGCGCCCGACTACGCAGCGCAGCGCGTCGGGCGCACGCTGATGGGCACGGACATGTGGAGCGGCTGGGGCGTGCGAACGCTTGCGACCGGCATGCCGCGCTATAACCCGATGTCGTATCATAACGGGTCGATCTGGCCGCACGATAATGCCCTTATCGCCATCGGCCTCGCGCGGTACGGCATGAAGCGCGAAGCATCACGCATCTTCGAAGGGTTGTACGCCGCTCAAGCCTATCAAGCGGACAACCGCCTTCCCGAATTGTTTTGTGGGACGCCCCGCCGTAGAGGTCGCGGACCGGTGTCCTATCCCGTTTCCTGTTCGCCACAAGCGTGGGCAGCAGCCGCGCCGTTCGCGCTGATCGCGGCTTGCCTTGGCCTCGACATCGATCATGAAAATAGCGCCATTACGTTCAAGCAGCCGATGTTGCCGGAGATGACGCAGGATATCCGTTTGAGTGGAATTCGAGTGGGTCATAGCGTGGCCGACGTTCGATTACTACAGTCCGCGGGTGGAGTAGCCGTCGACGTAGTGCGGCGTGTTGGGGATGTCGTGGTCCACGTTACCACGTAGTGTAGTCAATTCCCGCCACGCCGATCGTCCATAGGCGCCCATCACGAGGAGGTCGCCTCCGGCTGCGAGCGGCCGATCTCAGCCCAGCGCATGCCTGAGACTTCGGAGCGGCGTTGAGCCGTCAACCGCAACACGCGAACATACTGCCGGAACGGCGCCTGAAGCTTCTCAGTCACTGCCCATAGCGCCTTGATCTCGTCGGCGCTCAACACGCGCTCGCGTTCGACCAGATCGCCGGGGCGCGGCACGAACTCGCACGGATGCTTCTCGATAAGCTGGTTTGCAACCAGCTATGCGAAAAGGCTCTTCATTTGCGCCAGCCGAGCGTCGACACTCACTCTGATCTGCACCTGAGGTGACGGTTCTGCCCCACCGCGACCGCTGCCCCACTTTTTCAGCTGCAACCTTAACAATGCCCACGCGTTATCAGAGGCGCTTCGTTCGTTATGGAAGGCGTTCGATGCGCTAATTACAATGCGCCTTCATTCTAGCCGGTACTCATCCCGGGTGCAGCTTGAAGGTTAGGGGCAGCGCCATCGGACCCGACGACGCTGCCCCACTTTGGCGTTTGTGCATCGGCAGCGTTAACTACTGCTGGTGTGTTCAGGTGCCCGGCGCAACTGCATCACACGATCCTGCGGCCGGTCAGAATGTTTCCGAAAGATAGTTGTTCATGGACGTCGTTCGCGTTGATCCCCCCCTGGACTCACTCATCTGAGGGGCAGAAGCTGAGGGTCTTGTTTGATCGATCTGGCAGCGGGGGCTTCATCAGAGGGCGGTCCGGCAAGCAAAAAGCTCCCGCCAGGGAGCTTTTCTGTTTCCTTCGAAATTAAGCGGGTCAGCAGCGTCCCTGCAGACGCTCCTGCTAAATCAACCGCAGGCATTGCAATGACACAGAGACGCAGTCTGCACCACTTACCTAGGCCACGAATGTCCAGGGGCGAACTGCCTCAAGTGCCCTGAGACGCTTTGCAACCAAACATCTTCCGGATCCGTGCCGTGGTGGAAGCGTTGAACTTCAGAAGAAGGCTGCGCTGACTTTCTGTGCAGACTTGGCATCGCTACTTATCATTGCGCTGCAGTACGGTTGTTGACCAGTTTTAAGCGCAGCTTTTTCCCGGACGTGAATCGAAGAGAATGAATTTAGTACTAAGCTTATAGTTTTGTGGCCCTACGGACGAAAGCCATGTCGCGCGGCACTTTGAGTTCGCGTCTGCCACAGCCTTGAAGAGCCGGACTTCTCACTGATCCGCCCGTTGGCAGTACCTCAACAACGGAGTGTTGGACCATGGACAATCCTGGGATTTGGCTTGTTCTCTGGCTGCTCATCGCACCCATCGTCGCCCTTTTATTCTTGTCAGGTCTTGGCAGGACTGAAGGGTACAGGAACCGCGATCGGACTGACTATCGTCCGGACGTGAACCGCACCAACGAGTATCGTTCTGATGTGAATCCGCAGCAGCCTTATCGCTAACTTGTGACAGCTAGCCCACGCGACGAACCAGATTTGTTCCTACATCTACTAACTGCGAGTGAGCTCTGTCTGTTGATTTCTAGTTTGTTCCAATTGCGTTCGTTGCACGTCTGCCAAGCTTGATCTGCAGCAACGGAGGAGAATTCGCCTGCGCTGGACATCGGTCAGCATCCTTTCGATCGGGCAGTGAAGCTATCTTCTATCCGCTCGATGATCGGATCGTAGAACGACCGCTCGGCGACGGGGTACACCAAGGCGAAGCGGCCGATGCGCCTCTGGTTGCAGGTAAAGATTACCTTATCATAGAACATTTTGCCGTCTCGCTCGCCGGAGAGGACCGACCAGGTGTTGCCGACTGGCAAATAGTCGAGATCGAACCCTGGATAGGACTGCCGCGCGATGAATTTCTGATACGACGCGGGCGAATGGTTTTGAGAATTCTCAAGCGCACCGATCAGCAGTTTCGCCTTGCCGTCGGCAGATAGGAAGAGCTCTCCGTCACCCCGATCGGTTTTGCGTTGCGGCTTGAAAATGTTGGCGGGATAGACAAGTTGGAGACCAAATCGATCGTTTCGGTGCTCGGTCCAGTCGAGATTCCTCGCCTGCGCCGATGGCACCGCGATTTGCGTGCTGCATACCAGGATGATCAACAGAGACGAGCAACGCATGAAGCCTCACAACCGATCTTCTGATCGAACTGATGGTGTTCGCTAAAGTTCCCGCATTTATCCCGCCGCCCTCCAAGTCTTGAAAGCTTTGGCGGGCGGCACGTGGTGCTAGGGGCGGGGCGCATCGATCACCTTGCTTTCGAAATTGCGGAGGCGGGTTCGTAGCGGCCATGCTGGTGTTGAGCCCGTGCACTTCGTCCGCGTTGGGTCCAAAGCGGCTTACACCATGCAATTGTGAGAGTTCTGCTCTACAATCGCGAGCGGCAATGAAGTACTCGAACCTCGAGTTCTGCTCCCGGCCAGTGCCTACCGAACTAAGATGCCGAATGATCACTCGCAGTGCGGTTCTGTGCACATCGCTGTGGCGTCAATCGTCGCGCATCGCGACGGCGGCTGGCTGCGAATGACTGCTTTTGGCCTGAGCGCGGAGGCCAACCCCCACCATCCCTAGCGATACTTCGCCGCCGTGATGAACTCGCCGAACGCCTCGCACCAAATGACGACGGTGGTGTGGGCGTCGATGTTTGTGCCAGCGGGCAGATCAAGGACGAAGCCGTCGAACGTCTTCACGTCCCCGATGCGCACGGCTCTGTCCTTGATGTTCAGGAACGACGCTTCATCCTCGGCGAAGTCGGGCGCCAGATAGAGCTTGTAGTCGGGCCCAGGTGCTAGCCGCCCGCTGTGCACGATTTTCTGCGGCGTTACGCTGACCTCTCCCTCGCCCGAGTGCAGAAAGTCGCTGCCGTTGAGATCGCGGGTGAAGGTTGCTGTGTATTTGGCGGCTTTGGCGGTCTCGGCCAGCATAGCGCGATCCACACTGGGCGGCGCGGTGAGAATAGGCAGCAGATAAATGCCGAGCGCAAACCCTGCCGCCAGCGCCACACCGTGACTGATGAAAAGCGCGATCCAGCGAGCAATGGGAGCCCCCTTCTTGTGCGAATTTGACGGGAAAAACGCAACGAGAGTTGGCAGGTTTCAGGGATCGCGGCTAGGGAGTGAAATGGCCATCAAGTCCGCTCACTCGCCTGAAGCCGCAGAAGGCGGTCTTCTGCTGGAGTCAAAATCTGCATGCGCCGTCCAATTGCTAGAGTTCTGCTGCGCCACTAGCAGCGGGTGGAAGGAGCACGAACCTCGAGTTCGCGGCGAGGTCCAAGTGGGAGGGCCCGGCGACGGAGGGACAGTACGCCACCGAGCCAAAGTCAATTAGCAATCAGCGGGTGACGCCCGGGTGATCCTGCATTGCTTTTTCGGCAAGACCCCTGGCGGCGGGCTTGGCCGTCGGATTCGCAGTCGTGCCAGGGCCGTTGACGCCCGGTGAAATGCGCATGGCTTGCTCTGCAAGGCCGCTTGTCTCGGGCTTCGCCGTCGGGTTGGACGTGGTGCCGGGGCCGGACACGCCGGGATTGTCCTGCATGACTTTCGTGGAGAGATCGCGGGCCGATGCGAAGGAATGCGAAGCGGCGACGATCATGGTGGCGAGGATGATGCGGTTCATGGCGGATCTCCATTTGTTTGGGGACGGTCGTCCCTTTGTTCAACCGGAGCGCTTGTACTGTCTCGCTGCCGGTAATAATAAAACTAAACGGTGCGTTTCGTTATTTCAATACGAAACGAAACGTAGCGTATTCACAATCGCGTGATTTTGCTCGCAAACATTAACTGTTCAGGTTTGACTGGTTTTCCAAGAGAAGGTGCGCAGACGTGAAGTCAGCCCACGCAGATTGAAGAACGGAACGGATCGTATTATATTGTGGCATTAGATTTAACTGCGGAGCGCGTTGTGACCAAAGCCCCTCCCCCGACCGACTTGCAGGACAAGCGCAGTCAAGGACGCCCCCGCAGTAAGGCAACGCACCAAGCGATCCTCGACGCTGCCGTTACGCTCGTAGGCCAGCGCGACTACCGTGACGTCTCCATCGATGCCATCGCCTCGGCCGCGAAGGTCGGCAAGCAATCGATCTACCGCTGGTGGCCATCCAAGGCGGATCTAGTCCTGGAAGCCTTTACCGAGCACTCCTTGAGCCACATGCCGCCGCTCGTGCCCTCGGCTGATGCATTTGCCGATCTCGAGAAGGACTTGGCGCGCTTTTTCGCCTTCATGCGCAACGAGCTCGTCGCCAAGGGTGTGCGCAGTCTGATCGCCGAAGCCCAGCTCGATCAGGAGTTCCGCGCCAAACTGTATGACCGTGTTCATCACGTGCGCTGCGAGGCGCTGCGCCGCGTTCTTCGTCACGGTTATGCGCTTGGCCAATTTCGGCAGGACCTTGACGAGGATGTCTTGGCGCACGTTATTCATGGCGCCTTCTGGTACCGCTTCCTCTCAGGTGCCGAGCACCCGTTTGATGATACTTATGCGCGCAAAGTTGTTGCGCTCTTGCGGCCAGGGATCGAGGCGCATCGCTGACAGCATCAGGATAGGGCGCCGCTCCTCCCATTGCCTCAGATGTCAGCTTGGGTTCAGAAGCGGGCATGCGTCTGAAGTCGAAGCGGCGTCAGCTCAGGGCCGATTCTGTTGCAGAACTGGCTTGAGAGGCCGAGCGAAGCGTGATTCCGTCGTTATGGGGCGGCCATCGACGGAGCGGTTCGATGATGGGGCGGCGCAAGAGCGAGCAGGGCCAGCTGTTTTATGCGTTCGATCTTGAGGCCATCGTGCCCGACGATCACCAGGTCCGGCGGATCGCGGCAGTTCTCGACCTGACGTGGGTTCGCACCGAACTGGCGCCGCACTATTCGCACACCGGACGGCCGTCGATCGATCCGGAGCTTATGATCCGGATGCTCATCCTCGGCTACGTGTTCGCGATCCGCTCGGAGCGCGCGCTGTGCCGCGAGGTGCAGCTTAATCTCGCGTATCGCTGGTTCTGCGGCCTCGGCATCGAAGATAAGATCCCCGATCACTCGGCCTTCACGCGCGCCCGCAACGAACGCTTTCGCGAACATGATGTCTTCCGCCGCGTGTTCGAGCGCGTCGTTGAAGCCTGCATCGACGCAGGTCTGGTCGGCGGCACTGGTTTCGCAGTCGATGCGAGCCTGATCGCGGCGGACGCCAACAAGTGCCGCTCGATGCCGGGCGAAGAATGGAGCCGTGACATCGATCCAGCGACCGTCGAGCGCGCCGTTCAGGACTATCTCGCCAATCTCGACAACCCAGCCTGGGGCGCCGCCAGCGACGTCGTGCCGAAGTTCGTTGCGCCTGCAGATCCGGCCGCGCAGTGGACCGGCGCACTCAGGAACGCCGCGTTCTTCGCCTACGCCGACAACTATCTCATCGATGTGAAGTTTGGGATCATCATGGATGTCGAGGCGTCGCGGGCAATTCGGCAAGCAGAAGTCGGTGCTTCGCAGACGATGATCGAGCGCACCGAGGCGACGTTCGGCATCAAGCCGGAATGGCTTGCCGCCGACACCGCCTATGGCTCGGCACCCAACCTGCACTTCCTGGTCGACGAGAAGCACATTGCGCCGCACATCCCGGTGATCGACAAATCCGGGCGCGACGACGGCACGTTCAGCCGCCACGACTTCACTTTCGACGCGGCACGCGATCGTTATGTGTGCCTCAACGGCAAGATCCTGCCACGCTCAAGCGGTTCACGCGGACCACGTGGTGACGACACCATCTCCTACTTTGCCCGCGTTGCCGACTGCCGCGATTGCCCGTTCAAGCCGCAGTGCTGCCCCAAGTCGCCCAGCCGGAAGATCACACGCCACGTGCATGAGGCAGCGCGCGATGTCGCCCGTGCCATCGCTAAGACCGCCGCCTATGAGCAGACGCGGCGCGATCGCAAGAAGGTCGAGATGTTGTTTGCGCACTTGAAGCGGATACTTCGGATGGGACGGCTGAGGCTTCGCGGACCGGCCGGCGCGCAGTTCGAGTTCACACTTGCCGCCATCGCCCAGAACCTGCGCCGTCTCGCCAAGCTGGCGGTTCACCCGCCGGACACTGCTGCCCCGCATGTTGCGTAGCGTCTCGTTGCATAAGTCGCGTCAAGCGTCGGTGCCGATGCGACGCCACCGCCAAAAGCGGGCAGGCGCTAGCAGCGAACGAGCCAGATTTTTCAGAAAATCAGCCCCGCTGACGCCGTCGATCCAGCAGACTTCTGCAACAACATCGGCCATTAGCGGTAGTGACCGGATTGGGCGTATACTTAGAGCCGGACAGGCCGATGCCGCAGTCAGAGTGAGCTTGTTTATTCGCCAAGTTAGGCAGCGAGCCGATCCTTCCGCATCCGCATGGTCACAACGAGGCCATTCGGCTGCCAGTCGTAAGAAAGAGCACCGTCGAACTGACGCGACAGGCTCTGCAAGATCATCTTGCTGCCGAATCCGCGCATCTCGGACAGCGCTAAAACTGGTGGTCCGCCATTTTCCGCCCACGTGAGGATCACGTCACGCTCATCCGAGACGCTAGAGATATCTAACGTCCCCTCATCTATGGACAGAGCTCCATATTTCACGGCATTCGTCGCTAGCTCGTGAACGACCATAGCCAATGTCGTCGCGGTTCGTTTGCCGATTCCCATTCGAGGAACGGCGACCCGGATGCGGCCGGCAAAAGCCCCCTGATCGTCGTACGGGGCAAGCAGCACTGATAGGAGGTCACCGAGCAGGGCTGCCTTCCCTTCATCTCCTGGGAGAGGGCGAACCAAGTCGTGCGCTCGTCCAAGCGCAGTAAGACGTTCAGTGAGCCCTTTGGCCATGTCCTCGATGTTAGTCGCCGTCCGCGAAGAGATATTCGTCAGGCTCGCGGCAATCGCCAGCAGGTTTTTGACGCGGTGGCTCATTTCGCCTGCGAGCAGCTCACTGCTCTCTTCAGCCTGCTTGCGCCCCGTGACGTCGAGAAAGATACCAAACATGACGCGGTCAACTATGCCCGCGTCGGCTCCTTGACCGCGTGCCGAGACCCACCGGACATCGTCACCAACGATGATCCGAAAGTCGATTTCGTAAGACCCCGCCACGGAACGCGTTGCTAGGAACGCTGTGCGAACGCGATCACGGTCGGCGGGGTGAATATGTGCCGAAAGCTCTTCGAAGCAAACTTCGTCCGCCCAAGGCAGCCCCCATAATTCGAAAGCTCGTTCGTCCATCGTGAACCGGTTGCTGTCCACATTCCAAGACCACAACGCGACGCGGGCAGCATCTATCGCAAGACGGAGATGTTCAGACCGCCAAATCTGCGAACCTTGACCCTGAGCCGACATGTTGTGATCTCCAGTGACTGACAAGAGCTTGGGCCTGATTGTGAACTTCTGATACTTTTATTAGCGACAGTAGCGCACCAGAGCACTTCATCGAACCTTTGCTGACGCGCGTCGCATATGAACTGCGCGTCGAACCCGCCTAGGCAGGAGTCCGACCATGAAAATCGTAAGAGGAAGCTCGGAACCTGCGGGCAAAGGTTCCAGCGACTGGTTTACCGGCACAGTTCGCATTGATCCGTTATTCAATCCGTTTGCACCGGAGCGTGTGCAGGGTGCGCACGTCACATTTGAACCTGGTGCTCGCACAGCGTGGCACACGCATCCGCTTGGGCAAACGCTAATCATCACGTCGGGCCTAGGGCGCGTCCAGCGTTGGGGCGGGTCCGTAGAAGAAGTACGGCCGGGCGATGTCGTGTGGTTGAGCCGGGCGAAAAGCATTGGCACGGGGCCTCAGCCGCAAACGCGATGACACATATCGCAATCCAAGAAGTGAAGGACGGCAAGGTTGTCGACTGGATGGAGCACGTCACCGACGAGCAGTATCGGGCGTAATAATGCCCCCGCCGGCCTTATGAGCGGCGCCTAGAGTCATCATGCTTCAGGACAAAGGAATTATTGTTACGGAAGCATCCTCCGGTATAGGCAAAGCGACTGCCACGTTGCTGGCAAGCAAAGATCGTTCTGGGGCGCGCGCGATGCGATTCCAAATGTCTACTTTGGGTCACAAGCGGCTTACGCCATGCACTGTGAGAGTTCTGCTTCGCAATCGACAGCGGCACTGGCGAATTTGAACCTCGACTTCGCTTCAGGGCCAGAAACAGACGTCTGGTCGAATCGCAGTTAGCAGTTCCCGTCAATCGCATCTGGTCTTAGTGTCGGTTGATCAGGATCATGGCGGTCGCCGTCGCTTTCCGGCTCTGACTTTGAACTCAAGCATCAGGAGAGATCCGTGTCACATAAACGTCGCTTCTCAGCCGTTTGCGTTTTGGCTTTCGTGTCGGCGGCAGCCTCAGCGTCGGCCATAGCCCAGGACACAGGTGATCTGACCAAGAAGGATGCCGAACGCGTCGCCGAAAAGCCAAGCTACTCGCCCTACGCGGGGCGCAATTTCCCGGCCCGGCCCCTATTTGGCGACACGCATCTGCACACCGCTGCGTCGTTCGACGCTGGTGCGTTCGGTGCGCGATTGACGCCCCGCGATGCGTATCGCTTTGCTCGTGGCGAGGAAATCACGGCTTCATCCGGACAGCCGGTGAAGCTTTCACGGCCACTCGACTTTCTTGTTGTCGCGGACCACTCGGACAACATGGGCTTCTTTCCGGATTTCTTCTCGGGCAAGCCTGAACTCTTAGCCGACCCCCAGGGCCGCAAGTGGTACGACATGATCAAGGCTGGCCAAGGCGCACAGGCGGCCCTTGAGCTAATCTTTTCATTCAGCAAGGGCACCTTGCCCAAGACACTTGTTTATTCTCCGGATAATCCAGCCTTTAAGGGCGCATGGCAGTCCACAATCAAAGCGGCTGAGGACTTCAATGACCCGGGCCGCTTCACGGCCTTCATTGGCTACGAGTGGACGTCGAACACCAGCGGCAACAACCTGCACCGCAATATCATCTTCCGTGACAACGGGGGCAAAGCTGATCAGGTTATCCCGTACACGACCATGGCGCCATTGGGCAGCGACAACCCACGCGATCTGTGGAAGTGGATGCAGGCCTACGAGGAAAAGACGGGCGGCGACGTTCTCGCTATCGCGCACAATGGCAATCTCTCCAACGGCCGCATGTTTCCGCTGATCGAGTCGTTTACCGGCAAGCCTGTCGACAAGGAGTACGCGGAACAGCGCGCGAAGTGGGAACCGCTTTACGAGGCCACCCAGACCAAGGGCGACGGCGAAGCTCATCCAGCTCTGTCGCCCAATGACGAGTTCGCCGATTTCGAGCGTTGGGACTTCGGCAATCTCGATGCCAGCGAGGCCAAGAAACCCGAAATGCTGGAGTTTGAGTATGCCCGCTCGGCGTTGAAGAACGGTCTGAAGCTCGAGGCAGAACTCGGAACCAATCCTTACAAGTTCGGCATGGTCGGCAGTTCCGATGCTCACACCGGTCTTGCAGCGATGGAAGAGGATAACTTCTTCGGCAAGACCACACCGCAGGAACCCAGTCCGGAACGTCTGACCAAGGTGTTCGTCGATAATCCGGCGACCAACATCAAAGTGATGGACTGGGAAGTATCGTCATCGGGATACGCTGCGGTCTGGGCCACAGATAATACGCGCGAGGCAATCTGGGACGCGATGCAGCGCAAAGAGACCTACGCCACGACCGGGACGCGCATGGCCGTTCGCTTTTTCGGCGGGTGGGACTTCAATGAGAGCGATGCCCGCAACCGCTTGCCAGCCCGGGTCGGATACACCAAAGGCGTGCCGATGGGCGGAGACTTGACGAAAGCTCCAAATGGCAAGGCGCCAACGTTCCTGGTTGCGGCATTGAAGGACGCGATCGGTGCCAATCTCGATCGCATCCAAATCATTAAGGGCTGGCTCGGCAAGGATGGGAAGGTTCAGGAGAAGGTCTACGACGTGGTATGGTCGGGGGATCGTAAGCCCGGTCCTGACGGCAAGGTCGCCAACGTCGGCAGCACTGTCGATGTCGAGAACGCCATGTGGACCAACACAATTGGCGCACCCGAGTTGATAGCGGTCTGGAACGATCCTGAGTTTGATCCGACATTGCGGGCATTCTATTACGTGCGCGTGCTGGAGATCCCAACTCCCCGCTGGACGGCCTACGACGTTAAGCGCTTCGGTAACAAGCCGCTGCCGGGAACGATGATGACGGTCACCGAGCGAGCCTATACCTCGCCGATCTGGTACACGCCGTGAGACCGTCGGCTGCTTTGCTTGGTCTTGCATGTCTCAGCGCTTCTGTTGCGCTGTCTCCTGCCGGGTTGGCTTGCGGCTATCACAACCCCGTCGACATGGCTCGGGGTATGCTCAACTGGGCTTATCCGGATTCCCTTCATGTGAAATCGGCGGTTTGGACAGCGCAACTCCAAGGGCGACTGGCGCGAGACGATCGCCCAGTGGCGGCCAAGGCACTTCTCGGATACGGGCAAGCCGTCAAGGAACTGGGCCGACTACGTGATGTTCTCGATGTGGTCCGGAACCCAGACGATCCAGCTGTCGCAGTGGTGCTCCTCGGGCCAGTACTATGGGCTCGCTTCGAGTCACGCGCGAGTAGCTTGGAACTGACTCCGCATGTTGCCGGCCCTGCACCTGGTGATGTCGTCGTTGTGACGGAAGAAAACGTCATCAAGGGGTTGGTCGAGGGCCAAATCTCGCCGCAAGAGGCGCTCGATCTGGGGCTAATCAGGCTGTATGGCGCACCGGAGGCCGTGCATCGCCTGACGGCCTGGGTCAGTCGAGTTCACCCTCCGACTGCCAACGGGGTGGCAAAGTTGCGCGACTGATCGCAAAAATCTATCCAATCGAACGAGGATCGAAAGCGTGGGTTGGCTGCCACGGCGACGGCGTGCGCGTACCGGTGGACAGGCAGATACGCGAGGAGACTTGAATGCTAAGCCGCGCGCTTAGGGAACCGCTGATCCACTTTCTCGGGTTCGCACTCGCGATCTTCCTTCTCTATGGCCTCGTCGACCGCTCGGCTGAGCCCGAAGCAGGAGAAATCGTCGTGACGTCTGGGAAGATCGAGCAGCTTTCTGGGCTGTTTGCGAAGACATGGCACCGCGCTCCCACGGCGCAAGAACTGAAAGGCCTGATCGACGAGTACGTTAAAGAGGAAATCTACTATCGCGAAGGCATGGTCTTAGGTCTTGATACCGACGATACCGTCATCCGACGGCGGCTACGACAGAAGATGGAATTTTTGGCCGATGCCGCGGTCAGCGACTTGACGCCAACGGATACCGAACTCGATGCGCATCTGAAGGCTCATTCTGACCGTTTCCGTATCGAGCCTGTAATCGCCTTCCAGCAAATCTACCTCAACCCATCGAACAGGGGAGACGGGCTCGCTAACGACGCGCAGGCCGTGCTCGCGGAACTACGCGCTAATCCCGAAACTGACCCTACCACGCTGGGTGACCAAACACTGTTGCCGGTGGCCTTGCCACCGACGGGCCGGGCGTCAATCGAACAGGCGTTCGGCGGGGGATTTGCCGATGAGCTTTTGAAGGTGCCAGTGAATAAATGGGCTGGGCCGGTCTCATCGAGCTTCGGTATGCATCTCGTCCGTGTCATCACCCGCACCGATGCGCGCAGTCCAGTGCTTGCCGAAGTTCGCGAGGCCGTCGTGAGAGATTGGACGACAGCCAGGCGGAAGGCGTTTGAAGAAGAACGGCTTGACAGTCTTCTGAAGCGCTATCGCGTTAAGATTGAGAGTGCGGCCGATGTGGAGCCGCGTTCATGATCCGGCGATTATTGGTCGGACTTGTTCTGTGGACTTGGCTGAGCAGTATTGCTTTAGCGCATGAGATTCGGCCGGCGTATCTTGAGATCAACGAGACGGCCGTTGGCCAATATGCTGTGCTTTGGAAGGTGCCGGCGGCGGGAAACAAGCGGCTCGCGCTTTATGTGCGAATGCCGGATGCCTGCAAAGCCCAAACTGAGCCGGTCGGTACGTTCAGCGGTGGTGCCTATTATGAGCGGTGGAACGTCCATTGCGAGGGCGGACTCACAGATCGCGAAATCACGATTGCTGGATTGCGGACGTCGCTAACCGATGTGCTCGCCCGCGTTGCCCACGCCGATGGTACAACACAGGTCACCCGTCTGACTTCACAGTCGCCTGACCTCTTCGTCGTTGGCACGCCCACGACACTGGACGTCGCCAAGACCTACTTCATTCTGGGGGTCGAACATATCCTCATTGGCATAGATCACCTGCTCTTTGTCCTGGTCCTGATGCTGCTCATCCGCGATCGATGGATGCTCGTCAAAACGATCACGGCGTTCACCGTCGCACATAGCATCACCCTCGGCGGCGCGGCGCTCGGGGTGATAAGCCTGCCGCAGAAGCCGGTGGAAGCGGTTATTGCGCTTAGTATCGCGTTCGTCGCCCGGGAGCTTGTCAGCATGAAGCCGGGGGAGAGACGCCTCTCACAATCCTATCCGTGGATTGTGGCTTTCGCGTTCGGGCTTCTGCACGGTTTCGGATTTGCCGGAGTGCTAAAGGAAATCGGCCTGCCGCAGACCGATGTGGCTATGGCGCTACTAATGTTCAACCTTGGCGTGGAAGTGGGCCAGCTTCTTTTTGTGGCGGGGCTACTAATTGCTTACCGCGCGATGGATTGCCGTTCTGAACCAGCCGCTTGAGCCGGCCCGGGTTGCCGCAGCGTACGCTATCGGCACCATTTCTACCTACTGGCTCGTAACTAGGGTCGCCGACTTTTGGAGCTGAAATTGTTGTCCTAAATGACCCTCAGCGGTTCCTGGGCTGAGGTCCGCTGACAGGCGTCTTGTTGGCATCAAAACTGGATTAAGACGCACGATTTCGGGCAAGCCGGATATCCGGAAACTCTGCCCAAACGATGTTGCCGGTCGACAGATCAACTCGGCCGCTAAGTCCGCTTGGGGTC
>CAVZTR010000012.1:0-541977 GCA_963778225.1 uncultured Alphaproteobacteria bacterium
GGCGCGACAGGACATTGTCGGTCTCCGCATAGCGAAGGTTTGCGTGAACAAGAAGGGTCCGCTTCCCTGAAGTCGCCGCGCACCGCGCCACATTAATCGCAATAGTAGACTTGCCGTCCCCTTCCGCTGAAGATACCACGGCAATCAAACGGCCTTTTGTAAGATTTTGCGTCGGGGCCCTCGACTGAATGAGTTGCCATAGCGCAAAGATAGCATCTGCATACTTGCTGTCCGGGGATTCAGAAAATCTTGGTGTCGATATTTTCTCTGTCAGCAAGCGGAATGCTCGGCACTTCCACAATTGCAACACCCTCGACAGACGATGCTACGTCTTCGATCGAATGAAACCCAGCGGCAGACGAACGGATCACGTCCAGTGACAACGCCAGCCATCCCGCCGATCACGAGCGAGAGCCCGAGAATGATTGAACGCTTCGGCCACGACTTCTCGGTCGGAGGAACTGCCTCAGATATGATCCGGGCGTCAGGAGCTTACAGCTCCTGCGACTGGGTTTCCTTCACACGGTTCAGGAACGTCGAGTAGAGTGCGCCAGTCACGCGGGCATCTATCGCTGCCTTCTCGCTCCTAAACTCATTAACTCGTCGCTCCAACTCGACCAGTTCGGCTTTCAATTCCTCAACCCGTCGCGTCAACCACTCATTTGCTGACCGGACCAACTCAACCTTCACACGCCGCTGTTCTGCGATGTAGGCATTCATGATTGCATTCGTTCTTTTGCCGCCTGCTCCGGATTGCGGTCGGTGTATTCGATCTCGATCGTGAAACTCTGAATTCTTCTTCGCACGCGCAGGCTGGAGACGAAATCATTGTATTCTTGATCGGAGATCACTTGATCATCTGGGTCATCTTGGCCGGTTCCGGCCCACCAAGCCATTTATCAAACAAACTTCCTCCGCCAAGCAGCCGCCGCAAGCTCCAGCTCTCTTTTTTCGGAATGTTAACCGCCTTAAGTGCTTCAGAGACGACACGGCGTGACTGAATGATCTCGGCTTGGCTGTTGATGGCATAAGTCTCAGATGCCAAGCATTTGCCAGATCGGACTTTCCGAAAAGGCGCGTGGCTCGCGCAAGTCAATGACAATGGATCCTGCAGCCGTGTATGACGGCTTCGCTAGAAGCAAATATGCGGTCGCCAGCAACACCGAAGCCAATACACACTTGGCAATGGTCTTTTTCGCGTTGATGAGAGACCGAATGGCCGATTGATGCCGAACGGATGCCGTGCGGAAGGCGCGCGATCATTGCTCATCGATTGGTGGTTAGCCAGCAGGGCTATCGCTCTTCTCTCGGAACTAGCTTTTGTAGCTTCTTGAAACATAACGAGATCCGTGCTCCGCTGCTGTCGAATTCGGTGCCGGGAACACCTTGTTCTCCTAAGCTTTCGTAGGCCAGCGACGGATCGCCTATTGGTAAATGTTGCGTTGGCTGGTCGCGCGTTCCGCGAACTGCTCCCCATGTTGGACTGGATTGTCACGCGCTTGCGGGACCGAAAATCAAGTCTAGACACTGATTGAATTGGGCCGCAGACCTGCGGGATGTGCTCCCGCCAAGGATGGGGCGGCGCCGGCAATCGTAGCAGCAGTCGCGCATCAGGTCTTCGGCGAAAGCGCACCGAAGCGGCGGTACGCTTCGTGGCTGCCATGCGGCCGCGCGTGATCTCGAAGCGCTATCTGCTGAGACCTCCAACACGTTAACTCCTTCTAAAGAGTGTGCTGGCCTCGCCGAATGGCCTTCAATAAGTGTTACTCATTCGTGAACCTCAGTGCCAACTTTGTCTAAAGCTGCTTAGGTTCGCCCCTCGATCGCTCAAGGCAGACGGTATGCTGAACGATGACTTTTCTAGGCCAGAGAGGCGGAGCATTCGTGTTGGACCGTCTAGGTATAACTACCCCGTCTCTCGCGTCGGCGGGCTTGAAATAGCAGCACTCAATCGCAAGCAGACAGCAGACCTTATAGTTAAGCTCTGTCGAGAATCCAGATTCCTCATCATCGACCTTGGATTCTCACGTCAGCCAACGGCGAGGTGGTTTCCTACTGCGCTTCCAACTCCTATGTTGCCTCGCTTTTTGCCGAGGCCGACATCATCAGCGCCGACGGTCAACCAATGGTGATGTTCTCAAAGCTGCTTTGTCGCCAACCTTTGCCGGAACGCGTCGCCACGACCGATCTCTTTCACGATGTTGCCGCCCTGGCCGGCGATCATGATCTCACTTTCTATATGCTCGGCTCCTCCGAAGAGGAGAACAAAGAAGCCGTCGCGCGAGTTTCAGGAGCGATACCCGAAACTAAAAATCGTAGGGCGTTCGCACGGCTACTTGGGCGGCGATGAGCTGAGGGCGAAAGTTGAAGAGATCAATCGACTGAAGCCAAACATCCTGTGGCTGGCGCTTGGCGTTCCGTATGAGCAACGGTTCTGCGTCGAATTTGGCGATAAACTCACGAACGTCGATGTCATAAAAACAAGCGGGGGTCTGTTCAATTTCCTCTCTGGTACGCGCCCTCGCGCACCCGAACTACTCCAGAGGTTTGGTCTGGAATGGACATATAGGGCTTGGCTAGAGCCTAAGCGACTGGGTATGCGATATCTAACCACGAACCCTCATGCCTTGGTCTTGTTTGGCACCCGGTCCTATTGAATTGTGGCGAATTCCCCCTGATAGACCAACGAATGGCCGATCGATCTGCGTAAGTGGCGTCGCTCGCTTGACTATGAGATGGTCGCGCAGCCGAAGCACTGCGGCGAGGTAGGACCGCAGGTCGCAACGACGGCGAACCCGGCGCAGCCATCCAATATCAGGTCTTTGGGCCGATGAGCTTCGCAAGGCCGAGTGCTGGTCGGAGTGGCAGACGTCCTCACAGCTGCCCTAATCGCTGAAATGTCAGCGAAGTGGGCGAACCAGAGGCGCACTTTAATGTGCATAATGGCGGCCGTTCTAAAGTCTGCGACCGCCCCCCTCTCTTCTCGGATTGACCCCCAATCAAGCCGCATCAGCAAGCGCGTCTCAACTCCAACTTCTACGCTCGCATCACCATCATGAGCTCCACAGACTGCTACTCGAAGACGGGGGAAAACTGCTAGCATTTCTGGCACTTCGAAACATGCCAAATCTTCTGCATCTAATTCCTGGCACCAAAAAGATTGTAAACATAGAATGGAACAAGCATGGCAACGGTTAGAACCATGAACTGAAGCGGCAGAACAACATACTTTTGAACACTCATTTCGCCCAGCAGATGCCCAAGCAAGTACCCTACCGCCGACCAGACTATTATTCGGGCTCCATCGTAGACTGGCGTTGGCATGGTGAACCGCTCTCCCGTAGGAACTATCAGAATTGCAAGCCCAACGAAATTTCCTGCAACCAATGACAGTGCGGCTCCGAACGTTCCCAAGTCGGGAATAAGGAATATTGCGCTGGCAAAAGTGACAGCCGTCATTACGACCGTCGAGTAGAGATCGAGCCGTGAAAAGTCTAAGAAGTAAATTACCTGGCCAAAATAATATGCACGAAACATCTGACAGATGCTGAAGCCCAACAACAGAGGCAGCAGCAAATCGAAGTGATCAGGGACGTGCTGCCCAAGCAACACGCCGATGAACTGATCCCCGAAAGTCAGCAGATAAGCACAGCCGAAGGCCGCGACCGCCACGTAAGTACGAAACGCTTGCCTGAGAATCTCGCGAGCCTCCTCTTCCCGACCCTCTTCCAAGGTGCGCTTGGCCACGGCAATGTATGCACCCGATATGGCTTCGGAGGGCATTGTGAACAGCTGCCTTATAATGTCCGTCGCAGCCCCGTAAGGGCCGACCACGCTCAGATCTTGAAATCTTGCGAGCAGCAACCGGTCGGCATTCTGCGCCGAAGCGTTGGCACCAAATGACAGTATCAGTGGCCAGCCATATCGAATGTATCGTGCCAACAGGTCCTTGGACAGCCCCCCTGCTCGGTACTGAAGAAGGTCGGGAATGAGTGGCGCAGCGCCTACCATAATTCCTAGAGCCGCCCCAACCGCGAGCGCCTCACCTGAACCGAATAGCAAAAGGGCGCAAAGACCGAATAAGAACATCAGCGCCGACCGCATTATAACCGCAACTGAAATACGGCTGGCATTCAAATGAATTCTATTTATTTCTACCGCGCACTCGAAAATGATCAGGGCGATGACGAGGCTCATGGGGCCAAGAAGCAAATCGCGAGGGACCACTCCGGAGGCGTATGCTACTAAAGAAATGCCAGCGATTGCGATAAGCCCGATTGCTGCTGCGTACATGTATGTCGCAATTTGTTCGCGCTCCTGCTCGACCTGATAGGCGGCAAAGAACGAATAACGAAGCCAGGCGAAGCCAAGATTGTAGATTATGTTGGCGTAAGCGAAGAAGATTAAATACTCGCCATACTGCGCCGGACCTGCCAACCGCGTGAAGACCGATACCGACAGTAGACCGAGGAATGCGGATGCTACTTTCGCAACCATAAAAAATGCTAGATGACGTTCGGTCACGCTTGACTCGCCTCGGCTCATTTCCGCTTGGCTTGAGACTGCGGAAATTGGACCAGCCCTTATACGCGTTGCCTGTTTCGTAGTGGAGGAAGTTGCCCTTAAGATTAACACCTAGCATGCGGCAATTGCATTTTTGAAACTGCTATAGCTCAAATGAGAAAAGTTCTCTTGCTCCGCCAATTTTGTCGAGACCCAATTTGTTTATCTCCATATTCATTCGCGAGCTTGACGGAGGCGGAGCGCAGAGAGATGCAATTCTTCTGGCAAATGCATTGGCGGCGCGCGGCAGCGCCACTTCCATCTTGACGCTTCGGCCCGAAGGCCGGTTCGCCAATCTCGTCTCGCCAGACGTTCAGGTGGTCGCTATCGGTGCGCGCAAGTTGCGATCCGCCGTGCCCAGCTTGCGGCAAGCCCTCAAAGCATTGAAGCCGCGCTATCTGCTCAGTTCTGAAGCAGCGGCCAACATCGTTGCGTTCATCGCAGCCCGTTCACTTCCTCGGAGTTTGCGACCGAGCATCCTGCTTCGAGAGGTGACGAGCCCCTCCGTGGCTCGATACCAGGATCCCTACCTCCAAAATCGACTGGCGTATCGGTTCATTCGTTGGGTCTACTCGAATGCCAATGTCGTCTTAACGCTCACCGAGGGAGCGAAGGCTGACTTGGTCAGTAATTTCTGCGTCCCGGAAGGACGCATCGCGGTTTTGCGCTCTAATGCCGTCCTGACACCAGAAACCGAGCGCCATCTCGCCGCCAGTGCGGCACTTTCCAAATCACAGAGAGAGCCCGGACTCATTGTTTCCGTGGGCAGATTGTCTCCTGAGAAGGACCAACTTCTCCTTCTCGAGGCCATGGCGCGGCTCCGGGTTCACAGCCCAATCCGGCTTCTTCTGATCGGCGACGGGATGCTGCGCGAGAAGCTGGAGAAACGAGCCGCTGAACTTCATATTGCTGATCGCGTATCATTTGCTGGCTATGTCGAAGATCCGTTCGCCTGGCTAATGCGCGCCGAAGTGGCTGTCTGCTCTTCTCGCTTCGAAGGCTTTGGAAACGCAATTGTCGAAGCCCTTGCTTGCGGCACCCCCGTAATCTCGACCGACTGCCCTTGGGGGCCGCGAGAAATCCTTTCCGACGGACATTACGGAACTCTAGTGCCAGTCGGCGATGTCGATGCGTTGGCGCGAGCAATCGGCGAACAGATCGGTGCCCCGGTCAACCGGAACAGTCTGCGAGTGCGGGCCGCTGCGTTTACATCCGGCGCCGCGGCGACAGCCTTTCTGGATGTCCTCTCACTATATGGGTTGGAACCCGCGCCTGCTGCGCGCTAGAGAAGGTGTGGCGATATGAACTACGCAAGTCTTCTGCCCGAGTTGACTCCGATCAACAGGGCTTGCGCCAGAGGGTCACGTGGCATGGCACGGTTTCTGCCCACGAAACCGCACATCATGCGCAACACTCACCCGATGGTGAGTTTCACGTTCGACGACGTTCCAAGTTCTGCCTTCTTCAACGGCGCCCCCGTTCTTGAGAAGTACGGCGTCAAGGGGACCTTTTACATTGCTCCCGGAATCTGCGGCACGCAGGATGAGCACTGGGATGTAATCCGGATCGAAGATGTTGCCGAACTCCATGGTCGCGGCCACGAGATTGCTTGCCACACCTATTCCCATGTGAAGGTTCAGGCACTCGATGCGCAGCAGATGGTGGATGAGAACCGACGCTGTCGCGAAACGCTGCAACGCGCCTGCGAAGGGAGCAAACTGGAGAGTTTCGCGTATCCGTTTGGTGTCGCTTCGCTGCCGCGGAAGCTTCAATTGCAGAAGGAGTTTTCTTCTTGTCGCGGCATCTATACTGGCCTCAACACCGGCCTTATCGATCTGGGATTGCTGCGCACTGTCGAACTCTACGATCGGACACTTCCCCGCGAGAACATCAAGCGCATTTACAATGAAGCAATGCGCGAGAACGCGTGGGTGATCTTTTACACCCATGACGTTGCTGATCCTCCAAGCTGGATCGGCTGCACGCCAAGCCTCCTGGAAGAAGCTGTCGCAGAGGCCAAGGCCATGGGTCTCGAGTGCGTGAGTGTTGAGAAAGGAATGGCTGCCATTGGGGCTTAACTGTCTTCTGACCCAATGCCAGTCATCCTCAGTCGGGCAGGAACCAACTCCAGAACTGATACAAAGCACGACATGATGGATACCGGCATAACCCTCGCGAGCCCGACCTCAACCCAAGCGAGGCGTCGCGTCTTACAGATACTTCACTGTGACGGTGGTGGAGGAGTTGAGGTTCTTGCAAGGGCTATTCAGACTGATCTTCAGCGTGTTGGCTGCCAGGTTGAGACCCATTTCATGTACGGGGATTCCATGGCTGGCACGGGGCACAAGCTTAGAGGCGTGATTTCAACCATTGCAAGAATACTCCGGGAGCGTCCGGACGTTCTCATTACCTATCAGTCGACGGCTTCCGTTCTGATGGGTTTCTTTGGATGGCTTTCCTCCACTCCCATCCGTATTGCACACCAGACCGCCATACCATCTGCGATACATCCCTTCGTGCGCTTCCTGGACCGGATTGTCGGGAGTTTGAACTTCTATTCGATCAACGTGACGAACTCGCGCGCAACGGAGATTGAATTCAGCAGTTATCCAGCAGCTTACCGCAGAGCAATGCGTCGGATCGATCATGGCCTGACCCCACCTGTCGCATGCCTGAGCAAGGCCGCGACGCTTGCCCGCCACCACATCCCCAATGATGGTAAAGTCCTTCTCTGCACCGGTAGGCTTTGCGACCAGAAGGCACAGGACCGCATCATCCGAGCACTTCCACATTTAAGCGGTGTACGCATTGTTCTTGCAGGTGGAGGCCCCAGCGAAGCCGATTATAGAGCCCTGGCGCGAGATCTTTGTGTTATCGATCGCGTCCATTTTCTTGGCAACATTGCGCACTCCGAAATTGGGAACTTGTTGAATGCTGCTGACGTCTTCGTCATGCCTTCCAATTGGGAAACCTTTGGACTGGCAGCAGTCGAAGCGGCAATGTTTGGCGTGCCTGTCGTCGCAAACAACATCCCCGTCTTCAGAGAGGTTCTCCGCGAAACTTCCACAAAGTTCGTCGACGCCTCTAATTCAATTATACTCGGAGCCGCCATCGAAGAGTGTTTGAGCGATGCTGAAGCTCGGCAGGCCCGCGCTAAAGCGCCGTCTGTTCAGGCCAGGTTCTCAGAAGAGCAGATGATGAGCTCCTATGTTCAGATCATACTCGAGGCTCATTAATCAGCTTCGCATTTAGGGGACCGGGTGAATGGTCGCCGGCATCCGATCCGTGAGAGCGTCCTCAGGCATGGGAACTCCCTCATGCTCTACCGATGAGAGTCACGTCCTTCAATGTGTTCGGACCGACCGGAACCGGCAACTCGCCATTGCGACCGATCACAGCACGCAGGCCACATTGATTGCTCAGCCTCAAACGAGGCTGACATGACAGGGGTACTAAGACCACCGCTCGTGGTGAGGCCAAGCTGCCTTCAGCTTGGTGCATCTTCGACGAGATCCTGCATCTTCACCAGGACCGCATTGAGTTCAGTTTGCGGAACTTCGAACTCCCAGCCGGTGGTGCGGCTGGTGATGTCGTCCACTTCCGACTTCGACGCATCCGTGCCCGTGGCCGTGACGCGGATCCAGACTTTGCTGCCGTCGCCGCGGAATTCGATGACGGGCTTGTAGCCGCTGTCGGTCTCAAAGGTGGCGCGGCCCTTCAGCGGAAGCGCATCGGCTTTGCCAGCTTTGCGAACATTGCGAAACTCGATCAGGCTGATGGCCTCTGCCACATCATCGACAGCGCTGACGTATTTGAGCTTCTTGCCGGCGGGCATGGTGGCCAGTTCATGCTGCGTGCCGTCGCCGGAGCGCTTGATGTCGATGGCAGCTTCGCCCTCGCGCTCAATGCGAATTGACTTGATCGACTTCACATCGAGGTCAATGAGACGGGTTTTGATCCAATCGCGCAAGGACAGCCCGACTTGAAGCGGCCGGTCGGCCAGCCATGTCTGGTCGTCACCGGGGCGGCGGACATACGTGCCTCCCTTGGAGGCCTCCATCACGTCGAAGGCGGGGCGGCCCAACACGATCTCACCCAGGACTTCGCCCTTGGCGTCGAGCATACGCATGAGACGCGCGTTGCTGCCGGGCGCCGTGTGATCGCCGAGGCCCAACAGATCGTGTCGGTCCTTCAGCGCGGTTTTGCGTTCGACGAGGCGCGCTTCGGTGGCGGCGAGCACGAGTTCACGGGCCTTGGCTTCGTCCACGGGGTAATCCTCGCCAGAGACGAGCACCCATTTGCCGTTCTTGGAGGCGAGTTTCAGCGTCTCCTTTTCGCGGGTGATTTCGATGGCCGCGAGATCGGCGCCACGGGTGGAGAGTGCCGCCATCATCGGCTCGCGCGGACCTGTCTCTCCGTCAGTCCACGGGACGGCGGCGAGATAGGTTGCGATGGCGATGACCAAAGATGCGCCGGCGGCGGCGGCTAGCGTGGCGAAGTGCTTCGGCTTCATCGGTCAGTCCTCCTTCCCGCTCAGGATTTCTTACGGCCGGCGTTGCGTACGGCTGCCCAGCCGAGGCCGCCGAACGCGATCATCAGCGGCACCAGGGCGATGTTGGCGAATTTCAGCCAACCATCGAGCGCATCGATATCGCTGCGGAGCGCGCGCTTGACCTCGCGCAGTTCGCGGCGCGTATCGAGCATTTCAGCGCGGAACTTTTCGGTCGCCTCGCGCTCCTTCTGCGAGAGCACCACGCCGGATGCGCCCGACGTTTGCAGCTTGGCGAGTTCGTCCTGCGCGGTCTTGAGGCGGGCTTCGAGCGCCTGCTCCTTCTCGCGGAACTGGCGCTCCGCGTTGCGGCGCAACTCTTCGACCCAGGTGAAGGGGCGTTCGTTGACGCCACGGCCGCGCAGCGCGATCAGCGCATTGCTGCCGGAGAGATTTTCCAGCGCGCTCAAGACAAGGGCCGCGTTGTGGGCCGTGGGGATGATCGCCTCCTGCCCCATCAGGTCCTGACGGCTGACCCAGAACTGGTCTGCGAGCAGATCGCTGTCGGCAACGACGATGGCGTTAATGGCGCCGGATACGGTGTGGTTCGCGTCGGGCTTGGGTTCTGCTGAGCGGAATCGGTGCTGGACTTATCGCCGTCCTTCTTTGCGCGGGATTCTGCACCCGGCTTGCCATTTGGAAAGGCCGATTTCGTCTCGCCCGACAGGCGCGCGGCGAGAGTGAGTGGCTTGCCGCCGGGAACGTAGGAGCGCAAGAGGCCCAGCGGATCGGCACCCATTCCGATCTTGGTCGACTCGATCACGGCCGCGTCGGCGCTGGTCTGCAGCACGGGCTGCACGGTGGTGGTGATGCCATCGGCTTTTTCCAGGAAGCCGGCGGAGGCGACGTTCAGCACTTCGATGCCGGCAGCGAGCACGTCATCCTTGTTGATGTTGCGCTGGTCGAGGCCAAGCCAGGCGACGAATTCAGTCACCGAATCCTGATCGCGGCCGAACTGGACACGCTTGGCGTGGCGGATGTCGGCTGCGACTTTGGTGCCGTCAAACTTGACGCCCCACGTCTCAAGAATTTTGGCGAGATGCTTGCGGCCTTCGCCCGGCGCTTTCAACATTGCGAGCTGATTTGTTTCGGTGACAGGGTCGATGAAGACGAGCACCTTGCCGCCTCTGAGCGCGTACTGGTCGATGGCGTAGGCGGCCTCTTCCGTCAGCGCCGTCGGCTGCACAACCATCAGAACATCCAGGCCGGAGGGGATCGCCGACACGTTTTGTGCCACGTCGCGAACTTCGAAGAGTTCGCGGATCTGGCTCATGATCATCCAGGGCTTCTGCGGACGCTTGCCCATGGGCGTTTCGGTTTCGCCGCCGTCGAGCGGGAGACCGGACATGAGACCAACGACCCGCTTTTTGGGGTTGGCCAAGTTGTAGACGAGTTTCGTCACGTCATATTCAAGGAATGCTTCGCGATCGGGCGCAAAGTACGGAATCGTTTCGGTCGAGTCCGTTGAGTTTGTTGCGACGAGACCGAAGTAGCCGACTTCGCCTTCCGTGTTGAGGCGGACGCCGCGCAGACCGGACGCGACGGCGCGATCTTCGGCATCAGAGAATGGTTCCGGATCGAGAACGGCGAGTTGCAGCTTGCCGCCGGACAGATCGCGGTACTGCTCGAACAGCGCCTTGACGCGCTGGAAATAGCGGGACTGCTCAGGCGCCAGTTCGGCAAGGCGGCGGGAGAAGTAAAGACGTGCGGTGACCGGCTCGTCGATGGAGCGCAGAACCTCGCGCGTGCCGTCGGAAATCGTGAACAGGCGGTCTTCCGTCAAATCCGTCTTGACGTTCTTCAGCCCGACGGACGCGATCAGGTTCACCGAAAGCAGGATGACGGCGCCGAGACCGAGTGCGGTCCAAGCCATGCGGCGGCGCGAGAGGCCGCCCAGGTAGGCGCCTGGGTCGACCCAAAAGCTGTCGCGGGGCCTTGGCGTTTCTAATTCAGCGTTTGATCCATTCGACATGATGAGCCCTCACTCGGCTTTCTTCTGCTCGACCGCAAGCACGGTCGCGAACAGGAAAAACACGATCATGGAGACAAAGTAGACGAGCGTCGGCGCTTCAAGGACGCCGCGCGTGATGCGTTCGAAATGGGCGAGCACGCTCATGGAGGACACTGCTTGCGTGACGAGATCCGGCAGCCAGGTCTTGACCGCGTTCTGCACCATCTCAAAGCCACTCATCGTGAACAGGAAAGCGATGGTGGCTGAGAGGATGAAAGCGATGACCTGGTTCTTGGTCATGGCGGAGACGAACGAACCGATCGCAAGGAAGGCACCGGCCATGAGGAAGGAGCCGAGATAGCTCGTCAGGATGACGCCATTGTCGGGATCGCCCAGCGCGTTGACGGTGATCCACATGGGAAAGGTGCAGACGAGCGCGAGGCCGATGAAGGCCCAGGCGGCGAAGAACTTGCCGAGGATCGCTTCGACGGGAGACACCGGCAGGGTCATGAGAAGTTCGATGGTGCCGGTCTTGCGCTCTTCCGCCCACAGCCGCATGGCAACGGCGGGGACGAGGAGAAGATACAGCCACGGGTGGTAGGCGAAGAAGGGGTAGAGATCGGCCTGGCCGCGATCAAAGAAACCGCCGATGTAGAAGGCGAATGCGCCCGTCGATGCCACGAAGATCGTCAGGAACACGATGGCCAGAGGCGTTGCGAAATAGGCGCGGAACTCGCGCTTCGCGATGATCCAGGACGTATCGAATGTCTCACGCATTGGCGGCGCCCTCCCCGTTCGTCTGGCGCTTCTGCTCGTCGGAGGTGGTGATCTGTCGGAAGACTTCGTCGAGACGGCCGCGCTCGACGTAGAGTTCATCTATGGGGATTTGCTGGGCGCGCAGCAGGGCGGCGACATCGGCGGTTTCCAACGCGCCCTCGCGCGGGAAAGCGCGGATGTGAATGTGGCCGTTCGCCTTGTCCAACGTTTCCACGCCGGCGACGTGCTTGGCTGCCTGCAAAAGGCGGATCGCGGCGTCGGAGCGGTCCGTAGGGACGCGGATCGAGACCGCGCCGTGGTGGCGGATGCGATGGAGCAGGTCTTCGGCGGTGCCGTCGGCGACGATCCTGCCGCGATTGATGACGACGGCGCGGGTGCACACGGCTTCGACTTCTTCAAGGATATGGGTGGAGATGATGATGGCCTTCTCCGCGGCCATGGTCTTGATGAGTTCGCGGACGTGATGTTTCTGGTTGGGATCGAGGCCGTCGGTGGGCTCGTCCATCACGAGGACGGGCGGGTCATGCAGAATGGCCTGCGCAACGCCGACACGCCGCTTGTAACCTTTCGAGAGCGTTTCAATGGTCTGGTCGAGGACTGGGGCAAGGCCTGTCTTCTCCACGGCGGCATCGATGCGCTTTGCAATCTCGCCGCCGCGATAGCCGCGGATTTCGGCGATGAAGGCGAGGAACGCGCGCGTCGTCATTTCGGAATAGGAGGGGGCACCTTCGGGCACGTAGCCGAACTTGGATTTTGCGAGTTTCGGGGCCTCCTGCACGTCGTGACCGCAGATGACGGCGCGCCCGCTGTCGGGCTCGAGGAAGCCCGTGATCATCTTCATGGTCGTGGATTTACCGGCGCCATTGGGGCCGAGAAAGCCGAGGACTTCGCCGCGGGCGACGTTCAGGCTGATGCCGTCGACGGCGGTGATGTCCCCGAAAGTCTTGCGCAGTTGGTGGGCTTCGATGAGCGCGCCCATGGCGTCCTCCGCGTTCTCGTTGACAAACGAGCGGCCGGACAGCCGGAGACCTCTCCACCAGACCTTTGGCGCGAGGCTCCCCACCCGGTGCGCTGATTTCAGGGGAGCGACATAATGAAACGGCGGAAGGTTTCAAGAGGCAACTGCCAAGCCGTAGATTAAGAATTTGAAATGATCGCGGACCGGGTGACCGGGGCCCGACGCGTCCCTGGCGCCGCTTGTTTCACAACGTGGAAGCCGGTAGGGACTTTGCTTGGGCCATATGTTTCCGGGTCCAGCCGCTTCGATCCGGATAGCCGCCATTCCATGACAGATCCTTCCCCTCCCCCAATCATCACGCAGTCGCGCGACCTGCTCGCGCGATACGATGTGCTGTTCTGCGATGTCTGGGGCGTCATTCACGACGGGTTCCAGGCCTATCCAGGCGCGGTGCGGGCGCTGACGGCGTTCCGGCGCAACGGCGGGACGGTGGTACTCGTATCGAATGCGCCCGTGCCGGCGCACCGCGTGGCGCGAATGCTCGCCGATAAGAAGGTCGATCCGCAAAGCTACGATGAGATCGTGTCGTCTGGGGCGATCGCACTCGATCATGTGGCACAGAAGAAATATGAAGCCGTCTATGCCATTGGACCGCGTGACCGGGACGCTGCCTTCATGGAGAAGCTGACGGCGGCGATCGTGCCGCTTCACGATGCGCAGGCGATCGTATGTACGGGGCTCAACGACGACCGGACGGAGACAGTGTCGGATTACGCGGCCGTGCTCGAAGGCGGGCGCGATCTCGGGCTGCCGTTCGTGTGCGCCAATCCCGATCTCGTCGTCGATGTGGGGGGGCAGCATTTCGTCTGCGCGGGCGCACTCGGCGAAGCCTATGCCGCGCTTGGCGGCGAGGTGTTTTGGGCCGGCAAGCCGCATCCCTCGGCCTACGAGACGGCGCATGCGAAGGCGCAGGTTATCCGTCAGGCAGATGTGCCGAAGTCGCGAATTCTTGCGATTGGAGATGCCATCCGGACGGATCTTAAATCGGCGGAAGGTGCGGGCGTGGACGCTCTCTTTGTGACCTCGGGTATCCACAGAGCGGAGACGATGACAGGCGCGAACGTCGATCCGGAGAAGCTGGCGCGGGCCTTGGGTGCGGGATCGCCGCCGGCGATCGCGGCGACTGCCTTGTTGGATTGGTGAGACGCAACATGCTGTTCCGGACAACCGCGCTGCAGCTCTTGAAGGAGACGGTGGACCGGCGCGCGAAAAACTCCGACGTCTCGGATGCGCTGTCGGGGTGGTTCGAGGGCCGGGCTTCGCTCGATGTGCTCGATCTGCATGCGGGAACAGGGGCGACGGTGCGGGCGCTCGCACCAATTCTGGCACAGGATCAGGCGTGGACGCTGTATGCGCGGGATGCGGCGGAAGAGGCGCTGGCGCGCGATCACCTGACCCGATGGGCACCGGCCGCGCGACCGACGGAGGACGGGCTGTTCATCGAGCGGCAGGGTTTGAAGATTTCCGTGCGATTCAAGCATCACGATGTGGTTGCGGCGGGCGGTGCGCTGGCGGAGCCGCCGCCGTCACTCGTCGTCATCGACGAGGACCTGATGCGGTATCCTGCGGCCGTGATCCGCAAGCTGGTTGCCATTCTTGCAGACCGGCGGTCGGTCATGCACGCCCGGCTTGTGTACGATGGTCGCTTGAAATTGCAGCCTCATCACGCGGCGGATGGGGCCTTCACGGCGGCGCTGCATCGTCAGTTGATGCGCGATACGGGTCACGGCGAGGCGATGGGCCCGCAAGCGGCGAACGAACTCTCCGAACAGCTGCGGCTGTCGGAGTATTCGGTCATCGAGGGGGCGAGCCACCTGCACTTGCGGGCGGCGGAAGCGCCGCTGATCCGCGCCGTGCAAACCGAACTCGCGGAAGCCCAGCGCATCGTCGCCAAGGGCCATGACAAAATGATCGACGCGTGGCTTGCGCGGCCGCGCGCGACGCTTGAAATCAGCCAGACGGATCTTGTTGCCCTGCCTCCCTGATATTGCCGGATCGACTTTTCATGCAGAAGACTGCGCCGCCCGTTCTGACACTGCCGCAGGTTTACAAACGGGCAATTGGTTTACTCGCCACGGAACGCGGGCTTGCCATCACGCTAGCGGCTGCAAGCGTCGTCATCGGGCTCATTCAGCTGGCGGAGCCGATATTGTTCGGGCGCGTCATCGATGCGCTGTCGAAGGGCAGCGGGGCGTTTGCGCTCATCGCGCTGTGGGCGGGACTGGGGCTGTTCGGGATTGGTGCCGGCGTCGTGGTGGCCGTCATTGCCGACCGCCTGGCGCACCGGCGGCGGCTGGCGGCGATGGCGGATGCATTCGAGCGGGCGATCACGTTGCCGCTGAGCTACCACGCGGAACGGGGATCGGGCGCGGTGGTGCGCGCGATCGTTTCGGGGACCGATGGACTGTTCTGGCTGTGGCTCAGCGCGATGCGCGAACAGCTGACGGCGATCACGAGCATCCTGCTGCTGGTGCCGACGGCGATCTCGATGGACTGGCGGATGGCGCTGATCCTCGCAACGCTGGCGGTCTCATACGTCTTCATGAATCTCCTGGTGATGCGCAAGACGCGGACCGGACAGGCGGCGGTGGAACAGTATCATTCGCAGGTGTCGGGTCGCGTGGGTGACGTGCTCGGCAACGTAACGGTGGTGCAGAGCTACACGCGCCTTGCCGCGGAAGCCGAGGCGATGCGATCGCTGATGGGCAACCTCCTCAACGCGCAGTATCCCGTTCTGACGTGGTGGGGCATCCTGACGGTGCTGCAGCGGGCGGCAGCGACGATCACGATGGTGGCAGTGTTCTCGATCGGCGCGGTGCTGGCGGGGCGGGGCGAACTGACGGTCGGCGAGATCGTGAGCTTTGTCGGCTTTGCGGGGCTGATGATCGGCAAGCTCGATCAGATCTCGGGCTTCGTGATGAGCCTCAACCGGCAGGCGCCGACACTGCGGACGTTCTTCGCGCTGGTCGATGAGCCGGATGCCATCCCAGAGAAGCCGGGTGCGATCGCTTTGCCGCCGGTTGCGGGCGATGTGCGTTACGAGGATGTGACGTTCCGCTTCGCAGAGAGCACTCAAGGCATTTTCGGAATTGATCTCCATGCGTCGCCCGGTGAGACGGTGGCGCTGGTGGGACCCACCGGCTCTGGCAAGACGACGACGCTGTCATTGTTGCAGCGGCTGCGCACGCCGGAGACGGGGCGGATCGTGGTCGACGGGCACGACATTGCCGATGTGACGCTGAATTCGTTGCGCCATTCGATTGCGGTCGTGTTCCAGGATGCGGGGCTGTTCAACCGGTCGATTGCGGAGAACGTCCGTGTCGGCCGACCGGAGGCCACGGATGCCGACATCGAGCGAGCGTGCCGTCAGGCGGAGGCGCATGAGTTCATCATGGCGAAGCCGGGCGGGTATCAGTTCGTCATCGGTGAGCGGGGGGCCTCGCTCTCGGGTGGAGAGCGGCAGCGGCTGGCGGTGGCGCGAGCGATTTTGAAGGATGCGCCGATCCTCATCTTGGACGAGGCGACCAGTGCGCTCGATGCGGAGACGGAAGCCAAGATCAAGCGGGCGCTCGACCGGCTGCGCGAGAACAGGACCACGTTCGTTATCGCGCACCGGCTTTCGACAGTCGCGAATGCGGATCGCATCTATGTGATGGACAAGGGCCGCATCGTAGAGACGGGGCGCTTCGTGGAACTGGCCCAGGGCAACGGCTTGTTTGCACGCATGGTGTCGGAGGGCGGGTTCACGGTGCCGAAGGAGATAGAGTGAGATGGATGCCAGCTGCGGCTTACAACTCGTGGGCGAGCCGCTTCCGCTTGGTTTCCAGATACGCTTTGTTGTGGGCGCTTGGGTTGATGATAACGGGGATGCGCTCGACGACTTCGATGCCGGCGGCGCTCAGGGCCTCGATTTTGTCGGGGTTGTTGGTCATGAGGCGGACGCGGGTCAACCCCAGGTCTTTCAAAATCTCGCCGGCGAAAGCGTAGTCGCGGGCGTCGATCGGCTGGCCTTGCTCGAGGTTGGCATCGACGGTGTCGAGACCCTGATCTTGCAGAGCGTAGGCCTTGATCTTGCGGAAGAGGCCGATGCCGCGGCCCTCCTGGTAGGGCAGATAAATGAGCACGCCCAGCGGTTCGGATGTGATGCGGCCGAGGGCGGCTTTGAGCTGCGCGTGGCAGTCGCAACGGAGTGAGTGGAAGACATCGCCCGTGACGCAGCCAGAGTGCAGGCGCACGACCGGGACCGCATCGGCGGCCGGGTCCCTGCGATGGACGAGAGCAACAGCTTGCGTGTCGGGTTCGCGACCCTGGTAGGCGTGGGCCTCGAGTGCGATCTCGCTGCCGGCGAACTCGATCGGCAGCACGGTCTGCACCGACCAGTCGATCTCGAGTTTCACGGACTTGAGTTCCCCGGACGGCATTGTGATCTTTCGGGCCGTGTTGTGGGCCATTAACTTAATCGGCCGGTCGTGGCCGCTCCTGCGGGGCCGCTGTGGCGGCGCGAGGACTGAAGTGACGTGCCTGAACGCATGGCACCACGTACGGTCACCGGCGACAAGCAGACTATCGTTCTGCTCTGGTGCGGGCGCCTCTGCAAGCACTTAGAGCCTGAAAGGCGCGGCGTAAACGGTGTGCTTCCGGCGAAGTTGACGCGGGCTACCGCCTGCGGCCGATGGCGGGTTGTCTCTGGGGCCCGGGCATGCTCGCTTTCGGGATCGTCACGCCGACACAATCGTGCGGCAGATCGACAGAAACTCACCAAAGACCCTTCCCGGAAGCATGCGCGCGCTCCTCGCCCTCACCCTCTTCATCACCGCCCTGCTGCCCGCTGCGGCCAATCCCGTCCGAAAGGACGCGGGGGTGGACAAGGCTGTCGAAGCCGCCGTCGAAACCTTGCTCCGCAGAATGACGCTGGAGGAAAAGGTCGGACAGTTGCATTTCCCATCTCTAGCGTTCCCGCATGCGCCGCAGGTCGAAGCCGTGCGGCGCGGCGAGATCGGGGCCATGCTCAATGTCGTCGATCCGCAGTTCATTCGTCCGTTCGCGGAGGCTGCCCGTCAGTCGCGGCTCGGCATTCCGATGCTCTTCGCGATCGATGCGATCTACGCGCTGAAAGTTACCTTCCCGCCGCCGTTGGCATGGGCCGCGACATGGCGGCCGGAGCTGGCAGAGCGGGCATCGTATGAGGTCGCGCGGGAAGCGCGTGCCGTGGGCGTCAACTGGACGTTCGCGCCCATGGTGGACGTATCGCGCGATCCGCGGTGGGGGCGCGTCATCGAGGGCGCGGGTGAGGATGCGTTCCTCGCATCGGCCTTTGCGGCGGCGCGGGTGACGGGTTACCGGCGCGGTGGACTTGCAACGTCGGTCAAGCATTTCGTCGGGTACGGTGCGCCGGAGGGCGGGCGTGACTACACGGGTACAGAGATCTCTGTTCCTGAATTGATGGATCGCTACCTGCCCCCGTTCAAGGCCGCTCTCAAGGCGGGGAGCGAGACCGTGATGGCGTCGTTCAACACCATCAACGGCGTGCCGGTGACGATGAACCGGACGCTCGTGACGGACCTGTTGAAGAAACGGCTCGGGTTTGATGGCTTCGTCACCAGCGACTTCGTGGCGATCGGCGAACTCGTCAACCACGGGGTGGCGCGGGACCTGGAGGAAGCGAGCGTGCTCGCCTTCCGCGCCGGCATCGATTTCGACATGGCGAGCGGCGGTTACGACTTGTATCTGGCGAAGGCGGTGCGCGACGGCCGGATTAAAATCGCCGACGTAGACGAGGCGGTGCGGCGTGTTCTGAGGGTGAAGTTTAGGTTGGGCTTGTTTGAACAGACCGCCGCAGACTTCGAGGCATTGCCGCGAACCGTTGACGAAACAGAGGTTCGCCAGAGTGCACGCACAGTGGCGCGGGAAAGTTTCGTGCTGCTGAAGAACGACAATGCAACGTTGCCGATCACCCCGGCAACCAGATCGATCGCGCTCATCGGAGCCACCGCCGACAGCGCGCAGCACGATCATTCGTGGTGGGGGCCGGCGGGCCACACGAAACCCAAAACCGAGACGTTGCGTCAGGCTCTGGAGGCGCGGATGCGGCTCGGGCAGACGATCCACTATGCGCCAGCGTTTGCCGATCCCTGCGGGCGTGAGTTTGCCGACAAGGCCGCGGCTATTGCGGCCGCCGAGCATGTCGGACGTCGTGGTCTACAACGTCATCGAGGACTGCGACATTCAGGGTGAAGGTGTGTCGCGCACAAACCTGGAACTCTCGGGGCGGCAACAGGAATTGCTGGATGAACTCGCAGCGACCGGCAAGCCGATCGTGCTGGTCGTCGAGACAGGGCGCCCGCTTGTACTCACTAAGGCCGACAAGCAGGTTTCTACGATCCTGATTGCGTGGCATCCGGGCACCGAGGGGCGCGCGGCATTGGCCGAGGTGTTACTCGGTGAAGCGGCGCCGTCCGGCAAGCTGCCAATGACGTTCCCACGTTCGGAGGGGCAGATTCCCATTGCCTATAATGCGCTGCCGACCGGGCGTCCATGGACCGGAAGCCGCTACACGACGGGATACATCGACGAGGCTCATACGCCGCTCTACCCGTTCGGGCACGGGCTCTCGTACACGACATTTGCATACGATCCGCTGGTGCTTTCAGAACCGAAGATGACGATGAAGGGCGAGATCGATGTCGACGTGACTGTGCGCAACACCGGATCGCAGAAGGGAAGCGAGGTCGTGCAGCTTTATACACGGCAGCTGGTGGCGAGCCGTTCGCGGCCCGTGAAGGAACTCCGTGCATTCGAGAAGGTGATGTTGAAACCGGGCGAAGTGCGCACGCTACGATTCCGCTTGAACGCGCAGGATCTCGGCTTTCATGACGATGCAGGGCGCTATGTGGTCGAAGCCGCACCGTTCAAGGTTTTCGCCGGCGGCAGTTCAGAGACGGCGGTGGCGACGGACTTTCTCGTCACACGCGAGTAACGCCAAGGCGGCCGAGTTCGATTTTCGGACAGCGATCCATGACGACGGTGAGGCCCGCATCCTGCGCGCGTCGCGCTGCCTCTTCGTTGATGACGCCGAGTTGCATCCAGACGGCTTTGAGCCCCAGGCGATCCTTTTGCTCGATGGCGTCTTCGACAACGGCCAGTGCGGCATCCGGAGCTCGAAAGACATCGACGATATCAGCCGGGGCGGGCATGTCAGCGAGCGAAGCATAGACTGTCTGACCAAGTATTTCGCCACCTGCCTGACCAGGGTTGATGGGTACGACCGTGTACCCCTTCGCAATCAGGCGTTCCATGACGCCATAGACGGGACGGTCGGGCTTCGGCGAGGCTCCGACGACGGCAAAAACGCGCGATGACCGCAGCAGACTGGCGATCTCGGCGTCGGTGGGATTTGTGAATGTCATCGCGATGAGTCTCCTGCAGGAGCCAAGCGCACGCGGCCTTCAGCATCCATCGTCCAGTATGGATTGTAGGCCACCTCCCACAGATGGCCATCCGGATCGGCGAAGTAGCCGGCATAGCCGCCCCAGAACGTCTTTTGGCCGGACTTCGTCAGCGTTGCGCCGGCTGCGACTGCTTCTTGCAGCACACGATCGACGGCGGCTTCGTTCTCGACGTTGCGGGCGAGTGCGATGCCGGAGAACCCCGTCGGCGTATCGGCGACCTGTGCGTCGGCTGCAAGATCGGACCGGCCAAAGAGGGCGAGCAGCGTGCCCCCCACATCCAGAAATGACACGCTATCATTGGAACCTTCGAGCAGATCAAAGCCCAGCGTCACGTAAAAGCTGCGTGCGCGTGCGTGGTCTCGAACCCCAAGGGTGACGAGCGTAAGCGACGGGCGCGACACGTTCAGCAGCCTTTCCAAACGGGCGAGCGCTTCTCAAGGAACGCTCCGATGCCCTCCGCGGCGTCAGCCGCAAGCATGTTCTCCACCATCACTTTTGCGGCAAAGTTGTAAGCGTCGGCCAAAGGCATTTCGATCTGGTCGTAGAAGGCGCGCTTGCCGATCGCGACGGTGAGCGGCGACTTGGACGCGATGATGCGCGCCATTTCCATGGCGGCGGCGAAACTCTCGCCCTTGGCGACGACGCGATTAACCAATCCGTATTCGGCGGCTTCCTGAGCGCCCATCATTTCGCCGAGCAGCAGCATCTCCATCGCTCGCTTGCGCGGAACGTTGCGCGACAGCGCGACCATGGGCGTGGAACAGAACAGGCCGATGTTGACGCCAGGTGTCGCGAAACGGCTATCGTCTTCGGCGACTGCGAGATCACACGTGGCGACGAGTTGGCACCCCGCCGCGGTGGCCGTTCCTTGCACGGCTGCGATCACCGGCTTGGGGCAGGCGACGATCGCCTGCATCAGTTCCGAACAGCGCGTCATCGTTTCGGCAAAGAAAACCCGGCCGCCATCGGGGTCGCTGCGGTGGGCCGTCATTTCCTTCAGGTCGTGACCAGCGCAGAATACAGGACCCTCGGCGGCGAGCACGATGGCGGAAATGGACGGATCGTTGCCCATCGTTGCGAGTTCGCCGCGCAAAGATGCCATCAGCGCAACGGAGAGGCTGTTGCGCTGATCAGGGCGATCGAGAAATAGAACCGCAATACCGGGTTCTGGCCGCTCGCTCCGGACCGGAGGCCGGACTACTCGCGCTTCAGCGTTCATGTCCGCTCCCGTAGCTTACTTCTTTTCTTCGGGCTTTGCCGGCGCGGCGCCATCTTCCGGCTGGCTCTCACCGGCGCCGTCGACGGTGAGCTTTTCAAGCTCGGGCTGAAACTTCTTCACGACATCAATATTGCTCTGAAACTGGAGAGGCTTGGCGGCCGCAATCTCCTGGTTCAAATCCTCGATCACGAGTTTTTTGTCGTCTTCGGGGATCGAGGCGTCGGTCTTGATGTTCTCGAGTTCGAGCTTCATCTTTTCCACCGGGTCTGTGTAGGCGCCGGTCTTGCGGTCGAGGCCGTCGAGCACGATCGAGATATTGGCGCCGACCGTCTCCATGTCCAGGAAGGACTCGAACCCGTGTTTCTTGGCGATGCCATCGAGTTCACCCTTCAAGGCGTCGTCGGGCTTATCACCGCCTTCGAGCAATTTGCTGGATAACGGTTGCAGATCCTTCTGAGCAGCAATGAAGCCGGCCACCTGCTTTTCGGTGAGTTCGATCTGCTTCAGTTCCTCCATTTCCTGCGCTGCCAGCGGAACGGGCCGGTTGGCGGCGGCGGCCAGGAGCAACACGGCAATCGCAACGGCACGGCTGAGGAGGGAAGTCGGACGGGACGTGATCATGGATGTGCTCCGAGACGAATAGGACGAAGGCCCTTTAACATACTGAATGCGTCTCGTCTGATGACCCACGAGTGCGTCCGCATTAAGGATGTTTGGCCAACGGGCGTAAGGCCGCCAAGTTCCCGAGCCGGTGCCCCCACACATGCGGTATTATATTACCTCAATTGAGGTATTATATTACCATACAAGTAAAATAGCGGATTTTCCGTCGTTTTTGATGACTTTCACGGCGGTTGGGGCGAGTTCTGCTTGACGGTTGCGCACAGCTCCCGTATCTGCTCGCTCGTACGGGCACTAAGCTCGCATGCGCCCGCAAGTGCGCCACCGAACTCTCCAGGCTGGAACCTGAAACCATGAAAACCTTCGTCGCCAAGCCGGGCGAGGTGGAAAAGGGTTGGATCGTGATCGACGCCGACGGTCTCGTCGTCGGCCGTCTCGCCGCCCTCATCGCCACGCGCCTCAAAGGCAAGCACAAAGCCATTTATACGCCGCACGTCGATTGCGGTGACAACGTCATCGTCGTCAATGCCGAGAAGGTCGTCTTCACCGGCAACAAGACCGAAGACAAGCTCTACTACCGCCACACCGGCTATCCCGGCGGCATCAAGGAAACGACGCCGAAGCGCTTGCTCGAAGGCAAGTTTCCCGAGCGCGTCATCACCAAGGCCGTCGAGCGCATGCTGAAGCGCGGTCCGCTGCAGCGGCAATTGATGCGCAATCTGCGCGTCTATAAGGGCTCGGAGCACCCGCACACGGCTCAGAACCCGACGAAGCTCGACTTCGCGTCGCTCAACCGCAAGAACTCGAGGGCCTGAGTAAAATGGCATCCGAAGCAAAGTCGCTGAGTGATCTCGGCGCCATCAAGACCGCAGCTCCCGCCGAGGCGCCGGTCCATGTCCAGAAGCTCGACAAACTCGGCCGCGCCTATGCGACCGGCAAGCGCAAGGATGCGGTCGCCCGCGTCTGGATCAAGCCCGGCAAGGGCGTGATCACGGTGAACGAGAAGGACTACACGAAGTACTTCGCCCGTCCCGTGCTGCAAATGCTGCTGAAGCAGCCGCTGAACGCAGCCAGCCGCCTGACCCAGTACGACATCCGCGTGACGGTCGCCGGCGGTGGTCTCTCCGGACAGGCCGGTGCCGTTCGTCACGGAATCTCCAAGGCGCTGACCTACTTCGAGCCGGAACTGCGCGGCATTCTGAAGAAGGGTGGCTTCCTGACCCGCGACAGCCGCACCGTCGAGCGCAAGAAGTACGGACGCATGAAGGCTCGCCGCAGCTTCCAGTTCTCGAAGCGCTAAACGGCACGTCATACATTCTGGAAACAGCCTGCTCTTTTCGGAGCGGGCTGTTTCTGTTTCCACCGCGACCATGCTTGCCCGCAACCGCGCAGGGTGCCACATAGCGGCGACGATCAGCTTCGCCTATGGCTGCAATAGCGCGCGGACCCACCGGAGACTTCACGCAATGGAAATGGTCGAGACCGTCATCACCGACATCGGTCTCCTGCTGTCCCCCGACTGGTGGCGGACGCATTGGGTTGCCTTGTTCAACATCCTGCTGATCGACCTGACGCTCGCAGGCGACAACGCCATTGTCGTTGGTATGGCGGCGTCGAAGGTCCATCCTTCGATGCGGGCAAAGGTCATCTTCTGGGGCATTGCGGGCGCGGTCGTGCTGCGCATCATGTTCTCCGCCGTCGCGCAGCAGATGCTGCAGGTCATCGGCCTCACACTGGCCGGCGGCCTCCTGCTCCTGTTCGTCTGCTGGAAGATGTACCGTCAGATCGTGGATGGCGACGAACACTCGATCGAAGACATCGAGGCGGGTCTCGCCAACACCACGACCACGGGCAGTGAAGTTCCATTCTGGTCGGCGTTGTGGACCATCATTCTCGCCGACCTTTCGATGTCACTCGACAACGTGCTCGCGGTGGCCGGTGCGGCCGGCGAATCGACGCTGGTGCTGGTGATCGGTCTGGCCGTTGCGATCATCCTGATGGCGGTTGCATCGACGTACATCGCCAAGCTGCTACACAAGTATCCCTGGATCGCATGGGTCGGCCTCATCATCATTCTCTACGTGGCACTCGACATGATCTATCGCGACAGCCATCAGATCGCGTGCGCGGCCTACGGGGTCGGCTGCTCGGAAACGATCTGGCAGGGCATTCTACACCGGTTGGGGCTCAGGGGCTGACGCTGCCATGACCAAGGCGGTCTTCATCGATGGCGAGGCCGGCACGACGGGCCTCCAGATCCGCGAGCGACTGGCTGGCGAGAGCGCGATTCGCGTGCTTTCGATTGCGCCGGAGAAGCGCAAGAATGCGGATGCGCGCAAAGCGTTGATGGCCGAGGCCGATCTCGTCGTGCTGTGCCTGCCGGACGACGCGGCGAAAGACGCCGTGGCGCTGGCCAGCAGTCTTGGCAAGGACGCGCCGAAGATCGTCGACGCCTCGACCGCGCACCGCGTGTCCGAGGGGTGGGTTTACGGCTTTGCCGAACTCAACACGGAACAGGCCGGCAAAATCCGCCAGGCGGCGCACGTCGCAAATCCCGGATGCTATCCGACAGGCGCTATCGCACTGCTCAACCCGCTGGTGGCGGCTGGGATCGTTCCCCCTGATTACCCGATTTCGGTCAACGCCGTTTCGGGATACTCGGGCGGCGGCAAAGCGATGATCGAGACGTACGAGCCTTCGCAGACAGCTCCAAGCTTTGAACTGTATGCGCTCGGTCTCGAGCACAAGCACGTGCCGGAACTGATGGCCTACACGGGGCTGACGCGGCGGCCGATCTTCGTGCCGTCGGTGGGCAATTTCCGGCAGGGTATGCTGGTGTCGATCCCGCTGCATCTCGACACGCTGCCGGGCATGCCAGCCGTGGCCGAACTCGAAGCCACACTGGCGCGGCATTATGCGGGCTCCAAATCGGTGCGCGTCATCGAGGGAGCCGCCGCAAAGCTTTCACGGCTGGAGCCAGAAGGCTTGAACGGCAGCGATGATCTTGAACTGTTTGTGTTCGGCAAACCGTCCTGGAAGCACGCGCTTCTGGTGGCACGCCTCGACAACCTCGGAAAGGGTGCCGCTGGGGCCGCAGTTCAGAACATCAAGCTGATGCTCGGATTGGCTTAAGCACGCGCAGCGCTCATGCGCGCGAGGTAATCGTCCAACTGGTCGAATGTGCCGCCGTAGCCCTGCTCCATGGAAGCGTACATGCGTTCGAAGTCGGCTTGCTCTTCCGGGCTTGCGCCGAAGGGGCTGGCTGAGAGGCGAACGAGCGTCTTACCGCTGCCCGCATCCTCGAAGGAGACGACCGTCTCGGTCTCCAGTGGCCACGTTTGACTGAATGGTGCGCGCGCGATCGACCCACCTTCGGTGGCAAAGCCGCTGAGGAAGATGAGGCGGCGGCCCTTCACGATTTCGCGCATGAGGAAGCGGCCGAACATCCGTGCGCCGGTCGAAAAGGTCATGTCGTAGTGAAAAATTCCGCCGGGCCAGAAATCGAAAGACTTGATGCCGAGCGTGCAGCCTTTCGGGCCCCACCATCCGGCCATGTGCTCGGCTTTCGTCCACGCCTGCCAGACGAGATCGCGAGGGGCATCGAACGTGCGCTCGACGACGAAGGCGCGCTTTGAAACCTCCGCCTGCTGCAGTGCAGTCACCGTGTCGAGACGCTGCAGTGTCTGCTGGCCTCCCTCGATTGCGCCGAACTTGGCCATGTTGGCTTTGGATTCAGCCGTTGCGCAGAGCATGCTCAGCGTGACGTGGGTGCCGCCTTCGACTTCTTCGAACGTAACCGTGACTTTGAAGGGATCGTGCAGTCCGGCGGGCTCGCCGTGATCGTAGACGAGACGGTGGGGCGGATCGATTTCGAGATAGGTGATGACGTTGGGATAATCGGTGCCGTCCGGCCCGTGCATCGTGAAGCGCCAGTTGCCGCCGGGGCGAAGGTCCATTTCCGAGGTCGTGGTGGTGAAACCGTGCGGGCCCCACCATTCGCTGATGTGAGTTTTGTCGGTGAAGGCTGAGAAGACCAGATCTCGCGGGGCCTTCAGCGTGCGCTCGATGATGATTTCGCGATCCGATATGTCTTGTTTCGATGGCTTGTCCTGCATGGCACTCAACTCCGTTTTTAACTGGGCTTGATCTTGCGGCGTGCACGCGCGGGTTTGGCAGATTTCACGGCTCGCTTGCGGATGGGCTGGGGCTCTGCCTTGGCCTGTAGCGTGGCGAGATAGGTTTCGAGACGATCGAAGCTCTCCTCCCAGAACCGGCGGTAGGGTCCGAGCCAGCGGTCGATCTCCTGCAACCGTTTTGCTTCGAGGCGGCAGGGGCGCCACTGCGCTTCGCGGCCGCGCTCTATCAGGCCTGCACGTTCCAGCACTTTCAGGTGCCGGGAAATGGCCGGCAACGAAACGTCGAACGGCTTTGCAAGTTCACCGACGGAAGCTTCGCCGCGTGCGAGGCGCGCGATGATAGCGCGGCGGGTGGGGTCCGCGAGTGCTGAGAAGGTTTCGCTGAGCGGATCCATTTAACCTTCCTGTTAAATAACTTATCCGTTAAATACGAGCGATGACGAAGCGCGTCAAGGCGGGAGCCCCAGCAAAGTTCTTTTGAAAGCTAGGCCGTGGCGTTGCGCACCAGCCAGAGGTGGCGGACGGCGATGGCGAGTACGATGGCGGCAAACCCCTGGTGCGCGATGCCGAGGCCGATCGGGACTGCGTGGAGGAGAGTGATGATGCCGAGCGTCATCTGCGCGAGCAGTCCGCACCCGAGCAGGATCGCCGACGTGCGGATGGTGTTGCCGACGCCGGAGCGCAGGATCGAAATGCAGTGCCAGACACCGAGCGCGACGACGATGTACGCGAGGAGGCGGTGGTTGAACTGCACGGTGGTTGCGTTCTCGACGAAGTTCACGAGCCATGGGGACATCGCGAAGAGATCGTCTGGGATGACTTGCCCATTCATGAGCGGCCAGGTGTTGTAGGCCAGGCCCGCCTTCAAGCCGGCGACGAACGCGCCGAGTGCGACCTGGGCATAGACGATCACCACAATCAGGAGAGCAAGCGTAGCGGCGTTTGCAGGCAATCCCCCTGCGCGCACCTGAACGCGGTCATCATTCAGATCCATTGCAAGCCACACCAGCAGGCCGAGGATCAGGAATGCAACGGAGAGATGAAGGGCCAGGCGGTAGTGGCTGACGTCAACGCGCTCGACGAGGCCGGACGACACCATGTACCAGCCGATCGCGCCTTGCACGCCGCCCAGCGCAAGCACGCCGAGGTACTTTGGCAGCGCGCCCGGGCGGAGCATGCCGCGCCACGCGAAGAATGCGAGCGGGAGAGCGAATGCAAGGCCGATGATGCGCCCGAGGAAGCGATGGCCCCATTCCCACCAATAGATGAACTTGAACTCGTCGAGCGACATGCCCTTGTTGACGAGTTGATATTCTGGAATCTGGCGATACTTCTCGAGCGCTTCGAGCCAATGGGCCTCCGTGAGCGGCGGGATCGCGCCGAGAATGGGCTTCCATTCCGTGATCGAGAGGCCGCTGTCGGTGAGACGCGTGGCGCCACCGACCACGATCATGCACAGAACGAGAAACGCGACCAACAGAAGCCAGGCTTGAACTGCCCGGTCCGCATAGGTGTGCTCTGCTGTCATGGTCGCCTGCACCATTCTCACTTCCCCGGCTTGACTCCGCTTGAGCATCTGATAGCCGCTTCAGCCGGTGTCCGGCAATGCGATCCATCGCGGCATCACCGTCGTTCAATCTTTTCCTCCAGCCAGGACTGCGCATGCCACCTCGTACTCGCAAGCTTGTCGGCGCCATCCTGCTGCTGATAGTGATCGCCATATACTCGCTGCTGGCCATGGCTGCCGCGATCATTTTGCAGGTCAACGAGGCGAACAAAACCGTGGAGTTGATCTACTACGTCACGGCGGGCCTGCTCTGGGTCTTACCGGCCGGATGGATCATCAAGTGGATGCAGAAGTCTTAGGGCCGATCGTTCAGGCCGCCGCGGGCGCACCCGTCAGGCGTTTGACGGCATCGCGCAAAGCGAAGGGCGCGCCGGACATGAGCACCTTTACAAAGCGCGTATCCTGATAGTCGCCGTTGAGCGATAGACGCGGCAGAGCCGTGAGGCGGTTCTTGTGGCGGGTGTGAATGAGGCCTTTGCGGGTCGTCACGGCGGTCTGCATGCCAGCCTCGGCGGCAAGGCGGAATTCTCGCTCGCCGGCTGCGGTGGGGTCTCCATAAGGGAAGCTGAAGTGGCGGCAGGGGCGGCCGAGTTGCCTCTCAAGCGCGGCGATGCTTTCCGATATCTCTGTCCGGGCGCGATCTTCCGGCAGCTTGGCAAGTGCATAGTGACTGTTTGTGTGCGCGCCGAACGTGACCAGCGGATCGGCCGCCATCTCGCGGATCTCATCCCACGTCATGAGAAGTCGGTCGGCCAGCGTGCGGCCATCGACCCCATGCTCGAGCGCCAGCGATGCGACGAGTGCGCGCGCCTCGTCCTCCTTCATCTGGCGCAGGCTCCAGTAGATCTCGTGAAAAGCATTCTCCTTTGCCTGCACCGTCGCGCATTCGAAACGACGGCGCGCTCCATTGAGCGTCACCTGGATGACGCTCGCCTTTCGGATGGTTTCCTCAAGCACCAGCCACCAGAGGTCCGCCTTGCCCGATGGAAAGTCCGCGGGGACAAAGATCGTGAACGGCAGATTGAGCTTGCGGAAGATCGGCAGGGCATAGTCGCGGTTATCGCGATAGCCGTCGTCAAACGTGAAGCAGGCGAACGGGCGTTGCGACGGGTCGACCGCCAAGCGGGCAGGCACATCGTCGAGAGAAATCACGTCGAAGCCTGCTGACTGGACCTCGATGAGGACAGCTTCCAGGAATTCGGGGGTGATCTTGAGAATGCGGTTCGGTTCAAAAGCCTGGGGAGGATCGGGTTGGACGTGGTGGAGCGTGAAGATCACGCCGGCGCCTGCGGTGAGCGGCGCGAGCATCGCGTCGGCCCTTGCGTAGTGCATGGCCGACAACGCTGCTTTGATCAGAGATGTCGTTTTGCGGCTCATCGTGATCGCGTCCGTTCCAAGCTGGTTCATCCTGCCCGGTGACGCAGCAGAACGGCCCGGGCGATGCAAACCCCATGCTAGTCGGAACGAGACCACTGTCGCCCGGACGACGACGCCATGCAGTTAATGGACGGTTAATGGAGCTGTTCAGCTCGCTGCAGCGGCTGGCGTGCCGCGGCCTGTCCTGATGATCCGCTGGCCCGTCGCCGCGACCACCTGGCGGTCATAGCGGACAAGATCAATTTCGGCGACTTCGAAGCCGAGATAGCTGCCGGGCGGATCGCGGAGGACCGAACCGACACGGCCGGGATCGGCGACGAGGACGCCGCAATCAACTCGGCCTTCGATCACTTCGAAAAAGTTGCGGGCAGGTTCATTGCGCCCGGCGACAATCACCTGATCATACGCTTCGTCTAGCGCATCGAGAACGAGATTGAGACGATCGGGATCGAGCGCAAATGGATCGCCATTGTCGAACGCGCCTGCGCCGATAACATGCGCCTCGCTGCCCGGAATTCGACGGATGATCTGCTCGAAGGTCGCTCCGCCGTTCAAGAGTTCTGCAATGCCTGGACCGGGTGGCAGCGACAGGGCGTGGGCAATGCCATCACCTTCCGGAGCCCAATCCAGGAGGATGACGCTCTGGCCAAGTTCGGTGAGAGCCTTCGCCAGTTCGATGGCGTGGCTGCTGATACCCATCATATTGGTTTCGCCCGCAACGAGCGTGCGGTAGCCACCGCCATCGGCTTGCGTGCACACGCGGCGCGCGAGCGCACCGATGGTGCTGACGCGAACGATATCGTCGGTCGGTCGCGCCGGATCTTGTGACCCGGACGACGGCTCAGTGTTCGGTGCCGTGTCGCGGACGGAGTTGGCCGGCGCGGGCACCAATCCCGCTGGCTCTTCGAGCTCGTCGGCGACATCGATATGGCGGCGCGCAGGGGATCGCGGCATCGTCATATCGGTCGCGGGAGCAAGGCTCGGCTCGGCGCGCGTCGCCGGGCGGCCCTTTGCTGTCGACTTTGCGCCTAGTGCCGTTTCGGGCCGTGCGCCGGCAATCAGGGCGCGCGTGATCGTGACGGCAAGCCCCAGCAATAAAGTGGCGAATGCGGCGAGCGCGGCGAACGGGCCTTTGCGCGGGAAGACCGGCACGCTTGCGGCACGAGCCCGGCTCACGATCTTGGCTTCGATCGGCACGGCGCGGCTGTCGGCCTTGGCGCGGTTGGCTTCGAATTGGGATTGCAGCCGTTCGAGTTCGGCACGCTTTGACTGAGCTTCGGTTTGCAACTGGCGCAGTTTCACTTCGTCAGGGCCGGTATCGACCACTCGCGTCTTCACGCTGGCTATGTCCTTCTGCACTGCCTCCACCCGCAAGCCTGCGATCTTGGCTTCCTTCTCGAGGCTGTCCACGACTTTGGCGACTTCGGCGCTGATCTGCTTTTTCAAGCCTGCGAGATCTGCGTTGAGTTGCTGCATGCGTGGATGCCCCGGAAGCAGCGATGCCGACAGTTCGGAGACCTGCCGTTCGAGGCGCACGCGCTGCTGCACAACCGCCTGGATCAGCGGCGAGCGCTGCACTTCGGGAATGGCGTCACCACTGCCCGACTTCATCATTTCCCGGGCAGCGCCCAGCCGTGACTCGACATCACCCTTCACCGACTGGGCGCGCGACAGTTCCGCTGTCAGCTCGGCCAGTTGCTGCTCGTTGAGGCTCGTGGACTGCTGGCCGCCTTTGAAGATATCGGCTTCCGCCCGGAACTTTTCGACTGCTGCCTCGGCCTCGGAGAGTTCAATCTTCAGCTTTTCGATTTTCGGCGCCAGCGCCTGTTGGACCTCGTCTGTTTCGAGGATGGACTGCTCGGCAAGCGTGCGGCGATAGGCTTCGGCGAGAGCGTTGGGAACTTCGGCGGCGAGATCGGGATCGTGTGACGTGAAGCGGATAGCGATCGCGCGACTTTCCTTCGGCGAATAGATCTCGAGGCGATCATAGAAGCGGTTCAAGACGCGGTCCTGCTCGCTCTCGCCGGATCGCGGCGCTCCGATGCCAGCCAGACGCAGGATGCTATCGAACGTATCGACCGGACCCAGGGCGGGATTGAACTCGGGACGTTCGGAGAGCTTGAGCGCGGCGGCGATGCTCGATCCCAATTCGGGCGAGCGGAGCGCGCGCACATGCGTGTTCACGGCTTCCTTGTCCATGCGCACGGTCACGGAGTCCGAGCTTGCGCTGCCGTCCTTGCGCGGCGACTGAAACGGATCGACCATGCCTTTCGCCGAGACGACGAGCTCAGCTTCGGATTGGTAGCGCGGCGCCACAAGAGTGAGACCAACGAACGTCAGCGCACCGGCCAAGGCGGACAAGATAAGGAGCCGCGGCACGCGCTGCTTGATGGCGCCGATGACGGCGCTCAGTTCAATATTGTCGGGCGAGGCATTGGACATGAGGTGCTAAGACCGCAAATGATGACCGCCCGTAACCGGGACGATTTGGGATCGATTAAAGCGGTACAGCGGTAAGTAATCTCTTAATCGTGCCGGAAATAGACGGTCGGTGAGCGTTTGTTAACCTCGGCTGGATACACCCGATATCGTGTGTCGTCGTGTCAACGGACGTTTCCTCATGTTTTCCTGCGTGAAATCCAATCTCTCCAGTTTGGTCTGGATTGCGACCGCGCTTCTTCTCTCAGGTTGCGCGAGTTCGTCCGATTTCACGGTGCCTATGCCGGATTTGAGCTCGATGGTGCCCGCTGATGCGCCCTCCCAGTCGACTGAGGTCGCTGCATGGGAAACAGTCGCCTACGGCGAACCCTCGGTGGTGCCGGCAGGATTTGGAGGGGGACCGCAGGCGGTTGCGGATGCCGACGGGCCCTACCTCCTCGACACGGGCGACAAGCTGCGCGTGTTCGTCTACGGCCAACCCAACCTTTCGCGCGGCTATACCGTCGATCATGAAGGTAGCATTACCGTTCCGCTGATCGGCACCGTCAGGGCGCGGGGCCTGACCACGCGGGATCTGGAAGCCTCGATCACCGCACGGCTCGGTCGTGAATTCGTGCGCGACCCACAGGTCACCGTCGACATTCAGCAAAACCGACCCTTCTTCATTCACGGCGAGGTCAAGACCGCGGGGCAGTACCCTTATGTCTCAGGCATGACCGTGGAGACGGCCGTGGCCATTGCCGGCGGCTTGTCGGAGCGCGGCTCGACCCGGCAATTCCGCGTTACCCGCCGCACCAATGGGTTCGTGGAGCAGATCATCGCACCAGCCGACTATGTCATTAAGCCGGGCGATACTGTTTTCGTGTACGAACGGTTTTTCTAATTTCTAAACCGTTCAACGACCGACCGTTCCGTGACCCAGCGCCTTCGTATTCTGCATTGCATGCGCGCGCCGGTTGGCGGCTTGTTCCGGCATGTACTGGATCTGGCTGGGGAGCAGGCAGATCAGGGACACGAGGTTGGTATCCTTGCGGATGCCAATGCGTGTGATGCGCTGACGGACCGGCGCTTCGCCGCCATCAAACCCAAACTTGCGCTCGGCCTCGAACGCGTGCCCATGAGCCGCAAACCTGGTCTGGGCGATCTCAACGCTGCGCGGGCCGTAGCAGCCCATGCGGGCCGGATCGGGCTTGACGTACTGCACGGCCATGGCGCCAAGGGCGGTGCATATGCGCGGCTGGCCGGACGCATGGTCGGCGGCCGTAACGGTCATAAACTCAAGGTTTTCTACACGCCGCACGGCGGCACGCTGAATTTTCCAGCGGGATCGCTGGAGGGTTCGGTTTATCTGAGGCTTGAAAAGATCCTTGCGCGTTTGACCACCGGGATCGTGTTCGAGAGCGATTTCGCGCGGCGGACGTTCGCGGAAAAGGTCGGCCGGCTGCCGACGCCGGAGCGGGTGGTGCCGAACGGATTGCATCCGGTGGATTTCACACCACACGCGCCATTGGCTGACGCGGCCGACTTCGTCTTCATCGGCGAGTTGCGGGATCTAAAGGGCGTCGCTGTTTTGCTGCGCGCGTTGCGGCGGCTGAACAACGAAAGGCCGACCAGCGCGGTCATCGTCGGGTCGGGTCCGCACGGCGCGCAATTCAAGGCTCTGGCGAGCGAGCTTCTTCTCGACAACGTGGTGCGTTTTGCCGGACCCATGCCGGCCGCAGCGGCCTTCGCGCTCGGGCGCGCGCTAGTGGTGCCATCTCTCAAAGAGAGCTTCCCTTATGTCGTGCTGGAAGGCGCGGCGGCGTGTTTGCCGCTTGCGGCTACCAACGTGGGCGGCATTCCGGAGATCGTGGCGGGGACGGATACGCTCCTCGTGTCAGCCGGGGACGACGCGGCGCTCGCAAACCTGATGCGTTTCATTTTGCACGAACCTGACATGGCGCGCGAACGGGCTGCCCGGCTCAACGCGCATGTTAAAGCGACGTTTACCGTGAGCCGGATGACGGCTGATATCCTGAGTTTCTACGACGCAGCATCTGCGCGTTAAGACTTTGTTTACCGCTCCGACGCCGGCAGGTCTCGGAGTGGGAGCGCATTGCATGAGTGGCACGCGGGATGCGTGGGAAGCGGCAATCGCAGTGTCGCATCTCAGGTCCTCCTTATGTCCGCAGCCGCCCTCATCGAAATCCCCCGCCTGCCGCCGCTGAGTGCCGGCTGGCTCTCCGACGAAGGTTCGCTTGTCTCCCGGCGCGTCGTGACCGGAGCGGTTCGGATCATGGATGGCGCAATCGTGGCGCTTGTCGGGCTTGCGATCGCGCTCGCATATGTGAGCGAGCCCATCATGACGCGCGATGCGAATTACGCGCTCCTCCTCGCCTTCTCGACCGCCGTGACGATCGGCGTCTTTCAGTTTCTGCGGCTGTACGATCCGGCCCGCCTTTCTTCTTTCATCGCACAGCTGCCGCGCGTGCTTCTGGGTTGGACCGTCACGCTCGCGATCATTGGCTCCAGCCTCGTGTTCATGAAGGCTGCGCAGGACTACTCCCGCGTATGGCTTGCGCTGTGGTACGTCGCTGGCGGCGTCGGCCTGGTGGCGGGCCGCGCGACGCTTAGCCATTTGGTGCGCGCATGGGCGAGAGAAGGTCGTCTCTATCGCCGCGCCGTCATCTATGGAGCGGGACCTGTTTCCGAAGAGGTCATCCGCCATCTTGAAAAAGATACCAGCGTCGACATTCGCATCTCAGGAATTTTCGACGACCGTGACGAAGAAGGACGTGCCCCGCGCGAGATCGCCGGATATCCACGGCTAGGTGGCCTAGCCGATCTGCTGGCGCTCGGACGCGATAGCCGCATCGATCTCGTCATCGTGGCGCTGCCGGTCTCGGCCGAACACCGCCTGTCGGAGATCGTGAAGAGACTTTCGATCCTGCCGGTGGACATCAAGCTGCCCGCGCGCGCGACGTCCATCCGCTTTTCACCCAAGACGTACAGTCACGTCGGTTCGGTCGCGATGATCGACCTCTACGACAAGCCGATTGCCGATTGGGGTACCGTCTCGAAGTGGATCTTCGACAAGACGATCGCCGGGTTGGCGCTCATCCTCCTTGCGCCGGTGATGGCGGCGGTCGCGCTGGCGATCCGCCTGGATAGCCGCGGGCCGGTGCTGTTCAAGCAGAAGCGGTACGGCTTCAACAACGAGCTGATCGAGGTCTACAAGTTTCGCTCGATGTATGCCGATCGCTGCGACGCGGCAGCTACCAAACTTGTGACGAAAGATGATCCTCGCGTGACGCAAGTCGGCCGCTTCATTCGCAAGACGAGCCTTGATGAGTTGCCGCAGCTGTTCAATGTGCTCAAGGGCAACCTGTCACTCGTCGGGCCGCGCCCACATGCGGTATCCGCCAAGGCCGATGACCGGCTCTACGGCGAGGTCGTCGATGAATACTTTGCCCGGCACAAGGTGAAACCCGGCATCACGGGGTGGGCGCAGATCAACGGCTGGCGCGGCGAGACGGATACGACAGAAAAGATCCTGAAGCGGGTCGAGTACGATCTCTACTATATCGAGAACTGGTCGGTGCTTTTCGATCTCTACATTCTGCTCAAGACGCCGTCGTCTTTGCTAACGACTGACAACGCCTATTGAGATCGGTTCGTCCAGGACGCTTCCATCCGCGTTCGGCCTGCCATTTGCAATTTGCTCCAGGACACGGCTTGGAGCCTCTATTTATGACTGTTGCGGCACATCAATTCCCGGATCTGGACTGTTCTGCGTCGGGCCGCGCATCCGCCGCCGGCAAGAGCGCAGTGCATGTTCTCGCGTTGTCGGCGGTATGGCTGACGTTCGCTGCGGGCGGCGTGGTCTTCTCTGAGCCCGCGCCGGTCGACGTCCTCTCGGCAGGGCTCTTGATCCTGCTGCCCGCAGTCGGCCTCGTACTCGTCTCGCCGCTGCTTCTCACCTATATCAGCATCTGGCTGGTGGCTGCGGCAGGCGCCTACCTTGCTTCGACGATGTCGCGCGACATGGCCAACTCGCTGACGCATACGTCCGTATCGCTATTTCTTTATCTGGTCTCGTTCGTGATCGCTGCCTTCGTTGCAAGGCGGCCGATCGCACACACCCGGCTCATCCTTTCCGCATGGATGTTTGCCGCCCTGATCGCCGCCGGTACGGGACTGGCCGGCTACACTCATGCGCTGCCCGGCGCCTACGAGATGTTCACGAAGTTTGATCGTGTCGCCGGCACTTTCAAAGACCCTAACGTGTTCGGCCCCTTCCTGGTGCCGCCGTTCCTCTATTGTCTGCATCTGGCGATCACGCGATCGCCGATGCGCGCTCTGGTGCCGCTTTTGGGAGCTGGATTTTTTGCGCTTGCGATTTTGTTGAGTTTCTCGCGAGGCGCCTGGGTGAACCTTGCGCTCGCTGCCGGTCTCTACGTTTGGCTCGCATTCGTCACGGCACCTGGGCACGGACAGCGCGTGCGTATCTTAGCCCTGTCAGCGATGGGAGCGCTGATCGCAGCAGGCGCTGTGCTGGTTGCGCTTCAGTTCGATAACGTTGCAAGTCTGCTATCGCAGCGCGCGAGCCTGACCCAGAGTTACGATGTCGGACCCGACGGGCGCTTTGGTGGCCAGGAGAAGGCGATCGATCTCATTCTCTCGCACCCCTTCGGCATCGGCGCACAACAGTTCACGCCGGTTTATCACCACGAGGAAGTGCACAACGTCTTTCTCAGCATCGTGCTCAACGCGGGCTGGCTCGGCGGCGGGGCGTATTGGATCATCGTTGGGCTGACGCTTGTCCTCGGGTTTCGGCACGCAATGCAAGCCACAGCCTGGCGGCCTCTTTTCATCATCGCGTATTCCGCATTCGTTGCGACGGTTCTGGAAGGCTGGATCATCGACAGCGACCACTGGCGCAGCTTCTACACACTCATGGCAATTATCTGGGGTTTGATGAGTGCTCCGCGGGAGGGTGCGGCATGAAACTGCGACAGACAGAGGCCGTGCGCCTCGTGTGGCCACAGTTCAAGCGGCGGAAAGCTCGGATCATTCGCTCGCGAGATGGCGTCGCGACGTTGAAGCGGAGGGCCTTCATTCGTGCTGCGTCTCTGTGGGCCAGACCGCTCAACACATTAGCGCTCAGTCTGTCTCTGATCTTGTTGTTTGCGGGAGAGACGGGAGCGGCCCTGCCCTGCATCGCGAGCTTTGGTCTGCTTGCCTTGATCCTCCAGAAAGGTGCTGAGGCACCCAAGCGCCGGCGGGAGAGGCGCATCATAGGTGACGTGCGACCGCTGTTGCTCAGCAGCGCCGTTCAACTGCCGGAAACGACAAGGGCCGGGCGCATCATTCGCGCCCAGCCCAGGATCGTTTTTCCAGATTTGCCGCCGGACCGTCCACGGACGCGGATCGCCGAACGGCGGCCGGGTCCGGATGATGCGTATTTCGAGTGAGCGTCAGTCGTCCTTATCGGCCGAATCCGAGTTGAGCAGACCGTAGTTCTCGACGCCGATCCGGGCGAGCAGATCCAGCTGTGTTTCGAGGAAGTCGTGGTGACCCTCCTCGTCCTTCAGCAGGTCTTCGAAGATCCCCATGGTGACGTAGTCTTCGTGCTTGCGGCAGATGTCGCGGCCTTTGGCGTATGTTTCGAGAGCGATCTTCTCGCCCTTGAGATCGCATTCCAAGACTTCCTTGATATTCTCACCGATCATGAGCGGCGCGACATACTGGAGATTGGGAAAGCCATCGAGATAGATGATGCGGTCGATGATCTTGTCGGCGTGGACCATCTCTTCGATCGACTCGGCGCGCTCTTTCTTCGCCAGCTTGGTGTAGCCCCAGTTGGCGAGCAGGCGGTAATGCAGCCAGTACTGGTTGACGGCACCGAGTTCGAGCTTCAGGGACTCGTTGAGGATGTCGATGATTTCCTTGTTGCCCTTGCCCTTCATGGGGTCGATCTCCTCGATGCTTGTGCGGTTATGGCAATTGATGGACGGCGAGACGCTACGTCAGGTGCGCCGGGGCCTCAACCGGCCCGACGGGTAACGTCTCACATTTTAGAACGATTAAAAAGACGAACCGGATGACCCGGTAACTTTTTGGCGAGCGGCCGCGGGCTGCGGCAAGGCGCGCGGCGTCTCACGCAGTGTACGACTGACCCGGCGCTCGGGGGGAGACATGATCTCTTTCATCCGCGTCTTGGCCGTCGCGCAGGCACACGGGCATATGAGCCCACGCTTCTCGAGGTCTTCCATCTTGGCATAGATGGTTTCAGCAGCCAGCGGAGCGCATCCGCAGCACTGCATTTTCTTCTGCAAATGCCGATAGATAACACCAGGCGTCGGCAACGGAGCGTTGGGCTGACTCATGACCTCGAGCACGGCTTGCTCAAGATCCCTGTCGGTCACGTACGCGCATGAACAAACGATCATGGGGACGGCCCTCCAAGTGGGGCCGAGAGGTGCGCGAGGAACCGCGCGGGAGAAGAGTCGCCCTGGGGCGCAGATGGACGGGTCACGGGTCGCTCCAAACCTTGGGGTTCAAGGCCCCACATCGGATAACTCAACCTTCATCAGGTGGGACGGGTGCTGTCAAGCGACCGCTGCGCGCAGGGCCGCTCGTGGGGTCTTCATCCGACGGAGCAGCCATATCTCGCCCCGCTCATGTGCCGCCTGGAACAGCGCCATTTGCGAACGATCCGTAGCGTCCTTCGCGACAGTGAAGGAGCGTTGTGATGCGCGTTCAGGTTGACCATTCCAAGACCGGCCAAGCTCCCAGGATCGGCGTCCTTTTGGTTCATGGTCTGTGCGGTTCACCGACCGAGATGCGCTTTATCGCCAACGGACTGACGCGTGCGGGATACGTGGTTCGGTGCCCTGCGCTTGCCGGCCATTGTGGGACGGAGGCCGATCTCGCGGCAACCTGCTGGCAGGACTGGTATCGAAGTGCGGAAGCGGCCCTGCTCGAGTTGTCTAAGCAGTGCGAGCGGATTGTCGTCGCCGGACTATCCACGGGGGCCGTGCTCGGCCTGATGTTGGCGGCGCGGCATCCCGACAAGGTTGCGGGCCTCGCCCTCTACTCACCGACGCTGTGGCTCAATGGACGGGGCGTACCTTGGTATGCCAATCTTTTTCGATTGGTCACAAGCCGCTGGTTGGCAAGCTTTTTTCGCTTTCCGGTTCCTTCGGACTTCGGGATCAAGGATGAGCGGCTGCGGACTTTTATCACCTGCGCTTTGGCCGTGCCCGGCGCATCTGGCTTGCCGTTCGCGACGCCGGGGGTTGCCGTTCTCGAGCGGCAGCGGCTGGTCAGCGCCGTCTTGCCGGATATCGCGAAAATCAAGGTTCCCGTGTTGATGCTGCACCCTCGGGAGGACGATTACGCCGACCTCTCGAATGCGGCTTACTTGCAAAGGGCCCTGCGGGGGCCGGTGGACCTGGTGGTGCTGGAAGACAGCTATCACCTCATCACGGTGGACCGGCAGCGCAACGAGGTTCTCGAGCGGACGCTCGGCTTTCTCGATCAGATACCCGAGCCATGCGTCCGCGCGCGTGCGGCTGCCTGAAATACTCCTGCAACATCAATGCACTGTCGAATTCTTCAATCCTGTAACGGGCGTAACAGCCGTTGCGGTGGCGCCGGGGCATATTTGGTCCATCGGCGGACGGGAACAGCAAATCCCAACGCCCCCAAGCAAAACGTCAGTCTGATGGAGAGTGCCATGACCCGCAAATTCACCACCGCAGTCGCAGCCACCATCGTCGCAGCCTCGATGGCCGTCACCACCACCGCTGCCGAAGCCGGCCGTGGCGTTGGCCTGGGAATTGGTCTCGGCGTCCTCGCAGTCGGCGCCATGGCGGCTGCCGCCAATCACGACAAGCAGCGTGCATATGAAGCCAAGCGCAGCCGGGCTGCCGCTGAAGCCCGTGCCAGAGCGAGGGCCAAGGCCGAGGCCCAGGCTCGCGCCAAGGCTGAAGCCAAGGCCGAGGCACGGGCTCGTGCCGAAGCCAAGGCTCGGGCAGAAGCGAAGGCCCGCGCCGTTGCAGAGGCAAAAGCGGAAGCGCGCCTGGCCGCTGCGAAGGAAGCCAAGGTCGCCGCTGCGACTGACACCATGCCGCCGGTCGTGACCGACGAGACGCCGCTCGACTCCAGCGCCGCGACGCTGGTTCCTTCGACCGAGCCCGGTTCCGGCTCAGCCTGAAACCGCAACTGCCCAGACCGATGTTGCTCCAGCATCCACAGCCACATCGACCGGCGAGACTGAATCCGTGACGGACACAGGATCGACTGAGACGACCGGCGAATGCCGCCGCTACATCCCGGCTGTCGGCGTAACGATCACGGTCGGTTGCTAAGACCAAAGATATCGCGGCGGAGCGGACGCATTCCGCCGCACACATCTTCATCGAACTCCCCGGGTGCTCTGCTCCCGGGGTTTTTTCGCGTGTAAGGTTCCGCTGTCGCTCGCATTCGAGTCGCAACCGTGTGCCACGAGGAACAGCGCGCAGGGCGCAAATCAGGCACGGTGCTTCGAATACCGGACGTTTCGTCTGAAGGAACATGAACCATGTCTGCTGATCGTCCCGTCATCGTCCGCGCGCGCGCGATCACCAAAACGATTGCGACCGGGGCCGGCGACCTCACGATTCTGAAGGGTGTCGACCTTGATCTTTATCCCGGCGAGCTGACCCTCCTGATGGGGCCGTCGGGATCGGGCAAGACGACGTTCCTGTCGATCCTGGGATGCATTCTCACCGCGACCAGCGGACAGCTCACGATCAACAACGAGGAAGCCGTCGGCAAGACCGCGGAAGGACTGGCGGATCTGCGGCGCCGGAACATGGGCTTTGTGTTCCAGGGCTACAATCTTTTTCCGACGCTGACGGCGCACGAGAATGTGCTGATGGCGCTCGACGTGCGTGGCGCCCGGCTCAGCGACCCGAACAAGGCTGCGCGCGATGCACTGATCGGCGTCGGGCTTGGGCACCGCATCGACACCTATCCATCGAAGCTTTCCGGTGGCGAGAAGCAGCGCGTGGCCATCGCGCGGTCACTTGCGGGCAATCCGGCGGTCGTCCTTGCGGACGAGCCCACGGCGGCGCTCGACAGCGAGAACGGCAAGGCGGTGATGGAGTTGCTGGCCCGTGTCGGCCAAGACCCCTCGCGCGCCGTGCTCGCCGTGACGCACGATCACCGCACGCTCAGCTATGCCGACCGCATCATTCGCATCGAAGATGGCCGCATCGTTGCCGACGAACGGCCAAAGGGCCTGGCGGCCTAATCCGAACTCAAGTTCATTCCAGATCACGACCAGAAGGATGCCCGTGCGATGAAATTCAATCCTGGACTGTTAGCCCTTGCCGGCGTTGCCGCCGTCGGAGCCTATCTCGGATACGCTCAGTTCACGGGGGCGGACAAGGCGCCGGCGCGCGTGTCACCGGAAACCGAGATCTCGTGGATCGCGGCGGCACCCGGACGGGTGGAGCCGAAGTCGGGTGAAATCCGCATCGGTACCGGCATTCTCGGCCGCGTCATCAAAGTGCACGCGGCAGTGGATGAGAAGGTCGAGGAAGGCGAACTGCTCGTGCAGCTCGATGATTCAGAAGCGCGTGCGCGGCTGACGTCGGCGGAAACGCAAGCGGAAGCGCTGCGGGAAGAGCGCGAAAAGGCGTTCGCATCAGGCCGCGAGGATGTGCGCAAAGCCGAAGACGCCATCTATTCCGCAGAGCGGGCGGTGACGGGCGCGCGCATCGAACTCGATGGGGCACTGATCGCCAAGCGCACGTCCGGCGGTTCGGATCAGGCTGTGACGGAGGCGCGCAAACGTCTGACGGAGGCAAACGAGCGATTGGAGCGCGAGCGGCTTGCATTCATCCGGGCTCAGTCAAAATCCAATCTTCCAGCGCCCAGCAGTGCGGAGAGTGCCGTCAGCGCGGCGCGTACGGAAGTGCGAATGGCTGAGGCGCTGCTCGATAAGACCCGAATCCGGGCGCCGCAAGCGGGAACGATCCTGCAGGTGAATGCGAAATCGGGCGAGATCGTCGCCCCAAGCCCGGAGAACCCGCTCATCGTGATGGGGGACATGTCGAGCATTCGCGTCAAGGCCGAGGTCGACGAGGGCGACATTTCCAAGATCAAGGTTGGGCAGAAGATCTTTGTTCGATCACTCAGTTTTCCCGGCCAGGAGTTCGAAGGGACGGTTGCGAGTTTGGCGCCGACACTGGCTCAGCCACGCATCGGACCGCGCGGACCCAAGCGCGCCAACGATGTCGAAGTGCGTGAGGTCACGATTGATCTCGACAGCTCCTCGCCGCTTCTGCCTGGAATGCGTGTGGACGCGTTTTTTCGTAAATAATGGCGGGACAGCGCGGACGGTTGTTCACCATAACGTGTCCGGAATAATGCTGGCTATTGACCACAGCAGAGCCAAAGCCTCAGTTTTTAATGTCGCAGAGGCCACGGCGACACAGTTTTTGCCTCACAAGAGACGTAGTATCTTCGCTTAGTTCTGTGACGTGCGGAACAGCGGGACTTCGTCATTCAAGCCACGATGCTTCCACGTCTTGTCGAGCAGACATTCTCGGGGAAAAGTTACCCATAGTGGTGGCGATGTTCTTGTCGAATCGCACCAGCGTGGCAATGCTAGCCTCTTGACGGTTTGCTTTGGACGCCGGAACTGCACACTGACTACGGGCACGGAGACCAGATTATGAGTTCTCAAATTTCGGCAACAGCGTCCGAAGCGACAGCACAGCCCGTTTACGGTGCGATCGATCCGACCGACGTGCCCACCGTTGCCGTCCGCGAACTCGCCACCGCGCTGAAGGTCCTCGCCGACGATGTCATGGCGCTCGCTCGTGCCGCCGAATGGAGCGATGAGGATTTCCGTCGCGTTGAACAATTTTTCTGGCAGCGGTTTCCGCGTGACCGTCAGCGCAAGATTGCGGCGCTGGTGCGCCTGCGTAGCCTGATCGCGGTGTGCAAAGCCCGCCGCATGCAGAAGCTGATCGCCGAGCACGGCACCGCCGCCGTACATTCAATCATCGAGGCTGCGGCATCCATGCGGTTGAACACGAGCTTCGGGTTCAGCCCGGTCAAGGTTTCATGCATCGTTCTTGATGCGCTCAAGGACCCGCAGACGGGTTTGTTGCCCGACATTCAGGCCGCCTGACACTCAGGTTTTCAATTCAGTGATCCATCGAGCTGTGGGTGACGTTACGGATCTATGATCCACAGCGCCATGCTCATCGTGACCTATCTTGCCGTGTTTCTCCCGGCACTTGCCGCTCTTGTTTGGGCCATGGGCCGGATGACGGACTGACGTCAATCCCGCCCGTCCACGTGACATCCGCAAATCACCGCGCCAGCGCCGCTGTTGATTGCTGCCCGTACTTTTTCAGAACAGCTCTGGCTCTTTCGGCAACGGAGTCTGCAATCGCTGCGTGACCTTCCGCGGTCGGGTGAAAGGCACCGGAATAGGTGGCTGCCAAAAGGACCTGGAACCGGGCGAGGCTTTGAAACGCGAGCGCGCGTGTCGCGACCGAGCCGGCGGCGTGGAAGTTGCCGGTCATAAAGGCATCGTTGGGGGTGCGGAACCAGCGCTGGCGGGGCGCATAGGCGCGAAATGCCGTCGGGGAGAACGGTTGCCACTTGTTGTCCACCATGCGCGGCACACGCAGGTCGTCGGCAATCGAAAACGCATTATCCGTGAAGCCCGCGCATATCCCGCGACCGACGAACGCGTTGCGATGCACAGTGGCGAACGACCACCCATGCGTGCGCGCGCCGCGCGCCATCACGCGCTGGAGCTGATCGGCGAGGTCGGAACTGGATTTCGCGCGCTTCTGACTGAGTGAGAAATCAGCTGCGACCTCCATACCGGCGTTGCCATCCGGGCAGATCCGGCGACCGTCGCCCATGACGGCGAGCGGCGGGTATGCGGTGAGGATCACGCGATCACTTTCCTGCCATGGCAGGTGGAGAATGCCATGAATGGCGCGATTGAGCGCCTTGTAGCGCTCGTCGAGACGATCGAGCAGAGCCTTCGATTCCATATTGCCGTGGATCTGGCCGAACCAGCCGCCGAGCTGGCGCAACGTGCTGTCGTCGGCAAGCACCGTGTTCGCCACCAGTCGCGCAAAGCCGATGTCGTTGCCACCAATGGAGACAAGCAGCAGATCGATCTGGCGCGCCATTTCCCGCTTGCACTTCTTCAAGACGAGCCCGCCGCGCAATTCCGGAATGGTGCCGTTGATGTGATAGGCCTCCGGCATATCGATCAAGTCGGCGGTCTCACGACCGCACTGGGCGTCGGCCAGAGCTGAAATTTGCGACAGATCGGGCGGATTGGGCACCCACTCGTTACCCTTGTAGCGCAGGAAGAGACCCCACGTGACTTCTGCGCCTGAGCAGGAGAGGCCGACGAAGGTCACCGCTCGATGAGGATCTTCGATTGCGATCTGCAGTGCCGCACGCAGCTGATGCGAGTAAAGCGAACGATGGCAGGCGGTATCCAACCAGCGCGCGCCTTCTTTATTGAAGATCTTATCGCCGATGCGCTTCCAGTCTCCGACACGGGCAGGCAGACCGGAAAGGCTTGCATCTTTGGCTGAGTAGGACGCGGTGCGTTCGGGCGAGAACCGCACGGGCACATCGGGGTTGCCTTCGCCGGAGCCAAAGCTGTCGCCCATCGCTGCGATCAGCAGATCGGTCACCTGCACGTCGGTGCGCGCAATTTCACGTCCGCCGATTTCAACGGTGACACGCGCGCCGGCAGGGTACGGGATCTCGAGCGTCGTTTCCTCGTTGCACTTCTGGCGCACAGACTGGCCACGCTCTCTAGACTTAGACAGCGGCGCGCTGAGCCATGTGCAATCGACACGCTGGTCCTCGACGCCGGTCAGCTTGAGACGGACTTTATGGCTCTCGGGAGCAACGTAGGCGGCACCTTCTCCGCAGTCGTGGCGATTGCGGGCGACGTTCCAGCAGACGTCGTCGATCATCGTGGCCGCCCAACCCTCCGGGTGGCGCTGGCTGAGGTCCTGTTCGGCGGCCAGGATTGGCATCGCACGTTTTGCGGCGTCCAGCGCCAACCAAGTGGCGCGATGGACTTCGGTGTCGGATGCGTTCTTGAAGAAGCGAAAGGGATTGTCGACCCGCCACTCGATTGCGACGACCGGGCGCGCGATGTCCGCGGGCGGCGGCAAGGTCTCTAGGGGCGGGGCAGCCGTCGTGGCCGGTGAGATAGCATCAGCCGGTGCGGACGGTGGCGGCGTGTAGGCATCGTTGACGGCGGGAGCCGGGGCGGGCGTCGTGGGTGAGAAGGCATCGTTGGTTGCGGGCGGTGCCGGCGTGTAGGCGTCGTTGACGGCGGGAGCCGGGGCGGACGTCGCGGGTGAGAAGGCATCGCTGGCTGCGGGCGGTTGCGGCGTGTCGGCCTCGTTGACGGCGGGGCGCGGTCGGGCGCTTCCGCCGGAGCATCGACTGTCGGATTATCCAGCGGCGTGCGTTCGATGACGGATGATGGGTCTTGTGCGCTGGCAACGCCCCACGACATCACCAGTGCCGCGAGCGCCGCACCGCTCTGCCGCCACCACTTGCCCCGCATTCGGTCTCTCCAATTCTATTCGCCGGCCGTCAAAAGCGGCCGAGCCGCGCTGCGAGCCAAAGCCTCGTACTGCGCTCGAGCGGCGAAGGGTCGGCGACGTCCCGCAGAACATCGCGTCCAGGCTGTTGAATCGCCCGCAAATATGGCCCGGCAAGGGCGACGGGCACCATGACGCGCCGGACATCAGGACTGATGCGCCGCAAGGACGGGCGAAGCGCGATCCAGGCCGTCGCAGCTTCATTGACCAAGTCCGACATGGCCGCTCGCAAACGGTGTTCATCGATGGCTTCTGCGTCGACCGACATACCAAGTCTCCGGGCATCGACGGGATAGCGGCCTTTGGCGAACAAATGGGGCAGCCGTACACAGGTTCTTACGAGGCCGAGCGTACGGGCACATTCGTCGAATGCGGCATTCGATTGATCCGGCAGGACGCCAAGCAGCGCGGCGCGAATGGCAAAGGCCGCCTTCTCAGGTGCTGTGACGTAGGCGTCGAAGGCCTCAGCTGTCGGGAATGGTTCTGCGTAAAGTTCCGCGGCGCGGGCCTCGATGACAGGCGCGATCAATTCGGCGAGCGGCTTGGGCAAGCGCGCGTTCAACGCGAGTGCGGCGTCGGCGACGGGATGGCCGGACCGGGCATCGGAGGCCAACGCATCGCGCCACCATTGCAGCCGGATTTCGCCGAGCGTCGCATCACTCACCTGTAGCGGGATGCGCGCGAGTTCTCCAAACGCTGCCGCGAGCGTGATGAGATCGCCCCGATAACGAGGTGGTGCCAAGAGAGCGGCGAGATAATCGTCATAGGCCAATTCGCGCGCGGCTCGCTCTACTTCGGCGCGCTCGATCGCGGCGGCTGAGGAGGGGGGAGCCATCGTCTAATCCACTGCGAGGAGCGCTGCGGAAACCTCGCGATCCTCAGCCAGCAAGACATTGTACGTGCGTGCCGCGGCGCCTGTGTCCATAACTTCCAGCCAAAGTCCTGCGGCACGGAACGCGCTCATGACGTGCGGATCGGGAAATACCGGCGAGCGACCGGTGCCTAACAGGAGAACGCCGCCAGTGGCGCTCTCCTCTTGCAGCAAGGGGATGAGGGCTGGCGTCACGTCGGCGATTGTGGCTGCGTCCCACGCCAAAATCGCGTTCGGCAAGCACAGGATCGACCCGCGATGGCTCATCCCGGCGAAGCGGAATCCGCCGTTGCCGTAGGCGTCGATCGGCGCTCGGCCGGGGTAGCGGGGCGTGGTGTCGGGCATGGGTCACCCGCCTCGTTGCTCATACTGCCGTTCAGCCCGCGGTCTTTGCTTCCGAACCGACGACCGTTTCACGCTTCACGCCGAGATATTCCAGAATCGGCGCGCCGATGAAGATCGACGAGTAGGTGCCGATGAGCACGCCGAACAACATCGCAAATGTGAAGTTCTGCATCACCGCGCCGCCCAGGAAGTAGAGCGCGATCAGCACGGCGATGGTGGTGACACCGGTGAGGATCGTGCGCGACAGCGTTTCGTTGATCGAGAGGTTGAGCAGTTCCGTCAGGTCCATGCGCTTATATTTGCGCAGGTTTTCGCGAATGCGGTCGGCGACAACGACCGTATCGTTCACCGAATAGCCGAGAATGGTGAGGAGCGCGGCGACGATCGCCAGATCAAATTCCATCTGAAAGAGCGAGAAAATGCCGGCCGTGACGAGCACGTCATGAGCAAGAGCGACGAGGGTGCCGACGGCAAATTGCCATTCAAAGCGAAACCAGACGTAGGCCATGATGGCGATAATCGAAACCAGCACGGCGATCGTGCCCGTGCGGCGCAATTCGCTCGAGACTGCAGGGCCAACGATTTCGACACGGCGCTGCTCGAAGGCGTCGCCTAGAACGCCTTGCACCTTCTTTAGTGTGTCTTGCTGGGCGGCATCGCCACCAGGCTGCTCTTCGATGCGGATGAGGACATCTTCGGGCGTACCGAAGGACTGAATCTGCACATCACCCAGATTGAGCGCACCAATTTTCGAGCGCAACGACGCCAAATCAGCTGGTCCTGATTTGGATTTTACCTCGATCATGGCGCCGCCTTTAAAGTCGACGCCGTAGTTGAAGCCTTTCGTGAAGATCAGTGCCAGAGCAATCGCCATGGCCGCGAGCGACGCGAAGAAGCAGATGTCCTTGAACTTCATGAAGTTCAATCGCGTCCCGTGAGGGAAGAAGTCGATGCCTTTGAAGTCGGGAACGAGGAACATTCGTGTGTCCTTGTCAGATCGGAATCTGGAGCGTGCGGCTCTTGGTGGTTTTGGCGTTCTTCAACCACATCGCCACCAACAGGCGCGTGATGGTGACGGCCGCAAAGACCGAGGTCAGAATGCCAAGTGAGAGTGTGACGGCGAACCCGCGGATCGGGCCGGAGCCGAGCCAGAACATGATGAGGGCTGCGGCGAGCGTGGTCAGCTGGCTGTCGAGGATCGTCACGAACGCGCGCTGGAAGCCGCCGTCGAGGGCCGCAATGGTGGTTTTTCCGGCGCGGAGTTCTTCGCGGATCCGCTCGTAAATCAGCACGTTGGCGTCGACGGCCATGGCGATCGTCAGCACGAAGCCGGCGATGCCCGGCAGCGTCAGCGTCGTACCGATCGCCGACATCAGCGCCAGGATGAGGATCCCGTGGACCATGAGGCCGATGACGGCGTACACGCCAAACGTGCCGTAGGCGAGGATCGTCATGATGGCGGTGGCGACGAGCCCGACGAGGCCGGCACGCATCCCCGCCTCGATGGAGTCGGCGCCGAGAGATGGACCGACGGTGCGTTCCTCCACGACTGTCAGCTTGGCGGGCAATGCACCAGAGCGAAGCTGAATGGCGAGGTTGTTGGCGGTCTCGACTGAGAAGCTGCCGGAAATCTGGCCGGTGCCGCCAAGGATGGCCTCGCGAATGACCGGGGCGGAGATGACTTTGTCATCGAGCAGGATCGCGAAGGGACGGCCGACATTTTCCTGCGTGTACTTGCCGAATTTGCGAGCGCCGGAGGTGTTGAACCGGAACGAGATGATCGGCTCCGTCGTGCGCTGGTCGAAGCCGGGCTGGGCGTCTTCGAGATCGTCGCCGGGAACGATTGCTGTTTCCTGAATGACGTATTCGGGCGGTGCGCCGCCGGCGGTGTCCGTGCTCGCATAAATCTTGTAGCCGAGAGGGATGCGGGTTGCGCGGGCCTCTTCGGGGCCGATCGTCGGGTGCACGGCGTGGAACGAAAGCTTTGCCGTCTGACCGATCAGCTCCTTGAGCTGGCGCGTATCGCTGAGGCCAGGGTACTGGACGAGAATACGGTCCTTGCCTTGGCGGACGACCGTTGATTCCGCAGTGCCGAGCGCGTTGACGCGGCGGTTGATCGTTTCGATAGACGCGGTCGTCGCATTCGTGAGGCGCTGATCGAAACCTTGCGCCGTCGGCGTGATGGTGAACTGGTTGTCGGCGATCTTTTCGATCGAGAGGTCGTTGCCCGCGGTGCCGAGCATGGCGTTCCCGATGGGCGACACGAGCTTTTTCAGTTCAGTCTCGGCGCGCGATGCATCCTCCGGTTTCACGAGCGTGACTTTGACCGACCCGCCGTCTACGCCGATTGCGGAGAAGCCGATCTTGGCGTCACGCAGGTTCGCACGCGCAGCGTCCTGAACGCCCTGCAGCCAATCCTTGCGGATCTCGTCCTGGTCCAGCGCCAGGAGAAGATGGGCGCCCCCGCGCAGGTCGAGACCCAACGGCATCTGGCGCTTGGGCAAGAAGTTCGGCCACGTTGCTAGAGTTTCCTTGGAGACGAAGTTCGGCAGCGCGAACATGAACCCCGTGAAGCACGTCAAAAGAATCGCGATGATTTTCCAGCGTTCGAAGTGAAGCATCAGGGGTCACTCTGTTGGTCGTGGGCGCGCCTGCGCGAGCGCAAAGCACGAGGCTTGTGGACGGCGGCGCGGAGACGTCAGGTCGTTTCCTTGACCGGTTCGCCTTTTGCGCGAACATCCATCAGCGTCGAGCGAAGGATGCGGACGCGCAGCGTGTCGGAGAGTTCAACTTCGATCTCGTCGGAGCCTTCCGACACCTTCGTCACTTTACCGACCATGCCGCCCGAGGTGACGACGGTATCCCCGCGGCGAACCTTCTCGACCAGTTCCTTGTGCTGCGCGGCGCGCTGTGACTGCGGACGGATCACAAGAAAATAGAAGATGAGGACCATCAGCAGCATGGGGATCAGGAGGCCCGTGAAAGGGTCGGGACCTGCAGCCGGCGCGCCCTGCGCGAAAGCGGGATCGATAAACATTCGGATCGTGTCCTCTTCTTCGCCGGCGTGGTCGAGCCGGACTCATGAGACGTGCGGAAAGCAAACAAGCAGCGCTGCGGGGTCAGATAACCCCACCTTGCCGCCACACCAAGGAAATTTCGCGCGACTATAATGTCCGTCGCCTGCTTTGCAACCTGATCAGGATAGGCGAAAACCCTTGCCCGGAGCGCGAACGGCCGCGCAAACGGCGGCCCAAACCGGGCGGGCACCGATCAAACAAAGAAACCGGAGAATCAACGACATGGGAGCCAAGGCGCAGGATGTTGATCTGGCGACGCTCCTGTCTCGCGTTGCCGATGCCTTGGAGCGGCTGGCGCCTTCAGCGCCCGCGCCAGTCGATTTCGCGGTGGCCGACGCGTTCGTCTGGCAGGGCGGGTCCGGAGTGTTCGAGCCGGTCACGAAGGTCAACCGCATTCCGCTGGCCCTGCTTACGGGCATCGATCTGACCGCGGGCCAACTCCTTGCCAACACCCAGCGCTTTGCGCGCGGGTTGCCCGCCAACAACGCGCTGCTCTGGGGCGCGCGGGGCATGGGCAAATCAAGCCTGGTCAAAGCCGTCCATGCGGAGGTGGCAGCCGAGGACGCGCACAGGCTGAAGCTCGTCGAGATCCACCGGGAAGACATCGCGACGCTGCCCGGTTGTCTTGCGGCGCTCAAGGCGGCGCCGTTCCGCTTCATTGTTTTTTGCGACGACCTTTCGTTCGACAAAGACGACACGAGCTACAAATCCCTGAAAGCGGTGCTCGAAGGCGGCATCGAAGGACGGCCGCTGAATGTGCTTTTCTATGCGACGTCGAACCGGCGGCATCTGATGCCGCGCGACATGGTCGAGAACGAACGCTCCACCGCAATCAATCCCGCCGAGGCGGTCGAAGAAAAAGTTTCGCTTTCGGATCGCTTCGGACTTTGGCTCGGGTTTCACAACTGCACGCAGGATCAGTACCTCGGCATGGTGCGAGACTATGCGCGGTACTACGGACTTGATGCCGATCCTGTTGAGGTCGAAAGCGATGCGCTGGAATGGAGCGCGACACGCGGCGCGCGCTCGGGTCGCGTGGCGTGGCAGTTCATCCAGGATCTGGCCGGACGGCTCGGCGTCACGCTCGACCGCGCTTGACTGCATGGACATGAAAAGGGCCACACCTTCGGGTGCGGCCCTTCAGTTTCGTGGCAAGCGCGGCGGTGTTCAATTCTTTTCGAGATAGCTCGTTGGATCGACGGGCGTCTGATCGCGTCGCACCTCGAAATGGAGTTGCGGCTGATCGACGGCGCCTGTCTTGCCGGCTTTCGCGATCACCTGTCCGCGGCTGACACGATCACCGCGTTTGACGAGGATTTCGCTGGCATGCGCATAGGCGGTGACGAGGCCGTTTTCGTGCCGGACCAGGATGAGATTGCCATAGCCCTTCAACTCGCTGCCGGCATAGGCGACGGACCCATTTTCAGCCGCATGCACGTCGGTTCCCAGAGGCACGGAAATGTTGATGCCGTCGTTGTGGGTGCCGTCGTTGCGCGGACCGAAGCCGGCAATGACGCGGCCCTTCGCCGGCCAGCGCAGCTTGCCATCTGCGATGGAGCCGGAAGCGGGGCCAGCGACCGCTGCGGCCGTACTGGCGTCGAGAGCCGCAACCTTCTTTTCCTCGCCGGCGCCGGAATTCAAGATTTTCGGCGTGGCAGACGGTGCCGTCGGCTCCATCGGAAGCGGGGGCACGTTGGCGGTGACCGGAGGCTGTGCCGGCGGCGGTGACAACACGGGTGCCGATGACGGAGTGGACGGCGCTTCCGCAAGCACGGCACCCGCGACGCCAGGGACCTTGAGCACCGTGCCGGGCTTCACTCGGCGCACGTCGGCGATGCCGTTGTAGCGCTGCAAGTCGTCGAGCTTCACCCTGTTCTGGCGGGCTACATTATAGAGACTATCGCCGGCCTTGATCGTGTAGGAGCCGGTCCAGTCGGCAGGCGGAGGTACAGCCGCGACCGTCACAGGCGGCGCGGGCCGCGGACGGGCTGCGACCTTGCCTGATGGCAAAGCGAGCTTCTGACCGGGCTTTAGCGACGGCGACGTAAGACCATTGACGCGCATGAGTTCATTCAGCGAGACGTCGTGCCGCTTGGAGATGCCGTAGAGCGTATCGCCGCGCTGAACTTCGATTTCCTGACCGCGCTCTTCGACGGCGACGGGCGGCGGGGCAAAGGATGTCGCCGGCGCTGGCATTGCGCGTGCCGGGGCGACACGTTCCGGTTCGGAAGCCGGCGGGGGTAGGGTCGCTACTTCGATGCTCTTCTCGGCCGGCGGGGGATCGTAGGCCTCCGCGGCGGGCGGCGGGCTCGCAACCGGGTCGGCACCCAGCGCGGAGCGCTCGTTGGGAGCGATGGCGCCCGTCTGCGGATCGTTGAAGTTGGCGGACGCCGGAAAATCGAACCGCGCGATGTCGGCGCTGCAACCGCCGACAGCGAGTGCTGCAACGGCGGTGATCAATGGTAAGCGGCTGCCGACAAAACGGCGGCCGGAGGACCCGGAACGCAGGAAACTGGACATGGTACGCACCTCACTACCTACGATCCATTAACCGTTAACCGGTTAACGCGGCCTTAACGGCCACCGCAGGCGCCCACTTTTTGAAGATGCCCACCCGGTGGTGCCAGGAAAGCTGAACCCGACCCTCACCCTCGTGAGGCCCCCCGCGCGATGCTCCTTGAAGCGTTTTAGGCTCCCCGACATCGCGCCGACCTCTAGGATCGGGTTCATCTTCTGCTCGTAGCGAGCGATTGTGCGTTGAGAACGGAGAAATTGCGCCGAACTGACGACATATCGTCAAACAATGATCAGCGCGCGCTCTTGAGCGGTTTGGCGTTGCCGATCGGCTCGGAGAAGTGGGCGGACAGCTGTTCGCGCATGGCGTGGTGCGTGAGGTCCATTGATAGCGGCGTGATGGAAATCGCACCGTCGGCGATGGCGCGCAGGTCGGTGCCTTCGGGCGGATCGGATTTGCGGCGGTCGAAGGCGAACCAGAAATAAGCATCGCCCCAAGGATCGCGGCGGGCTTCAATGTCCAGGCCCTGATCGCGGCGGCCCTGGCGCGTGAGGCGGATTTCGCTCACCGCATCGGGCGCGAGGTCGGGATAGTTCACGTTCATCAGCACGCCTTGCGGCCAGTCTTGCGCCATCAGGCGCTCGACGATTTCGGGGCCGTAAGTCATCGGTGTCTTCCAGTGCTGCAGGCCTTCCTTGTCGAAGCCGAGCGTGAGGCTCATGGCGATGGAGCGGATGCCGATGAGCGTGCCTTCCATGGCGCCGGCGATGGTGCCGGAGTAGGCGACGTCTTCTGCGAGGTTGGCGCCGTGATTGATGCCAGAGAGGATCAGGTCGGGCGCTTTGTCTTTGAGGACGTGGCGCACGCCCATAATCACGCAATCGGCCGGCGTGCCGCGGACGGCGAATGCGCGTTCACCGATTTCGCGATAGCGCAGCGGCACCTGCAATGTGAGCGCGTGCGAGGCACCGGACTGGTTCATCTCAGGCGCCACGATCCAGATGTCGTCCGACAGTTCGCGCGCGATGGCATGCAGCACGGTCAGTCCGTGTGCGCCTGCGCCGTCGTCGTTGGTGATGAGAATGCGCATTGTATCCGTTTATCTCCCTCTCCCCATTTCCTTCAACGGGGAGAGGGGACGCTAAGCCTTCGATATCCGATCCAGTCCACCCATATACGGCCGCAGCGCGTCGGGGATCAGAATGGAGCCGTCTTCCTGCTGATAGTTTTCCATTATGGCGACAAGCGTGCGGCCGACCGCAAGGCCCGATCCATTCAATGTATGGACGAAGCGGACGTCTTTCGAGCCCTTGGGGCGATACCGCGCGCCCATGCGGCGGGCCTGGAAATCACCGCAGACGGAGCAGGACGAGATCTCGCGATAGGCGTTCTGACCGGGCAGCCAGACTTCGATGTCGTAGGTTTTTTGAGACGCGAAGCCCATGTCGCCAGTGCAGAGGAGGACGGTGCGAAACGGCAGGCCCAGCGCCTTCAGAATGCCTTCGGCGCACGCGGTCATGCGCTCGTGTTCTTCGAGGCTCTTTTCCGGCGTGGTGATGGAGACGAGTTCGACTTTGGAGAACTGGTGCTGGCGGATCATGCCGCGCGTGTCGCGGCCGGCGGCACCGGCTTCGGAGCGGAAGCACGGCGTCCACGCGGTGACGCGCATCGGCAGCTTGTCTTCGTCGAGGATCTGTTCGCGGACGAGGTTTGTCAGCGAGACTTCGGCGGTGGGGATGAGCCAGAAATCATTCGTCGTCTTGAACAGGTCCTCGGCGAACTTTGGCAGGTTGCCGGTGCCGTAGGCGGCTTGATCTTTTACGAGCAGCGGCGGGTTTACTTCGGTGTAGCCGCCGTGGTTGTCACCGGCAGGGGACGTGTGGTTGTCGAGCATGAAGCTGGCGATCGCGCGTTCGAGGCGAGCGAGTGCGCCTTTCAAAAACACGAAGCGCGCGCCGGATACTTTGCCGGCCGTTTCGAAGTCCATGAGGCCGAGAGCTTCGCCCAATTCGAAATGCTGCTTGGGCGTGAAGCCGTACTCTTTCGGCGTGCCGACTTTGCGGATTTCCTCGTTGTCGTGCTCATCCTTGCCGTCGGGAACGTCGTCGCGCGGCAGGTTCGGGATGATGGCAAGCGCCGCTTCGAGTTCGACGTTCACCGCGCGCTCGTCGTCTTCACCCTTGGTGATGCTGTCCTTCAGGGCCGCCACCTCTTCCATGAGTTTGGCGGCGGTGGCTTCGTCCTTCGATGCCTTCGCTTTGCCGATGTCCTTGGAGGCGGCGTTGCGGCGGGCCTGGGCCTCCTGAAGTGCCGTCAGAATGGTGCGGCGCTTGTCGTCGATGGCGATGAGGGTGGCGGACAGCGGGTCCAGACCGCGGCGCTGCAAGGCGCCATCGAAGGCTGCGGCGTTATCGCGGATCCATTTGATATCGTGCACGGGAAGCCTCTTCGTCGGTCGGTTCTGCGACCGTCTATAGGCCCCGGCCGGAACAGGGTCCAGCGTCCAAGACGCCGCCTACTTGATTGCCCGGTTCTACTTTTCGGCAGGTTGCTCGCCGGGCGGGGTGGCGAGCTTTTCGGCGCGGGCGACGGCCAGGATCGAAAGCTCGTAAAGGAGCACCGTCGGCAGCGCCATGATCAACATGCTGAGCGCGTCCGGCGGGGTCAGCACGGCGGCCACCGCGAAAATCGCGACCATGGCGTAGCGGCGTCCCGCGCGCAGGGCTGCGGCCGTAACGATACCGGCGCGGGCGAGAAGCGTCAGCACCACCGGCAGCTGGAAGCAGATGCCGAAGCCGAAAATCAGCGTCATGATGAGAGAGAGGTATTCCGACACCTTCGGCATCAGTTCGATGGTGGCGGGACCTTCGGAACTGGAAGTGGCCGCGAGCCCGATCGAGAACTTGATCAGGATGGGCATGGCGACGAAATAGACCACCGCTGCGCCGAGCACGAAGAACAGGGGTGTCGCGATGAGGTAGGGCAGGAACGCCTGCCGCTCGTTCTTGTAGAGGCCCGGCGCCACGAATTTGTAGATCTGCGTGGCGACGACGGGAAACGAGAGGAACGCCGCGCCGAACATGGCGAGCTTCAAGTGCGTGAAAATCTGCTCGAGGAAGTGCGTCGCGATCAGGCGCACGTGCTCCTGGCCGGAAACCCAGACATAGGGCCAAACCAAGATTTGGTAGATGTGGCTCGCGACCGTGAAGCAGAGAAGGAACATCACGAAAAACGCCGCCACGGCCCAGATAAGCCGCGAGCGCAACTCGATCAGATGATCCATCAGCGGCGCCTTGGAGGCGTCGATCTCGTCCTGGCCCTCGGACACGCGTTCCTGCATCGGGTCAGGCTCCCGGCTTGGGCAGTGATGCCGGTTCAGGCGGCGCCGGCAATTCAGCGGACGGCTGCGGCGCGGGCAGTTCCAGCTTTTCCGGCGGAGGGGTCAGCTCGGGTGTTGGCGGAGACGCCTCCACGGCGGCGCGGGCGGCGCTTACAGACGCATCGGCGGCTTTCACGGTGTCGCTGACGGCGCGTTCGGCCTCATAGGTGGACTTGGCGAACTCCTGGCGCATGCCGTCCAGTTCTTTGCGCAGGTTGTCCATTTCCGCTTCGCGCATGGCGTCTTCGAAGTGGCGCTTGAATTCGTTCGCCTGCCGGCGGAGCGCTCCGGCGTACTTGCCCAGCGTGTTGAAGAACACAGGCAAGTCCTTGGGGCCCACGAATATGAGGACCACCACGGCGAGGATCAGGAGCTCGCTCCAGCTGATCTCGAACATCTCTTCAGCCCGCCTCGGCTCGCAGGCGCGGTTCAGCCGCTCTTCGTCGTGTCGCGGCGGGTTTCATTCGCACGTGCTTCATGTTCGAGCGTGCGCGGGCCGTCGCGGGAGGGCTCAGGCGTCTCGTCTTCCTGCATGCCCTTCTTGAAGCTCTTGATGCCCTTGGCCACGTCGCCCATGAGCGTCGAGATCTTGCCGCTTCCGAACAGCAGCACGACGACGAGCAGCAGCAGCAGCAGATGTGTGGTTGAGAGACCCATGACTTTGGTAATCCTTTTGGCGACCGCGCTGCGTGTCACAATCGAGAGGTGTTATCGCAAACTGGTGACACCTGGGCAATGCCGGACGCCCCTGACTTATCGGTAAGGTTGCCTAGCCCTCGGCGGGGGCAGGAAACACGAGTGCACGGCTGATATCGACTTCGATGCCGACTTCACTCCCCTTCGGCCGCGTCCGGCCTTCGTGCGTCCGCACGCGGAGCGGTGCGTCGAAGCCTTGCACGCCGACTTCCAAGAGCGCGATGTCACCTAGAAACTTGGCGTGCAGGATGCGTCCCGGCAAGCCCCTGCCCGGCTCGGTGACGCGAATGCCGCGCTCCCGCAGCCCAAGGATCGCCACGTCGCCCTCGGCCACGCCGGGTGCGGTGACGCGACCGAGCGGCGTATCGATGGCGCCGCCCCTGGCGCGATAGGCGATCTCGTTGATCTCGGAAAAAAGACGGGCGACGAACAGCTCCGACGGATGATCATAAAGGTCCTCTGCCGTCCCCGTTTGGACGATGAGACCCTGGCGGAGAACGGCGATCCGGTCTGCCAATCGCATGGCCTCTTCGGGGTGATGGGTAACGATCACGGCGGTGGCGCGGGTTTCGCGCAGAAGCGCGAGCGTCTCCTCCTGCATGCTGTCGCGGAGCTGCACGTCGAGGCCGGAAAAGGGTTCGTCCATGAGGAGCACGGCCGGACGCGGAACGATGGCGCGGGCGAGCGCAACGCGCTGCTGCTGTCCGCCCGACAAGATATGCGGATAATCGTCACTCATGTGCGCAAGGCCGACGCGCGTGAGCATGGCGCGGGCTTCGCGCTCGGCCTCCTTGCGCGGCAAGGCTTTCAAGCCGAAGGCCACGTTCTCGATGATGGTGAGATGAGGAAAAAGCGCGAAATCCTGGAACATCAGCCCGACGCTGCGTTCCTCAGGCGGGACGAAGCGCGAGGGCCCAGCGACCTCCTGGCCGTTGATGAGGACGCGACCTGCGGTGGGGCGTTCGATGCCGGCGGCAAGGCGGAGAAGCGTGGTCTTACCGCAACCGGACGGGCCCAGAAGGCAAACGACTTCGCCGGGCGCGATGGAGAGCGAGACATCGTGCAGGGCGAAGGTGTCGCCGAAGCGGCGCTCGACGTGTTCGAATGACAGGCTTGCAGCAAATGTCGCCGCCGCACGCCGAGGTGTGCCAGTGGCGGCGGGCTGTGACGTGTCGTGGGTGTCGGGAGAACTCGCGCTCACTGTTTGTCTTTCGCAATGGCGCGCAAGGGCTGCCTCGCGCTCCGGATCAGGCGCCGTCGGGCGTGCCCGGCTCCGGCTTATCGGGCTCGTCCTCTTCGGGCAAGTCGAGCTCCATTTCAGCCTGAACGGTTTCGTCTTCCTGGTCCTCGTCGGCAGCGTCGAGCGGGAGTTCGTCCGGCATCAGGGCTGCGACGTCGGTGGGGCTCGGAACGGAGAACCCGGGCGGCAGATTGCTGTCCAGAAGGCCCTGAGCCTTGAGATCGGCCAAGCCCGGCAGGTCCTTGACCGTGTCGAGGCCGAAGTGGGCGAGAAAGGCGTCCGTGGTGCCATAGGTGATCGGCTTGCCCGGGGCGCGGCGGCGGCCGCGTGGGCGGACCCAGCCGGATTCCAGAAGGATATCGAGCGTGCCGCCCGATGTGGAGACGCCGCGGATCTCTTCGATTTCGGCCCGCGTCACCGGCTGATGATAGGCGATGATGGCGAGCGTCTCGAGGGCCGCCTTCGACAGTCTGCGCTCCTCGTGGGCGTGCTTTTCCAAGAGCCAAGACAGGTCTTCGGCGGTGCGCATCGCCCACTTGCCGGCCGTCTTGACGAGGTGTACGCCGCGGCCGGTGTACTGCTCTTTCAGCTCAGCGAGGATCGCTGCGACGTCCATGCCCTTGGGCAGGCTTTCGGCGATGGTTGCTTCGTCCAGCGGTTCGGAGGCGGCAAAGAGCAACGCTTCGGCAATACGAACGCTTTCCATCTGCTGACGCAGATCGCCTTCGCCAAAGTCAGGGGCGGGTCCAATGCCGAGCTGCACGTCGCCCAGCGCGGCGGCGAGTTCGCGCGCTTCGGCCGCGAGCGGATCCTCGAAGTCGGCGTCGCGCTCCACGCTCTCGTTGTTCGATACGAGCTTGAGCCGGGGCGGTGTCATTTTTTTCTTCCCGTCCTTCATTGATCTCCAGAACGCCCTACTCTTCAGCCGATCCGCTGCCATGCGGAGCCGTCGCCGCGCTTGCGCACGAAGAGCGGGGCGAACGGCGCCTCCTGCTGCAATTCAAGATACCCTTCGCGTGCCATCTCAAGCGTGGCACCAAACGAGCTAGCGATTACGGTTTTCGTCTCTTCGGCGGGTGCGGTTTCTGGAAGGTAGTGGTGCATGAAGAGATCGAGTTGCGTCCACGAGCCTGTAGCGCTTTCGCCGACTAGCTTTTCGAGCCGTGTGCGCGCTTCCTTGATGGACCAGACTTTGCGCGCCTTGACGACGTGTGAGGCTTTGACAGTTCGGCGGCGCTGATCGGCGTAGGCTTTCAACAGATCGTAGATCTGCGCGGTCCATTCGGTGTCGCGCACGGTCTTGACGCCTTCGGGCATGCCGCGCGGGAACACGTCGCGGCCAAGACGCTTGCGCGTCATCAGTTGCGCCATGGCGTTGCGCATGGCTTCAAGACGCGCGAGGCGGAAGGCAAGCTTTTGCGCCATTTCTTCCGCCGTCTCTTGCCCGTCTTCGGTTTTCTCCTTCGGCAAGAGCAGGCGCGATTTGAGGAAGGCGAGCCAAGCCGCCATGACGAGATAGTCGCCGGCGATCTCGAGCTTCAAGCGTTGCGCTTCGTTGATGAAGGTGAGGTACTGTTCGACGAGGCCCAGGACGGAGATGTGCGCAAGGTCGACTTTCTGCGTGCGGGCGAGCGCCAGCAACAGATCGAGCGGCCCTTCGAAACCTTCGACGTCGACGATGAAGGCTTCGGCAGCCGACGGCGCGTTCTCCGCGTCGGGGAGTTCCCAACCGGCTGTGTCGCGCGACTCTGACGGCTCGTCGCCCATATGGGTCCTTCAGCTGGCCGCAACCGGGAGCGGCACCATTCAGCCTATACTGATTCAGATCGGCGGGTGTGGCTGGTAATCATCTCAGACAGTTGGCGTTCCGCCGATGCGACGTCGAAAACGTCCCGGTTTTTCAAGACGGCGAGCGCGAGATTTGCCCGGCGCAGCGCGCTCCCAGCGAGATCGGGTACGCCGCTCGCCGCCTCTTCCATCTCAGACAGGACGCCGGAGCAATGCAAGGCGACATCTGAGCCCGCCCGAATCACGGCTTCGGCGCGCTCGCGCATGGTGCCCTTGAGGGCGTGCATGCCAAGATCGTCGCTCATGAGAAGGCCGTCGTAACCGATCTCGCCGCGGATGATTTCGGACGTGACCTTGGCCGACGTGCTGGCGGGGGCCGCCGGGTCGATGTCGCTGAAGACGACATGGGCGCTCATTGCAGCGGGAATGTCGGCCAGTTGCTTGAAGGGGGCGAAGTCGCTGGCGGACAGCTCCGCTCGCGGTGTTTCGACGACGGGCAGATCGAGATGGCTGTCCTTGGTGGCGCGACCGTGGCCGGGGATGTGCTTGATGACGGGCAGGACGCCGCCGGCGATGAAACCGCTCGCGACCGCCCGGCCGAGGCGAACGATCTGCTCGACGGACGTGCCGAAAGCGCGATCACCGATAATGGCGTGAGCGCCAGGAACGGGAAGGTCAAGGACGGGGGTGCAGTTGGTGTTGATGCCGAGGTCGCGCAGATCATGGGCAACGAGGCGGGCGGCGGCTTCGGCGGCGATGCATGCGCCGTCGGCATCGCCGGATTCATAGCGTATGGCATAGGCGGCAGCTGGCGGAAGAGCGCGGCCGAGCGGGGGTCGCAGGCGTTGCACGCGGCCGCCTTCCTGGTCGATGAGGACGAGCGTTTCATCGGAGCCGATGGCGGCAAGCGCGTCGGCGACGAGACGGCGGATCTGGTCGTGGGTCTCGCAATTACGCGCGAACAGGATGATCCCGAGCGGGCGCACGTCGCGCAGGAAGCGGGCTTCCCCCGCAGTTAGCGCCGTGCCTTCAAGACCGGTGATGAGCGCTCGGCGTTGCATCGCGTTGTTCTGTTCCATTGGGGCGCGTCATAGCAAAAGGCCGCGGATGGTGCCGCGGCCTTTCATATCATTCCCTAGACTTGCTCAGTAAGCCATGACCCAGCAGCTTGAATAGCCGGCCGTCTTGAGCTGCGAGCAGACCGAGTTGGCACCATCTTTAGAACCGGGCGGTCCGACGACGAGGCGGTGATAGCGGCCTTTTTCACCGAGGTTGGCTTCCGTCACGTCGGGTGTCTTGTTCTGCAGAATGCCGCCGTAGCGCTGCTGCAGATCGGCAAACTGCTGGAGCGCATCAATGCGGCTCGTGCCGGAGGCCGGCACCGACGCCAGGACCGCGACATAGCCGAGCCCAGATACCTTTGGTGCGGCGGTAGCGGGAGCCGCAGCGCTGTCGGGAATGGCTGCGGTCTTCGTGATCGGCTTGGGTGCGGCCTTGGGCTTTTCAGCCACCGGCGCGGGTGGGGACTCATCGGTCGCCGTGTTGATCGACTTCGGCATAACGGGTGCGGGGCGTGGATCGTTCGAGGCCACTTGCACGGGCTGCGCGGGCGGTGCGGGTGGCTGCACGACGATGGGCTGCGGCTTTGGAGCAGGGGCCGCACTTGGCGACGGCACATCGACGAGGGTCATGCCCGGAACGGGAACGGATAATCCCGGAACGGATGCAGGCTCAGGTGGCTGTGACGCTGCGGAAGGTGCTTGGATCGCACCATCGCGTCCGACGACGAGCGTCTGGACTTTTCGCGCACCAGCGCCGTCTGTTTCCGACGCGGATGCGGAGCTATCGCCGCCCTCTCCGAGACGGCCGAGCAGCTTGCTATCGGTGTTGGCGAACTGTTTGCCGCCGGGAACGGACGGCTTCACCTTCGAGGGGCCTTCGGCGCTCTTCACGATGGGCGTGGGACCGCCGGTGCTGTCGCCCAACAAGGTCTGGTAGGCATAGGTGAGACCGCCGCCGACGACGATGGCGCCGACGAGGGCGGCGGCGACCGTTAACCACTTGCGGGAGCGGACGGGCTGTTCGGGTTCGTAGTCGTTGTCGTCGTCGTAGCCTTGAGCGTTCGGATCGGCGTAGCCCTGCTGATCATAACCCGGCTGGGCATACCCGTGGGCATCAAAACCTTGCTGACCGGCGTAGCCCTGGGGCGGCTGCTGATAACCTGACTGGTGCCCCCAATCCGAATAGCCGGGCTGGGGATGCGTCGCCAGATCGGCGGTCAGGTGACCATAATCTTGGGCGGGGGCCTGCGGCGGCTGCGTGCGGCCTTGCGGCGGCATGTAGCTCGCCAGATCGTAGCCTCGCGGATCGGCCGAAGGTGCCGGAGCCGGTGCGGCGGCCCACTGATCGTACTGGGCGCCGCGTAAAGCCGGCGCAGGAGACGGTTCCGGCTGGTAGCCGTAGCCGTTGTCATAGCCGGCGGGCTGCTGCGGCGCATAGGGGTTCGCCGCCGGGTTGGCGTGCTGAGCATTCGGGAACGGTTCGGGGGCGACGGGGCGACGCGACGGCTGGGTTGCAGGTACGTATGGATCGAATTGCGGCGCCTGGGCGGCGCGGGGATCGGCACCCCACTGGTAGCCCGGGTCCTGGTGTCCATATCCGGCCGGCGGTTGAGCCGCGTAGCCTTGTTGCGCGGCAGGCTGCTGGGGCTTCGGGTTCGGTAGCGGCGCACCACCGAGACCCTGGGTCCATCCCGCCAAATCGTACTCGCCCTGCTGTGGACGGACGCCTTGGGGCTGAGCGCCCTGCCCGCCTTGCGGACGTTGCGCCGGCCATCCTCCCGGAGGTGTCTGTGGACTGTCGGAGCGGGACATTGCGATCATTCCTTCAGCTTGAGGCCGTCAGCCCCACACCTGTGGAGTTTGAAGACCCTGCTCGAATCGGCGTTACGGCCAAATCTAGCGCATGGTTTCCGGGGCCTCGACCCCGAGAACTCCAAGACCTGAGGATATCACCGCACGCGTCGCCTCAACGAGCGCACACCGCGCGATCGTCAGGCCCCCGTCTTTTGCCTGGATAAAACGCAAATGTGGCAAATCATTGCCGCGCGTCCATAAACCATGGAAAGCAGAAGCCAGATCATAGAGATAGAAGGCCAGGCGGTGGGGTTCGCGTGCGTCCGCCGCGGTGGCGATCAAGCGGGGGTAGTGGGCGAGTTTGCGGACAAGATCGAACTCGGCGGGATCGGTCAGCTGCGACAAGTCAGCTTTGGCGAGCGACGCCTTCGAGATGTCCAGCGACGGCAGCTGCTCAGCGACGTTGCGGAATACACTCGATGCGCGTGCATGGGCGTACTGCACATAGAAGACGGGATTATCCTTCGACTGCTCGGTGACTTTGGCGAAGTCGAAGTCCAGCGGTTCGAGCTCTTTCCGGTAGAGCATCATGAAGCGAACGGGATCCCGGCCGACTTCATCGACGACATCACGCAGGGTGACGAAGGTGCCGGCGCGCTTCGACATCTTGAACGGCTCGCCGCCCTTATAGAGTTTGACGAGCTGCACGACCTTGATTTCGAGATCGGTGGTGCCGCCGCGCGTTCGCCAGGATTTCAGCTTGCCCTTCTGATCGCGTTCGAGCACGCCGCCTGCGAGGGCTGCAACAGCCGCCAACATGCGCGGAATGTAGCCGATGTGATCGGCGCCGAAGACGTTGATCAGGTGCGGAAAGCCGCGGCTGATTTTGTCGAAATGGTAGGCGATATCTCCGGCGAAGTAGGTGTATGTGCCGTCCGACTTTTGCAGCGCACGATCCATGTCGTCGCCGAATTCTGTCGATTTGAAGAGCGTCTGCTCGCGGTCTTCCCATTCCTCATCGTCGTGCCCGAGCGGTTTGGCGAGGCGGCCTTCGTAGATGAGGTCCTTCTTGCGCAAGGCCTCAATGGCAGCGCGCACTTGATCAACGCCGCCGCGCGATAGCGACGCTTCCGAGACGAACGCGTCGTGCCGAATGTTCAACGCGGCGAGGTCATCCTTGATCATGACGAGCATGGCGGCGATGGCTTCGTCACGGAAGAGCGCCAGCCACTCTGCTTCAGGCTTGCCGACGAACGTCTTGCCGTACTTTTCCGCGAGCACGGCGCCGATCGGCTTCAGGTAATCGCCGGGATAGAGGCCCTCGGGAATCTCGCCGATCTGTTCGCCCAGCGCTTCGCGATAGCGCAGGTGAGCGGAGCGGGCGAGCACATCGACCTGACCGCCGGCATCGTTGATGTAATATTCGCGGGTGACTTTATAGCCGGAGAAGGCGAGCAGATTGGCGAGCGCGTCCCCGAACACCGCACCGCGACAATGGCCGACATGCATGGGGCCGGTCGGGTTGGCGGAGACGTATTCGACGTTGACGCCATCGGGTTTAGGCGCGCCGCGGCCGTAGGCAGCGCCATCTGTCACAATCGACGTGATGAGTTGCTGCCAGAACGCGGGCGTCATCGTCAGGTTGAGGAAGCCGGGACCGGCGACGGCCACGGATGCGATTTCAGGATCGGTTTCGAGTTTCGCCTTGAGCGCTTCGGCGAGGTCGCGGGGCTTCATGCCAGCCGGCTTCGACAGCGCCATCGCGACGTTGGAGGCGAGATCGCCGTGGGTCGTGTCGCGGGGCGTTTCGACTTCAATGTGGGGCAGCGCCACGTCGCGCGGGATCAGACCTTCCACCTTGAGGTCGGCGAGCACGGCCGCGATCTTGGCTTCGACGTGAGTGAAGACGTTCATTCCAGAGAATCCCTTAGTCGGTGCGGCGACTACCGCTCCTGCGGATGCTGCCCGTCACCCCAAGCTTCTCCCTGTCGAAATCGACGGGGGTGTGGGTGCGCGCGTCTATCGCAATTCCGGGGTTTCGGCAAACAGGCGGCGATGTTCGGCGATGGCATAGCGATCGGTCTGGCCGGCGAGATAGTCGGCGGCGAGGCGTGCGCGTTGGCGGGGTTCCAAGCTTTCGCTGATGGCTTGCCAGGTTTCCGGCAGCGCGGTGCGGTGGTTGGGATCGGCATAGCACGTGAACAAATCCCGCACGATGCCTTCGGCGGCGGTCATGACGCGCAGCACGCGAGGATGGCGGTAGACGCGATCGAAGAGAACGGCCCGCAGAGCCGCCAGGTCGGCCCACATCGGGGCGGAGAAGCGGATCACACGGCGACCGGCGGAACGGATGACGTCCGGTGAACGGGGCGCCAGGGTGGCAAGTTCCTCGCGGCTTTCGAGCACGACATCTCGGATCAGGGCGGTGATCATCCGGCGGGTGACTTCGAACACAGCGCGGCTGTTATCGGCTCCCGCCCCTTCCGCAATCACAGCAGAGGCGAATGCGCCGACGAACGGCACGTCGGTCAGGCTTGCGAGCGAAAGCAGTCCGGCGCGCAGACCATCGTCCACGTCGTGGGTGAGATAGGCAATGTCGTCGGAAAGCGCCGCGACCTGCGCTTCACTGCTGGGCCAGCTTTCTGGTTCAAGAGACCGCCACGTTTCAATCGGCCGAATGACCTTTAGAATGGCCGCGGCCTTCTCATTCGTCAGCGGGCCATTGTGCTTGGCGAGCCCTTCGAGCGTTTCCCACGTCAGATTGAGCCCGTCGAAGGAGCGATACTTGCGTTCGAGCGCTGTGACGACGCGCAGGCTTTGTGCGTTGTGGTCGAAGCCGCCGTGGTCGGCGATCGCCTCGTCCAGCGCGCGCTCGCCTGCGTGGCCGAACGGGGGGTGGCCGAGATCATGGGCGAGAGCGAGGGCCTCGGCGAGATCTTCATCGAGACGAAGCTGGCGGGCTATGGTGCGTGCGATCTGCGCGACTTCGAGGCTATGGGTGAGGCGCGTCCGGTAGTGGTCGCCCTCATGGTAGAGGAAGACCTGCGTCTTATGAGTGAGGCGGCGGAACGCGGTGGCGTGCAGAATTCGGTCACGGTCGCGCTGGAAGGGGCTGCGGGTCGGGCAGTCCGGCTCGGAGAAGCGCCGGCCGCGGGACAGGGTCGCGCTGGCTGCATAGGGGCCGGGCGACCGCTCGCCGGGTTGCAGATCCGCGCCGTAGTCCCGGCTCTCTGGTTTGGCTGTTCGCGCGGTCATCCGTGTCCGGTCGTCCGTGGCGAGGGGTTTGACAGGTGCTCGTTGGTCCCTATCTTCCTTGAGAGCGAAACGCCAGCGCCATGGCAATCCACCACCCGGCGCTTTGGTGGCCAACCCACGGGAATCCCATGAGCGAACCGTCCGTAGTCGTGACTGCCCCTGCCGCCCGGCGAATTGCCGAGATTGTGGCGTCCGAGCCCGCCGGCACGATGCTTCGCGTCGCGGTGGAAGGCGGCGGCTGTTCGGGCTTCCAATACCGATACGACCTGACGCGGGAGGCCGCGCCCGAAGACATCGTGATCGAGCGGGATGGTGCGAAGGTGCTGATCGATCCGGTGTCGCTGGAATATCTCTCGGGATCGGAGATCGATTTCGTGGACGATCTGATCGGCGCATCGTTCCAGATCCGCAATCCGCAGGCGACATCGTCGTGCGGATGTGGCACGAGCTTTTCGCTCTAGAGGCCGCCCATAAATCGAAGTTCGCGCCGTTCATGAAAGTCGTCACCTGGAACATCAACGGCGTGAAGGCGCGGCTGGAGATTGCGCTGACGTACCTGCGCGAGACCAAACCGGACGTGATCGGGTTTCAGGAGATCAAATCGGTCGATGAGGGCTTTCCGCGCGAGGCCTTCGAAGACCTCGGGTACAAGGTCGCCACGCATGGGCAAAAGGGGTTCAACGGCGTCGCGATCCTGTCGCGGCTTCCGATGGAGGACGTGACGCGGGGCCTGCCCGGCGGGGATGGCGACGAGCAATCGCGCTACATCGAGGCGACCATCATCGATGGGGGTCTCGCGATCCGCTTTGCATCGCTTTATCTGCCGAACGGTAATCCGATCGGGACCGAGAAGTTTTCCTACAAACTGGCGTGGATGGATCGTCTGGAGGCCCAGGCGCGCAAGCTATTGAAGAGCGAAATGCCGGTGGTGCTGGCGGGGGATTACAACGTGATCCCGGAACCGGTGGATGCCAAGCGTCCCGCCGCGTGGACGAGCGATGCGCTGTTTCAGCCGGAGAGCCGCGCCATGCTGCGCCGTATCGAGGCGCTTGGGCTGACGGATGCGGTGCGGGCGTGCCATCCGGGTCCGGGCGTTTATACCTTCTGGGACTATCAGGCGGGTGCCTGGCAGAAGGACGACGGCATCCGCATCGATCACATTCTGCTGTCGCCGCAGGCGGCGGACCGGCTGCAAAGTGCGGGTGTCGATCGCTTTACGCGCGCCTGGGAAAAGCCCTCCGACCATGTGCCGGTGTGGGTGGAACTGGGATGAAGGGCGACGCCCTCGTCGTCCGTTTCTCAGTCGTGGATCCGCTTCGGCGACTTGCCATCCGGTGTCAGCGCTGGCCCGGTGGCGTCGTTTTCGAAGCTGCTACCGTTGGCGATGTCGAGCACGCCAAAATCCTTCGATCGCGAATGTGCGCTCGCGACACCACTTTCAATTGCGCGTAATCCGCGGTTTAATAGCTCTCGGACTGCGGCGGCGCGGCTTGGCATGCGCGTTTTGTATCTGAAGTCGTCCACGGCACGCAGTTCATCTATCGTCAGCATGATCTGCAGGCGTTCTTCGCGCTCCCTGTTCATTTGTCACCTCCCAAGCTGCCCTCCCAAAGCTAACAAACCGTACTTGCCGGAAGAAACGCACTGCCCCTAACTGAGTTCCACGGCGCACACCCGCAACACGCAGCGAACAGTGCACTTGGCCAACTGATCTAATTGAAATCGAACGGAAAAGTGCGATTTATAAGTGACCCGTGGAGGTCGTGTATGCGTGTATTGCTCGTCGAAGATGAACTGCTGATCTCAATGATGCTGGAAGATGAACTCGCCCTGCTGGGACATTGCGTGGCGGGGGTGGCCACCACTGTCGAGGGCGGGTTGGCGCTGCTGCAAACCGCGTCACCGGATTTCGCTCTCGTCGATTTCCAATTGGCCGATGGCGAGTGTCACGAGCTGATTGCGGATTTGAAGATGCGCCGAATTCCATTCGCACTTGTGACGGGCGCACAGATCGACAAGGCCGACGCTCGGATTGGGAACATCGACGTGCTGACAAAACCGCTGGACCTCGATCGGCTGACCGCGGTTCTGAATCGGTTCACGAGTTCGTCGGAGCGTGGTGGTGCATCCGTTGGGGGACGTGCCTCTTTCCAACTGTCGCTGGCGGCAGAGGGATAGGCTGCACTGCGATCGGCGCGATGACCCTTGCGCGCGACGAGCGCGTCAGCGGTTATCCGGGTCGCGGGCTTCTGTGCCGACGTCGCGAAGGGTCGGCGCTGTGGTCCCATACGTGAAGCTTGTCGCGGGAGTGCCTGCGGGCGGCGTACGCACGACGGGCGTAGCGACGGCGGGTTCGCTGGCGCCAGATTTGATCGGGCTTACGATTTCACCGTTTTGACACGAGCGCTGCGGTTCCGCGGCGAGCAGGCCAAGTCCGGCAGCATCGCGGGCTTCCGGCTTGCGGCCGAAGCGATTGCCCCAGGCGGCGACGATGCCGGTCGCCTGCTTGCGGATGCCTTCGCCGGAGCCGCAGTAGATGTTCTGGTAGATGTCCTCGATCCAGAGACGATCATAGACGGGGGCGTTCTCCACCGCGATGGCGATGAGTGCCAGAGCCGCGGGTTTGTCCGGTTTCATGTATTTGCCGCGCCAGAGAAGGTCGGCGAGAAACGCCTGCGCGCCAGCGTGGCCGCGCTCGGAGAGATCGGCGAGCCAGTGGCGGGCGGTCGCTTCGTCTTCGTCGATGCCTTCGCCGGAGAGCTTCAGCTTGGCGAGTTCGAACTGGGCATCTTCGTCGGCGAAGGTCGTGGACGCGTTCTGGAGATAGATGACGGCCTGGGCGGGATCGGGCTTCAGCCCGATCTCCTTGATGCCGCGGCGGACGTAGCCCGCGAGCGCCGTCAGCGATTTGCCGACGTAGGGCGCACGCGGGTCGTCGTCGGGATCGGCGTCGGCGTATTCGTTGGCGAGGCGATAAAAGAGTTTGTAGGCCTTGGCGTGGTCGGTGTGAGCGCCGGAGTTGTCGCTGTAGATGCGGGCCAGGTAGTACTCGGCCATGAACTCCTGCTTGGCGGCCGCGAACTCGAGCGCGGGAATCGCGATCTCATAGTAGCCGCCCTGATAGGCGCTCATGCCCTGCTTCAACGCTTCGCGCGGCGTCGCAAACGTCACCGCTTGCGCGAATGCACCAGCGGAGAAGACGGGGAGCAGCGTTGCGAGCAACGCTGCCCGGAGGTGTGTTCTAGATATCCGCATAGCAGATGACTTCAGCCTTTCCTCCGCGATGGGTCACGGCGCCGTAGCGCGCAGGGCCCACCTGATCCGCGAATTTAGCGATCGCGCCAGTCTGGTAAGGGTTATCGGGTGCCTTCCACGCCTTGCGGCGCTTTTCGAGGACGGCGGCATCGACGTCGAGGTCGAGGGTGCCCTTGTCGGCGTCGATGGTGATGATGTCACCGTTCTCGATGAGGCCGATGGGGCCGCCGACGGCAGCTTCGGGGCCGACATGGCCGATGCAGAAGCCGCGCGTGGCACCGGAAAAGCGGCCATCGGTGATGAGGGCGACCTTGTCGCCCATGCCCTGCCCGTAAAGCGCGGACGTGGTGGAGAGCATTTCGCGCATGCCGGGGCCGCCCTTGGGGCCTTCGTAGCGGATGACGAGGACTTCGCCTTCCTTGAAGTTGCCGGCGCTGACGGCGGCGAAAGCGTCTTCCTCGCATTCAAAAACACGGGCGGGGCCGGAAAACTGCAGCTTCTTCAAGCCGGCAACCTTCACGATCGCGCCATCGGGAGCGAGCGACCCCTTGAGACCGACCACGCCGCCTGTGGGCGAAAGCGGATTGGAGACCGGATACACGACCTTCTGATTGGTGTTGAAGGTCACCTTCTCGAGGTTCTCGGCCATGGTCTTGCCCGTCACGGTGATGCAGTCGCCGTGCAGGAATCCGCCATCCAGGAGGGCTTTGAGAACTTGCGGAACGCCGCCGATCTCGAACACGTCTTTCGCCACATACTGTCCGCCGGGCTTGAGGTCGGCGATGTAGGGCGTGCGCTTGAAGATTTCGGCCACGTCGAACAGGTCGAACTCGATGCCGACTTCGTTCGCCATTGCGGGCAAGTGAAGCGCGGCATTGGTCGAGCCGCCGGTGGCGGCAACGACGGTGGCGGCGTTCTCGAACGCCTTGCGGGTGGCGATGTCGCGCGGGCGAAGCTGATCGGCGACGAGACGCATGACGGCCTTGCCGGATGCGGTCGCGTAGCTGTCGCGCTCTTCGTAAGGGGCGGGCGAGCCGGCGGAACCAGGAAGTGCGAGTCCGATGGCTTCGGACACCATCGCCATCGTGTTGGCAGTAAACTGGCCACCGCAGGCGCCGGCTGACGGACAGGCGACACATTCGAGTTCGTGCAGGTCTTCGCTCGACATCTTGCCGGCGGAGTGCATGCCGACGCCTTCGAACACGTCGAGCACGGTGACGTCCTTGCCACGGAACCGACCGGGCAGGATCGAGCCGCCGTACATGAAGACGGACGGCACGTTGAGGCGGAGCATCGCCATCATCGTACCGGGCAGAGACTTGTCGCAGCCGGCGATGCCGACAAGGGCGTCGTAGCAGTGGCCGCGCATGGTGAGTTCGATGGAATCGGCGATGACTTCGCGCGAGACGAGCGACGACTTCATGCCCTGGTGGCCCATGGCGATGCCGTCGGTGACGGTGATGGTGCAGAATTCGCGCGGCGTGCCGCCAGCTTCATTTACACCGGCCTTGGCGGACTGCGCCTGACGCATCAACGAAATGTTGCAAGGAGCGGCTTCATTCCAGCACGAGACGACGCCGACGAAGGGACGGTTGATCTGCTCTTCGGTCAGGCCCATCGCGTAATAGTACGAACGATGCGGCGCGCGCGACGGACCCACGGTAACGTGGCGGCTCGGCAGCTTCGACTTATCGAACGTCTTCGCGTCCATTCTTCTCATTCCTTTGAAAGCTCGACCAAGGGGAACGGTCATTTACCCGCTCGCGCGGAGCAAATGACCTCGACACACTTGGGAGCTTCGAACGCGTTTCGCTGTTAGTCGGCGGACCCGCATGCACCCGCGGCGCTGGAACCCTGGTGGGTTTCCTGGCCGCTTCCTGTGTCGCGCCGTTTTGTGGCTCAAAAGAGGCATGTTTCCAAGCGTTTCGTGGCGCTTCAGCCACATTAACCAGGAACTTTTTTTGCGCGCGCTTCGGCAGGTCACTTCGACCGCGTGTGAACCGGCGCCAGCGTGGTCTTAGCGGCTGACATTGGCCCGATAGAGGCTCAATGGCGGCATCATGGAGCTATCGCGGAGCGTTCGTGGGGCGGCGGGGATCCTGTGGGGCGGCGGGGATCGGCAGCCGGCGCCTGATGGCGCATCGATCGCTGACCCGCGGGAGGCCGAGCGTGCGGCGGGGGCCGCCGACATGATCCCGGCCGACGGACACTTGATCGGTGCGGAACTCTTTCGATCCCAGCGCGTCGTTACAGCGCCCGCATCCGACCGCATCTTTGCCCGACGTCAGGCGCAATTTTGCGGTTCCGTCGCAGGCATCCCAACGAACCGGAGGACCGGGACCCGATGGCCTTCATGCTTCGCGCCGTTGTCTGGCTGCTGCCGTTCGCGCTCTACGCGGCGTCGCCGTTTGCGACCGCATGGACGCTGAAGGAGGCGATCAGATCCGGCAATGTTGCGGTGATCGATGCGCTCGTCGAGTGGGACAGCGTGCGGCGAGAGTTTGCGCCGCTCGATGACGGCCCTTGCGCTGGACCGTCCGATGGATTTCCAGGCGCCTCCGGAGACATCGCTGACGCAATCCTCCAACGCGCCGAAAGCGGGCCTCTGGAGCCGTGTGAAGGGCTACTTCGGCACGGCGGCGGTGGAGCGGCTGATCAACCGGTATGCCAATGCCGAGGGCCTACCGACTCTGTTCACATACGGGCAGACCTACAAGCGCTACGTCGTCGGCGTGGAGGAACCGCCGAAGACGCTGGGGAACCTCACGCGGCGGGTAGCTGAATTCTGGTCGCGGCTGAGGCATGTAGAGTTCGTGACGCCGGTTGCGTTCGAAGTCGAGATGGCGGACCAGTTCGATCCGTCGCGGCGGTTCACCGGGCTGTTCCAGTTGCGCGACATGCGCTGGAAACTGACCGAGCTTTACGTGCACACCGATGCCAACCCGATGCCGCGGCTGGTGGAAGCACGCTAGCTGCTGGACCTACCCCACAAGCCTTGCGATGATGAGTCATCGGATCATCCCGGAGGCTCTTCATGGACGTCATCGCGCGCCATCGCACTCGTTCCCGTCAAATCTATATCGATGGCACCTTTCGTCCGAGTGCCGGCCAGCCGATCCCGGTTCTGAATCCGGCGACAGAAGAGATGATCGGCGAAATCGCGGAGGCAACGCCCGCGGAGATCGAAGAGGCGATCGAGCTTGCGCTAGCGGCCCAGAAAGCGTGGTGGGCGCGCGCGGCAGCCGAACGCGCCGATATCATGCACGAGGTGACGCGCGCCACACGCGAGATGAGCGCGGTCCTGGCAGAGAGCCTGACGCGGGAGCAGGGCAAGACCTACAAAGAGGCGATGGACGAGATCGGCTGGTGCGCGAGCGCCATGAGCTACTATGCCGAGATTAGCCGTCAGGAAGGTGGGCGGGTTCATGGCCCTTCGGCGCCGGGGCAGCTGCACCTGACGTTAAAGGAGCCGCTCGGCGTCGTGGCGGCGATCATCCCGTTCAATTACCCTTACCTCCTGCTGTTCTGGCAGGTGGCCGCCGCGGTGGGGGCGGGAAACGCTGTCGTCATCAAGCCGTCCGACTTAACGTCGCTCTCGACGCTGCTGCTGATGGAGGCGTTCGCGGCACTGCCGCCGGGACTCGTGCAATGCGTGACCGGGCGTGGCGAGGCGGGCCGGCGGCTCGTGGCGCACGATGCGATTGCGGGCGTTGCCTTCACCGGATCGGTGGCGACGGCGCAGTCGGTGGCGGCCGAGTGCGCGAAGACTTTCAAGCCGGCGCTGATCGAAGCATCCGGCAATGATCCGTTCATCGTCATGCCGTCAGCGCCAGTGGCGATTGCCGCGCGCGGCTGCGCGTTTGCGGCATTTCTCAACGCCGGTCAGGTGTGCACGTCGGCGGAGCGCATTTATGTGCACGAAAGCGTGCACGACAGCTTCGTGCGCGAGCTTGTGACGACGGCGAAATCGCTGCGCATCGGCAACGGGCTCGGCAAGGTGGACATGGGGCCGATGGTGTCGGATCGCGAGCGGGACCGGTACGAGCGGATCCTCGGCCGCGCGATCCAGCAGGGCGCCAAAGTCGCCTGTGGCGGGGGGCGTCCGGCGGGGCTCAATCGCGGATGGTTCACCGATGCGACCGTGCTGACCGGAGTTACGGCGGACATGGAGATCGTCAACGACGAAAGCTTCGGGCCGGTGGCGCCCATCGTGAAGGTTCGCGACCTTGATGAGGCGATTGAACTCGCCAACCGTTCGCGGTTCGGGCTCGGCGCGAACATTTACACGAAGGATTTGAGCGAAGCGATGCGGGCGGTGAACGAGATCCAGTCGGGCATGGTGTGGGTGAATGTGCCGCTGCTCGACAACGACGCGGTGCCGTTCGGCGGACGCAAGCTGTCGGGTGCTGGGCGTGAACTCGGCATCGAGGGTCTCGATCAGTTCCGCCACACGAAGATGGTCCTGATCGATCCGGAAATCCGCGAGCAGCAGGGATGGTTTCCGTATCCGGACGCAGAGGCGTGGCCGGGGTGACCGGCGTCATTCCCTAGCCCACGCATCCCACGAACAAGCAGCTGCCCCTCACCCCAACCCCTCCCCGTCGCAAGAGCGATGGGGAGAGGGGTTTTAGGCTTCGATGCGCTTTAGCGCCGCCTTCAGGCGGGTGATTTTTTCGGTGCCTTCGGTGACGCGTTCGCGGTTCAGTTCGACCACGTGTTCGGGGCTTTTGGCGACGTTGCTCTCGTTGGAGAGCCAGGCTTCGGCCTTGCCCTTGTCGCTTTCGGCTTTGGCGATTTCTTTTTCGAGGCGTTTTCTCTCGGCGTCCATGTCGATGACGCCTTCGAGCGGGAGCGCGTAGGTCGCTTCCTCGACGACGATGAGGGCTGAACCCTTGGGCGTCGCCTTGGCAAAGGTGATGTCATCCAGCCGGGCGAGGCGCATGATCGTTTCGTCGTGAGCCTTGGTGCGGGCGCGCGTCGCATCCGAGGCGCCGGTGACGATCAGCGGAATTTTGGCGCCGGCGGGCACGTTCATTTCCGTGCGCACAGACCTGATCGCCGAGATCAATTCGATGACCCAGCCGATTTCTTCGTCAACGATCGGATCGGCAAGATTTTTGGGCTGCGGCCAGCTGCTCAATGCGAGAAGAGAGTGGCGCGCGACGCCGTGCTCGACGAGATGCGCCCACAGTTCTTCGGTGATGAAGGGCATGAAGGGATGGAGCAGTTTCAGGATCTGGTCGATGACCCACGCGACCGTTGCGCGGGTTTCGATCATCGCTTCCTCATCGTCGCCGGCGAGGATGGGCTTGATGAGTTCGAGGTACCAATCGCAGAAGACGCCCCAGACAAATTCATAGATCGCGCCGGAGGCTTCGTTGAACTTGTAGGCTTCAAGGCCGGCGGTCACGCTGGCGGCGGCGCGTTCGGTTTCGCCCGCGATCCAGCGATTGAGGGGGTTCTTGACGCTGCGGGGATCGAAGTCGTGCTGGCGCACGCACTCGTTCATTTCGGCGAAGCGGGCGGCGTTCCAGAGTTTGGTCGCGAAGTTTCGGTTGCCTTCGACGGTCTGCTTGGCGAGCTTGATGTCGCGACCCTGGGCGGCCATGCGCGCGAGCGTGAAGCGCAGCGCGTCGGCGCCATAAGCGTCGATGATGTCGAGCGGGTCGATGACGTTGCCCTTCGACTTCGACATCTTCTGCCCCTTCTCGTCGCGAACGAGGGCGTGGATGTAGATGTGCTTGAAAGGGACTTCCTTCTTGAAATAGAGCGACAGCATCATCATGCGTGCCACCCAGAAGAAGATGATGTCGAAACCGGTGACGAGGACGCTGGTGGGATAGTAGCGCTTCAATTCCGGTGTCTCGTCGGGCCAACCCAAGGTGGAGAACGCCCACAAGCCGGATGAGAACCACGTATCGAGAACATCTTCGTCACGCGTCAGCGGTTCGTCTCTGGTGTAGTGCGCGGCGGCGAGAGCCTTTGCTTCGGCTTCATCGGAGGCGACGAAGACTTTGCCGTCGGGACCATACCAGGCAGGTATCTGATGGCCCCACCAGAGTTGGCGGGAGATGCACCAGGGCTGGATGTTGTTCATCCACTCGAAGTAGGTTTTCTCCCAGTTCTTCGGGACGAATTCGGTGCGGCCGTCTTCGATCGCCTTGATCGCATCCTTGGCGAGTTCGGCGGCGTTGACGTACCACTGATCGGTCAGCCACGGCTCGATGACGGCGTTGGAGCGGTCGCCGTGGGGAACGGTGTGCGTCGTCGGCTCGATCTTGGCGAGCAGGCCCAGGGCTGCCATTTCGGAAACGACGAGCTTGCGCGCTTCGAAGCGGTCGACGCCTTGCAGGTTTTCCGGAATGCCGTCGAGCTTGGCTGCGGGCCCGGCAATGATGCGGCCGAAAGCATCGAGCACGTTGATCTGCGCAAGGTTGTGGCGCTTTCCGACTTCAAAGTCGTTGAAGTCGTGTGCGGGCGTGATCTTGACGGCGCCTGTGCCCTTTTCGGGATCGGAGTATTCGTCCGCAACGATGAGAATTTCGCGGCCGACGAGCGGCAGTCGGACTTTTTTGCCAACGATGTCCTTGTAGCGCTCATCCTCGGGGTGAACCGCAACGCCGGAATCGCCGAGCATGGTTTCGGGGCGCGTGGTGGCGACGACGATGAAGCGTGACGGGTCGTCCGCGAGAGGATAGCGGAAGTGGTACATGTGGCCGCTCGGGTTCTTTGACAGAACCTTGGCGAGGGCGTCGGCATCAAACGGCTTTTCGGGATCACCGTCCGTCCATGTAAAGGATCCCTTGGCTTCGACTTGCACCACTTCGAGGTCGGAGATCGCCGTCTGGAACTTCGGGTCCCAGTTGACGAGGCGCTTGTCCTTGTAGATGAGGCCGGCTTTGTGGAGTTCGACGAAGACTTTGACGACGGCCTTGGAGAGACCCTCGTCCATCGTGAAGCGTTCGCGGCTCCAGTCGCACGAGGCGCCGAGGCGTTTCAGCTGATTGACGATGGTGCCGCCGCTCTCGGCTTTCCAGGTCCAGACTTTTTCCAGGAAGGCTTCGCGGCCGATGTCGCGGCGGCCCGGTTCCTGGCGCTCCATCATCTGGCGTTCGACGACCATCTGGGTCGCGATACCGGCGTGATCCATGCCCGGCTGCCAGAGCACGTCCTTGCCGCGCATGCGCTCGAAGCGGCAGAGGATATCCTGCAGCGTGTTGTTGAGCGCGTGCCCCATGTGGAGCGAGCCGGTCACGTTCGGCGGCGGAATGACGATCGAATAGGGTTCGGCGGTCGCGCGGTCCGGACGTCCGGCTTTGAAGGCGTCGGCTTTTTCCCAATCCTCGCGGACGCGCGGCTCGATGGCGGCCGGCTGGTAGGTCTTCTCAAGCATTGTTATGGGGTTCTTTGCATGGGGCTGGGGAGAGGTCGTACGACCCCGCTTCCATGCCTGTCAACGTCCCGCGCTGGACGGCGGGCTGAGCTTCAGCTGCTGCGGCTCGGTTTTTCTCGAGTTTACTGACCCGGTTTGCGGCCCAGAGCTGCGTCGCGCTGGAGCGCGCGCTCCACGATGCGCGGCATGTTTTCGTCGATCCACTTCTCCAGGAGCGGGCGCAGCATGTCGGCGATGACATCTTCGAACGAGCGGCTGGCGGACGCGGGTGACGCGGCCTCGGTTCCGGTCGCGGGCGCGGCTTTGGCGGCTGCGGCGTGTGTCGATGGAGCCGGTTCCGACTGGGCCGTGGGCGCAGGCGCGGGGGCCAACGGTTCTGACAGCGTGACGGGCACGGGAGCCGCGGACTCGGCCGGGACATGGGCGACACTGTTCAACTCGGCGACCAAATCGTCCAGAGCGCGGGCGGATGCTGCCGGCACTTCGGCCACCGAAGCAGAGGCGGGGGACACAGCAGAAGCGGCCGTTGCAGGAGCGGTCATTGCCGATGTGGCGCCTGACAGCGTGGCCGGTGCAGGTTCGGGTGCAGTCGATTTGGTTTGGGGAAAGGGAATGAAGCCGGGGCGAGGTGCGGCCGAGGCGGGAGGCGTCTCCTTCGTTGATGCGGCAGACGCACCGAATGACGGCGTTGCAGGTGATGCGTTTTCGGCGGGTGCCGGCGCAGGGGGAGGTGCCGCTGCGGGCATCGGCAGAATGGGGTCCGGGCGCGCGTCCTGCGGTGGGTAGAAGCCGCCTTTGCGCGGCGCAAATAGGCCCGAAGACGGGGCGGGGGCAGGTGCGGGAGCAGGCGGCGCGGGCTGGGGCGCAACTTCGGATTTGACTTCGGCTGCCTTGGCAGCGGAGCCGTTGGATTGGCTGTGCGGGTTGAGCAGATTGGCCCATTTCTCGCGGGCAGCTTCCACAGGAGAAACCGTAACAGCCGGCGGAGGAACGGCTGCCTGCGGAACGACCGGCTCCGACAGCGATGAGGCTGGTTTGATCTGTGACGGCTTATCGATAAGGTCATCGAGATCGTCATCGATTGCGGCGGCTCGCGACCTGGGCGGCGTGGGCAGGGGAGTGGTGCCGGAAGACAATGCCGTTTCCGTCGCTGAACGAAACGGCGGCATTCCGGATGGGCGAGCCTCCGCATAGCTTTCGACGGGCTTTGAACCTTGAGCCTCGGGCTCGTCGGTAAAAGTCTTACGGATCGAAGCCAGGATCTCCTCGATCGACGCTTCCGGCGAACTCATCCTCAGTGTCCCGTTCTCGAAGTTGCGCCGGTGTTACGGCTGCATGGCTGACCCAGTCCGTTTTACAGCCATCTTCCACAGCATGGAAATGCGGCGATCGGACGGCTGTGGACAGAAAGGTGAGCCGGGCGCGCCGACTACCCTGCTCAAGCAGCGGCGGCCGCCTATTTCTTTGGTGTCTTCACGCTTTCAGCGACCTCGATGTGCAAAGCCTTTTCGACCATGCGGGGCATGTTTTCGGCCAACCACTGGCGCAGCATGGGCCGGAGTAGATCAGCGGTGGAATCTTCGATCGGTGCTGAGGCTTGCGGCTGGGCTTGGGCTTGGGCCGGGCCCGGCGCAGGTGGCGCTGGAACTGGCGGGGGAACGTGGGCCGGAGGCTCGGCGCTGAGGGGCTCGGTCGGGAGAGATGGGTAGGACGCGACGATTGCGGCGGTCAGGCTTGCCGGCGCCTCCATGGCCACCAAGTCTTCAGCGGCCGCCAGTACCGGGGCGGGCGCTTCGCTTGCCGATACCGGTGAATGAACCGCCGGTGACGGAGACGGGGCCAACGCTTCGGCAGCAGAAACGAGAGCAGCCGTGGCGGTGGCTTCGAACGGTGACACAAAGGGCTGCGCCGGCTCAGCGGCTACCGGGGCGCACCCCATGCTGCGGAACCGTGTGTCCTTGAACGCCGCCATCTGGCGCGGGACCTGGGGGGTCGTTGTCGGTGGAGCGGCCTGCTGCACTTCCGAGCGGTCGTAAGCAGGATATGTCTCGGATGAAGAATGGCTTGCATCCGGGGTGGACATGGTGGGCCCCGGTGCAAAAGTTGACGGGGCGGGTGCGATGGCCGGAGCGGCATCGGCCATGGCGGCGGCTGCAATCTCGTCGGCACGCGGTGTGGTCGCATCGTGGAACGTGGACAGCAGGAAGTGCGGCGCGGCGCTTCCTTCGCCTGCATCGACGCGATGCAGCTTCAAGGCACTCAGTGACTGCTCAGACCGGGGTGCCTCCGCCGCATGACCGTTGCCGTTGGACGCGGCACGTATGGCTTCGCTCAAGCGACCGAACAACGGAGCGGGCTTGTCCGATGCTGAGGCGTTGGGGGATTTGAACATCGAGGGCAAATCGAAGTCGCTGGGATCATCGAGCAAACCGTCACCACGCGGGTGATGGACGGCTGCATTGAGATCGATCAGCGGCCCGCTGCTGCCAGGTTCCTCGGCGATGATCCGGCGCACGGACGCCAAGATCTCCTCGATGCTTGCATGACCGTTCTTCTCCGTCAGTTCCATGGTCGACCTCGCTGACGCACGCTTACAAAGCCCCGCCTATGACAGGGCTGCAAAAGAGAAACGGTTCCTGAGACCGGATATTCGCGAGAATTTCACTCGCTGATCCGCCCCCCCTTGGATCGTTCCAGAAGCGCTAGCGATTGGAGGAATTTATCCGCCCTCCCCCGATCCCGGCGCTTCGTTGATTTTTCTAGGGTGGGCGCAGGGCGAACGTGTGGCGAAATCGCCGCGGCGCAACAAAAAATTGCCAACCACAACGCTGCCATGCCGGTAGCGAATGTCGCAGCCGGAATCTCAAGCAGTTCAAGCTTCCTCAGATTCCGGTGCTAACGCGATGTAAGCTCGATGGAGCGAGGCAGCACCCGCCGATGTCTGGCGGCAGCGGCAATCGCGGCGGAATTGTGGTTATTCCTGACGGTCGAGCGATGAAGTTACTTCATCTCGCCCGGCGCGATGTCGAGGCGCTCGTGACGGCCGTCCTCGTGCGTGATCGAGAGGCCGAACCACTTGCGATTGACCTCTTCGTAGTGGGCTTCAGGGTCATACACCGTGCCGGTGACGCCGAGGCTCAGAGCATCGAGGCGGCCGAGGGCGGCCTGGAGGCCGTACGCGGCAACGATGACGTTGCGGCGCGTGGTGACGAGGTTGACCTGTGAGTTCAGCAGTTCCTGCTGCGCGTTCAAGACTTCGATAAGGGTACGCTGGCCAACGCGCTCTTCTTCGCGGACGCCGGTCAGCGCGATGGTGTTTGCGTCGACCGCAGCCTTGGCACTTTCAAGCTGCGCGCGTGCACCAACCAACTGCGACCAGGCCGCAATGACGTTTGCCTTCACGACGACGCGGGCCTGCTCGATATCCTGCAGGCGCGCGAGGTGCTCGTGCTTGGCCTGCCGAACCTGGGCATAGACGATGCCACCCTGCTGGTAGATCGGAACCGTGACGCGGCCGACCACCTGCGCTGTTTCCGTTCCGGTGATGCCTTCCGACTCGTCAAATCGATTGTTGTAATCAGCTTCGACTTGTATCTGCGGCAGCAGGGCACCACGGATACGATCAACGTTGAAGCGAGCGGCCTGCTCATTATAGAGCGCGGCGACCACGTTCGGGTTTTCCTGGGTGCCGATGTTCACAGCCTCTTGCTGAGACTGCGGCAGCATCGAGAGCTTCAGCGTCGGCTCGACGAGCCCCGTGGCCGGCTGGCCGACTGTTCGCTCGAACGCAGCGCGGCTGGTCTGGAGGTTGGCCCGTGATTGATCGAGCAGGGCAACAGCGTCGGCCCGGCGAGCTTCGGACTGGGCGACGTCGGTGCGCGTGACTTCGCCGACGGCAAATCGGTCGCGCGTCGCCTTGAGTTCTTCGTCGAGGACCTTCAAGTTGTTTTCGTTGAGCCGCACGATGGCTTGGTCGCGCACGACGTCCATGAACGAGGTGACGGCCTCTGCCAAAATCTCCTGTTCGACGACGCGCAAGGTTTCGCGTCCGGCACGAACGATCGACTCCGCCTGACTGACGGCGTTGGTGACCTGGAAGCCGCGGAACACAGGTTGCGTAAGGCTGACGCCATAGCCGCGCGGCTTGCGATCGTCATCGCCGCCGGGGCGGATGTCTGTATTGCGGTACCCTGCGTCGGCCGATGCGCCGATGTCCGGCCTGTAGCCCGACTTGGCAATCGGCACTTCTTCATCGGTGGCGCGCAAGCGGGCGCGTTCGGCATCGATGCGAGGGTTGTATTCGTAAGCAGCAGCCAGGGCCTGATCGAGGGTCAAAGCGAGTGCAGGTGTGGGTGAGAAGGCGGCAACCATTACCGCCGCCGCAGATACGGCGAACGACGGAAGCATCCACGTCTTCCGACGCGTGGTGATCCTATGTAATGGCCTAATCAAAACGTCTCCCCCCGATCCGAAAACCGGCCCCACCAGCAAACTCCCCTCCGGATAAGTGTCCGGGTTTGCGGCAACATCGTCAACACCACTGCTAACTCGATTCGCCGGAGTGGCTCATTGGGTTTACTCGAAAGGTGCGCGTTGATTGCGTCATCGGTGCCGAATCCGATTCGGCGTGGCTTGGATCACACAGCAACACTGACCTTCGAGCCAAAATCTGTGCAAAATCAGAAAACAAACCGGCGAACAGGCTCGAAGCCGGGAAGAAACGGCGCGCTGGCATCGAAACCGTCGCGTTCCGACACTGCGTTGCCGCTGCGCTGCCAGACAGCGGCGCGGCCCGTCCGACCATCCGAGACAATGGCGACCAGCCGGCCACCGTCCTTGAGTTGTCCCAGCAGGGCGTCAGGCAGGGCGGCGACCGCTCCTTCGATGACGATGGCATCGAACGGACCCTCGGCGGGATAGCCAGCCGGCAGGTTTCCATGGATGACAGCGACGTTGTCGGCACCGAGCGTCTGGAGCACACGGGTTGCTTCCTGCGCGAGCGCCAACTCGCTTTCGAGTGCGACAACCGTCTGCGCCAGGCGGCCCAGGATGGCTGAGGAGTACCCGGTGCCGCAGCCGATATCGAGAACAACGTCCGTGGGCTCGATGGAGGCCAGTTGCAGCAGCTTTGCAAACGTGCGCGGAGCGAGCAGCACCCGGGAGGAGGAAGCGGAGCCCGGCACGTCGAGGGGCAGGTCGATGTCGAGGTAGGCAAGGCTACGGCGGGCCGCGGAGACGAATGCTTCGCGCGGGACGGCGTTCATTGCGCGCGGGATGCGCCGATCGGTGACGTCGCTGGGGCGGACCTGCGATTCCACCATGTTCTGGCGTTGGAGCGAGAGATCGGACATCTGCGGTACCCATTGGCTTGGACGCGGGCGCACCCTAGTGCGGTCCATTGCTTCGCCCCATACCGCAATTTGCCCTAGCTCACCACGTCCGCAGGCACGATGAGCAACTCTTTTCCCGCCGTCGCATGCCTTCCCTTGTGCCGCCTTCACCTCCCGTGCTAGATGCCGGCTCTCCGGATCAGGACCCGCCCGGCACATTTCCGAAAGTCGGATTGCACCGGCTTTTGCGAGGCGGCCCTCCCCGGATCAGAGGCCACGTGGCGGAGTGGTGACGCAGCGGACTGCAAATCCGCGTACCCCGGTTCAATTCCGGGCGTGGCCTCCAATTCTAATCGGTAAATCCTAGCGTTACGGACTTTCGGCGCGCATGCGTGGCGGGGCTTGCACACTCGTGTGGGCGCGCGACGGAAAAGTACTTCTCTCACCGGTTTGGTTCTGCTAATCACCCCCGGCGCGCTCAGGCGTGTCTGTTCCGCGGTAGCTCAGTGGTAGAGCATCCGACTGTTAATCGGACGGTCGTAGGTTCGAGCCCTACCCGCGGAGCCAGCTTCTTCTTCTGAGACAGCCTTGAAATAGCAAAATCGCCAAACCGTGGCCGGTCTGGCGATCAATTGCGTTTGCGGATGCGAGGGGCTAGGTCCGGATCCTCAGGGGGCCAAACCGCCGGAGGGCGGCGGAGGGGCATCCGGATCAACCGCCTTGGCCGCTTCGGCGAAGGGCTGGCCGTCACGGTTGTAGATGTCGGTGCGGAACTGCACCGAGCCGTTCTCTTCCGCCCAAGCGGTGATGTAGGCGAAGTAGACAGGGATGGGGCGGGTGAGTTGAAGATCGACCGGCAATCCGCCTTCGATCACGGCGTCGACCTGGCCGGGGTTTTCCCAGCCGGGTTCGTATTTCGCGATCCATGAGACCAGCTTGAACACGTCCTGCACGCGCACGCAGCCGGCGCTGAAGGCGCGGGCCCGCTGATCAAAGAGCGTCTTCAGAGGTGTGTCGTGCATATAGACACCATGCTCGTTCTGCATGTCGATGCGCACGAGGCCGAGGGCGTTCTGTGGTCCGGGTTCCTGACGCAGCTTCACCTTCGATGAGTCCGCCGTCGACCAGTCGATTGCCGTTGCATCGATCTCGGGACCGTTGAAGTCGTTCATGACGACCCTGATCTTTTCCTTCTCGAGGTATTCCGGTTCCTTCACCAGACGCGGGAAGACATCGAGCTGGGCGACGCTGTCGGGGACGCGCCAGTGGGGGAAAAAGTTGAGCGCCTTGATCGTGGCGCGCAGCTCAGGCGTTTCACGCTGCTGGCGCCCGACGACCACGCGGTGACGCTGCGCAACTTCATAACGCTCGACGGCTTCAAGTTGAAACCCCGGCGCGTTGACGAGGACGTAGCGTTCTTCGATCGGCTGCTGGAGGAGCGCAAAAATGCGCTGACGATTGAGTTCGAGTTGCTTCAGTCGCTGATCGGCGGAGACATTCAGGGCCGCGAGCGTCGGCTGATCGACGCGTCCGCTGACGCGCAGACCATGGCGTTCCTGGAAGCGGCGGACGGCTTCTTCGGTCGTGCTGTCGAAATTAAAGTCTTCGAACCCCGAACTGGAGCCCTTGAGTTCACCGGTCGCGCGAAGACGGCGGCGCAGCACGGGCAGGCGTTCGTCGTCGTCACCGGGGCGCATCATGCGATTGCCGGGGACCTGCGGCCAGCCACCCTTGTTGGCGATAGCTTGATACTGGACGATGGCCTTGTCGATGAAGGCAATCATCTCGTCACTGCGTATCGGAGCCGAGCCGGGACGAAGGTCATTTACGACGTCGGGCTTGATCGGCGTGCGCTCGGTGGTGCGCTTGCCGGAGAAATCCGGTGTTCCAAACCCTTGGATGCCGTCCCACCATGTTTCGGCGCCCGCATTGCTCGATGGCGGGACGAATAACATCATCGCTGCGATCAGGGCGGCGGCGCCTGCTCGCTGGATGCGAATGGAGAGCACGCGTGCGAAGCCTTTGGCGGCCGTGCGCGGCGTGGGCGTCACGTCATGCATTTCCAACAAATCTTTCCCTCGCGTCGGCGGAACCAACTGTTTCTGGTTCGGCTCACACCGCCGTTCAATCTTGCGACGCAGCACTCCGTCAAGGATGTGGCCAAAGGAAGGTCATGGCGCAAGGCGTTCCGGGACACAGCTCCTCGAACAAAACGCAAATTCTCGTGCAAAAGCCGTGGTGTGCGGCGAAGCGCCCCCGCTCGATTGATCAGAAATGCTCCCAGCCTGCCGGCACGAGGGGCCGATCACCATCGATTGTCCGCAGGAGCAGACCTGGTGCCTCAGTAATCCTGCCTATCCGTGTGACAGGCGTTCCTGCCGTTGCGGCCCACGTCCTGATTTCGGCTTCGTGTTCGTGTGAGGCCACGAACAGCAGTTCGTAATCGTCGCCGCCGCTCAAAATCAGCCGATCGATCGAAGGATCGGCGCTGGCGAGACGGCGGACCGCGGGAGAGACAGGAAGCAGAGCGCGTTCGATCAGCGCGCCGGCTGAGGATGCGGCGGCGAGGCGGCCCAAATCCTTGGCGAGGCCGTCGGAAAGGTCCATGGCGGCGGTCGCGACGCGCCGGAGCAGCGGGGCTATGTCGAGGCGCGGTTGAGGCCGCAGGTAGCGCGCAATCAGTTCCGCGCGCTCGTTGGAGCCTAACGGCCATTCGCGGGCGTCTTCATCGCCGCGGCGCAGCTTCAAGCCGCAGGCCGCGTCGCCGAGGGTTCCGGTTACGAACAGGTCATCGCCGGGGCGGGCGCCGTCGCGGGTGAGGCGAAAGCCTGCCGGCACGTCGCCGATCGCCGTGATCGTGACGGTCATGGGACCGGGGCGCCGATCCGTGTCGCCGCCGGAGAGGACGATGCCGAACGCGGATTGGGCGTCGGCGAGACCGCTGGCAAAGCGCTCCATGAAGGCGTGCGTCGGCGCATCGGGAAACGAAAGCGCCATTTGGTACACACGGGGCGTCGCCGCGCTGGCGGCGAGGTCGGAGATATTCACGGCCAATGCTTTCCAGGCAATATCTTCCGGCCGATCATCCGGGAAAAAATGCACGCCGGCGGCGATGGCGTCCGTGGATATGACGAGGTCTGTTCCGGGAGAGGGGGAGAAGATCGCGCAATCGTCGCGCAAACCGAAGGCACCCTCGTTGGCGCGGGCGAGCGGCGCCAGATAGGTGCGGATCAGTTCCTCTTCGCTCGTAATTGAGCCGGACACGGCGCTATCTCCCACACGTCAGAACCGCGCGCGAGCGTGTCCGGTTCCGGACTCATTTGCCGACGGAGCCCTTGCGCTCGAATTCATCGGCGCGCAGTTTGCGGGCGATCTTGTCGAGCACGCCGTTGACGACGCGCGGCTCATCCTCGTCGAAGAACGCGTGCGCGACGTTGATGTATTCATTGATCACCACGCGGCCCGGCACGTCGCGGCGTTCGAGAAGTTCGAATGAGCCCGCACGCAGAATGGCGCGTAGGATTGCATCGACGCGAACGAGGCGCCAGCCGGCGGCGAGCTGCTCGTGGACCATCGGATCGATGTCGCGCTGGCGGCGGACGACGCCGTGCACGATCTCGGAGAAGAACGTGGCGTCGGCTTCTTCCAGATCTGCGGCCGCGTCATCCTCTTCGCGAGGCGCGGCATCATCCGGCTTGTTGAAGCGCAAGCGCTCGAATTCGTCGACGACTTCGGAGACGTCTGCACCTGCCAATTCCATTTGATACAGCGCTTGCACAGCACCCATGCGCGCCTTGGATCGCGGCGTGGCGCCTTTGGCTGCGGATTTTTTAGGAACAGCGGTCATGCGGATGCCCCCGCAAAACCCTGCTTCAGCGCGATAAGGCCGAGGCATGCGCGTGCAGCATCTCCGCCCTTGCCCGAAGGTTGGCCGCCGGCTGCGCGTGCCAGCGCCTGCTCGCGTGTGTCCACGGTGAGGATGGCGTTGCCGACTGGAATTGAGTGACGGATGGCGGTCTCCATAAGCCAATGATTGGCGTTGTTGCAGACAATATCGTAGTGCGAGGTCTCGCCGCGAACCACGCATCCGAGCGCGATGGCGCCCGCGTAGCGCTTGCCTTCGCCGCCAATCGCACCTGCTGCGACGGCGGCTGCGAGGGCCTGGGGTATTTCGAGTGCACCGGCGACCGAGACACGGTCGGCATCGCAGCCGTTGTCTGCGAGGACCGTCAGCGTGCTGGCGAGCAAGTGGCCATTGATCTCAGCGTAATACGGCGACTCGATGATCAAGACGCGCACGCCGCGCGCCAAGGCCAGCGTTCCGGCCGCAGTGCGTTCATCTTCGGAGCGGTCAACCATGGGTGCTACTCGATCGCTCGGGTTTCGACGATGCGAAGACCGAAGGCTTCGACGCCGATGTAGACCTGCTCGGGCGAATTGGTGAGGAGCACCATGTCGCGGACGCCGAGATCGCGGAGGATCTGCGAGCCAATTCCGGTTTCGACCTGGCGGCGGTTGACGGGGGATGCGCCGCTGCCGGCTCTACGGCGGCTGATCCAGTCGGATACGCTCTTGGCGCCAAGATCGCGGATGAGCACGACGACACCGCGGCCTTCGCGCTCGATGATGCGCATCGACTTGGCAATGGCGCTTTCGCCATCCTTGGTTTCGCCGAGGCCCAAAAGATCGGCCGGCACATTGACGGCATGCACGCGCACGAGCACGGGATCCGTGCCGTTGTTGATGTTGCCTTTCACGATCGCCAGATGTTCGGCGTGGTCGACGGTCGTCGCATAGACCTTGAGTTCGAACGACCCGCCGAAGGCGCTGTCGAAACGCGTTTCCGCCACGCGTTCGACGAGGCGATCGTTTCTCAAACGGTAGGCGATCAGATCCTCGATGGTGCCGATCTTCAATCTGTGAAGGTTGGCGAATTCGACGAGGTCGGGCATGCGTGCCATGTGGCCGTCGTCGTTCATGATCTCGCAGATGACGGCGCTCGGCGCGAGGCCGGCGAGCTTGGCGAGATCGACGGAGGCTTCCGTGTGGCCGGCGCGGATCAGCACGCCGCCGTCGCGTGCAATCAACGGGAAGACGTGGCCAGGCGAGACGATGTCTTCCGCGCTCTTGGTGGGATCGATGGCCGTGGAGATGGTGCGGGCGCGATCATGGGCGGAGATGCCGGTGGAGATGCCTTCGCGGGCTTCGATCGACTGGGTGAAGGCGGTGCGGTTGCGCGAGCCGTTGTTGCGCACCATCATCTCAAGGCCGAGGACTTCCGCGCGGGCGGGCGTCAGCGCAAGGCAGATGAGGCCGCGGCCGTATTTGGCCATGAAGTTGACGGCGTCGGGTGTCGCCATCTGCGCGGCAATCACAAGATCGCCTTCGTTTTCACGATCTTCCGCATCGACGAGCACGACCATGCGCCCGTTCTGCAGTTCCTCGACGATTTCGTGCGTCGGGGATACGGCGGACACTGGCTTGGGCGTAACAGCCGAACTGAGGCCGCTCGACTTCGGTGCACTCACGGGCGGAACTCCAGAAGCCGCGCGACGTAGCGCGCGAACATATCGATCTCGAGGTTCACGAGGTCGCCCGGCTTTTTGCGCCCCCACGTCGTCTGGGTCAAGGTGTGGGGGATCAGATTGATTCCAAAGCGGTTTCCGTCAACCTCGTTGACCGTCAAGGAGGTGCCGTCCAGGGCCACGGAGCCCTTCGGCGCGATGAAGCGGGCGAGTTCGGGCAAGGCCTCCAGGACGTAGCGCACGCTGTCGCCGTCGGGAACCGCGGATTGGATGCGTGCGAGGCCGTCCACGTGGCCCGAAACGATATGCCCGCCGAGTTCGTCGCCCGCTCTGAGCGCACGTTCGAGATTGATCGCACGGCCCGGGATCCACTCGCCAAGCGTCGTTTTCGATAGCGTTTCGTTGGAGACATCAAGGGTGAAGGCCGAGCCTTTGCCGTCGGGGCGCACGGATGTGACCGTGAGGCAGACGCCGTCGCAGCAGATCGAAGCGCCCAGGTCGATGCTCACCGCGTCATAATGCGAACGAATGGCGAAGCGTCCGCCTTCGCGGCCAATGACCTCGCCTATATCTGTGATGATGCCAGTGAACATGTCGTCGTGATCCTGCGGTGCCGGCCCGTGTCCTGGTGCAGCTTTGCGGCCGGCGGGATGGCTGATGTCGCTCAGGCGCTCGTCGGGCGCAAGCGCCACATCGTATCGGAGCCGACGGGGCGGCAATCGGTCTTTTGCAGTGTTAACCTGCCGAGGTGGTTTTGCAGGGCTAAGGCTGCTTTTTGCGCATCGGGTGGGCCAGCCATGAAAAGCGCCACTTCATCGATGAGGCCGGCGTCAGCAAAGCTGCGCCAGACTTTCGGTCCGCCTTCGACGAGCAGTCGCGTGATGCCGCGGGCGGCCAGCATTTCGAGCACGGCGGGAATGCGATCGTCGGGCAATTCGAGGACGTCTGCGCCGGCTGTGGACTAGGTCGTGATCGAAGGGCCGTGCTGCTTCCGCGCGCACGATCAGCACCGGTGCTTGGGATGCGGTTGCGAATAGCTTCGCGGACGGATCGAGCGCGGCGCGGCCAGCGAGGATGACGCGCACGGGCGAGCGGTTGGCGAGGCCCGGCAGGCGGCAGGTCAGCTCCGGATTATCGGCGCGAAGGGTGCCCGCACCGATGAGGATGGCGTCAACCTCGGCGCGGAGTTTGTGGCCGGCTGCGCGGGCTTGCGGACCCGTCACCCAGTGCGGGGCGGTGCCGTCGCCGGGGGCGATGCTGCCGTCCGCGTCGGTGGCGATTTTCAGCGTGACGAACGGGCGCTTGTGCGTGACGCGCAGGATGTGGCCGAGGGTGAGCCAGCGTGCTTCCGGTTCGAGCACGTTCTCGGTGACAGCAATGCCGGCGGCGCGGAGCTTTGCGATGCCTTGACCAGCCGTGCGCGGGTCGGGATCGCCGGTGCCCAGGACGACGCGGGCAATCCCGGCTGCGACGATGGCGTCGGCGCATGGTGGCGTCTTGCCGAAGTGCGCGCAGGGTTCGAGCGTGACGTAGAGGGTGGCGCCGCGGGCGCGCGGGCCGGCGCGGCGGATCGCTTCGGTTTCGGCATGGGGGCGACCGCCGGGCTGTGTCCAGCCGCGCGCAATGACTTCGCCGGTCGCCTCATTTGCGATGACGGCACCGACCGCGGGATTGGGCGCGGTGTTGCCAAGGCCGCGTGCCGCCATCCGCAGCGCGATGCGCATCATGTCGAGATCGAAGGAAGATGGAGAAGCACTCATGCGGGAGAGCTTTCCACCGGCCTCAGTCAAATCTCAAGGCTTTGATGAGGTTAACTGCCGAGGCGCTTGTGGTGGAGGGGGATGACGGTGCCGTCGCCGGCGATTTCGCCGAGAACTTCCTGGAAGTCGGCAGCTTCGGTGAAGTCGCGATAGACCGAGGCGAAGCGCACGTAGGCAACGGGATCGAGACCACGCAAGGCTTCCATCACGCGCTCGCCGATGATGGAGGATGGGATCTCGGTTTCGCCGGAGCTTTCAAGCTGGCGAACGATGCCGGAGACCATGCGCTCGATGCGATCATCGTCGATCGGGCGCTTGCGGGTGGCAATCGTGACCGATTTCATGAGCTTGTCGCGGTCGAAGGTCACCTTGCGGCCGGAGCGCTTGACGACGATGAGTTCGCGCAGTTGCACGCGCTCGAAGGTTGTGAAGCGACCGCCGCAGTCGGGGCATTCGCGGCGGCGGCGAATCGATGCGTTCTCGTCCGTCGGGCGGCTGTCCTTCACGCTCGTATTTTCGCAGGCGCAGTAGGGGCAGCGCATCGCTGAGGCCTTTAGAATCGGGATTACGGTGGACCTGTTTAGAGCGTTTGGCTTTGCTTTGTCCCCTCGCGTCCCTGCAATTCCCCCGCAATACACAGTCATCAAAAAGAAAGCGCCGGACGGTTGCCCGTCCGGCGCTTTCTCAATTCAGACCTGCTGGAAAGATCAGCCGTAGAGCGGGAAGCGGCGGCAGAGAGTCGTGGCTTCGCCCTTGATCTTTTCTTCAACGGCGCCGTTGCCCTCTTCGCCGTTCTTGGCGAGACCTTCGAGGACTTCAGCGATCATGCGGCCGACTTCGCGGAACTCTGCGACGCCAAAGCCGCGCGTGGTGCCGGCGGGCGAGCCGAGGCGGATGCCCGAGGTGACCATGGGCTTGGCCGGATCGAAGGGCACGCCGTTCTTGTTGCAGGTGATGTGCGCGCGACCGAGCGCCTTCTCGGAGATGTTGCCCGTGAGACCCTTCGGACGCAGATCAACGAGGATGAGGTGGCTGTCGGTACCGCCGGAAACGAGCGCGAAGCCCGAGTTGACGAGCACTTCGCCCATCGCCTTGGCGTTGTCGATCACGTTCTGGATGTAGGTCTTGAACTCGGGCTGGAGGCACTCACCGAAGGCCACGGCCTTGCCGGCGATCACGTGCATCAGCGGACCGCCCTGGATGCCCGGGAAGATGGCCGAGTTCAGCTTCTTGGCGATCGCTTCGTCGTTCGTCAGGATGATGCCGCCGCGCGGACCGCGAAGGGTCTTGTGCGTGGTGGACGTGACGACGTGCGCGTGCGGGAACGGGCTCGGGTAGAGGCCCGCGCCGACGAGGCCGGCGAAGTGGGCCATGTCGACCAGCAGGTAGGCGCCAATTTCATCGGCAATCGCGCGGAACTGGGCGAAGTCGATACGGCGCGGATAAGCCGAGCCACCGGTGATGATGAGCTTGGGCTTGTGCTCGTGGGCGAGTTTGCGGACTTCGTCGAAGTCGATGAGGTGCGTTTCCGGGTGGACGCCGTAATGAACGGCCTTGAACCACTTGCCCGACTGGTTGACCGGGGCGCCGTGCGTCAAGTGACCGCCAGCTGCGAGCGACAGACCCATAATCGTGTCGCCCGGCTGCAGGAGCGCAGTAAACACGCCCTGGTTAGCCTGCGAGCCCGAGTTCGGCTGCACGTTGGCGAAACCGCAGCTGAACAGCTTCTTGGCGCGCTCGATGGCGAGTTCTTCGACGATGTCGACGTACTGGCAGCCGCCGTAATAGCGCTTGCCCGGGTAGCCTTCAGCGTACTTGTTGGTCAGCACGCTACCGGCGGCGTCGAGTACGGCGCGCGAAACGATGTTCTCAGAGGCAATGAGTTCGATTTCGTCCTGCTGACGGCCGAACTCCTTGGCGATCGCGGAGGCGACTTCCGGATCGGTCTCCTCGATGTGAGACTTGAAAAAGCGCTCGGTCGGGCTTGATTTGCCCTTGAGATTGAACATGGGTTTCCTCGCTGATTTTGCGGATCGTGTTCTGCGGCGACTTAAGTTGCCCGACGAACCAAAAGGCAACGTACGCCCGAGTTCGACGAAAGTCTTAAGGATGGGAATACCACGTGGTGCACTTGCCCCACAACCGGCCCCCCCGATTACGCGACGACACTACGCAGGAATTTCCAGTTCGGGAAACGCCCCCCGGGGTGGGTTGGACCAACCCTTTGGGTGAGCCTGTCGCAGTTTTGCGGTGAGGCCGCTGGCCGCAGGCTTACTCGGCGGCCAGGCGTACGGTCTGGCCGTGGGAGAGGGGGCAGGCGGCCCAAAGCTCCGACAACGCCGTGACGAGGGCGTCCATCTGGGCGTCCGTGTGCTGGGGCGAAGGTGTCAGCCGGATGCGCTCGGTGCCGCGGGGAACGGTCGGATAGTTGATCGGCTGAGCGTAGATGCCATAGCGATCGAGCAGGGTGTCGGTGACAGCCTTGCAGTGGACCGGGTCGCCGACAAGGATCGGCACGATGTGACTCGGGTTGTCCATCACCGGGATCCTGGCAGCCTTCAGCTTGGCCTTGAGGGTCCGGGCGCGCTCCTGATGGCGGGCGCGTTCGATCTGGCTGGTCTTGAGGTAACGGATGGAGGCGAGCGCGCCAGCGGCGATGGCCGGGGCAACCGATGTCGTGAAGATGAAGCCTGAGGCGAAGGAGCGGATGGCGTCGCAAACGTCTCGCGAGGCGGCGATGTAGCCGCCCATCACGCCGTAGCCCTTTGCAAGCGTGCCGTTGATAATGTCGAGGCGGTGCATGACGCCTTCGCGCTCGGCGATGCCGCCGCCGTGTTCGCCGTAAAGGCCGACGGCGTGAACCTCGTCGAGGTAGGTCATTGCGCCATATTTCTCGGCCAAATCGCATATTTGTGCGATCGGAGAAATATGGCCGTCCATCGAGTAGACGCTCTCGAATGCGATCAGCTTGGGTGTTTCGACGGGCCACTCGGCGAGCTTGGCTTCGAGATCGGCGATGTCGTTATGGCGGAAAATGCGCTTTTCACCGCCGCCGCGCCGGATGCCCTCGATCATGGACGCGTGATTCTTCTCGTCCGAGAAGATGACCATGCCGGGAAAAAGCTTCTGGATGGTGGAGAGCGTGGCATCGTTGGCGACGTAGGCGGACGTGAATAGCAGGGCCGCTTCCTTGCCGTGGAGATCGGCGATCTCATGTTCGAGTTCGACGTGATAGCGCGTTGTACCGGAAATATTGCGCGTACCGCCGGAACCCGCGCCCGCGACGTCGATTGCTTCATGCATGGCGGCGAGCACGGAGGGGTGCTGGCCCATGCCGAGATAATCGTTCGAGCACCAGACCGTGATCGGGTGCGTGTTCGTCTCGGTGAACCGTGTCGCCGCGGGAAAGGCGCCGCGCTGGCGCTTCAGATCGGCAAAAACCCGGTAACGACCCTCGGCCTTGATCTGGTCGAGTGCCGCCTTGAATCGCCCGGCGTAGTCCATCTGCACGTTTCCTGACCCTTTCGGGGCTGTTACCGCCCGTTTGGTGGGCACAATGGCCCGGCTCGAACCGTCCGATCAACCGCTTTCGTGTCGCGTCCTTTTACGGGTCACCATAGCTGTTGTCGCGCGTCGGCCGTGAACTGCTCGTGAACCACATACGCCGGTTAGGCTCGCGGCGATCGCCCGGAATTAACGGGCCGCGAAAGAACCGGCAATGGCTTTTGCGGGGCGTTTAAATCATTTGTTCTGACGGGACCAGTTGATCCGCATCAAATGCTGCCCGGCGAAACGAAATGCCGCGCCATGTTGCAGGTCAATCTGGCAGGAAGGCGGGCACTGTACGGCGCTTTTCTGGCGATGACCGACGCCCGACAGCGGCCGGCGGAGGCCGGCGATTCGACTTTAGTAGGTGGTCGATGTGTGGGAGCCGGAGCGGTCGCGGTCGTGGAGGTCATGGCGACATTGGATGACGCCATCCGGGGTGCGCCCAGGCGGAATAGAGCGGCCCGGCTTTTTCGAGTTTGGCATCAATTCGTTCGCCGCTTTTCTTGACGGCGGCGCGTGCGGCCCCTGCTCCAGCGCCAGCTGCAGGCCACCGAAAACGGCAAAGGACCACGGAGGTTTTCTCCGCAGTCCTTCGCCGTTTCATGGCGACCCGCGATTACAGGCGGTAGAGGATCTGGTGAGACCAGAAGCGCTCGAGGCGCATCAGGGCCTTATTGAGGCTCTTCAGATCGTCATTGTCGACGCTGCCGACGGTCTCGAGCGAGCCGAGTTGACGCTGGTAGAGCTTGTTGACGACCGTGCAGACGTCGTGGCCCTTCTGCGTCAGGCTCACGCGGACGCTGCGGCCATCCGTTTCGGATTTCTTGTAGTGAATGTAGCCCATATCGACGAGCTTCTTGAGATTGTAGGAGACGTTGGAGCCGAGGTAGTAGCCACCCCGCTTCAGATCGCCCGCCGTCAATTCGCTCTCGCCAATATTGTAGATCAGGAGAGCCTGGACGCTGTTGAGGTCCGATCCACCCTGACGCTGGAACTCATCCTTGATGACATCGAGCAGCAGCCGATGCAAACGCTCGATCAACCGCAGCGATTGGAGATATTCGCCCTGGATCGTCTCTTCCGCGACCGGTTGTATTTTCGCGCGGGCACGCGCATCGATTACAGCACTCATCGCCCTGCCTCTTACCTGTTTAACGCCAAATCCCGGATTGTTCTTATTTCCCGGGTTTCACAGGCAGAGTAGCTTCAATAACTAAAGGTTACCTGAATAGATATAGTAAAAGAATAGTTCCAGGGGTCGATGTTTAGCCTTCGTTTAAAATGTCTTTCGCGAGCACATTGCTTTCGCCTCAGTTCCGTGCAGCCGATATTGGCGTCTATTTGCTAAAGACACCTCTACGACACGGCTCGTTACGCGCGCATCGCCTGCATTTCGGTGCGTGTGGGCAGCGACCAGCCTGGGCCCGAAACATCGGCGAAATATCTGTCGATTGCATCAGGCGTGACGGCTGCGAGCGTAGCGGGTTTCCATGCTGGGGCGTTGTCTTTGTCGATGACGACCGCGCGGACACCTTCATAGAAATCGTGATCTTCAAGAAACCGGCTTGCCAGCCGGAAATCCATTTGCAGCACGTCACGTAAATCTCGCGAGGCGCTGTCGCGGATATGCCGGTGCGTGACAGCCAGAGAAAGCGGCGCGCGCATTTTCAATTCCGCCGCCACTTCTTTCGCCCATTGCGAATTTGCGCCAGTTTCCGTTTCGAGACGGTCGATGATGCCTGCGACGTCGGGCGCGGAGAAGCAGCGGGCGATGGTCTCGCGAAATTTTCCGATTTCACCTGGACCTGGATCTGTGTGCCGATCGTCGAGCAGCGGATCGACTGGATAGGTGTCCGCCAGGCCGGCGACGATTTCGTCGAAATGCGCGGCCGGAATGCAGTGGGTGACAAGCCCCAGCGCGTACGCGTCGGCGCGCCCGATCGTTCGTCCGGTGAGTCCCAGGTACTGTCCGATCTGATCGGGAAGGCGGGAGAACGCGTGACAGACACCGACATCCGGGAAAAGGCCGATCTTCGTTTCAGGCATCGCGAAACGGTAGCCTTCTCCGGCGACGCGATGAGTACCGTAAAGCGAGATGCCGACGCCGCCGCCCATGACAACGCCGTCGATCAATGAAACCGTGGGTTTGGAGAAGCATTCAAGACGCCAGTTGAGCGCATACTCATCGCGAAATGCCTGGCGCGCGCCTTCCATATCCGTCTGGCCGAGGTGGACGACTTCGCGCACGTCGGATCCGGCTGAAAAGGCTTTGGGCGAGGCCGATCGAATGACGGCGGCATAGACGTTCTGATCGCGCGAGAATTTCGGGAACCACGCTGCCAGCGATGCCCGCATCGCAATCGTCAAGGCATTGAGCGCCCGCGTGCGCTGCAGTGTGATTACGGACGCCGAGCCCAATTGTTCGAGGTGGATATCGTCTTGCAGCGGTTCGCTCACGTCAGTCACGCCTCGACTTTCCACAGCTGGTCTTTCCACAGATTGCATCTATGCCGTGCCGATGCGATAGCTATTCGAGAGCGCGCGCGGTTGTGATCGGCAGCACACCGCTATACAGTCCGACTGGTTCGGAGAAAACCACCACGCGGGACACAGGTGTGGCCCATCCGCCATGAGAACTCCGGCTTGTGTTGCAATGGTCCGGATCAGGACCCACATCAGCAGATGGGTCTGATAAATGCCCCGTCAGCGAGTTTGGCACTGCGCGTATTCTCAGGCGAGACCGAACGCATGAAGGCTTTCGCAGTTTTGCTTCTCATGACCGTCGGGCTCGCGAGTTCTGCGTCGGCCGAAGATGTGCCGCTGCCTCTCAAAAAGCCTAAGGACGCGAAGGGCCAGCCGCTCACCAAGTCGGGGGAGCCGGTCGCTGCCAACACGCCTGCCGCCGGCGCGGCGCCCGGCGTCTGGCCGAAGACCATCGATGAAGCCAAGGAGGAGGCCGACGCGAAGGCGAAGCCCGCTCCGATCCCGACCGAGTGGCCGGCCGAGGAGGTCGCTGTCGCGCAGGCGATGTGCAAAACCATTCTGGAGAAGATCGATGCCGTGACGATTCCCGAGCCGGCGTTTCGGCAGGGGGATTGCGGCGCGCCGGCACCGGTGCGTCTGATCACGATCGGCAAGAAGCCCGAAGTTGCGCTGTCGCCGCCGCCGGTTCTCACGTGCGGAATGGTGGGCGCGCTGCACACCTGGCTCACCAAGGATCTGCAGCCGCTGGCGCGCAAGTCGTTGGGCGCCGATGTGATCAAGATCGAGAGCATGAGCGACTATTCCTGCCGCAATGCGTACGGCCGGACGAAAACAAAGCTTTCCGAACACGGCCGCGCGAATGCTCTCGACATCAGAAGTTTCGTGACGTCGAAGGGCGAAACGGCGGTGGTGCTGACGGGGTGGGGCGAGACCCAGCGCGATATCGCGGCACGGGAAGATGCACTGAAGAAGGCGGCCGAAAAGGCAGCCGCAGAGGCCGCAAGGATCGCGCGTCCCGCCGTGGCGCCGACGACTGCTCCGGCTACGGCCGCCAGCGAAGCGACCGGCGTCGTCGTGCGAAAGACGATCGCCGACGGAATTACCCCACCTGCCGCGAAGCCCTCCTTCGGCGTGGCGCCGCAGCATCTCGGCGGACCGGAGACAAAGGCTGAACCGCCACGCCGCATGCAGGCTTTCCTTAAGGGCGCCCATACGGCGGCCTGCCAGATTTTCGGCACGACGCTCGGGCCCGAGGCGAACAATGCGCATCGTAACCATTTCCATGTCGATATGGCCCCGCGCAAGGTGAAGAAGATCTGCGATTGAGCCGGCGACGCCTCGGCCGTTGACCGTCGTTTCGCCGTCGGCTCCTATTGCGCGCGGCCGTGATCCCCCTATGGTCAGGCGCGATCACATGACGACCCAGACATTCGAGACTTCCATCCATGACCGAACCTTCTGATCTATCCGGCGCGCCCGGCGGCTATCCGCACATCCGCCCCCGCCGCAACCGGCGGGCGCCCTGGGCCCGGGCTCTCGTCTCCGAGAACGCGCTGACGGCGTCCGACCTGATCTGGCCGCTGTTCGTTCTCGAAGGCGCGGGCAAGCGCGAGCCGATCCCGTCGATGCCGGGTGTGGAGAGGCTATCGATCGACTTGATCGTCGAGGCGGCCCGCGAGGCGGCATCGCTGGGCATTCCGGCGGTGGCGCTTTTTCCCTACACCGATCCCAAGCTCAGGACGGATGACGCGCGCGAGGCGTTCAATCCGGACAATCTCGTTTGCCGCGCAACGCGGGCGATCAAGCAGACGGGCATCGATCTCGGCGTCATTCTCGACGTGGCGCTCGATCCCTATACGAGCCACGGCCACGATGGGCTTGTGCGCGATGGTGTCATTCTCAACGACGAGACGGTCGCGGCGCTGGTCAAGCAATCGCTCAATCAGGTGGCGGCGGGATGCGATGTACTAGCGCCGTCTGACATGATGGACGGGCGGATCGGCGCGATCCGGAGGGCGCTCGAGGCGGCGGGGCATCACGATACGCAGATCATGTCGTATGCGGCCAAGTATGCGAGCGCGTTCTACGGGCCATTCCGGGATGCGGTCGGATCGTCATCGACGCTGAAAGGGGACAAGCGTACCTACCAGATGGACCCCGCCAATACGGACGAGGCTCTGCGTGAAGTGGCGCTCGATATTGCGGAAGGCGCTGATCTCGTGATGGTGAAGCCCGGGATGCCGTACCTCGACATCGTGCGGCGCGTGTCGGAGACGTTCAAGGTGCCGACGTTCGCGTATCAGGTATCGGGCGAGTACGCGATGCTGGTGGCGGCGGCCGAGCGGGGTTGGCTCGATGCAGACAAGGTGATGATCGAGAGCCTGCTCGCCTTCAAGCGGGCAGGCGCTGCCGGCATTCTGACCTACTTCGCGCCCAAGGTTGCCCGCCTGCTTTCAAAGTGATCAGATCAGTTCTCGATGACGCCGCCGAGAACGGTGTTTTGCCGCCACGTGAAAGGCTGGCCGATCAGCGCGCGGTAGAGCCTGGGCAGAACGGGGAGTACGAAGAGGCCGACGAGGCCGACCCAGACAGCCCCAACATGAAGCGTGTCCAGCTCGTAGCCCGTGGCATAGATAATGCCGACGGCCGCGAGGACACCGATCAGCGCCGCGGCGATGCCGATGTAGAAGATCATGAAAAGCGCATCGGCGGCGATCAAACGTTTATCGGTCATGGCGCGAGTTCCTTCGAGACGATGCTGAGACAGGTTGGAGGGGACCTCCGAACTGAACTCAGCATCGCAACTCCGAAGGCAGTCCGCTGTTCCAGCAGGAACAACCGGCTGAATACCGATTATTGGCTGCGGCGCGTCAGCGAGACCGCATAAGCGCCTGAACGAGCCGGCAGGATTTTATCGCCGGGGACCCCGGCGAGACCATCGGCCAGACTGGTCGGGTCGAAGGTGGTGGCATCGCACTTGGCGTCATCTTCCCGGCCGGCAATCGAAAGCGTGCCGAGCGCGAATCTTCCGACGGTCGGCTTCCGGCCATTCGACCGTAGGATCGTCGGTCGGATCGGCCTCGGTGCCGACGATGGCGACGAAGTTGAAGACCACCGGTCCGCTCTTGAAGCGCTCTTCGATTTCGGCGGTGAAGAAGCCCTCTTCCTTCGCCTTGGCCTCGTCATCGGTAAGACCCAATTCGCCCGCGACCGGTTCGAACTTCAGCTTCACGGTGGTCTTTTTGCCGTCCGCGGCTGTCGCTTCGAATGCGTGGATGCTGAAGTAGGGCAGACCCGCGTAGGAGGCGGGGATGGGTTTGGAAGCGACCCACGCGCCCTGCTTCGCCGTCCAGGGGTGGGCGTCGGTGAACGCCTTCACCTTGGCCGGGTCGGGTTTGCCGTCAGGACCGGGAAAGCGGGCTTCCAGGAAGCCAACGACCTCCTCGGGCGTGCGGGCGAAAAAGATCGGCGCGCTGAGGAATACAAAGTCGGTCGGCGCTTTGCCGTCGGGATCGAGGCGCAGGGCCAGGCCGCGGGGCGATTTGGCCTTGTCGGACGCCTTGGGATTTCCGCCACCGAACGAGAAGCGGCCAAGGACCGGGACCGGTGCAGCCAAGAACGGAACCTTCGAAAGTGTCGATGCGTCGGCGGCAGGCGTGAAGCTGCCTTTGACGCACACACCTTTTGCATGGCTTGCGCGGGCATTGGCGTGCTTGCCGAAGACGCCATTCAGGCTGTCGACGAGTTTTTCCGGCGAAACGTCATCAGCTGTCGCAACGCCGGTCATCGCCACGCTGAGCATCAAAGCCGTGAAAATCCGCGTCATTGATTTCGTCCTCTCTAGGCGATCTTCAATTGCGAACGTCTAGAACCATTACTGCACAAAGCATATGACGTCAGCGCCTTACGCGGCGGCGCGGCATGTCATCGACGGGAGCTTCGCCCACGGTCGGATCCGTCACGCCATCAGCCAAGCCTTCTGCGGGCGCGGTGGCGGCGACAGGGTTTTTGGGTTCCTCGCATCCCGTCAACCAGACGTCGAACACAGGATGCTCGACGGCATTGAGGCCCGGGCTTTCAGCAAACATCCAACCGGAAAAAATCTTCTTCTCCTGGCCGTCGAGCTGCACTTCCTGCACTTCGACGAACGAGGTCGTCTTGGGCTGTTCGGTGGGAGGCCGCGAATAGCACACGCGCGGCGTGACCTTCAGGGCGCCGAACTCGCGCGTTTCATTCAGCGGAACGGTGAGCGTCTTGATGGTCGCCGTGACTTTGTCGAGAGCTGAGAAAACGGCGACCTTGTTGTCGATGCGTTCGGCGTGCGCGGACGGCACCACTGCGGACGCGGCAATCGCGAGCCCTAAAATACGCTTTGGCAAATTAAATCGGCGCGCCATGCCTGACGGGGATCTCATCATTGCGAGGAGCTTATTCACGAAAGCTCTTCGACCGGACTACCATGGATACAATAGCTGACACAGTGGGATGCGATCGTGTCGCGACTAAGATCGCGGCACGTGGGTTCCCTCTTAGTCCGGCTGCCAAGGCTTATAGTCGCCTGTTGCACGGGGACGGGAAGCGGATGCCGTGAGGATCGATCCGGCAGGGCGGTACGCGCCCGGCGTGCCGGTCGGGTTCGCTTCGTGCGCCTTTTGCCAGGGGCGGGGTGTGTAGGAGCCAGCGGTCGGCGGATCGTCTACCGTGTGATGCATCCAGCCATGCCAGCCGGGCGGGATCTGCGAGGCCTCCGACATGCTCTTGTACGTCACCCAGCGACGCGGGCGATCCAGCGGACCGGGGCGGCCGGACTTTTGCTCATAATACCGGTTGCCGAACTCGTCCTCGCCGACGAAGCGGCCGTGGCGCCACAAGGTGAAGCGCGTGCCCCACGTGTTGCCGCCCCACCAGCTGAAGATTTCTGAAAACAGGCCCATTCATGCCCTCGATCGGGTGTCGTTGCTCGCCTTGCGTGTAGGACCGTGGCGGGGCTCTGTCTAGTGCGCCAAGGACCGCGGCTCAACGGCAACACTGTGGTCGCCGGAATCGTCCTAGCGTGGTCGAAAGCGGGGTTCGGACGATCAGTTGATCCGTCAATTCACAGCCCCTCCTCCGCAGGCACCCTCGCCCAAACCGCGGAGAATCCGGCCTTACAGCCTGGTCAATCCCCAAGTTACCCACACCACTACATCTAGTGGCCGCCTCCCACCTACACCCCCAACACTTCGTGACGGGCGGTCCGAATCGCGCCACCTTTCCTCTCAGCCGCCGATCGACGTGTCATGCTTCCGGGGCGCTTCTCTCCATCATCTGTTCGGGCCTGTTGGCCCCGTGTTCGAGTTGCGGACGAACTGTCTCAGCCGTGAGGGAACGGCCACAGTCAGGCGTCGCCGCACCGATGCGCGCGTGAGGGCGAGAAGCGTCGGATCTGGCAAAGCGACGGCGGATTGCAAACAGGGTGCATTTGTTCCGCGTTCAGCACCCCCTTTTTTCATCATGGGGGCACTATGAAGATCACGCGGCGATTTACGGATGCTGGCCAGTCGCCTTACGCAAAAATCGCGTTCCGGCGCGCCACCTCCGAAATCAAGAACCCCGATGGTTCGGTGGTCTTCCGGCTGGAAGGCTTCGAGGTGCCCGAGCACTGGAGCCAAGTCGCCGCCGACATCCTCGCGCAGAAGTATTTCCGCAAGGCCGGCGTGCCCAAGGCGCTGCGCAAGATCGAAGAGACGCAGGTTCCGTCGTGGCTGTGGCGTTCGGTGGCCGATGAGAAGGCGCTGAAGGATCTGCCGGAGAAGGAGCGGACGGCGGGTGAGAGCGACGCACGGCAGGTGTTCGATCGTCTCGCGGGAACGTGGACCTACTGGGGCTGGAAGGGCGGCTACTTCACGACGGAAGAGGACGCGCAGGCGTTCTTCGACGAGCACCGCTATATGCTTGCCATGCAGATGGCGGCACCGAACTCGCCGCAGTGGTTCAACACCGGACTGCATTGGGCCTACGGCATCGATGGGCCGGGCCAGGGCCATTACTACGTCGATCACGTCACGGGTGAACTGACGGTTTCATCGTCGGCTTACGAGCATCCGCAGCCGCACGCCTGCTTCATCCAGTCGGTCGAGGACGATCTCGTCAACGAGAACGGCATCATGGATCTGTGGGTCCGTGAAGCGCGCCTGTTCAAGTATGGCTCGGGCACGGGTTCGAACTTCTCCGCACTGCGCGGCGCCAACGAAAAGCTCTCGGGCGGCGGACGGTCGTCGGGCCTCATGTCGTTCCTGAAGATCGGTGACCGCGCTGCCGGCGCCATCAAGTCGGGCGGCACGACGCGGCGCGCAGCCAAGATGGTCGTCGTCGATGTCGATCATCCCGACATCGAGGAATACATCGACTGGAAGGTGAAGGAGGAGCAGAAGGTCGCCGCCCTGGTGACGGGCTCCAAGATCTGCCAGAAGCGCCTCAAGGCCGTGATGGCCGCTTGCGTCAACTGCGAGGCAGACGGCGATGCGTGCTTCGAACCGCTGAAGAACCCGAAGCTGAAGGCTGCCATCAAGGAAGCCCGCCGCGATCAGGTGCCGATGAACTATGTGCTGCGCGTCATCCAGTTCGCGCGCCAGGGTTACAAGGACATCGACTTCGCGATCTACGACACCGATTGGGACAGCGAGGCCTACCTCACGGTTTCGGGCCAGAACTCGAACAACTCGGTTCGCGTGACGGACGAGTTCCTCAACGCTGTCGAAGCCGATGGCGATTGGAAGCTGACCGCGCGCAAGGACGGCAAGGTCACCAAGACGCTGAAGGCCCGTGATCTGTGGGAATCCATCGGTCATGCCGCGTGGGCCTCTGCCGACCCGGGCATCCAGTTCCACACGACGATCAACGACTGGCACACGTGCCCGCAGTCGGGTCCGATCCGGGCGTCGAACCCGTGCTCGGAATACATGTTCCTCGACGACACGGCGTGCAATCTCGCGTCGATGAACCTGATGACGTTCCGCCGGGCCGACAAGTCGTTCGATATCGAAGCCTACGAGCACGCCTGCCGTCTGTGGACGATCGTGCTCGAAATCTCGGTGACGATGGCGCAGTTTCCGTCGAAGCAGATCGCGCTGCTGTCGTATCGTTATCGGACCCTTGGTCTTGGCTTCGCCAACATCGGCGGTCTGCTCATGGCCTCGGGCATCTCGTACGACTCGGATGAGGGCCGCGCGTTGTGCGGTGCGATTTCCGCCATCATGACGGGCGTGTCGTATGCGACCTCGGCCGAAATGGCCAAGGAACTCGGGCCGTTCCCCGGCTATGAGCCCAACAAGCAGGACATGCTGCGCGTGATGCGCAATCATCGCCGCGCGGCTTACGGCGAGACTGCGGGATACGAAAATCTCAGCATCACGCCGGTGCCGCTCGATCACGCCAACTGCCCGGACAAGCATCTCATCGCGGCTGCCAAGGCTGCCTGGGATGAGGCGCTCGCACTCGGCATGTCGCACGGCTACCGCAACGCCCAGTCCACCGTGGTCGCGCCCACCGGCACGATCGGCCTCGTCATGGATTGCGACACGACCGGCATCGAACCCGACTTCGCGCTTGTGAAGTTCAAGAAGCTCGCCGGCGGCGGGTACTTCAAGATCATCAACCAGGCTGTGCCGGAAGCGCTGCGTTTCCTCGGCTACCGGGAAAGCCAGATTGCCGAGATCGAAGCCTACGCGGTCGGTCACGGCTCGATGAAGCAGGCGCCGTCGATCAACCACGCGACTTTGAAGGCCAAGGGCTTCACGGATGAGGTTCTGGCCAAGATCGAGGGCGGGCTCGGCACCGCGTTTGACATCAAGTTCGTGTTCAACAAGTGGGTGATCGGCGAGGACTTCCTCAAGGACACGCTCAAGGTTCCGGCCGAGAAGCTCTCCGATCCATCGTTCGACATCTTCGCCCACCTCGGGTTTTCGAAGAAGGACGTGGAATTGGCGAACGAGCACGTCTGCGGGTCGATGACGCTCGAGGGCGCGCCGCACCTGAAGGCGGAGCACCTGCCGGTGTTCGATTGTGCCAATCCGTGCGGCCGCAAGGGCAAGCGGTATCTGTCGGTGGAGAGCCACATCCGCATGATGGCGGCGGCACAGCCGTTCATCTCGGGTGCGATCTCGAAGACGATCAACATGCCGAACGATGCGACGGTGGAAGATTGCAAGCAGAGCTACATGCTCTCCTGGCGTCTGGCCGTTAAGGCGAACGCGCTCTACCGCGACGGTTCGAAGCTGTCGCAGCCGCTGAACTCGCAGCTTCTGGCCGATGATGCGGATGAAGCGGAAGAAGCGGTCGAGGCACTCGTCGCTTCGCCGATGGCAGCGCGCACGGCCGCTGTCACGGAACGGATCGTGGAGAAGATCATCGAGCGCGTCGTTTACGTGAAGGAAGAAGAAGCGCGCGAGCGCGAGAAGCTTCCCTCCCGCCGCAAGGGCTACACGCAGAAGGCAGCCGTCGGCGGTCACAAGGTGTATCTGCGCACGGGTGAATACGACGACGGCCGCGTGGGCGAGATCTTCATCGACATGCACAAGGAAGGCGCTGCCTTCCGCTCGTTGATGAACAACTTCGCCATCGCGATCTCGCTCGGCCTGCAGTACGGCGTGCCGCTGGAAGAATACGTGGAGGCCTTCACCTTCACGCGCTTCGAGCCGGCGGGCCTCGTGCAGGGCAACGAAACGATCAAGAACGCGACGTCGATCCTCGACTACATCTTCCGCGAACTCGCCGTTTCGTATCTCGGCCGTCACGATCTGGCGCATGTCGATCCGCGCGAAATCGTCGGCGAGACGGGCCTTGGCTCTTCGGACGACACGACGGACGAGCAGTTGGCACTCAATCTGCCGCAGGTGCAGAAGATGGTGTCGAAGGGTCTCGTACGCGGCAATCCGGTGCGCCTCGTCAGCCGCACGCACACGCAGTCGGCGTCCAGCGGCGGTGTGTCGGACGCCTACCATGCGGTGCCGGAGCCCGTGACCGGACTCTATGGCGAAGGGCCGACGACGCTGGGCAACACGGTTCTCAAGGCGGACACCGAAGTCATGTACGCCCGTTCGACCGTTTCGACCGAGCCGGTTCTGACCAAGGCCGAGTTGTTCAAGCAGCGCATCTCGGAAGCCAAGGTGCGCGGATATGAAGGTGTCTCCTGCCCCGAGTGCCAGAACTTCACGATGGTGCGCAACGGCACGTGTTTGAAGTGTGACACGTGCGGCTCAACGAGCGGGTGCAGCTAAGGCGGGGAGTTGAGGGGCCGGGTGGAAACACCCGGCCTTCACGTATTTGTTCTGAGAATGACGGAATGATAGTCGACTCGTAGCTATCCTCGTGCGGCCAGTGACAGCTGTTCGGGCGGATATGCGTATGTATGGGTCTGATCACGCCTGCCTGTTCGCAGGTTTTCACGCACGCGGCGGTTTCATCGACGTTGATGGCCAGCTGTCAGGTCGCGCAGACTACTGATAGATCAATATTCAAGAAACTCGAAGCACTGCCGAGCATAGTCCTCGTGCGATCGGGCTAACTGGCAAACGCCGCCGACGAAAATAGGCCGTCGACTGTTTCAACCCGATGATCTGGTGAGGCGCGAAATTGCTCTCGTCGCTTCAACAGGCTAAACTGCGCTCCGATTCTGGTAACGGCGCATTGCCACGCCGAAGCAACTTCACGATTGCATCAGATCTCTTCCGCGTATGAATGCCGAACAACTTGAGACATGAGCAGGCTGATTTAGCAGCCTTAGGGCGTGCGAAGACGAGCATATCGAACAGAGAACTGCCAGCCGGACTCGAATGCTGGCTTTACGACGCACTCGTTGCAGCTTCCTGCAATGATACTCGACACGCTGCAAGCTCGGCGCTAGCATATCCGATCAGTCTGCACGCCGCATTCAACCGTAAGCGCAAATAATCGGCTGATTCAGCGCGCCCTCAACTGCAGCTTTCTACGACTAGAAGGCATATGAGGCAGGGAACTCACCACCCCACAGGTGTCATCCCGGGCCTTGTGCCGACAGGGCGGCGCGTCCCCTCTCCCCGCACGCGGGGAGAGGGTTAGGGTGAGGGGCAGCATCCGCACTGCTCTCCGCACACCCTGCGAGCGTTTCTGCGCATACCACTAGGTGGGCGTATCTTCCATGCACAAGCGGCTGCCCCTCACCCCGACCCTCTCCCCATCGAAGACGATGGGGAGAGGGGGAGGTGCGGCGCCTTCAAGCGGATGACGAAGAGCTGAGAGGCGGAGAGAACGAGAGGGGGAAGTCAGCGAGAGCCTTTCTGGAGTTCGGCAAGAAGTGCATCGAGGACACCTTCGATGTTTTGGGAGACGTCGCCGTTCCATACACGCACAATGCGGTAGCCCATCCGCTCCAGCTCTTGCTGCCGTTGGCGATCAGCGGCGATCTCGTCGGGCTTGCTGTGCGTGCCGCCATCGACTTCGATAATCAGGCGTGCCTCGCGGCAGAGGAAATCTGCGTAGTAGGGGCCAATGGGCACTTGGCGGAGGAATTTGAAGCCGCCGAGCCGCCGATTACGGAGATGGGCCCAGAGCTTCGCTTCGGAGGATACGTTCGCCGCCCTGAGAACGCGGGCGCGGTTCGTTTTCCAGGGCTGAGGTCCGCGCATGGGACTGATCCGAACAAGTGGCTGCCCCTCACCCTAACCCTCTCCCCGTTCGCGCTAAAGGGCGCGAGCGGGGAGAGGGGACCAGACGCGCCATAACAGGCCTCGCCCATATCAACTCCCACCCCTTCTGCTTCCCAAATCGAGCGGTGCGTGCGATGACGGCTTTTCGAGGCAGCAGCGAGACTGAAGAGACATGGCGCGCAAGCCCGACCGGGGGCAGACGACATCGCATTCGCGGGGGCAAGAGCGCGGGCGGCAGGGACGATCGAAGGATGGGCGGGCGCACGGCGGCCGCGCGCATCCGTCAGGCGACGACGGGATGCCGACGCGCGAGCAGGTGCTGGCTTTCATCGAAGGTGCGCAGGGCAAGGTCGGCAAGCGCGAGATCGCGCGCGCGTTCGGCATCAAGGGCGGCGACAAGATCGCGCTGAAGCGTCTCCTGGCGATGATGGCGGACGAGGGCACGCTTGCGGGTGCGCGCAAGGAATTGCGCGAGACGGGATCGCTGCCTTCCATTGTGGCGCTGGAAATCACGGGGCGCGATCGCGACGGCGACCTGATCGGCGAGCCGGTCATCTGGGACGCGGAAGAAGGTGCCAAGCCGCGCGTGCTGATTTTGGCGCGGACGCTTGCGCGCATCACGGCGGACGAGGATCGCGTGCCGGGCATCGGCGATCACGTGATGGCGCGGATCACGAAACTCGACGAGGTGGATGTCGCGGGGTTCAAGTTCGAGGGCGAGGCGATCAAGAAGCTGCCGCGCGATCAGCGGCGGTTGCTCGGCGTCTATCGCGCGAACGCGCGGGGCGGCGGGTCGATCGAGCCGATCAACCGCAAGGAACTGAAATCCTGGCCGGTGCACAAGGGTGACGAGAAGGACGCCAAGGACGGCGATCTCGTGCGCTTTGAACTGGCGAAGACGGGACGGTTCACGACGCCGCGGGCTCGCATCGTGGAAGCGCTCGGCAATCCGGAAGACGAGCGCAAGGTGTCGCTGATTGCGGTGCACGCGCACGGCATTCCAGATGATTTTCCAGAGAGCGTGATCGACGAGACGCGGGATCTGAAGCCGCCGCAGTTGGCCGGTCGCACGGATCTGCGCGGCATTCCGCTGCTGACCATCGATCCGGTGGACGCGCGCGATCACGACGATGCGGTGTTCGCGGAACCCGATACAGACCCGAAAAACCCGGGCGGGCATATCGTGATCGTCGCGATCGCGGATGTGTCGCATTATGTGCGGCCGGGAACGCGGCTCGATCGCGAAGCGCAGATCCGCGGCAACTCGGTCTATTTTCCCGATCGCGTCGTGCCGATGCTGCCGGAGAAGATTTCCAACGATCTGTGCTCGCTGCGCGAAGGCGAGGATCGGGCGTGCCTCGCGGTGCGCATGGTTTACGACCGCGACGGCGACAAGCGCGGGCATACGTTCCTGCGCGCGATGATGCGGTCGGCGGTGAAGCTGTCCTACCAACAGGCGCAGGCGGCGTTCGACGGCAATCCGGACGAGAAAGCCGCGCCGCTGATGGAGGCGGCGCTGAAGCCGCTCTGGGCGGCTTATCAGGCGCTCAAAGCCGCGCGCGACCGGCGCGAACCGCTCGATCTCGATTTGCCGGAACGCAAGATCCGGCTCGACGAGAATGGGCGGATTGCCGGCGTGTTCATTCCCGAACGGCTCGAAGCGCACAAGCTCATCGAAGAGATGATGATCCAGGCGAATGTCGCCGCCGCCGAGAGTTTGGAACAGCGGAAGTCGCCGCTCGTCTATCGTATCCACGATGCGCCGTCGAAAGAGAAACTGAAGTCGCTGCGCGATTTTCTCGAGACGCTCGATCTCGAAATCCCGCCGCATGGGTCGCTGAAGCCGGGGGCGTTCAACAAGGTGCTGTCGGCTGCGAAGTCGCTGCCGGTGCCGGAACTCGTCAACGAAGTGATCCTGCGGTCGCAGGCGCAGGCGGAGTACAATCCCGAAAACATCGGGCACTTCGGATTGAACCTCGCGCGCTATGCGCATTTCACCTCGCCCATCCGGCGCTATGCGGATTTGCTTGTGCATCGGGCGCTCATCCGGGCTCTGAAACTTGGCGATGGCGGACTGTCGGATGAAGAGATCCCGCGGTTGCCGGCGATCGCGCAGTCGATCTCGGATGCGGAGCGGCGCGCGATGGCGGCCGAACGCGAGACGATCGATCGGCTCGTGGCGCTGCATCTTGCCGATCGGATCGGCGCCGTGTTCCAGGCGCGGATCGGCGGCGTGACGCGATCGGGGCTGTTCGTGCGGCTGAAGGATACGGGGGCCGACGGCTTCGTGCCGATCTCCACGCTGGGGCAGGATTACTTTCATCACGTCGAGGAGGCGCATGCGCTCGTCGGCAGCCGCACGGGAGTGACGTTCCGGCTCGGCGATGATGTCGAGGTCAAGCTCGTGGAGGCGATCCCGTCGGCGGGTGCGCTGCGGTTCGAGATGATGTCGGAAGGTCACCGGCACGTTCTGAAGGCCGTGAAAGGTCCGCGCGGGCGGCATATGACGCGGCAGCGGCGACCGCGCCGATAGATCGCGTCTCAGCGCCTCCTGCTTGCCTTGACCGCGGTCTGCTTCGGCACCAAGTTGGCTCAATGGACAAATTCTACACCAATGTGCCTGCTGACCCCGTCAACGATCGGCCATGGCCCAAAGCCGTCATGAACGGCATCCGCTGCAAGTGCCCCGCGTGCGGCACCGGCAAGCTGTACGACAGCTATCTGAAGGTCGTTCCCGTTTGCTCGAATTGCGGTGAGGAACTGCATCACCAGCGTGCCGACGACGCGCCGCCGTATTTCACCATGTTCATCGTCGGGCACATCGTCATCGGTGGGCTCCTGGTGCTGGAGCAGACGCTCGCGCCGGCGACATGGGTGCATCTCGTCATTTGGCTGCCGCTGACGCTGTTCTTGAGTTTGTGGTTGCTGCCGAAGGTGAAGGGCGGACTTGTCGGCCTTCAGTGGGCGCTGCGCATGCACGGGTTCGGCGGCGAGACGGATGAGCCCGATCCTGAACCGCAGCCCGCTTCGCAAGCGTGAGCCGGGCCGCGTGACATCGTCCATTCTCGTGCCGCCCAGCGCTGTCAAAGAGTTCAAGGGACGGCCGCTGCTCGCGGCCACGCTGGTCGTCGTTGACCGCAGCGGACCGGAACCGCGCATCCTGATGGGCCGGCGACGGCCGGACGCGGTGTTCCTGCCGGACAAGTATGTGTTTCCCGGCGGACGGGTTGAACTCAGCGATGGTGACGTGGCGGCGGCCGGTGCCCTGCCCGCGCATGATCTGGGGTGCCTGAAGCGTGGCGTCCGGCATGCCGATCCCGAGCGGGGGTTGCGCGCCTTCGTCAGCGCAGCAGTCCGGGAGACGTTCGAGGAAACCGGCTATCTGGTCTCGGTCGATGGACCGGTGGAGTCCGACGCGTCGCACGCGGGTTGGAGCGCCTTGTTGGCATCCGGCGTTCGCCCCGATCTCAACCAGCTCCGATACATCGCGCGGGCGATCACCCCACCGGGACGGCCCCGGCGGTACGATACGCGCTTCTTTCTGGCGGAGGCCTCAGCTGTGCGGGCTGTCGTCTCGCGAACCGACGGAGAACTGTCTGAGATCGGCTGGTTCGGCCTGGAGAAGGTTTCGAACCATGATTTACCTTCCATTACGCGTATGGTGTTGGCGGACCTCAAGGTGGCCCTCGACGGTACGGGAGTGCCCGAGATCCCCTTCTATTTCTGGCGTTCAGGGGCGTTCCGGCGGGCCGTGCTGAAGGGGCGCGGCTTGTAGCTCGGCGGCCCCGCTTGACTTCAAGCCGCCGCTCAGTATGTTCCGGCCTTCCCGCGACCCCGCGCGTCTTTCGTTTCTCGAAGGTTCTTCACCATGGCTAAGCCCGTCACGCAGAAGATCAAGCTCTTGTCGACCGCCGGCACCGGCTTCTTCTACGTCACGAAGAAGAACCCGCGTACGTCGACCGAGAAGCTCGTTTTCAAAAAGTACGATCCCGTCGCGCGCAAGCACGTCGAATTCAAAGAAACGAAAATCAAGTAAGGTCGCAGCGCCAATACGCTTTTTCGCGCCATAGCCGGCTTATTCGCTGATTATTTTGAAAGTGGGCCCTCACAAGAGAGGGACCAGGGTCCGTAACCGCTCGGCAGCGGGGTTAGCATTCCGAGAAGATCACGGACCCTGGCGTCGTCACCAGACGATGGTCATAGAGGGCGTTGACGTCCCGCCTGGTATTTCGCGTCAGGGCTCACGCGCATTTCGCACGCAAGCCGTGAATGTCATCGATGGTGGGGAACGGAAGCGCCCCTGCGCCTTTTCCCCGCTCTTCTCGGCGGATTTCTCCGTCCGGCATCGTCTAGATCCACCCAACGGCTTGGAATGTGACAGAGGATTGGCACCGTTTCAAGAAATTCTCTTGACGTGTTGCGGCCGAAGTACGCCGTATTGTGAATCAGTCCACAAGCAATTGTGACGGCGGGCCCGCCGTTCTAAATTTCTTCATCTAATCAGTGACTTGCTCACGCCGCGTCTGCGGCGACCCGGTTGCGCCCTCGGCGCTTGGCTGCATAAAGAGCATTATCGGCCCGCTTGAAAATAGTCTCGGGCGTATCGTCCGGGCTCTCCAGAGTGGCCAGGCCCACGCTTGCCGTCACCCGGATCTTGAGGTCCGCACGCAGTTGGAATGGCTCGGACGCCATCATGGCACGGGTCCGCTCGGCGACCTGGTAGGCCCGGGCGAGATCTGTTTCCGGCATGATGATCAGGAATTCTTCACCGCCGAGGCGGCACGCCAGATCGATGCCGCGCGTGTTGCGCTTCAACCGCGCCGAGAATTCCTTCAGCACGACGTCTCCGCCATCGTGGCCGTGGGAGTCGTTGACGTTCTTGAAGTGATCGATATCGGTGACGAGGATCGATAGTGGCCGGCCAGTGCGAATGGATTCTTCGACGAGCGTCCGCAAATGGCTTTCCATGTAGCGGCGATTGTGGAGCCCCGTGAGCGGGTCCGTGATGGCGAGTTCGACGCTCTCTTCGAGCCTGTTGCGCAGGTAGTCGGTGAAGCGCTTGCGCTTGATCTGAGTTTTGATGCGGGCCAGCAGCTCATGCCGGTCGATGGGGCGAATGAGGTAATCGTTGACGCCCATGTCCATGCCGCGCAGCAGGCGCGCCTCGTCGCCCGGCTCGACGAGGATGACGATCGGCAGGTGACGGGTGCGGTCCAGCGAGCGGACCTGAGAACACAAGCGCAGGCCGTCAGCGTTGCTGAGGCTGAGGCTGACGATCAGGAGATCGAAGTTGTGTTCAGCGAGCTTGATCAGCGCCGCGTTCGGGTCGCGCTCGACAAAGACATCGTGGGATTTGGAGATAACTTCGACCAGACGAGAGGCGGAGCGAGGGTGATCGTCAACCAGGAGGATGCGGCCGGCGCGCACGTTCAGTGCCTTCTGCAGGGCCGCGCTTTCGCTGAGCCCCAACTGACGCGACGTGGAGGCGCGCATCAGCATCTCGTCGTTCAGCATCTTCAGGCGCGCGAGGTTTTTCACGCGTGTGATCAAAGCAATGTCGTCAACGGGCTTGGTCAGGAAGTCGTCGGCGCCGTTCTCGAGGCCTTGCACCTTGTCGGAGGGCTGGTCGAGCGCCGTCACCATGATGACCGGAACGTGCTGCGTGTCGGCGTTGGCCTTGATGCGGCGGCAGACCTCGAAGCCGTCCATGCCCGGCATCATGACGTCGAGCAGAACGACATCGATCCGCTGCTTAGCGCAGATCTCGAGCGCGTCAGGGCCGTTGCTCGCGGTCACGACTTCGAAGTACTCGGCTGACAGCCGTGCTTCGAGAAGCTTCACGTTGGCCAGAATGTCGTCAACAACGAGGACGCGGGCGGTCATGGAAGAGGTACTCGGTACTCGAACAGGGGGATGGGCTAGGCGCGTTGAGCTTTGGCAAACCGGTTGATCGTATCAAGGAACATCATGACGGAGATCGGCTTGGAGACGTACGCCTCGCAGCCGCCGGAGCGGATGCGCTCCTCGTCGCCTTTCATGGCGAAGGCCGTGACAGCAACGACGGGGATGGAGCGCAGTTCATCGTCTTCCTTCAGCCATTTCGTCACTTCGAGGCCGGACACCTCGGGCAACTGAATGTCCATCAGGATCAGATCGGGGCGATGTTGACGGGCGAGCGCGATGGCATCGAAGCCGTTGCGCGTCTGGATCGTGGCGTACCCGTGGGCATCGAGAAGGTCATGAAAGAGCTTCATGTTGAGCTCGTTGTCCTCGACAATGAGAACCAGCTTGCGGCCGTCCTTCATTGTGCGGGGGCGCTCCTCGACGGCCAATCCTTGATCCTGGTAGACCATTACCGGTTAATCCCACTCTAGCCCGGACTGTGATGCACCGATTCTGACCGGCTGCGCCTTGTCCTCACTGTGCGCATGGAGCAGTAACCAACAGTTTAAAACAAAGGGTTCGTACCCACGGGCCACCCTTCGTGAAGGTAAATGAAATGTGTGCGCTGAAGTCAGGCCGGGCCAAAGCCCTTAACCGGGACGACGCGGAGACGATCGCGATCCGCGCCATCGGGTTTCTGGCAGAGGATACCCGGCGGATCGGGCGATTCCTGTCGTTGACGGGAATGGAGCCCGAGACGCTCATGACAGGGGCAGAATCGACGCCGGTGCAGGTCGCTGTGCTCGATCATCTGCTCGGCGACGAATTGTTGCTGATGGTCTTTTGCGGCCACGCGGCCATTGCGCCCGAAATAGTCCCTGCGGCGCGCATGCTGCTGGACCGGGATGGGGCCGGAGGCGGCGATTGATCGATCATACAGGCGTACGCATCGGCATCGATCTCGGCGGGACGAAGATCGCGGCGATCGCCATCGACCGCGACGGTCGCATGCTCGCGGAGTTGCGCCGAGCTTCGCCGCAAGGGGATTACGAGGCGACGCTCGTTGCGCTCGTCGCGGACCGTCGAGCAACTGGAAGCCGAAAGTGGATGCGCCGGGGCATGGGTCGGGATCGGGATGCCCGGGTCGATCGCGCCGAGGTCAGGGCGAGTTCAGAATGCCAACTCGACCTGGCTGAACGGACGCCCGCTCGCCGCCGATCTCGAGCGCCGGCTGGGTCCCCGCGTGCGGTTTGCGAACGATGCCAATTGTTTTGCGCTGTCGGAAGCAAGCGACGGGGCGGCTGCCGGCGACACGCGCGTCCTCGGGGTCATTCTCGGCACGGGGTGCGGAAGCGGCGTCGTCGTGGCGCGGCAAATCATGGATGGACCGCGGGGTATTGGCGGCGAGTGGGGACACAACTCCCTGCCCTGGCCCCTGGCGGAAGAATGGCCGGGACCGACGTGCTGGTGCGGCCGTCAGGGTTGCATGGAAGCTTGGGTTTCAGGTCCGGCGCTCGCCGCTGATCATGCCCGCTGCACTGGCGAGGTGCTGGACGCAGTCCAGATCGCCCAGCGCGCGGATGCGGGCAATGCCGCGGCGCGGGCCACGCTCGACCGCCACGCGGACCGGCTGGCGCGGGGATTGGCCGCCGTCGTCAATGTCGTCGACCCGGATGTGATCGTCATCGGCGGGGGGCTATCGAAGCTCGCGCATCTCTACGATCAGTTGCCTCGGCTCATGGCTCCGCACATCTTCGGCGAAGACGTCCATGTTCGTGTGGTTCCGCCTCGGTGGGGCGATGCCAGCGGCGTGCGAGGTGCTGCGTGGCTCTGGCCGGCCGGTCCTTGAGCTACTGCGAGCACGGGCTCTGGTCGAGCAGGGTCAATTCCTTGAGTTCGCCCTTGAGGCGATAATCTCCGTGATCGATGACAAGGTTCGATGTCACGCCGTTCTCGTGGAACCGGAAGTACATTTCATAGAGCGGAAGCTGATCGAAGTGGCGCGACTCGGGCTTGAAATAGGCAATCGAGACGGGCCACGAGCGCACGCCGTCGAGCTTTGCCGCATCGCCGCTCAACTTCGGCACGGCGCGCAGTTCCTCGCGCGTGGAGACTTTGCCGATGGCGGCGGCGGTGAAGTAGTATTTCTCACCACCCTCCGAGCCATCATACAGGTTGCCGCTGAAGACGCGGCTGCCGGCTTTGGCTTGGCGAATAATCGCCATGGAATGATCGATGGGGAAATAGACCGGCTCGCCGATTTTTGCCGACTTCCGCTCCGGCTTCGTCAGATCGATGGCCAGCGACTGCAGAGCGGCTGGGCCTGGGCCTGAAATCTTTGCCGCGCCGTCCAGCTTTGTCGCCAGCTGGCCCCCGGCCTCTGTCTTGTTAGCCGTGCCCTGCGTTTGCTCGACGAGCTGATCATTGCCGAACGTGGACGATGAGAAACGCATGCGACGAGCAAGCTTGTCTTCCCAACTCGATGTGCGCAGATCGGTTGTGGAGGTCTGGCCTTCCGTGGTCGCTGTCTCCGTGACGAAGCGCATGTTTTGCGCATAGCCGTCACAGGTGCTGCCCATCAACTCATAGACCACGCGCCCTGTGATGCTGCCGATGCTCATGGCCGGGCCCGTCTCGTCCAGAGAGATGTCGTAGACGGCCCGGTGCGGCTGCAAACGGATGGGTGCAACTGTGGGGTTGACGATCTGGGCAACCGCTGCCGACGATCCGACGGCTGCGGAGAGCGTCAGAACGGCGGCCAAACTCGATTGAACTGCGCGCATTCATTCTCCTTGGCCTATTATTCAGGCCTTGGCTCCCTGGCCTATTCAGGCCTTAGCTCCTTGGCTGTATAGCCTTGGCCGCTTTGTTTGTACCGGCCATCCTGACATTGCAAAAGAGGCCGGTTCAGCCGACAACGTGCTCATCAACTTAGGCGTTTAGTCCCTCAGCTTCAAGGAGATCACAGATGGCGGGCGAGATAGAGGCGAGATTGAAAGAGCTGGGTCTCGATCTTCCGCCAGCCCCCAATCCAGTCGCCAATTATGTCCCAAGCCTCCAGGCGGGCAACCTGCTGTTCATCTCCGGGCAGATCGCGAAGGCCGCAGACGGCACGGTGGTCACGGGCTCCGTCGGCACGGATTTGACTGTGGAAGACGGCCAGATGGCGGCCCAATTGTGCGCACTCAACATTCTTGCCCAGGCGAAGGCCGCGCTTGGTTCGCTCGATCGTATTCAGCAGGTGGTGCGCTTGACTGGGTACGTCAATTCGGGCGCGGGATTTTCCGACCATCCAAAGGTTGTCAATGGCGCGTCGGATCTGATGGTGCAGGTGCTGGGGGACAAGGGACGGCACACACGTGCGGCTGTCGGTGCGTCCGGACTGCCGGCGAACACCGCCGTCGAGGTCGATGCGATCCTGCTCATAGCTTGAGGGTTCGATGATACTCGATCGCGGAGCGTTCTTGAGACCTATTGCCCATCGCGGGCTGCACGACGAGCGCGCAGGTGTGATCGAGAATTCGGCGGCTGCCTTCGAGGCGGCAATCGCCCATGGCTTCGGCATCGAATGTGACCTACGGCCGGCGCGCGGAGGGTTGCCGGTTGTGTTCCACGACGGGACAACGGAACGCATCATCGGCGGCGAGAGCAAACTCATCTCGGAGCTCGGCGAGGCGGACATTCGTGCGTTGCGAACGCAAACGGGGGGGCATGGCATCCTCACGTTTGCCGACTTTCTCGCGCTCGTGGACGGCCGTGTGCCGCTGCTCGTCGAGATCAAGAGCGAGTGGGATCCGCCGGATGTGCCGTTCCTTGCCGAGATCGGGCGGCGCGCGCTCGACTATCCGGGCGACATCGCGCTGATGTCGTTCGATCCGGATGTCATGACGGTGATGCGCGAACTGGCGACCGAGATCCCGCGCGGTATCGTCTCTGGCGGCTATCGGGACGAGCACGGCGAGACGTGGTGGCGCGATCGGATCAGCGAGGAGCGGGCCGAACGGCTATCCAACCTGCTCGAATCCGGTCCTGTCGCACCGTCGTTCTACGCCTATCATGTCAAATCGCTGCCAACGCCCGTGACTCGATACGTGCGCGAGGTTGCGGGACTGCCCGTGTTCGCGTGGACCGTGCGGAGCGAAGGAGACCGCGCAGCTGCGCACTACTACGCCGATGCACCGATCTTCGAAGGTCCGGATGTCTCGACCGGTGCCTGACGCGTGGCGCCGACGTTCGAAGTGCTAGGTCGTCACCCGTTTTTTGCAGATTTTGCGCGTTCATAGAGCGGCATCACGTCTTTCAGATTGTCCTGAAAGGTTTTGATGCGGGTTTGCCCCGAGGGATGCGTGGACAGCCATTGCGGCGGTGCGCCGCCCCCTGCTTTCGACATCTTCTGCCAGAGCGTGATGCCGGCGCGAGGATCATACCCACCGCGGGCTGCCAGCTCCATTCCGATCAGATCAGCTTCGGTTTCATCGTTGCGCGAAAACTTCAGCGCCGCGAGGCTCGAGCCGGCCGCACCCACGAGTTCGCCTGCTTGACCGAACAACAACCCGCCGATGACCCGGCTGCCGATGTTGGTCATGTTCACCTTCGCGGTGCGCTCGCGCGCGTGCTCCCAGAGGGCGTGACCCATCTCGTGGCCCATGATGACGGCGATCTCGTCATCCGTGAGCTTCAGCTTGTCGATGATGCCGGTGAAAAAGGCGATCTTGCCGCCCGGCATGCAGAAGGCGTTGATCGTCGGGCTATCGAAAACGTTCACTTCCCAGTCCCATTCGTCAGACCGGTCATTGAATTTCTTGGTGTGTGGGAGCAAATCCTTGGCGATGCGGCGGATGCGTTGGGTGCGTGGGTCATTGGCATCGAGAAGCTTTTGCTGCTGGAAGGCCTGGCGCGTCATCTGGCTGTACTGAAGGGCGGCCGATTTCTCGACGCTGTCGGCCGATACGAGATTGTTGAATATCGACTTGCGCGGCACCTTTACGCCTTCCCCGTCCTGCGCGGAGACGGCTCCGGCCGACACGACAAGCGCGCAGGCGACGGCGCACAGGACCCGAAAGCCTGTGCATCAAAAGACCAGAATGTGCCGCGCATAGAAGGTGCCCTCGAATGATCCAGCCGAGACGGCCGGAGTATCATATAGGGCGGATCAACTGAGAGGCCAACGGATGGACGACGGCGGGACGCGAGAAGCGAAAGTGATTTCCCGGATCGTCGATATCCCGGCGGAGGCCTGGGACCGGCTGGCGAACCCGGACCCAGCGCAGTTCAATCCATTCGTGGCCCATGCTTTTCTCGCCGCGCTGGAAACGGCGGGCACCACCGGGGCGGAAACCGGATGGCTGCCGCAGCACATCGTGCTGGAGAATGCCGCAGGTGCCATCGAAGCGGCCATGCCGCTTTACGTCAAGACACACAGCCGGGGCGAATATGTTTTCGACCACGCATTCGCCGATGCCTACCATCGGGCCGGCGGACGTTATTATCCGAAATTGCAGGTGGCGGTGCCATTCACGCCCGTGCCTGGGCCGCGCCTGCTGATCGCGCCGGAAGCCGATCGCGAGAATGCGGAAACCACCCTCGTCGCCGCGGCGATGACACTGGCGGACCAGATCGGCGCGTCGTCGGTGCACATTACGTTTCCGCAAGAGGCCGAGTGGAAGCGGCTTGGTGCCATCGGCCTTTTGCAGCGGACGGGCCAGCAATTCCATTGGATGAACGACGGCTACCGGTCCTTCGATGATTTTCTGGCGAGCCTTGCCTCGCGCAAACGCAAGATGGTGCGCAAGGAGCGCGCGGATGCGGTCGCTGATCTCGTGATCGAAGAGGTGACAGGGCCAGAGATCACAGAAGAGCACTGGGACGCCATGTATGCGTTCTACATGGACACGGGCGAGCGGAAATGGGGGCGTCCGTATCTCAATCGCGCCTTTTTCTCCGAACTTGGCCGCACCATGGCCGACCGGTGCCTGCTGATGTTTGCCCGCGATGGCGATACGCGCATTGCAGGCGCTCTGCACATGATCGGCGGCGATTGCCTTTACGGCCGCTACTGGGGTTGCGCGGTGCATGTGCCCTATCTGCATTTCGAACTGTGCTATTACCGCGCCATCGAATACGCGATCACGCATGGGCTGAAACGCGTGGAAGCCGGTGCGCAGGGCGAACACAAGCTGGCGCGCGGCTACAATCCCGTCACGACCTATTCGGCGCACTGGTTTGCGGACGAGGGTCTGGGCCGCGCCGTCGCCCGGTTCCTGGTCGAGGAACGGCGGGCGATTGAAGACGCAAACCGGCTGCTTGCGGATTTCGCGCCGTATAAGAAGGCTTTGCAGGAGGAGCAGGATTAAGGGGATGCCGGCGGCCGCCTTGACGGCTGCGGTGGGGCTCCTCTAACTCGCGCTCACTGTCAGACTGCCGATTGGGCCCGATGGAGACCGCTATGTCCGACGCTGCCTACGATCCAGGGAACATCTTTGCCAAAATTTTGCGCGGCGAGATTCCATCGCATCGCGTCTATGAAGACGATGATGTGGTTGCATTCATGGATGTCATGCCGCAAGCGACCGGACATACGCTCGTCGTGCCGAAGGCACCCTCGCGCAACCTGCTCGATGCCGACCCGGCGGTGCTGTCGACGTTGATGCCGGTGGTTCAGAAAATCGCACGGGCTGCGAAGTCGGCGTATGCGGCAGACGGCATTACGATTATCCAATTCAACGAAGCGCCGGCGGGGCAGACGGTGTTTCATCTGCACGTGCACGTCATCCCGCGGCACGAGGGCGTGCCGCTGAAAACGCATGCGCGGGGCATGGAGGACGGGGCGGTTCTGGCCGAGAATGCCGCCAAACTGAAAGCGGCGCTCGCGGGCTGATCCGACCAACGCCGCTTGGCTATCAGGCGTTACCGATCGATCAAGGCGTCTCGTACATCTGGCGATAGACGGACGCCTGTTCTTCGGGCATGCGCGGCAGCAGCACGCGCATCGTTTCATTGCCGACGAGCTTGCCGTTGCGCTTGAAGGTCCAGTCCGAAATCATGTCGGAGGTAAACTCATAGCGCTGGCCGACTTTGACGGTCTTAACGCTCTGTGGCTGGTTGCTGATGACGCCCGAGAGCTTGCCGCCGTCGCGCTTGATGCGCGTCAGCCAGAAGTGTTCGGTCGTGCCATTGCCGGCGACTGCAACTTTCAATGCGTGATCGGCTTCGCCGGGAGCCGGTGCGTCGTAGCTCCTCCAGAAGGCCGTCAACGAGCCGCGCGCCTTTTCGATGGCGGCGTTCATGTCCTTGTCTTCCGAAAGGACGGAGATGACGCGTTCCTTCGGTGCAGCGGGTGCAACAGGAGCCGGCTTTTGGACGGCGGGCGGCTCGACGGCGGCGACCTTGGTTTCCTGCGGTGGCGTGACTTTGGCGTCAGCCGATTTTTGTGCGGCGTCGACGGCCGGTGCAGGCGCTTTGGCTTCCGGCTTTGCAATCGGCGCTACTGGATCCTGCGTCGCCGGCTTGACGGGTGAAGCGGCCGGCGTCTTCGGCGTTTCGAGAGCAGCCATCTGCTGCGGCGCTGGCGACGGCGTAACGGGTGCCGGCGCCGCAACTTTCGGCGTGCTTTGCGCGGTGACGGCGGGGACGCTCTCGACCGGCGGCAGGGGCTTTGCCACGACGATCGGTGCAGGCTTCGTCTCGACTGGGGCCGCGGGCTTCGCGTCCGTCACGACAATCTTCGGCGCAATCGGCGCGGCGGGCTTGGCTTCAGCAACGATGTCCCGCTTCGCGACAGTTGGCGTCGCGGGCTTGGCTTCAGCGACCACGGGCTTGGTCTCGACGGGCGCCAAGGGCTTCGCTTCGGCGACAACGGGCTTGGTCTCGACCGGTGCAGCAGCAGGCTTAGCTTCGGCGATGACCGGCTTGGGTTCAACTGGTGCCGCGGGCTTGGCGTCTGCCGACACGGATGGCTTCGCCTCTGCGATTGCGACGGGCTTGGCCTCAACGACGGGTTTTGCTTCCGCCGTTTTCACGGGCGGGACGGCTGCAGGTGCTGCGGGTTTTGCGTCAACTTTGTTTGCCGGTGCGGGCTCGCTCACCTTAGGAGCGCTTGCGGGATCGCTCGCCTTCGGCGCACTTGCGGGATCCGTTTTGACAGCCGCCTGCTGCGTCGCTTCTGACTTCGCAGCAGCGCGGTCGCGATTGATTTTGTCCATCCAGTCGCCGGAGCCCGCAGTTTTCGGGGCGGGCGCTTCGGCGCCGGCGGGGGCCTGAGCGACGGTCGTCATCCATTCGCCCACGGTGGCGGCTACCGTGCTGCCAGCTGAATAGGGCTTAGGCGCGCTTGAGAACGAGGCGCTGTTGCCGTTGCCGCATCCTCCGACACAGCTGATCTCCAGCTGCTCGGCGTTTGTCGCTGCGCCCGGCAGCGGCGTCGCATTGCGCTTGGGCAGCAGGGAAACGATCTGCGCGCTTTCTCCCGACGGGCAACCGGCGGTGCAGACGATGACGTAGCTTTCCGGGTAAGCCTCCATCAGGGGATGAAGATCGACCCGGCTCTTGTCGTTATCATCCTTGAGCAACTCCTTGGCGCGGCGGTCGTAGTAGTCGGGACCGCGGCTGTCGAGAAGCGGATTTGGCTTGTCTTTCTTGGGATCGGAGAGCAGCGCGCGCTTAGCCGCTTCCGGGTCGACACGTTCAACGCGACTGGGTTGCGGCTGCTCCGGCGGAGCGGCAGACGAACGGTCCGGCGCGCCGTCGGGGTCACTCATGCTCGGCTCTTCGGGCGCCGAGCTCCGGTCCTCGGACATCTCCTCGCTGCTGTTGGGCGGACTGACCTCCGCATCATTGCTCACATCTTCTGTCTGCTGCGCCGGCTCATCACTCACCGCAAGCGATGGAGCCGCAAATGCAAAGGCAGCTGCGGCGCAGAGTAATCCGCCGATAAGGCGCGCGGGCAGAGGTGAGGACATGAAAGTTCGCCTGACGGGTGGGATCGAAATCCGTGAATGGACCGTTACAATTGCAAACGCGAGTAAACGAAGTCCTTATGCACTGCCCAAGCTGGGGCAGCGTTCAGCGCTCATGGCGGAAGATAGTCGGATCACCGGGCGCAGGATTGAGCAGCACGACGTTGCGGTAGTCGGTTCCTGCGGCGGCGCGTACGATCGGCTTTTCAGCGCTCGCTTGCCGGACGGGCGCCGGCTTTGGCGGCGATGCCACAGACAGGTTGGGTTCCGAGCGAGGGCCGTCGAGTGGAACGGCGATCGCTGTTTGCTGGGTGGTGAGGGCGGAAACGACCGGCGCAGGCGGGCTGATCGTGCCGGTTTCGAGCGGGGGCGCGGAGACGATCTTCAATCCGAAATACCCGGCGATGCACGCATCGGTGCGCTTCATTTCCTCGAGTTTGCCGAAGGGGACTTTGACGATGCGGCCGCCGTCGCACAGATAGGCTTCATCGGCGCGGACGGCTTCGACGCCCGTTGCTGCGAGAAAGCCGAGGATGAAAAGCCCTAAGCGTGTGGTCGTGTTCATGTCTGCCCCCGCCTGTCGTTGCGGGTGCAGATTACGGGACAGCTCTTAAGACCTCGTTAAGGTTCAAGGCGCGGTTGGATAGCGCCAATAGTCACCCGCCGCCGTGCCGATCTTTTCCAGGAGCGGAATGCGTTTCTCGGGCGGGCGTTCGCCGGTCTGGATGAGGAGTTGCAGATCGTTCAGTAGGGCGTTGTTCTCCGCATAGCCGGAATGATTGAGGCCCAGGCTGTCGGTGGAAACCGCCGTGACGTCGATCGTGTCAATGCCGGGGAGAACGAGCGGACCGCCGGGCGGTACATCGCCGGCGCGGGGAATGCCGCCGTGGAAGCGGCGCGAGGCGTTGAGCGCGAAATCATTCGAGGCGGCGTAGAGCGTGATGCCGTTGGCGAGGCCTTGGATCTCCTTGGCGATGTTCTCGAAGTTGTCGCGATCGACATCGGGCGCGGCGAGAATGATCTGGCTGATGACGACGCCCGGTGGCGAGGAGGCCTTGATGTCTCTCATGACTTGCAGCGCGGGCTGATTGCCCATGCTGTGGGCGATGATGGAGATTTTCTTGGCGCCACTTTCCTTGATCACGAGATCGAAAAAGTCCCGCATGTAGGGGATCGACTGCCCGGCGCTTTCGCGGTCGTAGGTGTAGCTGGAAAGGCCGCCACCCGACGGCCAGCTGTAATGAAACGGCGCACCATCGAACTTCAAGTCGTAGGCGATCTGGGCCGTGCGATAGATGCCATTATCAAACGTCGTGTTGTAGCCGTGGATGAAGACCAGCGCGTGGTCCTTGAAGCGTTCCGATTTCGCAAGGCGCGCGCGCACCAGGGCGAGAAGTTCCTCGCGCGTCTGGGCCTTCAGTTCCTTCATGGTGAAGTGCTTGTCGGGATCTTCCGCCTCTTCGTAGAGCGTGATGTCGAAATAGGGGATGCGAATGGCCCAGGGCCGTTCCACGGACGGCTGGACGTGCGACTTCGGCACCGTGACGAGGGCCTGGCCCAGGATCAGCTTGCGGCCGCGGTTCGGTCCATAGTCGAGGCGTTTCTCTGTCGCGGCTTCCGCACGGTCGGTGCCGTAGTAGACCGGCACGATGTCGAAGCCGGTGCGCTGTTCCTCGGCGGCGGTGTCCGTGCCGGGAGCGGGGGACGGGGCTGGTGCTGGGGGAGGAGGCGGCGCGGTGGCACCGTCACTCACACCTCGGCCGCGGCCCGGCAAATCCATGGGATCGATTTCTTGGCTGGATGACGACGACGGGGCTTCGGCAACAGAGGGAATGTCGGCCGGAGGACCTGCCCCGCCAGACGGCTCGGGGGCGCTTTCAGCGACCACCTCATCTTCGGGGGCTGCCTCGCCGACCACCACGGGCGGAGCTTCGGCGGTCGGTTCTGCGGGCTTGGCTTCAGCGGCTTTCTTCGGCGGCGGGGGCGGCTTTGCCGCTTCGGGCGCGGGCTGCGTCTCCGGCACGGGCGTTGGAGCAGGTGCCGTCTGCGGCGCGGTCGCGACGGGGCCCGGTGCCGGCGCACCAAGGTCGCTGGTCAGAACGATCAGCGCAACGGGCAGCACGGTCAGCGCCACGAGACACAGGCGCGCGAGGCCGCGGGCGAGCTTCGGCATGGGCCGCGTCGCACTCCAGGCGAACGCGAACAGCAGCAGCACGGCCATTGCAGCCAATGCATACTGCGCGAGTTCGGGCAGTTCCGACATCGAAGATCCCCCAGGTGTGCGGCGCGGCAGTTTAGCGGCGCCGGATAGGCGGGCAATGCCACACATCAAGCTATGCGCCGATAATGTCGCCAAGACGAGGGCAGTCCGGTCACACTCGAAAAACGGCGACGGGACGCACCCGGTCCCTCTTGCGGCGCGGGGAAAACCTGCACATGGTCCCGCGTTCTTGTTCCGGCGGGCGCCGCCGGGTTGCACCTCCTCTTTGCCGTCGCTGGATCCACGTTCCTATGCGCCACACCCTGACCCCCGCCGAATACAAGGAGCGCATTCTCGCGGGCGACCGCACGGCGCTGGCCCGCGCCATCACGCTCGTGGAGAGCACCAAGGCTGCCCATAACGCTGAGGCACAGGAACTTTTACAGATGCTGCTGCCGCATGCCGGTGGCGCCATCCGGCTCGGCATCACGGGTGTGCCGGGCGTGGGAAAATCGACGACGATCGATCAGTTGGGGACGAACCTGGTCGAGGCCGGGCACAAGGTCGCCGTATTGGCGGTGGACCCGACATCCAAGCGAACCGGTGGATCCATTCTCGGCGACAAGACGCGCATGAGCCAGCTTGCGCCGTTGGCAAACGCTTTCATCCGGCCGTCCCCGACATCGGGCACGCTCGGCGGCGTGACGCGCAAGACCCGCGAGACGATGGTGCTGCTGGAAGCGGCTGGGTTCGACATCGTGATCGTCGAGACGGTCGGCGTCGGCCAGTCGGAAGTGGCGGTCGCCGACATGGTGGACTTCTTCCTCGTTCTTCTGCTTGCCGGCGGCGGTGACGACCTGCAGGGCATCAAGAAAGGCATCATCGAACTTGCCGACATGATCGCCATCAACAAGGCGGACGGGGACAACATCACGCGCGCCAAGCGCGCAGCGAATGAATACCAGAACGCGATTGCAATCTTTACCCCCAAGTCCGCTGCGTGGCTGCCGCCGGTCGTCACCATTTCAGGCCGGACGAATCTCGGCCTCGACGATCTGTGGGGCAAGATCGCCGAGCATCGGCAGCTCATGACGCAGAACGGCCAGTTCGCGGAGCGGCGCAAGCGTCAGGCCGTGGAATGGATGCGCGATATGCTGAGCGACCGGCTGCTGCACGCGGTCAAGGCAAACCCAGCGGTGGCGGCGCGACTGCCGACCATCGAAAGTGACGTTCGTGACGGGCGGCTTTTTCCAACGCGCGCGGTCGATGAGATCCTCGGGCTGATGGGCTTGACGGCCTGAGCGCTAACTTTGTCGCTCAAAACCCGCGGCGGCCGGTGGGGTTGGCGGTCAGGCAGTTTTCCTGCACGCGAATGTCACGGCCGACATAAACGCAGACATTGCGCTTGGCGTTGGGGTTGTTGCGGATCTCTGCGAACGAGACCTTGAAACCATACTCACGCGCGACCTCCGCCAGCAGCTTATCCTCGCAATAGGGTGTCGAGATATAGTTGCCGGACACGAGCTGCGCGCCATTACGGCATTTAATGGCGGCCGACGCCGGGGTGCTGCCAGCGGCGAGGAGAGCTAGGGCGACGATGACGGCGGCCGAGTTCGCTAAACGCTTCATTGTGGTCTCCGAAGGTCTCTATGAGCCAGCGCTCAGCGATCGATATGGGTAGGAATACTCCGTCCGCGGCGCGCGTGCAATTGACAGGGGCTTAAGTTTCGGTCATCCGCCGGACGAGGTTCAGGAGCGCGCACGATGATTAACGTCTACGACTGCCGGAACGGATTGCTCGTCAAACTGGACGAGGGTGCCTCTGTCGGACCGGAAACCGTCTGGATCGATCTAGTGAACCCCACACCGGAGGACGAAGCCACCATCGAGCACGTTTTAGGCCTGGATGTCCCGACGCGCGACGAGGCGCGCGAGATCGAGGCGTCAAGTCGCTTCTACGAGGAAGACGGCGGCACGTTCATGACCACCTCGATCATCTACTTCCCCGATAACACGACGCCCACCACGGGCTCCGTCACATTCATCCTGAAGGAGACCCGGCTGGTCACGGTGCGCTACGTCGAGCCGCGCGCGTTTCCAGTGTTTGCCAGCCGAGCCGAGAAGGGCGCCGTCTCATGCAATTCGGGGGGCACTGTGATGATCGGGCTCATCGAAACGATCGTCGACCGCATCGCCGACGTCATCGAACGTATTCAGGATGACGTCGAAAAGCTCACCCACAACGTGTTCAACCTCAACACCCAGAGGCGGGATAGTTCCCGGCGCCTGGATGTGCTGTTGCGGAGCACCGGCAAAGAGGGTGATCTCGTCGCGCGGGTTCTGGAAAGCGCCACGTCGCTCGATCGCACGATGCATTTCTTTCGTGATGCCGCACGGGATCGCGGTTTCGATCCGCGAATACTGGAACGGCTCGATGTCGCCCAGCGCGACAATCATTCGCTGATGGAGCACACGCGGTTTCTGACGAACAGGATCAGCTTCCTACTGGAGGCAACGCTCGGCATGATCTCGACCGAGCAGAACCAGATCATCAAGTTGTTCTCGGTGATGGCCGTGATGCTGATGCCGCCCACCCTGGTCGCCTCCATCTACGGAATGAACTTCCGCCACATGCCGGAGTTGGAATGGGACTACGGCTATCCGCTGGCCTTGCTGGCCATGGTGCTTGCCGCCGTCATTCCCTACCTCTATTTCCGCCGCAAGGGTTGGCTGTAAGGCGCTAAAGTGCGCCCAGCGCATGCAAAGCGAGTGACGTGCCGCCGGTCACGGCGAGCGTCGTTGCGATGCCGCGATGCAGGCCGAAGAGCAGCACGGCGCCGAGTACGGCCAGCCCCGCCGCATCGATGCGCAGGGTCGACACGTCCGGCCATTCGAAATGGAACGGGCCCGCGCTGACCCACTCGAGCCTTGCGAAGAGGACGTGGAGTGCGAACCAGACCGTCAGGTTCAGGATGACGCCCACGACGGCGGAGGTGATGGCACTCAACGCCGACCGCAGTGCCGGGATGGCATTGAGCCGTTCGATGTAGGGCGCGCCGACGAAAATCCACAGGAAGCAGGGTGCGAACGTTGCCCATAGCGTTACGACCGCGCCGAGGATTCCCATGACGACCGGGTTGCCGCCACCTTCGCGGAAGGCTGCCAGCGTGCCGACGAATTCCGTGACGAGGATCAAGGGGCCAGGCGTGGTCTCGGCGAGGCCCAGTGCGTCCAGCATCTCGCCGGGCTTCAGCCAGCCATAGGTCTGGACGACTTCCTGGGCGAGGTAGGCGAGCACGGCATAGGCGCCACCAAACGTGACCAAGGCGAGTTTGGAGAACAGCCACGCCAGTTCGGTCAGCACATGGTCGGCACCAAAAAAGGCTGCAACGGCAAGAAGCGGGAGCACCCAAATGGCCGTCCAGAGGGTCAACGTGCGCAGGGTCTCGGCGGGCGAGACGCGCGCATCGGTGGACGGCGGCAGCGCCGGGGCGCCGCGACCGCGGGCAAAGCCGATGGCGGCTGCCACGATCACAACGACGGGAAACGGGACTGCCAGAAAGAAGATGGCGACAAAGGCAGCGGCGGCGATGGCCCAGTCTGTCGTGTGATGCAGTGCCTTCTTCGCAACTCTCAGCAGCGCCTCAATTACGATGGCGAGCACGGCGGCCTTAACGCCGAGGAAGAGGGCTTCGGCGACGGGCACGGATCCGAAGTGGGCGTAGGCGAGCGCCAACGCCAGCATGAGGAGTGCGCCCGGCAGAACGAAGAGCAAACCCGCTATCAGTCCGCCGACGACCCCATGCATGCGCCAGCCGACGTAGGTGGCAAGCTGCATCGCTTCAGGGCCGGGGAGCAGCATGCAAAAGTTGAGACCGGTGAGAAAGCGGCGCTCGTCGATCCACCGCTTCTCCTCGACCAGGATGCGATGCATGAGCGCGATCTGGCCGGCCGGTCCGCCGAACGACAGGCAGCCGATGCGCGCCCACTCGCGTGTCGCCTCGGCCAACGTCGGCTTGGCGGTCTGCTGCTGATCATTCATTGATGTGCGCTCTCCCCTGGCGCCTGCACGATTAGTCGGTCCCCGTGTCTGCCGGAAGTCTGGAACTGCGGCTCAAATCAAACCGCAGGCGGAGCAATCTGACGATAGGTGCCCTGATTTGGCCTTATTTTCAGAGGCTTCCCAATTGAGGTTAACATGTGTTTCGGTGCGACGCGCCGTCGCGTGCCTGATCGGCCACAGCTCTGAAATTGCGGGATTAATTCCAATTTAGCTTTGTTTTATTGAATGACGTTCAGTCGGGGCGGGTTGACCCATCCGCAAGGCCGATGCTTGGTTCCGCTTACCGGAGGGGGGCGGCATCCGTTGCACCCAAAACAGTATCGGCGACGAAGGACATCCGGGTCCAGGCTCAGGCTTCACTTGAGCTGCCACGTGGATCATACGCCGGCATGACCGTGCCAGGACCCCGAGAGGGCCTGACGGACAGGTGGCGACGCGGGCTCAACGGCCGCGCGATCCCGGACCAAAGGCAGCGAAGCGCGAGCGGCCGTCGCCCGATAAAATGGAGACGTAAACGATGCGCATTCTGTTTGCTGCCGCGATGGCGATGGTCACTGTTGGCTTTGCCGACACACGCACGGCCAGCGCCGCCTACGAGTGCATGGGACCTGCCGCCGCCTGCGCCAAGGCCCACAAGCACAGCCATGCCAACAAGACCTCCTACAAGAAGTCGGCCAAGAAGACCTACGGCTATAAGGCTCCCAAGAAGTCCTATTCCGCCTCTTCCGGCGGTGGCTACAGCGGCATGGCTTCCTACTATTGGCAGCCCCAGCGCGTCGCATCGGGCGGCTGGTTCAATCCGAACGCTATGACGGCGGCCCATAAAACGCTGCCGTTCGGCACGAAGGTCCGCGTGACCAACCGCAACAACGGCCGCTCGGTCGTCGTCACGATCAACGACCGCGGTCCTTACATCAAAGGTCGCATCATCGATCTGTCCAAGGCCGCCGCTCAGCAGGTCGGCATGACCGGTTCGGGCGTGGCCCCGGTATCAGTCGCCGTCCTCGGACGCAGCTAAACACTCTCGAGGGTTGAACCCTCGATCATGAGCAGAAGGGCGGTAGGAAGCACAAAAGCTTCCACCGCTCTTTTTTGTTTGGTCCACACGCGGCAGGCCGGTGTGGAGCTAGGTTTGGTCCACACTCGGCAGGCCGGTGTGGAGCTAGGTTTGGTCCACACTCGGCAGGCCGGTGTGGAGTTGGGTTGCATCAACGCGCGGTGTGGAGCGTTAGACAAGCAGAGACGCCTTAGGATGGCCTGCGAATCGCACTAGCGGAATGAATTCGGGGCCGGCGCGTTCTTGTCCGGACTGCTCACGTTCATGCCTGGATCATTCATGCCTGCATTCACCACCTTCACCCGAGCCGCTGCGGCCGCCGTTGCCGTTCTCGGGGTTGCCTCCACCGCAGCAGGGGCGAACCCTGTCGAGACCCGTTGGGTGACGGAAGTCCATTCTGGTCCCCCGGGATCCAAGCCGCCACTGACAACCGGCTCGCTTGGCCCAAAGCCGGCCAGATCGCATGCGCTCGATGGCATCGCCTCCTACTACTGGCAGGATCAAATGACAGCCTCGGGGGAAGTCTTCGACAAGCGGGCGATGACGGCCGCCCACCCGACGCTTCCGTTTGGGACGCTCGTCGCCGTCACCAACCTCCGCAATGGCAAGAAAACCGTCGTGAGGATCAATGATCGCGGGCCCTTCAAGCCGGGTCGCATCATCGATGTGTCGGAAGCCGCCGCTGAAATCCTCGATATGCAGTCGCGCGGGCTTGCCCCGGTCAAACTCGAAGTGGTTTCGTCGGCGGACAGCCGTTGACCTTTCAACGATAATCCGGCTTCCGAGCAATTGCGGGCCAACCCGCAACGGGCGATAACAACCAGCAAAGCTTTATCGCCATTTGCCTGGAACCCCGCTCGCCATGGCTTCCGACAAAATTATGCCGGCTCGCGCCGAGCGCAGTGCCGCCGTACAGATGCTGCGCACGGCGCTCATCGAAAAGAAGATGACACAGGCCGAACTCGCCGATGCGGCCGAGTGCCATGAGAAGACGATCCAGAACCTGCTGGGCGGCCGTGCCGTGCGCGAGCAGACGCTCTTCGATGTCTGCATGGTTCTGGGGCTCGACTACAGCCGGCTGAAAGAATTGTGGTCCGGCGCCATGACCACCGCGCAACCGATGGATCTGCGCGGCGAAGGCGGTGTCGTTGCGCCGGTGTACATGGGGGCCTACACGCGCGCCGGCGTCGATCACTACATCGGCAGCTATCTCACGCTGCGCCCGGCCTTCGCGGTGCCGAACACCATCGTTGCCTACCGAACCGACATCGTGTGGGATCCCGAGTGGCCGTCGCTGATCTTCGAGGAGCGCGACCGGCCCGATCAGCCGTTCTCGCATCGTGGGCGGCTCTACATCCCCTCCTCGTCAATGTTCATTCACCTCGTGTCGCTGACCAAGGGGGCCATGCGCATGGTCGTCGTCTCGCAGCTGGACCAGGCGGGCGAAATGCGCGGGCTCATCACGACGCTCAATAAGCAGGGCCGCTTCTTTGTGCCCGTATCGGCGCCGATCGCTTACTTAAAACGGTCGGATTTCAAAGGCGCGGCGCTCGGTGAAGTGCCTGCGAGCCATGAGTCCTACTCTGACTACAAGCGCATCCTCGACGAAACGCTTGCCGAAGGGTATGCGCGGCTGGCATCGCCGTGACGTCAGGCACCGCCGCGCGCTGCCCGTGGTGGCTCGGATGATTTCGATGCGGGTGGTGGTGCCGCGGGGAGCGTCTCCGACTGCGGGGCCTTACCCTTTGCATGATCCGGCGCGGTGATCCCTTCGATCGGATCCTTGGCTTTTACCGGACGGCCGGCGCGGACGGCTTCGAAATGGGTGCGCAAATTCACCGTCGAGCGGCGTCCGATCGCGCGGCGGTTGGCGGCGAGCCACTTTTCCGCCTCCGTGCGTCCGGCTGCGTGCAGGTGATTGAGCAGTTCCATGTCCGGATGGATCTTCGTCCGGTCCGACAGGACGCCCGTGTACGGCGCGGCCTCGACGAGGTGGAACCGGTGCTGCGCAAGTTTTCGCAATCTCGAAAAGCGCGAACGAACGGCGCCGCGCATGGCTTCGCGCGCCATTTCGATGATCTCGACATCGCGGATCAGCGGCGCATTGAAGGTGAGGCGGTTGACGTGCGCCTGGATCTCCCGCGCCCCGGTCGGCAAGCCTTCCTTCTTCAGGGGCGAGAGCTGTACGATCAGCGTATCGGCGACGGGGCTCTCCATCGCGAGCGTCACGAGATCGGGGTTGGCGGAAAAGCCGCCGTCCCAATACGCGATGCCGTCGATTTCCACGGCGTGATGCAGCGCCGGCAAGCAGGCGGAGGCCAGCACAGCATCGACCGTCAGTTCATCGCGACGGAACAGGCGGGCTTCGCCGGTGGCGACTTCAGTCGCCGCAATCAGCAGTTCCACGGGCGAGTGCTTGCGGATCGCTGCGAAATCGATCGTCTCATTCAGGAGCCGGCGCAGAGGATCGAAGCCCAGCGGATTGAACTCGTACGGCGACCACAAGGATGCGAGATGAGCAAGCGGTGCCGAACGCGACAGCGTGAACAGCACGGGGTTCAGGCGCAGGAACTCCGGCATGCCGGCCTTGGCTACGGCTTCCCAGACCTGACGCAGCTTGGCGCGCGCGCCTTCGGGGCCATTTTCTGCGAGGCCCGCTGCTAGAGCGGCTGCGTTGATCGCGCCGGCACTGGCCGCACTGACCCAACCGAACTGGACATACCGATCTTCAAGAAGGCGATCCAGGACACCCCACGTAAAGGCGCCGTGTGTACCGCCGCCCTGAAGCGCCAGATTCAATTTCAATCGGCGTCGAAACAATTCCACGCGTCACATGCCCCGCTTCATGTTCGGAGAACGCGGATCGAACGATCCACGTTCCAAACCTGCAGCAACACCCTGACCGTATCATGGCCTTACTGATACGGGGATGACACATGGAACGCCGGCAACCTCTGCAATCTTCGCCGTGATCCCATAGACACGGGCGATCATTGGCTCGGTCAAAACGTCGCGCGCATGACCCGATGCCGCAACCTCACCATCCTTCAACAACACGGCGCCGGGGCAATAGCGCAGCGCGAGCGAAAGATCGTGCAGCGCGACGATCACCGCGCGGCCCTGCGCTGCGATCGCAACGAATGTTTCGAACAATGCAAGTGCGTGCGCCGGATCGAGACCGGCAGCCGGCTCATCGGCAATCAGAATGCCGGCATCTTGTGCGAGTGCGCGCGCAATGAGCACGCGCGCCCGCTCTCCGCCTGATAATTCACCGATCGATCGGTCTGCGAGCGCCTCGGTATCGGTTTGCTTGAGCGCTGCTTGGATCATTGCGCGATCGATGTCGCTTTCGCCGCGCTGCGGACCCGATCCGTGCGGTATGCGCCCCAGCGCGACCACGGCACGGACCTTCAGCGGCCAATGAACTGTGCGATCTTGCGGGAGGTACGCAATGGCGCGGCCGAGAGAGCGACGATCCATGGTGCGCACGTCCATGTCACCCAGACGAACCGAGCCTGCATCGGGCGGCGTGAGACCGGCCAGCACACGCAGCAGCGTGGATTTTCCTGCGCCATTCGGTCCCGCCACAGCGATCAGTTCGCCCGGCGAAATAGTGAAAGCGATGTCCCGCAGGATCTCGCGCCCGCCCAGTCGCACGCCGATACCGGAAGCCGACAGGGTCGTCGCACGGCTCATGGTGCGAGCTCCGTGCGTCTACTGAGAACGAGCCAGAGGAAGAACGGCGCACCGATCAGGGCCGTCAGCACGCCAAGGCGCAGATCGCCCATGGGTGAGAGGATGCGCAGCGCCACGTCGGCGAGCAGGACGAGAGCAGCGCCGCCAAGAAAACTCGGCAGCAGCAGCTGGCCGGGTTCGCCGCTCGTCAACGGGCGCAAAAGGTGCGGTACCATCAACCCGACGAAGGAAATCGCGCCGCAGACGGCGGTGGCCGCGCCGACGGCAAGTGCAGTTCCGGATACGACCACCCAACGCAGGCGAGTGGGATCGACGCCCAGGTTCTGCGCAGCGGCTTCGCCGAGTGAGAGCGCATCGAGATCGCGCGCGGTAGAAGCCAGCAGAAGGCATCCGATCGCCATCAGGGGTGCTGCGAGCCAGACGTGCGTCAAGCTGCGGTCGGTGAGCGACCCCATCAGCCAGTACAGCATCTCGGAGGCTGCGAACGGGTTCGGCGCGAGATTGAGCGCGAGTGAGGTCAGCGCGGCAGCGAGGCTCGACACGGCGACGCCTGCGAGGATGAGCGTCACTGAACCGGTGCCGCGCCCTGCCAACACTGTGAGCGCCAGCGTCGCCAGCGCAGCACCCGTGAGGCCTGCTAATGGCAAGGCCAGAGCGACGACCTGGGCAAGACCCGAGTGGATGGCGATCACGGCCCCCAGTGCCGCGCCACCGGAGATGCCGAGGATGCCCGGCTCCGCAAGCGGGTTGCGCAGATAGCCTTGCAGCACGGCTCCGGCGAGGCCCAGCGTTCCGCCGACCATGAAGCCGAGCAGCGCGCGCGGCAGCCGGACTTCAAGAAGGATCATGCGTCGGGCTTCCGCAGAACCCGCAACGGTGAAACCGTCCACGCCCGTGAACAGAGAGAGCAGTAAGGCCGCAAGCGCCGCGCAGCCAAGCAGCGCAGCGAGGCGCATTGCGTTCATTGCGGAGCCTCGGCTCGAAAATGAAGCGCCTCGCGCGCGACGGCAAGCCGTTCCACCGCCTGCACGATGCGCGGCGTGCCGCACAGCCATTCATTCATTGGGATGTGAATGCTCGGCCGTGTGGCTTCCAGCGCGCGAAATGCGGGATGGCGAAGATTGTCACCGAGAACGGTGCGGAAATCCGAGGCATCATTCGCGCGCACGATGACTTCAGGCGGATCGGAGATGAGCGTTTCGAGCGGCAAGCGTCCGGCGGGCCCGAGCTTGGCGTAGCGCGCAACGTTATCGAAGCCGGCTTCGCCGAGCACTTCGTTGATGAGGCTGCCCTCACCCGAGGCAAGGCTGTTGACCTGCATGGCAACGGCCCGTGGGCGGGGGGCTTCAGATCGCACGACGGCGCGTGCCTTGACCTCGGCTAAGCGCGTGTCGAAATCGGTTATGAGTGTCTGGGCGCGCTGCTCTTCGCCGGTCAGTTGGCCCATCAGGAGCACCACGTCGCGGATCTGCGCGAAGCTCGTCGCCATCGGGACGATCTCCACTCGCTGGCCGAGCCGGCGGAGAAGATCGACGGTGGCGGCTGTGGTGTATTCGCCGGCGAGCACGAGATCGGGATCGAGCGCTAAAATCTCCTCCGCCGATCCTCGTACCGAGGGCAAAGCCTTAGCTTCCTCGGCCACGAGCGACATGGACGGGTCGGCTGCCAGGAAGCTGACACCGCCGATGCGCTCGCGCGGGACGAGATCGAGCAGGATCTGGTCGATGCACAGGTTGAGCGAGACGATCCGTTTGGGCTTTGGCAAGTCTGAGCCGGCGCCTGCGGGCCATCCTGCCGCGAGCGCCACAACCCCGGCGGCAAATGCCGCCAGGGTTGCTGCCGTTCTCGTTCTCCTGCTCGAACGTGTGCTCAAGCTACCGGTCCTTTTGCATCGTTCTAGCGCCCCTCTGCCCAGGCGCGGGTAGCTTCTTCGACGTAGGTAAACCGAAGGCCGACGTAGGCTGCTATATCGGCGGTCTCGAAGCCAAAAACATCCTGGTAGTCTTCGTTTAAAGCATTTTCGACGCGCCCGAACACTTGAACGCCGGGGCTGAGTTGATACGACGCCGCCGCATTCAGCAGAAAATAGCTATCGAGATCGACGAACGAGGAGCCGAAGAAATCCGGAGGGGGAAGATTGAAGAATGCAAGGTCGGTCGTGGCGCCGTTATAGACTCCCGCCACATTCAGAGTGCCGCGCCCGTCGGCGAATGTGTAATTGACATCGGCACGCGCCGTATGTTCCGGGCGGCGGATTTCGCTCACACCCGATGGATCGGCTGACTGGAGCCAGGTGTAAGCCGCGCCGATCGTGACGTTCGGCGAGAACAGCCAACGGGCCGCGACTTCGACCCCTCTCCGCTGGCTTTCGCCTTGGATGTTAACGACCGTATTGCCGACGGTCACAATTTCATTCTCAAGATTCGCATCGAAGTATGTGACGTCAACGGCGGCCTGGCCGTTCAGCAAGTAAAACTCGACGCCTGCATCCCAGCCAAAGCTCTCTTCCGGGATAAGATTGGGATTACCGATAAAGGCTCCCAGAACGCTACCGAATTGCTCGAACATACCGGGCGTTGCCACAGCTGTGCCGACGCTGGCGTGGGGACGAAAACCCAGTTCATGCATGTCGATCGAAAGCGCGGTCTTCCATGTTGTGAAGTCCTGGAACGTGTCGTTGTCTTCATGCCGGATGCTGGCAGTCGGAAAAATGCGATCCAGATATTCGCCTCGATACTCTGCCGCGAAGGCAGTACGCTCGCGGTTGCGCTCCAAGCTGTCGGTAAAGGAAGCGGAAGGGGTAAAGCTTTCCATTTCTTTTTCCGCCAGGCCGCTCACGGCGTGTTTCATGCCTGTCTGCGGAGAACCAAAGCGGGCTGTGCTGAGGTAATAGAACCGCTCGCGCGCGTTTTCGTATGTGCTTGTGCCGAAGTCGTCGGTCTGATCGGATGTTGTGGAGTTGAAATTTCCGCCGACGACCTGCGTAAATCCGCCATCAAATAGTTGCCATGTGACTTTGCCTCCGCCCAGCCAAATCGACGTGTCGGCGAGGTTGCCCGAATCGACGGGTGTCTGAGGCACGAAGTTCGGCGCGAAAAAGTTAGTCGTGTCGAACTGCGTGGAAAGATTAGAGCGTCGAAGGTTGAAGTCCACGCTTATCCCTTCGACGATGCTGGCGCCTGACCGTACATTGAAGGTCTGGCGCTCCCAGCCGTCCTTTTCATTACCGGTTTCCGAGATGTTGAAACCGTCGGCCTCTTGGAAATTGTAGGACGCTGCAAAATAGCCGCGATCGTTTCCGGCGGAGACGCTGCCTGCAACATCTCGGGTTCCGAAGCTCCCGCCTTCCGCTCTCGATCGGAACGTAAGTGGCCCTTTGCCGCCCTTGGTGATGATGTTGATGACGCCACCAATGGCTCGGGAGCCATATAAGCCGCTCTGCACGCCGCGGAGCACCTCGATGCGCTCTATGTCGTCCGCCGACAAGTTGGCGAAGTCGAATTCGCCGGAGTTGGTATCATTTGCTTCAACGCCGTCGATGATGACGAGGGTGTGATTACCTTCCGCACCGCGGATCCGCACCTGAACGTTTTGGCCGCCGCCACCGCTATTGCTGACCGCGACACCCGGCAGACTGCGAATCGCGTCGACGGCATTGCGGATTTGCCGCGCGCGAATATCCTCGCCCGTAACGACGCTGACAGGCGTGCCCAACTTACGGATCGGTACACCCTGCACGGAGTCGTCGGTGCCGGGTGATGGCCCGGTCAGTGCTTCGGCTTCCACTTGCCCTTCATTTTGCGGCTGCGACGGAGTGCCGGTGGAGTTCGTATCCGGGCTTTCTTCGCCAACAGGCACCTCTTTAGGTGCCGGCTTCTTTTGTGCTTTGGGTTTAGGGGATGTTGCGGCGTCGAGCGTCGCCCCTTCCACCACAATCGCCGGCAAAATCTCGGAGTCCTGCGCCACCGCAGTGGCCGCACTCATCCCGACGCCGGCAGTTGCCAGCGCGCACGTCATCGTCAATGCGCAATGCGCATTTCTCATAGTCATCAGTCCTCCAACCCGTGGCGGTTTGGAGGGATCGAACGTCCGGAACGGACGGGTGAATTGGACCAGCGGGCTAGAGATCCGTCGATCTCCAAACCCCGTGCTGTCAATCTTTGAGGATCTAATCTGGACCCATAAACCCGTGCATGCCTGACGCCGCTCCCTACCGGTTGCACATCAGCCGCCACTACGGGTGGTCCGTTCCTACGCGCGCCCCGCACGAGGGATGGGCAGCATGTACCGGCAGGTCTCCTGGCTCGCGGCTCTGGCGCTTCCCGTCCGCCTTCCCGACGCCGCCCGGGCAACTGGCCCAAAGCGTTATCAGTGGCATTGTGGGGGAAGCTCGCCGCTTACAGTTGCGGGGGCAGCCTCGGCATCGGATCGCGAACGACCCTCACCGTGTTCCCTATTCTCCCGTTGGCACTTGCGCACCGCGAGGAACCGTTACCCGCTCATGAGTCCAGTTGCCGCTGATCTTGTCAAGCCTGGGTTACAGTCCGTTTAGAATTCAGTGGTCATCGTGTGGCTTCGATGCGCGATCAGACGAACAGAGGCTGGGCGTCCGGCTGCAGCGCAAAGCGCGCGATGTCCACGACACCGCCTGCCGCGCCGCCCAAACCGCGCACGTGCATCTCTATTCCGTCCGTCGAGAAGCGAAACAGATTGTAGCGGCCGAGCGGCTCCAGTCCGTGGGTTCGCGTGGCAGAGCCCGATGCGACACCTACGACGGGAATTGATCCATCATTCGATCGGAAGCCAGACCAGACTATCGCGGTGATTGTGTCCGTGAAGCACGAGTTCGGCACCACACTCCGACAGCATCGCGGCCAACTGCTCTGCATCTTCGAGCGCCCGCCGGGGCGCGGTTTGGCCGGGCAGCGGCGGGTGATGGATGAGCACCACGCGGGTTAGATTTTCGCTCTTCAATCGCAAGAGGCAGTCCTGCAGTGCCGCCAGCTGATCGCGGCCGACGCGCCCTGCTGCAACGAACGGACGCGTCGGAAATGCGGAGTTCAATCCGATCAGCGCCAAGGGTCCGATACGGCGGACGAACGGAAACTGTTGCGGCTCCGCGCCCAGAAACGATGCACCCCAAGCATCGGACGCAATGTATTCACGCCAAATCTCAGTGCAGGCAGGACCTGACATACGCCGCGTGTAGATGTCGTGATTGCCCGGAATCGCCGTCACTTTGTCGGGTGGTCCGACAGTCTTCAGCCATCCGAGGGCGGCGCCGATTTCATCCGGCAGGCCGAGATTAGCGATGTCGCCAGTGACGGCGACGTGGTCTGCTCCCTGCTGCCACATATCCGCTGCCATCCGGTCGGCAACATCCAGCCGGTGTACGAAGCGGCGGCTGCGCGCCCAATTGATGAAACCGAGCGATCGTTTCACGTTCCAATGATGCGGACCAAAGCCGAGTAGCGGCGTCAGGTGCAAATCGGAGATGTGTGCGAGGGTGAATGTGTGCGTCATAACGGGGCAGGATCAGCCACTCTCAAGGTTTCGTTGCGGAGACTGTTTACTATCATCTGCGCCAGGCGGCAGCTTGGCACTTCGCCGTAAGGATTTCGAACGAATGCGCGTGGGACATTGTGCAATTCCTCGTTTCAAGGCTGCCGAATAATGATCCGGGACAAACTCGTCATGCATGTGCTGCAACGCTACTGGCGTTGGACGCGCGGTCTGACGCTGGGGGCCCAAGGACTTGTGATCGACGACACCAACCGCGTCCTGCTCATCCGGCATACGTATCGGGCGGGCTGGCATTTTCCGGGCGGTGGTGTGGAGAAGAACGAGGCTGTCACGACCGCACTCGAGCGGGAACTGGCCGAAGAGGCCGGCGTCATCCTGCTGGGTCCACCTGAGTTGTTCGGCATGTATACCAATTTCCGCAATTTTCCGAATGACCACATCGCCTTTTTTCTGGTGCGGTCCTGGCAGCAGCCGCAGACGCCACCGCCCAATTCGGAAATTGCAGAGCAGGGCTTTTTCGCACTCGATGCTTTGCCTGAAGGGGCGCACCGGTCGGTCGTGTCCCGGCTGGGAGAAGTGTTTCATGGGAAGTCGCGTGATCCGTTGTGGTAACGCTTCTCTAGACCCCCCGTTCCATCCGTGCTAGCTCGCGGCCAATGTCATGGCCGCTCAGCGGCACCTTAAACCTCGTGCGCAATGTCCGACAGAATTCTCATTCGCACCGCCGAAACGGTTGATGTGCCTGCGATCGCTGAGCTGCACGCGCGGGTGTTCGGCCCCGGCCGCTACGCGCGCTCGGCCTACCGTGTGCGCGAGGGCCGGCGCGACGGCAACCCGTTGTCAGATTTCTGTCACGTGGCGGTGCGCGGGAACCGGCTTGTCGCGGCGATCACGCTGAGCGAGGTGAAAATCGGCGGCGAGCCCGGCGCGCTGCTGCTCGGCCCCATTGCGGTCGATCCCGAATTCGCTGGGCAAGGCCTTGGTGGCCAACTCATCGCAGAAGGCATTGCGGATGCGCGGGCCGCCGGAAAATCGCTCGTCATTCTCGTCGGCGATGAGCCGTACTACGGCCGCTACGGTTTCAAATGCGTCCCTGCGGGGCAGATCACATTGCCTGGGCCGGTCAATCCGATGCGGCTCCTCGCGTATCCTCTGACGGATGGTGCTCTGGCAGCGGCGCGCGGTCTGGTGACGTCGGCGCTCTGATTACATCAAGCCGAGGCGCTCGAGTGTTTCGGGGATTCGTTCCTTGACCTTGAAGAAGCTGGCGCGGGCGTGGGGCCAGAAGGCGCTGTCCCATTCGCGGCGGACCTCCATGGCGGCGATGCCTGATCCTGCCAGACCTGCAACGAACGCGTCGTAGGTGTTCCGCGCCGGGCCGACGGTGACATGGGCGGTGACGAGCTTCTCGATGCTGTGCGCGCGACACAGTGCGACGGCTTCGTTCGGCTGCGCGGTTGCAAGCCTGATCACCGGGCAGTTGAAAAAGCGCTCGGCACGTCCGGCGGCGTCTGCAATGGCTTGCGATCGGAACGCGCGAACCTGTTCTGAAAGGCCCGGATAGCTTTCATCGGCCGGCAGCAGCACGACGCCCTTCACCTGTTCGGAGGCGACCGGCCAGCGCTCGGGCGTCAGGTCGTCTTCGTTGATGAGGAGCACGACGGGCTCACCGGGCGGGACGCTCATGGGCGCGCGCAACCGGACGGCAGGCGGATTATCCGGACCGTCGAGCGGGTCCGCGGCTTCGTTCAATTCGCCTACTGGATCAAAGCGGCCGTCGGTATATTGGCGGATGTTGTCGGCGCGGGCCACATAGTGCTTGCCGCGCGTGTGCAGGCCCGCCACCCATCGCCAGGAGAGCGTGTTAGACGCCGGATCGCCGTCAAGCAGGTGGCGGTAGAAGAAATCGGCACCCAGTGTCCAGGGGAGGCCCAGAGTGAAAATCCAGATCGAGGCGAACCACATGCGCGCGTGGTTGTGGATGTAGCCGGTCTCTACCAGTTCTTTTGACCAGGCATCGAACGCGGCGATGCCGGTCTCACCGGTGACGGCCGCTGCGTAGCGCGCTGCCGCGTCCTTGTATTTTTCTATCTTTTCCTGTTCGCGCGACAATTCCGACAGGTACTCGCTCCAAACCGTGGGCCGCTGTTCCAGCCAGCCTTTCCAGTAGGTGCGCCAGCAGACTTCCTGAACGAACTTATCCGCCGCCGATATGCGATGCTTCGACAGCACCGCGCGGATCACTTCATCCTCGCCAATCAGGCGATGACGCAGATAGGGCGAGAGCACCGAAACATTATTCCGCTCAGCCGGTCCGTAGTCGAAATTGCGTGATTTCGCGTAAGCGCTGCCGGCTCGGGGGACGAAATCCTTGAGACGGATAAAGGCCTCTTCACGTGTCGGCAGAAACGCCTGGCTCATGCGCAGTTTGCTTTCAGCGCGTTGGGGCGCGAACGATTGCCTTGATCGCTCCGCGCGAGCGGCCCGACTGCTCTTGGATTTGGCGATCCTGCTCTTCGATCAGGGCCTGCGCCGGAGCGTCGCCTTCGAGACCGCCGAGGATCGATTCCGGAACGCGACGGTTGGATGTCATCGTGCCGTCTTCATAGGTGACGTTGAACATCACGAACGTTTCTTTTGCGGTTGGCTTGCGAGCCATGATCAGTACTCCAAAGCGGGTGTTTGCGCGTGCAAAGCACAGCGCATCTAGGGCTGTCACATGAACTTCCGGACAGGTGGCGGGAGTTGGACTTCATCACCGAAGACTAAGGCGTCAGGCGAGAAATGGATCCTTCATCAGGATCGTGTCGTCGCGTTCGGGGCTCGTTGACAGGAGCGTCACAGGGCAGCCGATGAGTTCCTCGATCTGGCGCACATACTTTACAGCTTGCGCGGGCAATTCCGCCCAGCTGCGCGCACCGCGCGTCGATTGTGACCAGCCTTCGAATGTTTCGTAGATGGGTTCGACGCGGGCCTGCGCATTCTGGCCAGCGGGGAGGCGATCAAGGCGCTCACCGTCGAGCATGTAGCCGACGCAGATCTTGAGTTCATCAAAGCCGTCGAGCACGTCGAGCTTCGTCAGTGCGATGCCGTCGATACCGGAGACCTTGCACACCTGGCGCACGAGCACGGCGTCGAACCAGCCACAGCGGCGCTTGCGACCCGTGACGGTGCCGAACTCGTGTCCGCGCTCGCCGATCTTCTCGCCGATTGCATTGTCGAGTTCGGTCGGGAATGGGCCGGAGCCGACGCGTGTCGTGTAAGCCTTGGCGATGCCGAGCACGTAGCCGACGGCGCGCGGGCCCATGCCGGAGCCGGTTGCCGCCTGAGCGGCGACCGTGTTCGACGAGGTGACGAACGGATAGGTGCCGTGGTCGATGTCGAGGAGTGCGCCTTGTGCGCCTTCGAACAGGATCTGCTTGCGCTCGCGGTGCGCCTGATCGAGCAGCTCCCACGTCACATCCATGTACGGCAGGATCTTCGGCGCGACTTCGGTCAATTCCGCGATGAGCTGATCCTTGGAGACGAGGTCCTTGCCGAGTCCGGCACGCAGAGCGTTATGATGAACCAGCAGGCGATCCACCTTGGCGCCCAGTGTCGACAGGTTCTTCAAGTCCTGCACGCGAATGGCGCGGCGGCCGACCTTGTCTTCGTAGGCTGGACCGATACCGCGGCCGGTGGTTCCGATCTTGGCCGTGCCCGCTGCCTCTTCGCGAATGACATCGAGTTCGCGGTGAAGCGGCAGGATCAGCACGGCGTTTTCCGCCACGCGCAAATTCTCGTGCGTGATCGCGACTCCCTGCTTGCCGAGCTTTTCGATTTCCGAGATCAGCGCCCACGGATCGACGACGACACCGTTGCCAATCACGCCGAGCTTGCCCGGGCGCACCACGCCCGATGGCAGCAGCGAAAGCTTATAGACGTTGTCGCCGATCACGAGCGTATGCCCGGCGTTGTGGCCGCCCTGGAAGCGCACAACGACATCTGCGCGCTCCGACAGCCAATCGACGATCTTGCCTTTGCCTTCGTCACCCCACTGGGCGCCGACCACCACTACGTTGCCCATCGCGAGCCTCTAGACGTGCCTTGGCCCCGGCCGTCCGCGGACCGGGGCCAAGGCAATGAACATTTCGCCCCGCTTATAGCCCAGAATCGAGTTCGCCCAACACCCTAGATGCCGCGCCCGGCGAACCGCGGCAGGCCGACGTTTGACGGGGTAAAGGGTTGCCTATAGACCCCAGGCTCAGCTCATCGCAGGACGTGCCTTCGCATGCTTTCGCGCCTCACGACCGCCTCCCCGGCGAATGCCTATCTATTCCTGATCCTTACGATGGGCCTGTGGGCGGGCAATCACATCCTCGGTCGCTGGGCGAGCGGGAACATCCCGCCGATGACGCTCGCATTTTTGCGCTGGTCGCTCGCCGCCGTCCTCATGTTCCCATTCGCTTATCGTGCGATCCGCGTCGACTGGCCCGTAATCCGGCAAACCTGGCCGCGGCTCCTGCTGCTCGGCTTCATGGGTTCGGGGATCTACAATACCCTTCAGTATATCGCTCTGACGGATACCACGGCAACGAACGCGGCGATCCTCAACTCCTGGGGGCCCATTCTCATCGTGCTGGCCGGAGCGGCGCTATTCCGTGACAAGCTGCGCGCGAACCAGCTCAGCGGCATGGCGGTGTCGCTCATGGGTGTCGCGGTCGTGGTGCTGCATGGGGAGTTTGCACGCATCGCGACGCTGACGTTCAACCGTGGCGATCTCGTCATGCTGTTTGCGACGGGCGTGTGGGCGCTCTACACGGCGCTCCTGCGCACGCGACCGCCGATTTCGACGCTGAGTTTCGTCGGGCTCACGTATGCAATTGCCGGCGTCGTCAACCTGCCGCTGGCGGGATGGGAATACGCGCACGGGCAAGTGATGGAGATCAATCCGCAGACGATCGCGGCGGTGCTGTACGCGGGCGTGCTGGCGAGCCTCGTTGCGTACCTTTGCTACGCGCGCAGCGTGGAGATCATTGGCGCCAACCGAACCGGCGTTTTCATCCATCTGATCCCGCTCTTCACCAGTGTCCTGGCGATGATGCTCCTCGGCGAACAGCCCGCGCTCTATCACGCGGCGGGTTTCGGGCTCATTCTTGCCGGCGTATTCATCGCGCAGCGGTAGTTGCTTCTGACAAAGAGGCCTACGCAATCGTCTTGGGCAGCAGAATGCCGGCTGCGACGTTGATGGCCTTAATGCGCACTTCCCGGGCGGCGCGATCGGCATCGCCCGTGGCAAGGTCGGGATGCCAGGACTGGCGCAGCGCTTCCACCACCTTGCGGATGACCGCCTCGCTTGCATCGGCGTTGAGGCCAAGGAGTGCCAGCGCATCGGCGCGGGTGACCGGCAGATCGGTGCTGGGCGAAGCGGTGGACAGCGACGGCGGTTCAGGAGTGGCGCGAACGGTCAGAGCTTGGCCCGTGCTCGCCCGCGGCGGATCAAAGCCCGGCAACGTCGGCTCGATCGGAATGCGGAGCGGACCTGCGGCGGCGGGCACTGCGGCCTGCTTTCTTCAAGATGACGAGCAGGATCGCGAGCGTGGCGGCGGCGATGAGGATCGCGACGGCAAGCGGAGGTACGGACAGGCGCGTGCCGCCGGTCGCACTCCAGCCTTCGACGCGCGAACCGACATTCGGAATGGCCGCCGTCGTTGTCGGAGGACCCGAAGGGATTTCGGCTGCGGCGACGACGGTTTCGGTCTGGCTCGCAGTCTCGACTTCCTTTGCAGCCGGGTTGTTCAAGATCGTCGGCGCGACAGGTGCGGCGGTCTCAGTTGGGGGCGCTCCTTCGGATGCTCTTGACGCTTCGGTAGCGGAGGAGGCCGCGGCGGGTTTGTCGGTGCTCGCCGTCTCGAGTGGCTTGGGTTCAAGCACGACCTGTGACTTCGGCGGCTCGACCGGCTTGGGGGCCTCGGCGATTTTTGGGGTTTCGACGACCTTCGGCTTCTCTGCCGCTTTCGGCGTTAGCGCGGGAGCGAACCCGCCCTCGTTTCTGCGCGATGCCGTTTCTGCGTCGCGATAGGCTCGCGCGTCAGGATCTGGCGCATCCGGCGCGGGACCGTCTTCGAGTTCAGCCACGCGGGGATCGAGCGGCGTGAAGATGGCATCGATGCCGGCCATCGGTGCGAAGCCCGCCGGCATTTCAACGATGCCGGATGGACGGCGTGGCTCCGGGAACGGATAGCTGTCACGCGGCTCGCGGGGTCCCATGCGGTAATAGAGTGCGCCGTCGTTGTTAAAAAACGCGCGGCCGTCGGTGACCTTGGCGATGGCGGCGTAAACTTCCGGCCATTCAGCCCTGTCTCGACCGCAGGCCATTTTGAAACTGTGCACCAGGAAAGTGCGGCAGCGGTCCGGGCTCTGCTCCGAGCAGGCGCGATACTGCTCCTGCCGGCGCGCGCCGTAGATGCGATAGGCCTGATCGCCGGAGGGTCGGACCTGCACGCGACCGCCGACGATGTTGCAGTCGAACGGCAGAACGATCTGCTCGCCGGCCGTCGCCGGCGCGGTGAGCGTTCCGGCCAGTGACAGAAGCGTCAGCGCGAGCGTCAGGATCGGGCGACAAATCAAGGATGTGCTCATGCTGTGGATGCTAGCCTCAAGCATGGCATCTTTGTGTCGCAACGGTGCGCGAGCTGTTGCCAGACCGCGCACCGTTGCCGCAGGGACGCAAGGCTTATGCTCCCGATGCAACTCGGCCCACCTCCATGAGCAGGCGCTCGGCCTTGGCGTCTTCGATACGGTTGGAAAAGCGCTTGGCTTCCTGTTCGTCGCGAACGGTCTTAGCGAGCGTGAAGGCGGCGCCCAACATTGAGACGGTGGCCATCGACAGATAGCCCTTGATCCAAAGATCAGCGGGAATCGCCCAGATGCCGAGCACCATCATGCCGACGGCAAAGCCGAAGAAGATGTAGGTGAAGGTGAGCCAGGCACCGGTATTCTTGGTCGTTGAAGACATGGCGTACTCTCCTGTGACGCGTGTTTCATTTGTGCGGATAGCTGTGTCGAACATCCGTCCTGCGGGTCGGGGCGTCATGAGCCGGGCTCCGCGTCAGGTGCATTTTCCGGCAGACGCCTTCAGGCGCGCGAGAACGTCGGCGGGCTTCGTTTTCTTGATGCTCCCGAAGCCGGCCGCGGCGAGGCGATCGGTGAGGTCGCGGCCGCTCTCGCGGCTGTCGAGTTCATCCATCGCTGCGGCGACATCTTCTTCGCGCGCCTGGACATCGCGAATGCGCACAAGGGTTGCTTCCGCCTCACGCAATGCGCCCGTGCCGACACTGAGTGCGCGGCGGCCGTTTGCGCCCGCACGGCGCAGCGCTTCCTGGGCCCGGGCCATTTCCAATCCACGGCGCAGATCGGCGAGGCGAAGGCGGCCGTCTTCGGAAAGCTGTTTCAGGCGGCGGACGTCGGCAGCGAACTTTTTGACGGACGCTTTGCGCAGCGCGCGCTCGTCTTCCGTGGCGGCGATGACGGTTGCCACTTCAGTTGCGAGATCCTCGCGCGCCGCATCGAGTGCTTCACGCGCTGCGGCTTCGAGTGAGCCGATGCGTGCTTCGAGCGCTGAGACCGCGCGCTCTTCGCTCGCCTGGTGCGCCATGGCGCAGGCGAGTTCGCGGCGGGCATGTTCGAGGCTGCCGGCGGCGTCGCGCAATTGCTGCTCAAGGACGCGAATGGCGTTGGCATCGAACAGGGCTTCTTCTGCTTCGGATGCCGCGCCGCGCAGAAGTGTGGTGACGATCTTCAACATGAGAACTCCTCCGGAACAAATTGCGTGACCATTGTTCGCGGCGCGGGATCGTGAGGACCGTCGCCTTGAACTATGTTCACGGACAGACAATGCCGGAATCATGAACTTTGTTCAAGCATCTTTTGAACTGTGTTCGCGCCAGCCGGAATCGTGTTTAATTCTTCGTTATGGCCCGAGCACCGAGATCATCGCCCCCCGCCGCCGCAACAGCCCCCGATCCCGAGATCCTGGGGCGCGAGGCGTTGCGTGCAATCATCCTGTCGAAAGCCGGGACGATTGTCGCCACGGAGGGGTTGGCGGCCGTGCAAGCGCGGCGGCTTGCGGCAGAGGGCGGCTGCTCGGTTGGCACGCTCTACAATATCTTCGGGGATCGTGACGGGCTGATCCTGGCCATCAACCGCGAGACGATGACGGCGATGGGGCATCCCCTGGGTGCTGCACGCAAGGCATCAGCCAAAAGCAGTCTCGAGGCGCGGCTGCTTGCCCTGGCGACGGCGTACATGACGTTCGCGCTGGAGAATCGGAACCGCTGGCTCGCCGTTTTCGAGTTCCGGCTTCCCGACGACGCCGCTCTGCCTGCCGACTTCGTGGCCGAGCGCGCGCGGCTGCTGTCCCTCTTGGAGGAGACGATCGGCGCGGACGTCCCCGATAAGGACCAGCGACGCACGGCCGCCCGCGCGCTCTTCGGCGCCGCCCATGGGATCCTGCATCTGGCGATCAACAATCGCCTCTCCGACTTCGATCCACGCGATGTCGAGCGCGACCTTCGTTTCATCGTGAAGGCCGCAGCAGCGGGCATGCGCAAGAAGGGGTGAATTGCACCGAGTGCGCAACTCCGCGTCCTCGCGACACACCCAGTTGGTGTCGGTGGAACAAAAATACGATGACGAAGTTTTCGGCCGCTCTCAATCTCAAAAGGGACTGGCATGGCAACCTCTTCACCCCGACAACTCGCCGTTGTTACCGGCGCCTCAAGCGGTATCGGCTACCATCTGGCGCGGGTTTGCGCACAAAACGGCTTCGATCTGATCGTGATCGCCAACGAGCCGGACATTCATCGCGCCGCTGCGGATTTTAGGGCGCACGGGACGCACGTCGAGGCTGTGCAAGCGGAGCTTTCTGAGGATCGCGGTGTTGATGAGGTTGTGGGCGCGATCGGAGGGCGCCGGGTTTCCGCGCTTCTTGCGAACGCTGCGACGGGACTGGGAGACGGGTTTCTCGACCAGGATTTCGAGAGCGTGCGCAAGATCGTCAACACGAACATCCTGCAGACGCTGCACCTCATTCACCGCGTAGTCGGCGACATGCGCCAACATCGCGAAGGGCGGGTGCTCATCACCGGTTCGATCGCAGGGTTCACACCGGGCCCCTTCAACGCCGTCTACAACGCGTCGAAAGCCTTCATCGACTCCTTCTCGTGGGCGTTGCGCACGGAGTTGCGTGACACAGGTGTCACTGTCACATGCCTGATGCCGGGTGCGACGGAGACCGAGTTTTTCGAGCGCGCCGGTCTTCGAGACACGAAGCTCGGCCAAGCGAAAAAGGATGACCCTGCCGATGTCGCCGAGATCGGCTTCCGCGCGATGATGGAGGGCGATGGGGACGTGGTGACCGGCTGGTACAATAAGCTCACGGCGGCGGTTGCAAACATCACCCCGGCCGCCATGCTGGCTGAGCAGCACCGGAAGTTGGCCGAGCCGGGATCAGCCAACAGCGACGCGCGACCCGCCGACAGAGCGTGAATGTTCAGAACTTCGCTGGAATGATGGTAGCGGGACCCGGACTTGAACCGGGGACCTACGGATTATGATTCCGCCGCTCTAACCAACTGAGCTATCCCGCCGTACCAGAGCGCCGTCTATAGGGACGGCGGTGTAAACCTGTCAAGCGGCTGGTCTTTTTAATTGCGCACACTCCGCGCGGCGGAGCCGGCCGGTTGGCGCGGACCTAATTGCGCCAACCGACTCCGCGCTGCGGAGCCGGCCGGTTGGCGCGGACCGCTACTCGGCCGCGATGCGTTTGGCCTCAGCAAGCTTTTGGAAGCGCATCATCGTAAAGATCCCGAAGGGGCGCACCGACTTGCGTTCGACAAGCTTCAGGTCGTCGCAGACCATCACGCGCGAGTGGTCGAAGATCGGCCGCCAGCCGATCAATTCGGCGAACGGCGCCATGCGGCGCTCCACCCAGCCGCGCACGCCTTCTTCCTGACTGAAGTGGTTGACGAGGACGACCTCGCCGCCGGGCTTGGTGACACGCGAGAGTTCGCGCATCACCTTTTCGGGGTCGGGCACCACGGTCATCACGTACATGGCCACGACGGTGTCGAAGGAATGATCGGGGAACTCGAGTTCGCCGGCATCCATTTCGTAGAGGCCTTTGACGTTGGTCAGGCCCAGTTCCGTCACGCGCTGGCGGGCTTTTTCGAGCATCTCGGTGGAGAGGTCGATGCCCACGATGTCGAGTTCGCGCTTGTAGTCGGGCAGCGAGAGGCCGGTGCCGACGCCGACTTCCAGCACACTGCCGGAGCGGTTGCGGTTGATGGCTTCGGCTGTGTGACGGCGGCCTTCGGTCGCCACCTTTCCGAACGTGTGGTCATACACGGGAGCCCAGCGCCGATAGGCGACCTTCACCGCGTCCTCGTGAATATGGCCGATGTGCACGATACGGCCACCGGCCTTCTGCACCGCTGGTCCGGTGCGCTTTGCCTTGGGCCGCAAATTCGAAATCATCTGCCAACCTCGTCCTTTGTCCGTTGCCCCCGCACACCCGCTCTCGCGGACATGCCACAAACTATCTGACCGCGCGGCGTGGTTCGCTCGCGTGGTCGTTCAATTCCTGACCGCCCGCTGCCGGCCCGTTGCTGGACCGCAAAGTGCGAACGATCGTTCCCCCGCCCAAAACGCGCGATGTGTCGCTGCCATCGGCGTAGAATACACAGGCTTGCCCAGCGGCGATCCCCAACTGACCTTCGCTTAAGATGACTTTGATCGTGCCATCTTCGCCGCTCGTCAATATGGCAGGTTGTGTCGGCTGCGAAGAGCGCACACGAACATGCAGCGCACGCTGGCCGGCGGCGGCTTCGCCAAGTGGTTCATCCCCAAGCCAATTCACAGCTTTCAGAATGAGCTCCGTGGTCTCCAGCGCCTGACGCGGACCAACGATGACTTCATTGCGGGCGGCGTCCAGACGGACGACGAACAGCGGCTCGGCGCTTGGAATGCGGATGCCGCGGCGCTGACCGACGGTGTAATTGATGATGCCGTCGTGACGGCCGAGATGGCGGCCGTCGATGTGCACGATGTCGCCGGCCTGAAGCGCGCCCGGCTTCAGCCGTTCGATGACATCGGTATAGCGGCCTTTGGGTACGAAGCAGATGTCCTGGCTGTCGGACTTGTCGGCGACGGGGAGGCCGAGTTCACGTGCGAGTTCGCGCACGGCGGCCTTCGGCATGTCACCGAGCGGGAACATGATGCGTTCCAGCTGCGCGCGGGTGGTCGAATACAGAAAGTAGCTCTGGTCGCGATCGGCATCGCGGGCGCGGCTTAGCACAGGGCCTGAGGGCGACTCTTCCAGGCGGATGTAATGACCGGTGGCCAGTTTCTGGGCGCCCAGTTCTATCGCCATGTCGAGGAGATCCTTGAACTTGATCTCCTGATTGCAGGTCACGCACGGGATCGGCGTCTCGCCGGCCATGTAGCTGTCGGCGAAGCTCGTCATCACCTTTTCGGCGAAGCGGCGCTCGTAATCGAGGACGTAGTGGGGGATGCCGATGAGGTCGGCGACGCGGCGTGCATCCTGGATGTCCTGACCAGCGCAGCAGGCGCCTTTGCGGGCGATAGCTTCCCCGTGGTCGTAAAGCTGGAGCGTGATGCCGACGACGTCATAGCCCTGGCGCTTCAAAAGCGCGGCGACGAGGGAGCTGTCGACACCGCCCGACATGGCGACCACGACACGGCTGCCGATGGCGGGAGCCACGGCGGCGATGCTGGTCGGGCTGTCGGCGCTATCGATCACGGCGGTCGGCTCTCGGCATCATCATCGTTACAATCGTCTTCGTTGCACAGGCACGCCGGTCCAACGAAATGGGCTCAAACTCAAAATGTTTCATGCCTCAGCGTCAATTCTGCGGCGATGCAGCATGACCGTTGCAGGAGTGAGGCACAAGGCTCCTGTTTACCGCTCCGGCGCCGTCACTGACAAGCGCGATGGAAATTCAGCCGGGTTTCTCTTGCCGGGGATGCAACCCCACACGGGATCAGCGGTTCAGAACGGAAAGGCAAAGCTGCCGTTCACATTGGAAGTCGACATACAGCCAGGTTTTTGTGAAAGCCGTCTCAATGCGAATGCCGTTGCGGGACAAACGTCCCTGTTCGGCATCAACCTTAACCGCTTGCGAGGGCTTCGCGGGACGAACCGTTATGGTATGTTTACTCAATGGGTTAGGTCGAATTTAATGGGACCCTGCTAGGGTAGTTTTATGCGTGGTCATCAGAGTGTACCGAGTATCATGACCGAACACCAAATGAGAGGGCGTACCCGCTATGTCATCGGACCCGATGGGGCTCCGCTGACCGTTGCGGATCTACCGCCGAAAGACACAAAACGCTGGGTCATCCGCCGTAAAGCGGAGGTCGTCGCGGCCGTTCGCGGCGGGCTGCTCAGCATCGAAGAAGCTTGTGACCGGTACAAATTGACCGTGGACGAGTTCCTTTCCTGGCAGCGGTCGATCGATCAGCACGGTCTTCCGGGCTTGCGGGCCACGAAAATTCAGGATTATCGCCGCTAACCGCCGGTGTGCGGCCTAGTAGCGACTATCGCGCCGCTTCGACCATTCGAGGCGGCGCGTATTGGTTTGGCAATCGCTATTGCGGCTTCGCAGTCGCCGGCTTGGCCGCTGGTTTGGCCGTCGCCTTTTTCGCGGCGACGACTGGAGCGGGCGGGGGCGGCGGAGCGGCCAAGGTCATGGGTTCGCTACAGTTTTCCTCGCCTGCCGCCCATCGGCGGGCGTCACGAGCCAGGGGCTCGGCTATTTCCGGCGGCAGCTTGAAGTTTTCGATTTCGACCTTCGTCCCTTCGGGGTCGGGGATGATCGCCAGTTTCCAGGCCCGAATTGAACGCGGGTCTGTCGCTTCGCGGTCGCGCTGGTGAATGCTGATCACAGACGCGCCGCCTTTTGACGGGGGCTGGGCATCGGCGTTGTAGATATAAGCAGGCTTCAATGGTCCGCTGGGGCTGAACCAACATGTGAGAATGCCACGGCCGACGCGGGTATAAATCTCCGTGGGGGCGCCAACCGGACGCGGGGCGTCGGCTGGGGCGAGTTTCGGTGTGATGGCGGCGACGTCCGGCATCGCAACACTCGGCAGGCTTGGCGACGTGCTCGAGCAGCCGGCCAAGATTGCGGCGGCGATCGACGAGACGGCGAGACGCGTTTTGCGAGAACATCGCATGAAAAATGTGCCTAACCGCGAGATCCGGTGGTTTCGACGCACACACTGAGCCGCTTCTTTATGTTTCGATTCCGGCCAATTGCGGACATTCGCGGACGCTTCGCATGGTGTTTATCGGGACACAAGACGGCCGCGGCGACACAACAAGGGCAAAACCACCCCAAATGGGGGGCCCTAATCAAAACAAATAAACACGGGCTGGAGTGACCTCCAGCCCGCGTCGGCTTTCTAACGTCGAAACACGATGTAAATCAGCGCAATGACGCATTGTCTGAGCGGTCGCCGCGACGGCGGCCGGCCCCACGATCATTCTCGCGCGGTTGTTCGGCCGTGGAGGCGCGGGTCAGCTGATCCGCCGCCTCGTCCCGGTCTGATATCGCGGCTTCGAGTTTTATCTTCAATTCTCCGGCCGATGAGCGCAGGTTTTGGCGACGGGCGCTCGCCGACTTGGCGAAGGTCGAATAAGAGAAATGCGCGGGATCCTTGATACCGGTGCGCTCTTCTTCGGCCTGGATCTGGCGATCAAGATCGCTGGCAATAGCTTCAAATTCACGAATCATAAGCTCGAGGTCCGCGACTTTGCGGGCCTTCTCCTCAGCTTCAAAACGCTTCAGACGAAGCGCAGTCTCGCGTGGCTTCATGGTTCGATACCCCATACTTGTTCGAACGCGCGTGCCTGAACACTTCAAGTCCCATGCCAACCATGGGTTGCCGCAATCAGGAAAAATGATCCGACAGGTCGCTCCGTAGGGGCTGAGCCCACGTTGCGCCTGTCAAGTTTACCCAATATAGGTAGCATATGCCAATTAAGTTGCGGTAAAGCAACGAGATGCAAAGTTTTTCTAAAGTTCTGTCTTGCGTCCCAAAAAAGTTTCGCAGGCGCCCTGTGGTGGGCTCGCGAATTCTGATAGCTGTAGATTTGCGTGAGTTTGTGCTTGGAAACCTGAGAATCGCCACAGTTGAGATCGCGGCCGGGCAGGGTCGGAGTCAGCTCAACCGAGGGGCAATCACGGGGTCGAGGCGCAGCGCGGTCGGGCGGCGGGGTAATCTTATCAAATTGTGTCGTTGGCGCGTTCCGGGTGGTTCCGGGCGAACGATCGTCCCTTGCTCAGAGTTACTTGGTTATCGGTGCCGGCCGGATTGCAAAGGTCGGCGCAAGACAAAATTAGGGTTTGTTAACCTCTGGTCGGTAAATTCCTTAAAAGGGATTAGCGCAAGCCGCGAATTTTGCGGGCGACGCTAGCGTTCTCTTCAGCATCTGGGCAGACGACCTGGCGACGGGACAGGGAAGAGAGGAACGAAAGAAATGCGAGTCCTTCTTATTGAGGACGATAGCGCAACGGCGCAGAGCATCGAACTGATGCTGCAGTCCGAAGGCTTCAACGTCTACACAACGGATCTTGGCGAGGAAGGCGTGGACCTCGGCAAGCTCTATGACTACGACATCATCCTGCTGGACCTGAACCTGCCCGATATGAGCGGCTACGAAGTCCTCAAGACGCTCCGCGTCAGCAAGGTCTCCACCCCCATCCTGATCCTGTCGGGCCTTGCTCAGATCGAAGACAAGGTGAAGGGTCTCGGCTTTGGCGCCGACGACTATATGACGAAGCCGTTCCATAAGGACGAGTTGGTGGCGCGCATTCACGCCATCGTACGCCGCTCCAAGGGCCACGCGCAGTCCGTCATCGAGACCGGCGATCTCAAGGTCAACCTCGACACCAAGACGGTCGAAGTCAACGGCCAGCGCGTGCACCTGACGGGCAAGGAATACCAGATGCTCGAGCTGCTCTCGCTGCGCAAGGGCACGACGCTGACGAAGGAAATGTTCCTCAACCACCTCTATGGTGGCATGGACGAGCCGGAACTGAAGATCATCGACGTCTTCATCTGCAAGCTGCGCAAGAAGCTCAAGGAAGTCACCGGCGCGCCGAACGGCTATATCGAAACTGTCTGGGGCCGCGGCTATGTGCTGCGCGATCCTGGCGACGAAGGCACCGTTGCAGCCTGAGCCGCAACGTCCCGTCTGTCCTGATACGAAACAGGGGTTCGGATGTTTCCGAACCCCTGTTTCGTTTTAGTGTTTATTCGCGGAAGGTCAGCGTATGCCGAGCAATTCCACGTCAAAAATGAGCGTTGCATTGGGTGGAATAACGCCGCCAGCGCCGCGTGCGCCGTAGCCCAGTTCCGGCGGAATAATGAGGGTGCGCTTGCCGCCGACTTTCATGCTGGCGACGCCTTCGTCCCAGCCCTTGATCACGCGTCCCGTGCCAATCGGGAATTCGAATGGATCACCGCGGTCGACCGAACTGTCGAATTTGCGGCCCTTCTGGCCGTTTTCGTAAAGCCAGCCCGTGTAGTGCATCACGCAGGTCTGGCCGGTCGCCGGGCTCGCGCCATCACCGACCTTGGTATCTTCGATCTTCAATCCGCTGGGTGTCGTCACCGATGTCTCCTGAGCTAGCGCTGCGTTGGTCGGCAGCGTGAGGGTCACGCCGGACCATGCCACCACTGCACCAATGAGCCCGAGACGGACGAGCCTTAAAAGTGACGTTGCCATGAGTTCTCCGGCCACCTGTTTTCTCAACCGGGTGGTTGGTAGACCAATCACAAGGCGATTGCACGGCAGTTTTAGCGACTCCGGACGCTAGGCTTCATGCTTCCTGCGGACGTCGCCGGTATTGCCTTCATCGTTATCGGCCAGCCAGCCTGAGGTTTTCGCCTCATCCTCGTCGGTTTCGGACGCATCTTCTTCATCCGGCGCGTCTGCAAGCCGCTCTAATTCCTCCTGCAGATAACGCAGGATCTCACGACGCTGGGCGGGTTCCAAATCAAGGAGGGTGACCGCCAACGATCGAGCCAAGTACCGGCCTTCGTCATACATTTTCGACATTGGCTCTTCCTCCGCTTCAAAAACTCTTCTGCGAATTCGATGCTGGAGTTGCGCAGACATCACGCAGGATTTCGTCGGCAACCGATCCCGGTGTCACTGGCCGGGCTTCAGTGTCCGCTCCTGGGTAACTCCGCAGCGCGTCTCCATTTCCCAAAGAATTGGCGTATTCGACGATTTCTACAAGTCGAACGGTGCGTGCGGAGCAGTCATATTCGTTCAGCAGGCGCACTGACCGGTAAGGCTCGTGGTAGAGATTGATCTGCTCTGACCCGTGATCCCAAAGGGTCCAAACGACCGGTTTGCCGTCGCTGCGATCAATCGTGTCGAGTTCGACGTAGATGGTCGCGTGTTCAGCCGTTCTAATGGGATGCAGATCGGCCGCAGTCCCGGCTGTCAGTACCGCATCGACGACAGTTGACAGTGCCAAGACTGCGAAAAGCTTCTGATATTTCACGCCATTCCCCGTCAGTGTCTTCGGCGGTCAGACAACCACCGTTTGCGAAGAATTCCGCAGTGGGCGAGAAATCGCCAATACGGTTTTCAGATAATCTATCCAATCACCTAGCAATGGTTTGTATCAGCCCCATGACACGTGGTTGGCTTCCACATCCCCTGATCGGCCTGCGCCAAGCGGCGCCACGACCCATCGGAAAAGGCTTAGTTTAAGCCTCCGCTGATCGGAATTTCCGATAACAGTCTGATTTCGTTGAACGTTCTATTGATTGTGACAGCCCAGCCAACGACCTTAGTCAATGTAAGCCCACGACAGGGGGCTCGCCGGCGGGACGAAAGTCGCCGAAACCTTTGATCAGGATTTCAACAATGACCAAGACGAGCATGATTATCGGCCTTGCCACTGCGGCGGCCTTGTCGTTCGCCTTGCCGGCTCAGGCTGTCGAAGGCCGCATGGGCGGCGTCTCGACCTGCAGCAAAACGAACTCCAGCAAGTGTGTTCAGGGTGCTGTTCAGAATTACAGCATGGGCCAGAAGGTTCAGTTGCCGGGCGGCACGTGGGTTGATTGCGCCGGCGATTGCAAGAATAAGCTGCGCGAGAAGACCGTCGATTTCTGGTACGAGCAGATGAACCGCAACTAAGAGCGGCTATCGCGACATCGATTTAGATGTGAACCACCAGAAGCCGCGCATCGTCGCGGCTTCTTCCTTTTCAGGACTCAGTCATCGCGTCGTCGATGTCCAAGTCTTCTTCCTCAAGGGTCGAACACACGGCGCGCAGAAACAGGTCGCGGTCGATGGGCTTGGCGATCAGGGAAGCGAATGCTCCAGCCTTGATCTGGGCAAGGCGGCTGGGCGAGCCTATCGCGATGCAGGGAACGGCTTGATCGGTCAGGGCCTCGAGCAGCTTTTCTATGTCGCTGTCACCGATTTCATCGACATCGAGTGCAACCAGGTCAATGGGCTGCATGTCCAGGCTCTCGACGGCTGCGCCCGCTGATGCGATCGGCCCCACGACCGCATAACCCGCATTGTCGAGCATATCCTCGATCAACAGGGCGCGGCTCAGGCTCCCGTCCATGATCATGATGCGTCGCGATGGTGATTGCCGTCCTCGCGAAGGCACCACCCGCGGCCGCATCAGTTTCTCACCGGGATTGAATAAGCTTGCCTCGGCACCTGCGCGCGCTTCGAGAGTGACGCGAGCGATCACCCCGGTGGGCTCGAAGACGATCGAGGTTTTGATGTTTGGCAGGGATCGCGACCGCTCAATCAGTGTCAGGCCAAAACCTCGACAGACCGGAGGGGCGACGGCCGGGCCGCCGGTTTCATGCCATGTCAGTTCAACGACACGCGGTTGCCCGTCCTTGAACGACCAGTCTATCGCAACCCGGCCTGCGGGCGCCGACAGTGCGCCATGCTGCATCGCGTTTGCAGACAGTTCATGGAGAATGAGGGCGAGTTGCAGCGCCGTCTGTGGCGGAAGATCGACGGGCTCGCCATGCAAAGTGATGCGGTCGGCGTCCGCGCCGGTCATCGACACTTGCGAGTTGATGAGTTCGACGATCGGGGCGCCGGACCAAGCGACCTCGCTCAAAATGTTATGGGCGTTGGCCAGTGATTGAAGGCGACTATTGAATCTCGAAACAAACTTTTCCGGCGACGTACTCGAGCGCGCGGTCTGCGCCGCGATCGATTGCACGACGGCCAGCGTGTTCTTGACGCGATGATTGAGTTCGGCCACGAGCAGCGAGCGGACTTCGTCGGCTTGGCGGCGCTCGGTGATATCGCGGTTCGTTTCAAGCACCAGTTTCTTGTCGCCGACGCGCACCAATTCCTGGCGGCTATCCACCCAAACATCCGATCCGTCACTTGCAGTGTAGTGGACCTCACCGCTCCAGGACTCGTTCTCCAGGATGTAGGTATCGAATGAATCGGCCGGCGGAATGTTGCGCGGCTTGAGGAGTTCGAACGGCGACTTCGATCTCGCCTGCGCCCTCGTGTACCCGAACAGTTCTTCGCAACCGCGGTTCCACATAACGATGCCGCCGGAGATTTCACGCACGAGAATTGCCTCGTGGGAAAGTTCGATGATGCGCGCAAGCTTGCGCAGACGCTGACTTTGCCGGCGCGTCTGGGTCACGTCCGTGTTGGTGCCGCACCAAAACTCGATGCCGCCGTCGGCGTTGCGGACCGGCATGGCGCGCGACAGAAACCAGCGGTACTTGCCGTCGGCTCCGCGCAGGGGGAACAAGTCCTCCCATACGCGGCCTTCGCTGGTGCAACGGGTCCACTTATCGACGACGCGCGCGATGTGATCGGGATGATGGAAAAGCCGCCATCCCTGTCCGCCTGATGTTTCGAGTGTGCTGCCCGTATAGTCGAGCCACCGCTGATTGAGCCAAAAGAGATTGCCTGCAGAATCGGCCATCCAGGCGAGTTGAGCGATGTTGTTGGCGAGCGCCTGGAATTGCTGTTCGCTGCGCTTCAACGTGTCGGCGAGGTCTAAGTTGAGCGTCACGTCGCGCGAGATCGACATCACGCTCACGACGCGTCCTTCGGCATTCTTGATGGGCGAGATCACGACGTCCCACCACCGAGGCTTTCCTTTTTGCGTCGGCCGCAGTGCCGTAAATCGCGCGGACGATCCTGCGCAGGCTTGCTTGAATGCGTGCTCCACGTCTTGCCGGCTGGCCTCAGGCCAAAGGTCGATCCATTTGTGGCGGGCGATGGCGGCGTAGTCGTCGGCCTCCAACGCCTTCAGTGCGTTGGCATTCATGAATATAACGGCGCCGTCGCAATCGAGGATCTTGATCCCGTCTGGACTAGCCTCGAAGAACTGCCAATTCACGTCCCCGCGATCGCGCAGACTATCCCTCCCGCTGCCGGATCCTTCGGCAGCGTTTGCAACACTTCCCGTCGTGTCAGCCACCTTCTGGCTTTCGGTGGTCATGCCTTACACTTTCCTTCGCGCGAAGCCTGTCGCGCTCCATTCTCCGGTTTTCAGGACAAACTAGACAACTTCCGTCAGGCGGCGGCGCCATGCTGTTTCACGCCAGCCTTGACATCGAAAAACAGCGCCTGACTGATCACCGCTTTCACCATCTCGTGCTTGAAAGGCTTGGTGACCAGGAACGCCGGCTCCGGTTTGTCGCCGGTCAGCAGCCGCTCTGGATAGGCCGTGATGAAAATCACAGGAACATTAAGTTCCATCAGGATCTCGTTGACGGCTTCGATGCCGGAGCTGCCATCAGCCAATTGAATGTCCGCGAGGATGAGTTCGGGGCGCTTCTCACGCGCGAGCGCAAGAGCTTCTTTGTGGGTCGCGGCGACGCCGACGACTTCATGGCCGATGTCCGTCACCAGACCTTCGATGTCGAGCGCGATCAGCGGCTCATCTTCGATGATCAGGACGCGCGATGCGAGTTGCTCGGCGATCTCCTTGCCGGCGGCGTCGATCAGCTCCGCTACGTCGTCCTCCGATTTGCCCAAGATGATCGCGATGTCTCGCGTCGGAAACTCTTCGACGGCAGCGAGCAGGAAAGCCTGACGCGGGCCGGGATTGAGCGTTTCGATACGGCGGTCCGCGATGTCGCCGGCGGGATCGGCTCTGCCGTTTGTCGGTACGGAGTTCCATACATTGATGAACGCCTTATAGGCGGCGGTGCGTGGCGCAATATCGCGATCGAATATGCGGTTGTCGGCGACCAACGCTTCGAGCATGGCGACGACATAAGCGTCGCCTCGATCCTGAGAGCCCATCAGCGCGCGGGCAAAGCGGCGAAGGTAGGGCAGTTGCGGTGCGATCAGATCGGCCAGTGATGACGTACTCATGGTGTGCATTCCCCCGTGCAGGTTCTCGCGGATCAGGGCGTAACCTAGTGAACTATGATGCATGCTAAACGGCAAAGAGTTTTGTAGTTGGTAGTATCCTCAGCCGGTCGCGCGAACGAAGACCGAGGCGACATCAGAACCAATTTCAGCGGCTGAATCGATGCCCATGATCTGGGCCAGCTTCGTGCGTGCCCGGTTCACGCGGCTTTTCATCGTGCCGACTGCGCAACCGCACATCAGCGCCGCCTCTTCGTAGGAAAAGCCTTCTGCGCCAATCAGCACGAGCGCTTCGCGGTGCTCGGGTAAGAGTTGGGCGAAGGCGGTCTGGAAGTCCAGCAGATCCATATGGCCGGGCTGCTCGGGCTTCACGCCCAACTGGGCGGCGAACTCGCCGTCCACATCCTGCACCTCGTTCTTACGCTTGCGACGCTCGGAAAGATGCGCGTTGCGCAGGATCGTGAACATCCACGCCTTGATATTGCTATCGGGTGCGAATTGCTGCCAATTCCGCCAGGCTTTGACGAGTGCTTCCTGCACCAAGTCGTCAGCTTGATCTGCCGAGCGTGTGAGCGAGCGCGCAAACGCGCGTAAGTTTGGCAGCAGCTTAGTTAACTCACGCTGGAATTCGGGAGTCGGAACACTGCTCATGACTCGCGCTCCGATTTCCGTTCCGCCTTGGACAGCTGGTCCAGGAGACCCGTAAAGCGGTCAGGCATTGGCTCCGCCAGCATTTGCCCATACAGCCGCTTCAATTCCGTGGCGATTTCAGCCTCGGCTGTTTTGGTCAACGTCGGTGAATCGATGGCGGCTTCGGTTTCTGCTTCCATCTGCTTTTGCGGCGTGCCTTCAAAATCTGTTCGACGAGTGTTCACGTGCCCCCCGGACGTTTCTTGGCACCGCGACCAGCGTCGCGCAGCCTCTCAGTTCACGGTTCAACGCTGGGAACTAATCCCGAGTTCCCAGCTTAACAGTAGTTTCTCCGCCCGTTCCCGCAAGTTATTGATTTCTCAGGGTCTCGCTACTCCGCCGGGACCCCGTCGGGGGCCACGTCAGATGTCTCGGCCGGTGCCGTGGATCGGCTCATGACGAAAGCTGCCACGGCAAGGACCAGCAGAAGAGGCAGATTTCGGAAGGCAGTGGTGAGCAAAGGCCGAATGGCGTACGGCGCAGCGCTTGTGAGGGCTGCCAGCAAAATGTCGCGATCAGCATTGCTGAAAGCTGACAACGGGCTATCGCCGGCGCTGTCGGTTTCAGCCTGCTTGTTCGCCTCTTCCTGGGCCTTGGCCTCTTCGCTCGCGGCCGTCTCCGGCTTCCTCACCGCGTAGCCGATGGCGATGACGGCCGAAATCGCAAAGAACACGCCGGCGAGGATGAGATTGGCGATCTCCGGCTCATAGTGTCGATGCAGATAATTCGATCCTGCCGCGGTCGTGAACCCGAGTGCAACGAGCAAGGGCACGACCATGAGGAGGCCCCACACAAGTTGTGCGATGGCATTGTCAACCGTCGCCTGCGCCTTGCGATAAAGGAAACCGAATCCCAGCATGGTCGTGCCCCTGATCTTAGAAGTTAATGGTGGTGATTACGAATGGATCAGGACTTCCAGAGAGCGCCCATGACGAAGCCGACGGCAGCGGCCACGGCGAGCGTTGCCATGGGCTGATCCTTGACTGACTTGTCGACGGCAACCTTGATGTTACCGGCCACTTCACCGACGCGTTCCGTTGCCTCGCGGCCCTGATCGGCGACTTGGCGAGCTACGTTCTCTGCGCGGTCGAGTGCACGGTCGATCTGCTGGTTGGCGTTATCAGCGAAGTCGGACGCGCGTTCGGAAGTCTGACGAGCGGTCTCGTTCGAATAAGGGGTGGCGGTCGCCATTTTGAAATCTCCTTGCATGGGGGTGCGCCGGCTTTTGCCAACGTGCGGACGAGGAACTCCGCCATTTGCTGAAGGTTCCGAAGTATTCCAGCAGCGAAGCTTCAGTTGCGGCGGCTGAAGAGTTGTCCCGCCAGCGTACCCGCAGCCGTCACCGCCTGCTTCGCCGCAGAGGTCAATCCGCCCGAGCGGTGCTGAGCGGCTGCGAACGATGGCGCGCGTGCGACTTGATCGCGGATGGCATCGGCGATTGCCAAGGCATCAATATCGCGCTGTGGTCCTGATTCAGAGAGCAGCAGCGTCACCACGGGCATGCGTCCAAAGCGCTCAAGCATGGCCGAGAGACTCTCGACTTGCGTCTCAGCGTCTTGCGGCGACTGCCCCCCACTCTGCAACGACACAATGATCACGCCCGGTGCCTGCTCGATTTTGCCACCAGCAATGGCGCCTTTCAGAGCTTCGGCGGCCGCCAGATCTCCCGCCGTTACGCCTAGCACTCGATCGATGCACCAGAGAATGACGTCGCTCTTACCAGCGTCGCGAAGGAGCTGCCGCCGGCCCACGGCATCCACACCGATCGCTTCATTCAACGAGAAGAGAATGCGGGATTTCTCTTCGCGTTCGGTCTGCTCGTCGGCGATTGCGGCAACAGCCGACATGGTGTCCACACGGGCCGGAGAGGATCCTGTCACAACGGCACGCAGGGCGCGGGACTTGCGTATTTCTTCGGCCTTCGCGACCTCAGCGGCGGCACGCGTTTCGCCGTGCGGCCGCAAGCGTCCACCGTAGAGATCGATCGCCGCGCGGCCGACTTCTTGAACATAAGCTTCGGCGATGCGACGTCCGACGCGCTCCTTGCTCCAATTGACGACCGCGCGCGAGAGCTGTTCGCGGGCCTCGTGCGTCATCGCCGTTGCGGGGTTGGCGAAGCGGATGATGCGCCAGACATCGTAGGCCCGCTCGGCAACCCCCACCATGCCGCGCCAGCGATAAACGGACAGAAGTTGTGCGACCGTGAGCCGATCTCCCAGCGGGATCTGTGTTTCGACGAACGTGCCGAGCCGCGCACTGACGCGCTCCGCGATGACAAGGGCTTCCGGCAAGGTGAATTGCCAGATGGCATCTTCTCGTTCCGGGTGCATGCGCCGTGCGACAGCGTCGATCGTGCGCTGGCCAAGCTTCAGAACATCTTCGGTAGAGGTCAATGTCTCAGGATCGACCTTCGAGGCGATGGCGCGAACGTCGCCCCAGGCGCGATCCGACAGCGTGAGATGGCCTTCGCGGCGCAGGCGTTCGTCGGCTGCTTCCAGTTTCGCCAGCCGCCGCTCGCCCGAGGACATCCAGGCGCGCTCGACCAGGAAACCCGACATCGCCACTGCGAGTGCCGCAAGGGCCCAGTAAAGCAGCCAGCCGTTCTGGTACAGATAGAGGCCGCCCAAGGGCAGAAGCGACAAACTCGGCAGCAGCAGAGCGGCCGCTATCAAAATGATGCGCGTTTTTTGTTGTGCGGGAGTGAGGTCTGCCATGATGGTCGCTTTCTCCCTCAAGCCAACGGCCGGCCTCGCATGACGCGAAACCGGCCGCTCAGATCCAAGGCGCGCTGGCGCCGAGATCGTCGTCGTCAGGCTTTCCGGATGATACCTGCAATTAGCGATACGACGAACAGGATGATCGCGACCCAGAACAGAAGGCGCGCCCCTTCCATCGCCGTGCCGGCGACGCCGCCGAAGCCAAGGAACGCCGCGACCAGGGCGACGACGAGGAAGACGATGGCGTAGTACAGCATATTGCCCATGGGAGGTGCTCCTGAGATTAATGAACCGATGTCCTCAGAACGCGCCCACGGAACGCGGGTTCCCGTGCAGTGCTGAGAAAGTTTTCCCGCGCGAAATTGGCCCAGAAAACGAGAAGGAGCGCCCCGAGACATTCATCTCGAAGCGCTCCTTCATATTTTCGGATCGTTCACCCTTAGCGGCCGAACGTCTTCTTTACGTCACCGCTAATCTTCTGGGCTTCGCCCTTCGCTTCCTGAGCGAGGCCTTCAGCTTCGAGACGGTCCGAGCCTACGGCACGACCGACGGTTTGCTTGGCATTGCCCATCGCATCGTTGGCATGACCGGAGGCTTTATCTGCAGTCGACGATGAGGTCGCGCTGTCATAAGCGTCCGACGCCTTGTCTTTTACGTTGCCGACCGTCTTCTGAGCGTCACCCTTTACTTCCTGGGCAATACCTTCCGCCTGCATCTTGTCAGAGCCGACAAGCTTGCCGACGCCCTGCTTGATGTTGCCAACCGCTTCGTTGGCATAGCCTTTGATCTTGTCCGATGTACCCGACATGACTGTCTCCTCAATGGCGAAAAGTTCGCGGGCTAAGCTCACGGCCTGCCTACCCCCTAAGAACGCATGGGCTGCCCACCAGTTCCCTTCACCCGTCTGATGATCGCAACCAATCGTGGTGCGGCGCGTTGCTGTCGCGGATGAATTTGCTGCCGGTCGGGCATCAATTCCGGGGACACCACATCAATGCCAATGCTCGCGGACAACCTGCGCACGCTCCATGCATCGCTCATGATCACAGCGCTCGTGATTGCAGCGCTTGTTCTGGGAGCTGATCTGCTCATCCCGCTCGCCATCGCAACCATTCTGTCTTTCATTCTCAGCCCCATCGTCAAAAAGCTCGTGCGCTGGCGCTTGCCGCGCTCTCTGGCGGTGGCGATCGTCCTGGGTGGCGGGTTCATTTCGGCGGTATCTCTGACCGCAGTTCTGAGTACGCAGATTTTGACGCTCACGGCGGAGCTTCAGACGTATCGGGAGAATCTCGTCGAGAAGGCGCGGTGGGTGTCGAGCCTTGGGCAGGGTACGACCACATTGCAGCGGGCGAGCGATGCGGTGGAGGCGATCGACGACGCCATTCGCCGTGAGTTCGATGATCCCACCAAGCAAACGGCAAGTCCGCGCGGTGGAATTACGACCACGCCGACAGCGCCGCCTGCGACAGACGCCAATTCTGATGCGCAGCCGACGGAAGCCGAACCCAATTCCTTGATGGCCATCTTCGACAAGATCTCCGGGCCCGGCACGACCTTCGCGCTCACGCTTCTGTTCACAATGTTCCTTCTGTTGCAGTACGAGGATATTCGCGATCGCATCATCCGGCTCGCCGGCACGGAAAACCTGAGCGGCACCACCGCAGCCATGAGTGACGCCGGCTCGCGACTTTCGAAATTGTTTCTTACGCAAGCTGTGCTCAACGTCACATTCGGCATTGTCACCGGCATCGTGCTGGCGGTGATCGGCGTGCCCAACCCAATCCTTTGGGGTGTCGTCAGTGCAATCGCGCGCTTCATCCCGTACGTCGGTTCGTTCATCGCTGCCGTGCCGCCGATCATCCTGGCGGCTGGTGTCGATCCGGGCTGGAACACCGCGCTGGTGACAGCAACCTTCTTTCTCATCGCCGAGCCCGTCATGGGGCACGTGGTGGAGCCGGCGGTGCTGGGTCGCAGCATCGGGCTCAGCCCGTTCGCGATGGTGATTTCCGCGAGCTTCTGGGTCCTGATCTGGGGACCGATCGGGCTCATCCTTGCGGCGCCCTTGACGCTCCTTCTGGTTGTCATGGGGGCCTACGTTCCGCGTCTTGAGTTCGCAAGCGTGCTGCTCGGTGATCAGCGCGCACTCGAGCCGCATCTCGACCTTTACCGGCGCATTCTGTCGGGCGACACGGCGGCGGCGATCGCACAGCTGGAAGAAGAGACCGAGGAGCAGGGTCTTGCTGCGTCCGTCGATGGATCGCTGCTGCCGGCGCTCCGGCATGCTGCTTCCGACCAGCGGCGCGGGCGCATCGATGAGTTGCGACGCGACGAGATTACGGAGACGGTCGACGATGTTGTCGACTACCTGGTCGAATCCGTTCCAGCAGCGCCCGCCTCTCCCGAAAAGGCACAGCGCGTGCTTGTGGTTGCGGCCCGCGGCCCCTTCGACGAACTGACGGCAAAGGTTACCGCTGCCGTTCTCGACAAGTCGCCGCGCATCGACGCCGAAGCCACGGCGGGTACATCGGGGCTCACGGCGCTGGCAACGCGAAAGGCCGAGGACGGAGAAGGTCCTTTCGATGCCATCGTTCTGACGACGGCCGGTGGTGTGGACAGCCGCCTGCTCGGCATTCTCGCCAAGCGCACGCAGCAGCAATTCCCCAGCTGCCGTGTGCATGTTCTGGAAGCAGTTGAACCGGGGTTCGGTCTCAGCCGGCCCGGGTTGCCGGAAGGTATTGCCCTTTATCGAAGCGTGGCCGATGCCATGGCCGCTCTCGACTTCGAACCGACCCGGAGCGATAGCCCGGCCGCATCCTCTCCAGCTGCTGCGACGGCAACGGCTGCGTAAACCCTGCCCCGCGGCAATCCGCCGTGTTCGCAAAAACGGGAGTGAACGCGGGAAACCTCCGGCTCGACAGTGCGTTGTACGTGACGAGCCGATCAAACGGCACACACCGCATTACGAATAGGAGTTCATCATGAGATCCCTTCTTCTTTGGATCATCGGCGTGCCCATCTCCGTGATCATCCTGTTGAACCTGTTCAATGTCATCTGACGCGTTCAGCGGAGCGGCTGACTTCTTTGGGTACGATGAGGAACACATGGCCTCTGATGTCAGCGACTACGTCTCCGGGCGGCTCGATCCCCTCGCGGCGCGAGATGTCGAGCAACGCGCAAAAACAGATGGACGGCTTGCTGCCGCCATCGTCGCTGCGAACGCGGTTCGCCGCCGCGTCGTGAAGCGATTGGAAGCAAAACATTGAAGCTGGAACTGAGCCATTATCCTCTGCGTTTTCCTGGAATGCCGCGACAGGCGGCGTAAACAATTATCGAGGATTGATCATGAAAAGCACCTCAGTCATCATTGCATCTCTGATGCTGTCGACCGCTGCCATCGCGCAAGAGGCGCCGGCGCCGACCACACCGACCACACCTCCGGCTGCAACGGACACTGCACCAGCGCCGTCCACAGCGCCTGCAGAAATCCCTGCCTCGCCCGCACCGTCGGAGTTGCCGTCGACCTCGGCCGACAACAGCGCTGCGCCGGTTCTCTCCGATGAACAGGCAGCCGCCCTGAAAAACAAAGTCGTGTGGTCGAGTGACCAGAAGAACATCGGTGAAGTTGCCGAAGTGGTGCGCGACAGCTCCGGCCGCGTAACCGAAATGCATGCCGACATCGGCGGCTTCCTTGGCTTCGGCGAGACGCGGGTCCGCGTCTCTCCCGGCGAATTTAAGATTGTCAACGATCGGGTCGAGCTGACACGGACTGAAGATCAGGCGACAAACCTGCCGAAGGTCATCGACAATTAAACCTCTAAACTCCGGAGCTTTCGCTCCGGAGTTTTTTTGATGCTAGGGAGGGACCACCATGGGCGGCACCTTGAGGCGTCGTGGGCAGACGTGGCAGGACGGCGAGTGGCGCCGTCTCGGGACTGCTGGCGTCGATCTTGGAGATCGCGCGCAAATGGCTTTCGCACGGATGCGAGAGATGCATGCTGCTAGCATTGCCAAACCGGACAGCGATCAACACAGCTGTGCTCGGACACCGGCACCCTTCACTGGAGATGGCAATCGCGCTGGCGGACCCTTCGTCATCCAACCCGAGTATCGCGGCTTTGAATGATCGCTAGAGAGGGAACGCCAGCGTGACCCTCGTGCCCGGACCTTCTGTCCGGTAGGACAGTTCGGCGTGCAGCGACTTGGTCATGGCCTGGATAATCCGCGATCCCAGCCCGGTTCCCTTGATCGTGCCCGTGCCGTTCCAGCCGACACCATCGTCTTCGACGAGGATCGCTGCCCGATCACCCTCGCCTTTCATGAGAATTATGCGAACCTCGCCTGTCTCGCCTTCTGGATAGGCGTATTTCAGGGCATTCGTTACCAACTCGGTCACGACCATCGCGATGGAGATGGCGCGGTCGGTCGATGTCGCGACCCTTTCGTCCGCCTGCACCGTCAAACCGTGTGTTCTCTTGCCTTCTCCGACGGCTGCCAAAAGATCGCTGGCAAGATTTTTCAAGTAAGCATCGAGATCGACGCTGCGGACATCCGACGACGTGTAGAGCCGGCGGTGGATGCCCGCGATTGCGAGGATGCGCGCGCGCATTTCAGCCAAGGCTGCTTTTGCCGCTTCATCCTTGACGACATTCGATTGCAGTGTCGCAAGCGATGAAATCATCGCCAGTGAGTTGGCAACGCGATGATTGACCTCGGCGAGGAGCATCTCCGCCCTCTCCTTGGCGGCGAGAATGTCCTTCTGCGATTGCTCACGTTCGGCAACCAGCCTCTTTTTGGCCAGGGCATCACCGATGGCGGCAACAATCAACTCACGATAGTTGCCGTTGATATCCTTCCAGACGTAGTCGCTGGCGCCTGCTTTCAAAGCCGACATGATGATGTTGGCGTCGTCCGAGCCCGTGACATAGATGATCGGTGCGCCACCGGCGGCGGAGACGAGTTTCGGGATCAGGTCGAGACCGGTTTCCGATCCGAGATTGTGATCGAGCGCAATGACGTCGTAGCTCTTCTCCGACAGGCGCAGGAGCCCTTCGGCGCCTCCCGACGCATGGTCCACGATCATGTCATGACGCGACAAGGCCTTCTGGAGAAGCCGGGCCAGCCCTTCGTCGTCATCGATGTACAAAACGAAGGTCATCTCATCGCGTCAAGGTTGACTGGTGGCATTTCACACGTTTGTTGCATTCAATCCGCGACAGGCACTTGCATCACGGCAACGAACAGGCCGAGCTGCCGAATGGCATTTGCGAAACTGTCGTAGTTCACCGGCTTGGTGATGTAGACATTGGCGCCCAGATCGTAGCAGCGCTGGATTTCGCGTTCGTCGTCCGTGGTGGTCAAAACAACCACCGGGGAGCGCTTCAGATGCGGATTTGTCTTGATCGTCTGCAGGATGTCGACGCCGCTCATATCCGGAAGATTGAGATCGAGAAGGATGAGCAGAGCTCGCTTTGCGCTGACGGCGCCAGTCTTGTCATCGCCCAGCAGGTAATCGAATGCGGCATTGCCGCTCGCAATCGGCACGATATCATTGGTGACGCCGGCGCGACGGATATTCCGCTCGATGAGACGAGCATGGCCCTCGTCATCCTCGATCATCACGATGGTGACGGGATTGGCATTATCTGTGTTCATGCCGTCTGCTCCTTAGTGCTCTGTATGGCCATTTTCTTCGGCAGGTCGACCACGAACGTGGTGCCTTCTCCGGGCTTGGATTGAACCGTCACGTCTCCGCCCATCATGCGGACGAGCGAGCGGACGTGCGCGAGGCCGATGCCTTCGCCCGGCCGATCGAGGCGGCCGGCGCGTCGGAACAGTTCAAAGATACGCTTGAGGTCGGCCTCTTCGATACCCCGGCCGTTGTCCGCGATGCGCAGCTTCACACGACCTCCGCTCTCTTCGGCAGATACCGTGATGCGCCCGGGACGGTTCGGCGCCAGATACTTTACGGCATTATCGAGAATGTTGCCGACGATCTGTTCGATTGCGAGGCGGTCAGACACGACGGACGGAAGCGTGTCAGGCATGTCCACGGTTACGCCGGCTTCGTCGATTTGGTGCTGGAGGCTCGCCAACGAAGCCGTCATGACGTCTGAAAGTTGGACGCGCTCGCGCTTCAGTTCGCGACGACCCTCTCGCGACAGCTTGAGGATTGCGCCGATGAGGCTGTCCATCTTCGTGCTCGAAGATCGGATGAAGCCTACGGATTCTGGAATATCCGACGTGGCAAGCTCGGCAGCCCTGGCCCTGTCGTCTGCCGTCGCGTTTTCATTCTTGAAGTAGTCGACGAGTTGAGCGGATGCGCCTTCCAGTTCGCTCGTAAAGCCCATGATGTTGACCAGCGGCGCGCGAAGATCATGGCTGACGATATAGGCAAAGCGCTGGATTTCCTCATTGGCTTGGGTCAGCGCCAGCGTGCGGTCATTCACACGTTCTTCAAGATCATTCGTCATCTGCCGTAGCGATTCCTGGGCGGTGACCAGCTTTCCGGTGTTGTTCGCTACGATGTAGAATGCGAGCACCGCCAACGACACGAGCAGGCCCGAGCCCAGGGCGGTCGTGATCGAAAGGCGGTGGGCGGATTGAGCAAGTTCGTACAGCCCTGTTCCCACCACCGTATCGGCCCGGGTTGTGATCTCCTCCAATTCCTTGCGCAGTTCGGCCATGTACTTCAAGCCGCGGTCGGTTGCGACGACCCGCAAAGCTTCTTCTCGCTTGCCGCTTTTCGCCAGAGCAACTGTGTCTGCCATCTCCGCCAGCTTGGGCTCGACAATGGTCATGATCTTCGCGATGCGAGCCGTGTCCGCGGGATCAACCCCACGCGAGACGAGATCAGCCAGGCCTTTTCGCGCCTCTTCCAGGCCATCGTAGTAGGGAGGCAAATAAGCTTCTTCACCCGTGAAGAGGTATCCGCGCTGACCGGATTCGGCTCGCAATAACCCCATATGCGTTTGGCGCGCGGCGATCCGGACCAGTCGTTCGGACGCGATAACCTCGGCGCGATTGGTTGTCTCGGATGTCAGCTTGAACGACGCGGCAACCAGCAACACCAACATGCCAGCGCCCGCAACGATGAGGAGAATTGTGGACTGAACGTACGTGAGGCCAAGGGCACGAGTCGGCACGCGATGCTCCGAAAAAGGAGTTGGTCGTTCAGAACATCATCTACACGAGAGCGGTGTCTTTGGGGAATTGATGATTTGGATCAGAACGGACTGGTTAAGACGCCAACCACCACGCTCAATTCCCAACCGTCCCGGAACTGTCCTGTGAGCCGAGCGTTTCTCACTCGAACGATTGCTACGGGAGCGGACAATGACCGAGTATCGCGACGCCCTTTCGACCTTGCATACGACGCTCGTTGACAGCCGCAACGGCTACGAAGAAGCGCTGAAGGACGCGGGCAAGTCTGGTCTCGTCACGCTTTTTGAAGAGATGGTGGCGCTCCGGCAGCAAGCGTCCATTGAATTGGAACCTCTACTCCTGAGATCAGGAGCGACACCTGACGACAACGGATCATTTATGTCCACCGTGCATCGAACCATCATTAGTTTCCAGTCGATGTTAACGGATCTCGACGAGACGGTTCTTCCGGGTTTCATCGACGGCGAAAAGCGGATCCTCGGCTATTACGACGAAGCCATAGCCACCGCGCCTGAACCCGATCGTGAGGTGCTGATGCGCCAGCGGGCAGATCTCTCAGATCGAATTGAGGAAATGGAACGCCGACGGTCGAAAGCCGCTTAAAGCGGTGTCGCAATAGAACATGAAATCTGCAGGCACTCCCGTCATCCCCCCCGACCGACAATGCCTGCAGTAGAGGCGAGCCCGTGTCCCCCCGCGCGGCTCGCCTCACCCTCTTCTCAGTATTCGAAACCGCTGTTTGATTTGGAGACGACCTATGAAGATCGAAAACCTCAACGACCTGTTCCTGCATACGCTGCAGGATATCTATTTTGCCGAGAAGCAGATCGTGAAAGCTCTGCCGAAAATGATGAAGAAGACCGACAGCCCTGAGCTTGGCAAGGCCTTCGAAAGCCATCTCGCTGAGACCGAAGAGCAGGTTACGCGGCTTGAGCAGGTCTTCGAGATGCTTGGTGAGAAGCCCAAGGCGACGAAGTGCCCGGCCATCGAGGGCATTATCGAGGAAGCCAACGAACTGATCGCCGACATTCAGGATCCCGACACGCGGGACGCTGGAATGATTGCTGCCGCGCAGGCCGTCGAGCATTATGAAATCACACGCTACGGCACGCTGGTCTCCTGGGCCGAGCTGCTCGGGATGAAGGATGCCGCCAAGGTCCTCGGCCAGACGCTCAAGGAAGAATACGGCGCCGATCAGAAGCTGACGAAGCTGGCGGAGAGCCGGCTCAATAAGGAAGCTGCCGAGTAAGTGTTGAACTTGGCGTAACAGAGAAAGGCCCGGAGATTGCTCCGGGCCTTTTGTTTGCCTAAGAAAAGGAGGAGGGATTACCCTCCTCCCAGTCAAGCGAGCGTGGCAGCTCGCCTTACGGCTGCACTTTTATGGCAGCGCGTACACCGTCAGCGTGCCGCCAAGATCGGTGTAGGACTTGAGGCCGGCGTAGTTGCCAACTGCACCGAGACCGTCTGTCGGCTTGTCGAGACCGGCTGCGAGACCGATGCCGGCCCAGCCGCCGACGCCCGAGTACAGCCCGACGTACTGCTTTCCGTCGATGGCATACGTGAACACGTTGCCGATAGCCCCGGATGGAAGCCGATGCTTGAACAGCTCTTTGCCGTCCTTGGCATCGCGGCATTTGAAGTATCCATCCAACGTGCCGTGGCAGGCGAGGCCGCCGGCCGTCGTCAGAACACCCGACCAGACCGAGAAGGGCTCATCATGCTGAGCGACGATCTTGCCCGCTGCACCATCCCAGAGCGTGAAGTGGCCCGTGTTCGATTTGCCTTCCGGCGGGAACATGGACAACGTCGCGCCCACGTAGGGCTGACCCGGGGTGTATGAGACCTTGAACGGCTCGTAATCCATGCAGACGTTGTTCACGGGGATATAGAACAGGTTCGTCTGCGGAGAGTAAGCTGCCGGCTGCTGGTCTTTGAAGCCGAGCGCTGCGGGGCAGATGTTCTTGGTATTCACGTCAGCGCCCTGAACGAACGTGGACTTGTCGTCAATCACCTTCGGGCGACCGTACGTAGGCGATTTCTTGTCAAGATCGACGCCCGAAGACCAGTTCAGATCCTGGTCATAGGGCTGGGCGACGAGCGGCTCACCCGTCAAGCGGTCGATCGTGTAGCCGAAGCCATTGCGATCGAAGTGGGTGAGAACCTTGCGCTCTTCTCCACCGATGTTCTGCGTGGTGAGTATCGACTCATTCACGCCGTCATAGTCCCACTCGTCGAACGGGGTCATCTGGTACGCCCATGCGGCAACGCCCGTGTCGGGGTTGCGTGCAAAAAGCGTCATCGACCATTTCTGGTCAATGCGTTTGCCATCCGGACCGGCACGTTGTGCGGGGTTCCACGTCGAGGGGTTCGCGGTGCCGTAGTAGAAGAGGTTCGCCTCATCGTCATAGGCATAGTAGCCCCATGTGGACCCGCCGCCGATCTTCCATTGATCGCCGGTCCACGTCTTCAACGAGCTATCCTTGCCGACCGGCTTGCCGAGCGACATGGTCTTCTGCGGATCGACGAGGATGTCGCTATCGGGACCAACGGAATAGGCGCGCCACAGCCGCTTGCCGTCGTTCAAGCCGTACGCGGTGACGTGTCCGCGGACGCCGAACTCGGCACCAGAGTTGCCCATGATCACCTTGTCACGAATGATCATCAGCGTTCCGGTGTACGTCTCGCCTTTCTTCGGATCGCCATTGACCTGCTTCCACTTCTCCTTGCCGGATTCCGTATCGAGCGCCACGAGCGTGGTGTCGGCAAGCCCCATGATGAGGGTGTTGCCGGCGACCTGCGGACCGCGATTGACCGTATCGCAGCACATCACAGGTATGACGGAGGGATCCTGCTTGGGTTCGTACTTCCAGAGGATCTTGGGCTCGACTGGGTTCTCAAGGCTGAGCTTGAAGACCTTGTTGGGGAAGGCGGAGTGAAGATAAAGCTCCTTGCCGATGACGATCGGCGAACCTTCGTGACCGCGCAGTACGCCCGTCGAGAACTGCCAGGCTACCTTTATATCCTTCACGTTCTGCGTATTAATCTGATCGAGCTTCGAATACCGCCAGCCTTCGTAGTTGCCCTGCTGCATGGCCCAGTTGTTGGGGTCAGCGACCGCTTTCTTGACGTCATCATTCGCAACTGCCGGAAGAGCCGCCGCAGCTGTGGCGAGAACGCCGTAGATGATCGTTCTACTTCCCATTGCTTTTCTCCGCTTCAACTGAAGAACAGATGGTCACTGCGCGCTTGACCACGCCAGATGCCTCCTGAGAGGAACGGGGCGCGCATGACATCGCAACCTGCTGCCGAAAAACGAAGCGGCGATGTCCCGGAGGAGGCTTGGCCCAACAGCAAGTTGGAGCACAGGTTCCAGGCGGGCTCACAAATATGTCATGCTAAGTGAAAGCACTGAGAGCGCGCATCGATGAATGCGCGCCCTCACAAACCAGCGGAGTTGAAGCTTCAGGCCGCGTGGCGAGCGTGGCGGCCTTCCTCGATCTCTTCTATGATTTTGGAAACGAATGCCGGTAAGTCCCCGGGTGCGCGGCTCGTCACGATGCCTTCATCGACGACGACGTCGCGATCTTCCCACTGCGCACCGGCATTGATCACATCCGTCTTGATCGACTTGTATGATGTGGCCTTGCGACCTTTCAGGATTCCGGCTTCCACGAGCAGCCACGGACCATGGCATATCGCGGCGATGGGCTTGCCGGCTTCGGCGAAGGCCTTGACGATCTCAACAGCCCGCGCATTGGCACGCAGTATATCCGGATTCATCTGGCCACCGGGGATCACAAGCGCATCGAAAGCATTCGGGTCGATGCTTTCGATTGCTGCATCCGCTTTCGCTTCCGGCCCCCAGTTCTTATCTTTCCAGCCCTTCACATCTCGTCCGTCCGGCGTCGCAAGCGTGACCTTGGCTCCGGCTTCCTTGAGTTTGTCGCGGGGCACTTCCAGCTCGGATTGCTCAAATCCATCCGCCGAAATGATCAGGATTTTCGCTTCTGTTATTTTCGTCATGATGTGTGTCCATCCAAATGTCTCATGAGAACGCGGACCTGAGCGGGACGTCTGGAGGCCGCAAACTTTTGCAGCGCTCCAGCTTTTAATCCCGGCTTCGGTTTTATTGCGCCATCCGCGCTCGGCCTTCCGGGCTGTCGTGTGCCACTCTGGCGAGAAACGCGAGCGTGACCGGCTCGATGTGCTCATCCACCCAGCGGGCCATGTTTTCTTCTTCCGTCAAAGACGAGCGGAGAAGTGTCTCGGCCTGTGGTGTGCCGACGCGACCACACATGGCGATCAGGGACTTGTAGGTGCCGATCTCGAAGTTCTCGAACATGTTGTTTGCCAGCATGTTCTTGATAATCTCATCGGACGATGCGGCGTGCATCATCGCCGAGAAATTGCCCATCATCGAAAGAGCAGTGTCCTTCAACGTCGATGAACTTTCGCCCATTTCCTTCAGAACACTTTCCAACCGTTCAAGCTGGCTCGTCGTCTCCACCAGATGTTGCTGCAGCCGTGTGCGCAGTTCCGGATAGTCTTGCGTGCGATCAATCTGCCGTTCCATCAGTTCACGCGCTTGCATTTCCATCGCATGCGCGTTGCGCAGGCCCGTGACAAAGAAATCGCGTTCGGTTTCCGCCATGTCATGTCTCCCAATGTTGCGGTTGAGGCGGGGCAACGCCCCTATTCCCCGCTTGTTCCGCGGGAACGCAATCGGTCGCGCGTGCTTTGAGTGGTGACGCTTTCAAGGTAGCAGGGTTGTTGAATGATCCGCCGACGTGTTCTTGTTGCAAGTGCCGGCCTGGGGTTTGCCTTCGGTGGATTCTTCGACGGCATTCTTCTGCATCAGATCCTGCAGTGGCATCATCTTCTCAGTCTCGTCGCCGGTGCGGGAGATCTCGCCGCGCAGGTGATGTGGGACGGGTACTTCCACGCCGCGATGTATGTGATCGCCGCCATCAGCCTTTGGGTGTTGTGGCGACTTCCTTCGTCCGCGACTTTCACCACTTTGCTTCCTGCCGGTCTGCTGATCGGCTTCGGCGTCTGGCACATTGTCGATGGCGTGCTTTCGCATTGGGTGCTTCAGATTCACCGCATTCGGCTGGATACTCAGTATCCGCTTGCATGGGACATCGGATGGATGGCGATCTTCGGTGTTGTTCCGTTGGCCGCCGGTTGGCGCATGTTGGCGCGGAGGACAACGACGACCGGTCACGCGACGCCACGTCCGCTCGTAGGACTGACCGGTTTGACACTTGCTCTCGGCGCAGCCGCCGCTCAGCCGATACCGGGCGCCGACACGACCACCGCCGTCGTCTTTGCGCGCGGCGGGGCCGGCGAACTCTTCGGTGCGCTAGCGGCCACTGATGGTCGGCTCATCTGGAATGACCAAACACTGCGCGTGGCGCTTGTCGATGTTGCGCCGGACCGGCGGTGGCAACTCTATCGGCACGGCGCAATTTTCGTCGGCGGCGCGGGCTTCCCAGCCGGGTGCCTCACGGCCTCACGCTCGTGAATGTTAGCCGGCACTATTATTCGGCGGGTACCACCACAACGTCCGGATCGACCACGGGATCAGGCGCAGCAGGAACGCCGGGGCGCTCCACGACTTCGGGCGGTCCGACGGCGGGTGCCGGTGGGAGATAGCCGGGACGATAGCCTGTTTGTCCTCCCGGCTGATCGCTGGCGTCGATGCGCACCTCCGGGGCTGTCGGGACGCGCGCGAGAGGATCATACTCCGCGGCGGGATCCGTGGGTTGACTGGCCGACGGCGCGGGAAACTGATTGCGTGCGTTATTGGGGTCGTTGGGCGATCCGCCGGTTGACTGAGCCGCAGCATAATCCGGGCCAGCGATCAGCACGGCGACACATAGTGCCAATATATGTTTCATAGAAAACGCCTCCTCTACTCTGACGAGTGAAGACGCGCATAGGCAAGCTCGAGTTCCAAAACGTCAGCTGACTTTAGAACCGAATAAGAGCGCCGGCTGTGACGACGTCGTCGCTGGTGGGACAGCTTAGTCACCGCGGCATGAGACATTGCTGTCATCATTTTCTTCAATTTTTGGTTTTCGCCTCCCCTATTGCATCGCCCTGCCGATCGGTCATTCCGATTTGAAGACACGGCTGAAAAAATCGAATGTTTCCATAACGAATACAAACAACGGGAGATTCGCCGCCATGCTGCGCGTCGGCTTTGCTGTCTTGGTGATGGCACTCGCAGGAACAACCCCAGCGCTCGCCACTTCTGAGCAAACCAATCAGAGTCGAGGAGGGGCGTCGACGAACTCGCAAGGGTCCCAGTCGTCTTCGGAGGAGAGCGCGGGGTCGCAGTACGTTCGATCCGAATGTGATGTGCGGCGGCCAAGCTGCCGCCGCTGGCGTGCTCTAGCCGGAGATCGGTTGGAGAAATCCAAGGGCGGGGACTGAGCCCACTGTTCGCCCATCTCGTCGTCTCTGCCTGCGGTCACAGGCCACGCAGAAACCTAGAGCGCAGCATGCTGCCATGCTGCGCTCTGTCGTTTCCAAATTCGGGCAGGCGTTACTTCGCTGTCTGGACAATGACCGGCGGCTTCCATGTGCCGTCGAGCGCTGACTGTTGCGGCAGATAGAGCCGCATCACCGTATAAATGGGACCGTTCGGCGCCGGCAGCCAGTTGCTTTCCTTATCGGATGCCGGCGACGTGTTCTGCACATAGATCGTCACCGAGCCGTCCGGATTGGTCTTCATGTTCGGCAGCATCGGTGAGTTGATCAAATAGCGATTGATCGGATTGTCGATCAGAAGCTGGGTCTTGCCGTCGTACATGGTGACGGACCAGAACGCGTTGACGGGTGGGAAGCCGCCTGCCGGGAAGGTGATCGTGTAATTGTGCTTGCTGCCGTCGAGCTTCTCGCCCTTGTCGTCCGCGGCTGCAAACGGATAGAGCGCTTCGACGGGGTCGTTGCCATAGATGCCGGCAAGAGCCGCAGCGGCGCGCAACGTATAGTCGCCATTGTAGAAAGCTCGGTCGCCAAACGGCTTCGATATTTGCCAGCCGTTCTCACGCTTGCCGATCTCATTGCGGCGCTTTTGGATCGCTTCGAAGCCTTCCTTGATACCCAACTCAGTTGCGACCTTGCCTTCACCCACCGCGGGCATGGTGAAAGGCTTGCCGGGCACGATGCCGATCGTCGCGAACTTTGCCCGCAGATCTTTCTCGGCAGGCACCTCGGGGGCAAACTGCAACAGGAAGTTCAGGTAGTCGAATGCCTTCAGCTTGAACGCGTCATCGGTAAACTTGGGAAAGTCGATCGGCGGGGCGGGGGGCGGCGCGGGCTTGCCTAGAAACATCGACAGCGGCATGACCTTGTAGCCGGCTTGGATCTTCTTCACGTTGTCGATGTCGGCTGCATTGAAAAGCTGAGTTCGAAAGATGACGAGGCCAAACTGCGTTTCTGAAGCGAATGCCTTTGCAATGCCTTCAGGTTTTTCACCACTCCAACCGGGACCTGCAATCATGTAGCAGCCGGCGCCATTGCCGGTGGCTCGCGTTCCAACGTAGCCGTAATTGAAGGCATACATGTCGGTGAGCTGCACCGAGTAATAACGGTCCTTTTCGATCTCGGGCACACAGAACACGATCGGCTCGGCCCGCAGGTCCATCTGGATCATCGAGTAAGGCGTGTCGCTGTTCGGCGTGACGATCGCGGTATCTTTGGGCGTGAAGACCTGCGCAGTGTTGTGAATCTGGTTGAAGCCGCCCTTGTACTGCGATGACGTTTTGTCGACGCTGAACTGGTACATCGCCTTGTAACCGGCGATCATCGGAAAGGCATAGATGTAAGCTTCTTTGGCTGTTTCGTAGGCATCGAGACGCTTTTGCGCCTGCGCCACCGGCACGGCCGACAAAACGGCAAGGGCACAAGCCCCTGCAACCGCTGATCTAAATTTCATGATACCACCTCAATACTGCGTCTGAACAATAAGGCGTCACAGCAATACACATGCGTATGCGTAAAGCCTTGCGACCCAGCATAGATCAGCACGTCGAGTGGCGTCACTCGCTATGGAAAATCGCACATCCGAAGAAATTGAACTGCGTCAGCCTGGGGCGAAGCCATCCTGCCTGAACGGCTTACTGATCGCCTTCCGCAATAACCGCGGGTTCCATTGACGGCGGCGCGGTCAGCGCGGCCATAACTGCCGGCGGAATCAGGACCTTATCGATCACGTGGATGATACCGTCGGAGGCGGTTTCGGAGCGGACAATCTTGGCGCCGGCGATGTCGATTTCGCCCGTCTTCATGCGCTTGTTGATCTCGATCGACGAGCCCTCGATGGCAGAGATCGTGTAGTTGCGAACTTTCGCTTTCAGGAGCCGCTCGGTCGGATAGAGACCGGGGACGGCGTGGTAGAGAAGCAAGTCAGTCAACAGGGCGCGGTTTTCCGGCGCCAGCAGCCTGTCGCGAATATCCTGGGGCAAGGCGTTGAAGGCTTCATCCGACGGGGCAAGCAATGTCAGCGGGCCCACATCCACCTCGGGATCATCCAGGCCTGCGAGCTTGGTCGCTTCCGTCATCTTGACCAGCATGCCGGTGGCGGCAGCAGCTTCTTTCAGGGTCATCACCTTGGGGGCTTCCACCGGTGATGTTGCCGCGTGCTGCGAACTGTCGTGACACGGCGTCAGGGGGCTCGCGAGAGTGTCCGCGCCTGCCGTTGCCGGCGCCATCACCGCTGCAATCGAAACAACCGCGACCAGAGACCGGACCGCCTCAGCCACACCGCGCATATGAATTCCCCCGAAGATCAGACGAGGCCAATGCGCCTGTTCGCATCGGCTTACCGTTGCGCGATCAAAGTCTCAGTATTCGAGCGCGCTTTCAACTGCGAAAATCGGAAAGCGTGAGGATAGGCACGAATTTAAATCCTGCATCACGAAACGCGTCCGCTGCTCCATCCAGGCGATCGACGATGGTAAGAACGCGCACGATTTTTGCGCCTTCCGCTTCCAGCGCCTTCGCTGCTTTGAGCGCCGAGCCGCCGGTGGTCGTGACGTCTTCGACGATGACGACGCGCTTGTCCTTCATCGTGTCGCCGCGCACCAGGCCTTCGACGAGGGATTGCGTGCCGTGTTCCTTTGCCTGCTTCCTGACGAAGAACGCGCCGACCGGGCGGCTCTGAACGTGACTCACCGCAGCGATCGCCGAGGCGATCGGCACCGCCCCCATCTCGAGGCCGCCGACGAGATCGGCGTTATCGGCGGCAATCGCGTCCAGCATCAGTTCGGCGATGAGGGCTGCCCCTTCCGGGTCGAGCATCGTCGGCTTCATGTTGAAGTAGAAGGTCGAGGTCTTGCCCGAGGCGAGCTTCATCTCCGGGCCTTCCTGGAACGACCGCTGCTTCACGATCTCGACGAGGCGGGCGCGTTTGTCGGCGGCGGTGGCGGTCATATCGGATCCTTCGGGCGGGCGGTTCGGGTCGCCTCCCGTCGCGCGCAGAGGCGATCCTGTCAAGCTGTGGAGCCGCGCACCAGACCTTGGCAAACCAGAACTGGGGCAAAAGCGTTTGGCCCCTGTCGGCAGCGCCGGGTTTTTCTATATAAGAGGGAACGGCCGGCCCACTCTGGGCCGCGCGCCCGCCGAGGACCCTCCCATGTTCGATCCCCAGAACCCGCCCGAGCTCGAAGCCTCGACTTGGCTCAATGCCCCCGAACCGCGCCCGCTCGAGAGCCTCAAGGGCCGCGTCGTCGTGCTGACCGCCTTCCAGACCCACTGCCCCGGATCGCTCAAGCACGGTCTCCCGCAGGCGGAGCGCGTGGCGCAGGGCTTCTCCGACGACGAGGTCGTCGTGATCGGGCTCAACACGGCCTTCGAAGAGCCCGAGACGCAGACCGCGGACAAGCTCGCCGCCTTTCTCACCGAGCACGGGCTGACGTTCCCCGTCGCCAAGGATGCCGCCAACGGTGGGTCCATCCCCGCGACCATGGCGGCCTATGAGATCCAGGGCACGCCGACGACGCTGATTTTCGACCGCCAGGGCCGTCTGCGCCGTCATTACCTCGGCCGCGTCGACGACATTCGCCTCGCCGCCGAAGTGATGGCCTTCTGCATGGAAGCGCCGAACGCGCCCGTCGAGCAGTCGATGGCGGTGGAACGCCGTCTCGCCGCCGCTCTCGTCGATCCCGACGCGCATGCTCATTCGCACGAAGGCGGCTGCTGCGGTGGCGCGCACGCCCATGACCACGATCACAGCCATGATCACGCCCACGCCGAAGGCGGCGGCTGCTGCGGGAAGCATTAATTAGGCCCCACGCGGTTGTTTGTTTGCCCCACGCTCGGCAAGCCGGCGTGGGCGCGGTGCGGCTGCGTCCCAACCGCTGTCATCCCGGGGCTTGTCCCCGGGACCCATTCCTCCGCGCGTTCAAGCCCGTGGACATGCCTGACATTCCGCCGCTTGCTTGCCAACCCGCTGCACGATGGGTCCCGGGCATAAAGCCCGGGATGACATCTTTGGGTGCCTTCCTGCCGTCATGCGAATCGCGTGACTGTCCCCCGGTTGTATCGGCGGATCGGAGCGGACATGTCGGGCAAGGCAGCGAGCAAGAAATCGGGCAAGGCGACGGGGACGGCTTCACCGTCGAAGCCGTCGCTCAAGGCCGTCGCGAACGCGGCCCCTCCGCTCTCGCCACCTTCAGGCGAAAGCCCGCCCACCCCTCACAGTGCTCGCGGTGAAGCGGACAGCCCAGCCCACATCGGCCTGCCGAGTGTGGGCTACTCCAAAAAAACAATAGCGCTCGTCTATGACTTCGACGGCACGCTGTCGCCGCGGCCGATGCAGGAATACTCGTTCCTGCCGCAGCTCGGCATCACGGCGGCCGACTTCTGGGCGGAGTGCACGCGCGTCGCCCGCGAGCGCCAGGCCGATCCGCTCATCACCTACATGCACCTCATGTACAAGAAGGCGAAGGAGAAGGGCCTCGTCGTCGATCGCGCGGCGTTGGTCGCGCAGGGCGCCTCCGTCGAACTCTACCCCGGCGTCACGGACTGGTTCTCCGCTATCGGTGATTATGTTCGACTGCGTGCCGAGACGCCCGGCATCGAACTGCGCCACTACCTGATTTCCTCCGGCCTCACGGAGATCATCGAGGGCACGGTGATCGCGCCGCACTTTCACAACGTGTTCGCGAGCGAATACTGGTTCGAGCCCTACGAGACGCCGTTCCCCAAGCGCGTCATCACCGACACCGGCAAGACGCAATATCTCTTCCGCATCAACAAGGGCATCGAGGACCTGGGCGAGAGCATCAACCGCCACATGCCCGAGGCCGAGCGCCCGATCCCGTGGTCGAACATGATCTACTTCGGCGACGGGGAGACCGACGTTCCCTCGATGGCCTTGATGAAGAAATCGGGCGGTGCGGCCTTCGCGGTCCACAACCCGGACCTGCCATCGAAGATGTGCGAGGAATTATTCCACGCCGGCCGCGTCGACTTCTACGCCGCCGCCGACTACCGCCGCGGCAGCGACCTGTTCAAGCGGACCTGCCTGCTCCTCGACCGCATCCTCGCCGACATTCGAGTGCGGGAAGAGGTTTGGGGGTTGGGGAGGTAGGGGTTGCACGACCTCGCAACAGCCGCTTAATATCGATTATGTTTTTGCTAATCAAAGACTGCGAGCATCGCTAATGAAAATAACGGCAGGCCGGCGCGCACTTGATAAAGTATATAAGCGCCGGGATCGATATGAAATTCCAGATTGGCAGCGCGGAGAAGTCTGGAGCACCCAAAAAGACAACAACTAATTGACAGCATACTTCGCGGTTGGCGGCTTCCGAAGTTTTACTTCGTTAAATATGACGAAGACGACTATGAGGTGGTCGATGGCCAACAACGACTAGTCGCAATATTCGAATTCTTCTCGAATGAACTGAGCTTGCCAGACGATTCTAAGAAATCTTTTGGTGGGCCAACCTATCGCGACTTAAAGTCAAAGTACTCCGACGCATTCGATGACTTTGAAATCGATTTTGATGAGATTGAAGAAGCAACAGAAGAAGAGCTTAAACATTTTTTCCAGCGGCTACAGCAAGGACTACCCTTGCGCAGCAGCGAAAAGTTAAATGCTGTGCACTCCAAGTTGCGTGATTATTGTAAAAAGCAGGCGGAGCATGCTTTTCTTTCAGAAAAAATTTCTGTTGCCGATACTCGGCTAGCACATTTCGACATCGTGAGCAAAGTTGCGGCAGTTGAAATTGAAGGCTTAGATGCACCATTACGTTTCGATGATTTGAGAATTATTTTCGAGAGTTCAGACTTCTTTTTCGGCCAGCTCGGCGACGGGCAAACGCATCAGACTAGCGCTCGACTTTCTATCGAAGGCATTTCCTTCCAAGGATTCGAACCTCAAAAGTCGCGCCATCGTTCAGACCATTATTACTTTCGTTTGCAGGCTCGTTGATACGAACAACCACAAGGGATTAGAGAACATTACAGCAAAGTTCCTAAAGACTTTTCTTAAAGAATTGGCAGCGCAGGTTGAACTCGGGCAAGCAGCCACCGACAATGATTACATCCGCTTTCAGCGCTCAGTTAACGCGAATGTCAAAGGCAGCGCTAGAGTGCGCCACGAAGTTTTGCTACGAAAGGCATTTCTTAATTGCCCGGAGCTTGCTGATGCATTTGACTCATCCGCGATAAAGACAAGCGGTGTTGCGAAGCGGATTGGGGAGCTTGGAGATTTTATTGCGGATAGCATACACAGGTTGAATTCTGCTTATTCTTTAAAGCACGGCAGGGACTTATTCAAAGCTACCAACAAAACAACTCAGGCGCTCCTCAATATTCGAAAGCCGATAAAAGATTTCGAGGGATATAAGGCCTTAGTTGACCACCTCTATTTCGTATTTCGCGAAGGCGCCGGGAGTTGGCTGGAGGGGAATGTTCCACCAGCCTTCGCTGAATTAAACCTGCTACGCACGGAACTTAGACACGACGTGGACCATGGCGAAGAAGGCAAAGTGATCTCCAAGAGGAAGAAAATTGGTGCAACATTCAAGAAATTTTCTGGCGCTGAGACGCCCGAATCTTTGGACCCAGCGCGGTTTGTTCTCGTTCAGGCGAATATCCTGACAGCCCTCGACTTTGACCTGCAAAGCATATCCATCTGAAGGCTTTTCTGCATTAATTTATCGTTGGCTGCTGAACCTCTTCTTCAGTCGAGCCGATGCGCGATAGCTTCAACTCGCCCTGCTTCGGCGCAAGCTGAAGTTCTTCAATGGCCGTTTTTACTAGTCTTATAAATGCATCGTGATCCTCTTGCCCGATCGTCCCGTGCGCGAGGTGACGACGGTACTGGCTGTTAAGCGCAGTGATTAGATCGGCTGTCGCGACGGGCAGCGGGTTTTTACGCCGCCGGTCGGTCAGCATGTAGGTCATTTTGCCAATCCGGTTCATTTGCGGAGGAACGTTAGCCTCAGTCAGGCGGCGTCTGAATGCCTCTATAAATATGGCCCACTCGTTTTTCATGCTTTGAAAGAGTTGCTCGGGTGGCAGAGGCGGCGGCGTGCGTTGCCAGAGAACGCCGGTGCGCGCCTCAAAATCTTCGTCGAGGCGATTCTGCGTGATCTTGTCGGCGTTGAACTCGGACATCTTGATCTGGAGATCAGTGACGAACTCTTTCAGTGACTCCAAATCTTTTAGCGCGTTACTCGCTGCCTCACGCATGGCGTTGGATGACGCCGTTGCTTCACCAAAAGCTACGGTCATCTCTTTCTGCACGTTGGCGAAGTAGGCCAGCTGCGCAATCGTCTCGATCTTGTTCAGACGGCGAATATCTGGGCCGTATCGAAAAAGTTGGATCGCAAAGAAGAGGATGGCCAAGACCAAAGTGCCAGCGACCGTATAAATCGCTAACGGATTCTTGAGAAACTCTTCAAGAAGTTCGATGTCCACGACTCACCCCCGCACGCAAACAAACGCCCACCCAATATGCTCAGACTAAGCCGTGCACGCGGAGGTTGGCTAGCTGAAATTAACTAAAGCGGTTCACGTCTTGTCGAGCGTTTCGGTGCGAATGGTTTCGCACCATCATCGCGGCGCAATGATCCATTCAAGCCGTTGATGATGCGCTTCGGCGGATGCTTGTTCGGGCCCCCGCCTGCGCGGGGGTGACGGTGTGGAGAGAGACGCGCCCAGCGTTGGTCGTTGCAGAATTTCGCGAGCCACTTATCCCCGCGCTTTCGCACTCCCCTACACTGCCCGCATCCCGGCTCCGTGAAGGGGGCGTTGCTTAAGAGGCGTCTTGTGACGTGGAGCCGGGTGCAGTGTCGCTGACGGAGGGTCGCATCCTCTCTCGGCGGGGCTCGGATCGGCCGCCTGCTGGAACGCAGGACGCGAAGAACGCGCTGAAACGTCGATCGTATGCCGGAAATCCTGCGCGGGGCGGTCCACGGGCCGCACCACTACCAAACTCAGCGGCTCATGCGCCGCCCCGCCCCCTTCGCGTCAGGCACGCCGGCGAAGGATCACTGGAGATGCTCGCGGATGGCCGATCAGTCGAAGTCGAAAAGTTGTAGTTCCCAGACCGGCGCGGGACGTGCGGAGGCCGAGGCTGGTCGCGGCGCGCGCCGTCGGCTGGGCAAGCGCGTGGCGGCGGCGAAGGTTCGCGTCGGGCACGATTACATCGACACGCTGAACGCGGCGCGGCGGCGGAAACATCCCGACAAGCAAGAGCGGCTCATCTTCGAACTTCGCGCGGAGATCGCGGCGTTGAAGCGCGCAATTCTTGTGGCTTGCGCCATCCGACACCTTAGTTTGCGCCATCCGACTTCGCTGACGCGAAGCCGGCCGGATGGCGCGAGTGGAGCTTGTTTGCGCCATCCGACTTCGCTGACGCGAAGCCGGCCGGATGGCGCGGGGGGTCAGCGCGCGGCGGCGGGGCGGCGCGCAGGCTCATGCGCCAGAGTCCCGAAGTGGCGGATCGAGATACTCTCAATCGAAGTCACGCCTGTTCAACGTGGCGAGCGTGGCTCCCGTTCCGTCTTGCAGTGTGAGTGTCTTGTGCGTGGCCTCTGCCGTTTTCGTCGCCTCCAGCAGTTGCAGGATTTTGCGTTCGGTTTCCATCTGCTCGGGCGGGCAGGCCATGCGCGTGCCAGCGAGGGGACCGAACGAGAGTTTGCCGTCGACGTACGTGTATGTGCCGCGAAAGCGGTTGCAGCCGGAGAAGCCCGACACGTCCTTTTCCGCGAATTGGATATACGTGTCGCTGCCCTGCTCGAAGCCCCATTCAGAGCCTGCCAGCGACGACAGGCGATCGGCGGCGGATGCGCCTGTCACGGCCATAGCAGCGGCCAAGATAACGGCGATCGACTGGCGCATGATTTTCCTCGGGGCGTTGTGCTGCGGCTATCGTGTGCCTCTCGGAATTCCTCCGGTGGCAGGCAAAAGAATGCCCCGGTTCGCGGGAGACGACCGGGGCAGTCGCTATGAAGGACCTGAATTCATGCACTGCTAAACCAGAACACATCTCTCGAGGTTTAGCCCTCGACGAGACGGCCCGGGATGAGAGTGGCCGCGTGAGTGACGGCCGGTGTTTCGACCGGCGGTGCGGCGTAGGCGGTACGGATCGGCTCCACGGACAAGCGATAGAGGTGCCATGTGGAGTGGCCGATAATCGGAAGAAGGATCAGAAGTCCCAGGAACGCCGTCATGACCGAGAGCGCAACGATGAAACCGATGAAGACCGCCCAGGCCAGCATGGTAATGGGATTTTTCTCGACGAGGCGGACGCTCGTGACCATCGCGGTGATGAAATCCGTATCGCGGTGGTAGAGCATCGGAAATGAAATGACTGTGATGGCGAAGACCGCGAAGCCGATAGCGGCGCCGGCGAGATTACCAATGATGAGGAATACCAAGCCGGAGGGGCTATCGAGGATCTTTGCGAGATAATCGGTATCGAAGGTGTTGATGCCGCCGAATGCGAACGTCAGAACAGCTGCAATTTCCAGCCACAGGATCAGTGCTAGAAAGGTGACGAGGGCCATCCAGCCGAGATCGCGACGGTGGCGTTCACGGTTGAGTCCCTGGAATACGGCGGCACTCGTGACGGTTTCGCCCCGCTCTCGCAGATCGCTCACAGCGTAGAACGCGGCCGCGGCGAACGGCGCGACGAGGGCAAAGCCCATCGCGACCGGATAGATGAGGAACGGAAGTCCGAGTTCGGCCAGCGCGAAGAACAGCGCCCAGCCGGCGACCGCGAAGGCCGAACCGATGGCGAGGCCGTAGCCGGGATTGGCGCGGAAATCGGCAATGCCCGCGACCACCGCTTCGTTGAGATCGTCGAGGGTGACCGTTCGAACGTCCGGCCAGTCATTCACCGAAGCCATGCGTCGCGCTCCCTACAGCCCGTGGCGCCCGGTCGCACTCGTATTGTTGCGGTGCGACATCCCGGCGCAGCCATCCTAGGGCAAGATTGAGCGCAGTCAAATGCGGAACGGGCAAATGGATTGGGAAACCCGCTATCCCATCTCCAGTAAAGGGAAAAAATCCTGCTGCTCAGCGTGCGGTATTGCCACCATCGACCGGCAGGCACGCTCCCGTGATGAAAGACGAGTTGTCGGACAGCAAGAAAGCGACGGCAGCGGCGACGTCGCCCGGCGTCCCGACGCGGCCCAAGGGAAGACCGGCGGCCAGTTGCGCGAGCGCATCGTGCCGTTCGGCACCATCGGTTCCCATCGCGAGCATCGCGGTATCGGTGTCACCCGGACATACGGCGTTGATGCGGATGCCATCCCGGGCATGGTCGAGCGCCATGGAGCGGGTCAACTGCACCACCGCGCCTTTGCTGGCGGCGTAGGCTACCGCGTTCTCCGCGCCGACGAGACCCCAATCGGAGGCGATGTTGACGATGGCGCCGCCGCTGCTCTGACGCTTCATCTGCCGCACTGCAGCGCGTGCATGGCGAAACACGGCCGTGGCGTTTGTGGACATTACGCGGTCCCAGTCGTCATCACTGCAGGTCAACGCATCACCCTGGACCAGTATGCCGGCATTGTTGACGAGACCATCGAGGCGACCGAAGTGTGCAACTGCGGTTTCGACGGCGTCTACGCCGCTACCGACGTCGGTAACATCCGATCGATGAAAGTACGCGGTTCCACCGGCTTTCACGATGTCTTCGCAAACCTGCGCGCCGCGCTCGCTGTTACGTCCTGTGATGAGACGTGTGCACCGCGTGCCGAGCATGTCTTCGCAATTGCGGAACCAATACCGGTGGTAGCGCCGGTTATCAATATGACTTTGCAAGCAGATCGTCATAACTCTGATGCTTTCGGGTTATCACAATTCAGGGCAAACACTTAGCGAAACAAATACCGCGTTTACCCTTGCAACCAAACGCTACTCTAACTAGTTCATGACTCACACGGGGACGTGCGTAGACTAGCAACTCGAGGAGATGGGCATGAAGGTCAAAATCGCCCTTGCGGCTGCGGCCATTATGGGCGCATTCGCTGTTTCAGTTCCGTCGCAAGCTGCGCCATTGTCTGGCGCAGGCGTCGCCACGGAAGCTGCTAAGACCGACGCGAAGCCGATGGAGCAGGTTCATCGGCGCTATTACCGTGGAGGCACTGGCGTGGCCGGCATTGGCGCCATCGCGGTTACGGGTACCGTCGTTATGGGTACCGTCGTTATTACCGGCCGTACTACGGTGGCTATTATGGCGGCGGCTATGGATACGGATATCCATACCGCTGGCATCGCCGCCCCGGGATTTATCTCGGCTTCGGCTTCTAAGCAGTCGTTGGTTTTAAATGTGCGGACCGGGAGATTTCATCTCCCGGTCCGTTCACTTTTTGAGACCTCGATACGATTATTTCTTATCCGCGGCGGCTCGGTCGCCTTAATGTTATCCATGCCGGCTTTGAAGATCCCGTCGATGACCTTGCGGGCTTCCTTATCTTCGGCGCCGTTGGAATCGTACGTCGCCGACCACAGCACGTTGATTTCGTCGAGATCGTCATCGTCGGGGGCGACAGAGAACATCGCGGTATAGTTTTTGACCGGCAGTGGGCTCTCCGTAATTTCGTACTTGTAGCTGGTGGTGCCCTTCTCCAGGAGTTTTTCCTTGATCACGCCACCATCTTTGAGCGTCAGCGTGCGAAATTCGATATCGCCGTCCTTGGATTCTTCGCACTTCGCAATCGCCGGGTGCCACTCAGCGATGGCGCACCAGCCGCCGATCTTGGCCCAGAGCGCCGTGCGCTCGGCTTCCGCCTTCGCCTCTTCGACGTTAACTTCGAGCTTCTTTGCCGAGACCAGCGAGGCCGCCGCAGATGGCCCAGCGGCCAGTGCGAGACCTGCGCCCGCAATGATGGCGGTTGCGAGTACGTGCTTCATGTTTCACTCCCAAGGTGCTGCTCGCGGCAGCGGTTTGGCCGGTTTTGAGCGGCGCATGTAACTGTGTAACATTTGAGCCCGGAGCGCGGCAAGCCCGGCCAGGAGACCTCATCGATGTCCGTCACGCGCTTAGCAACCCGCAGCGATATTCCAAGATTGGTCGAGCTGCTGGGCGAACTGTTTTCACAAGAACGCGAGTTTGCTCCGGACCGGACCGCGCAGACGCGTGGCCTTGCGCTTCTATTCGATCGCGGAGATAGCGTGCGGATCGTGGTGGCGGAGGTGTCAGGCGATGTGGTGGGCATGGGCGTGCTGCATTATTCGGTGTCGACGTATCTCGGCGCCAAGGTCGCAATACTTGAAGATGTGATCGTGGCCGGCAGCCAGCGCGGTAACGGCACGGGCAAGCGGCTGATGGCCGCGATCATAGCGCAGGCTCGGTCCGACGGTGCGCAGCGCCTCACGTTGTTGACCGACAACGACAACCTGCCGGCACGTCGCTTCTACGAGAGTTTCGGCTTCGCCCGGTCAACAATGCTTCCTTACCGGCTCATGCTGCCATCGACGCTGACGGTCTAGCGCAGCGGACCGGCATCCTTGTCGTCATTGGGATCGCGCATGTCGCAGATGCCATCATAGGGCATCGTCATCACCGCGACCCCCATGGCCACGCTGCCGAAGGTCAGAGCGTTGAACGCGTAGAGCAGCAGTATCGCGACGAAGGGTTCCCTGGTTTCGATCAGTAGATCCTTCAAGCCGGCAAGGTTGCTCATGATCATTGCGGACGCGATGATAACGCCAATCGCGACACCCATCGCCATGTTGAGCCCGAGAAAGCGGATCAGGTGAGGCAAGCGGCGTACGGAGACGTGAGGAGGCTTCTCGCCCGCTGTCGTCCGTCCAGCCGAAGGACCGTTCTGCATGGGCCATCCCCGATTACCGCATTCAAAGGCGTAGTCCGAAAGTCGTTCGCATGGCAATGTGCCGCCGGTCGCAGGCGACTTCACACAACATCACCTCAGCAAGCCCTCATGATCCCCGACTTGATCCGCGCTGCCGGTCTCACGACGATTTTGATGGTTGCGGCCTGTTCCGGTTCGACCGTGCCACAACCCATTACAGACGCAGATGTTCCAACGAACGACGCGGCGACGCGGACCACTCCTGTCGTCGCCGGCCGGCCGGCGCGGGTTTTCGTTTTCGCCGGGTGGGATGCGGCGTGTGCGGCACTTGCCGCGCCTCAAGTGACGGTGACAAACCCGCCGTCGCAGGGCGAGATCACGTTCCGGCCGGGGCAGCAGACAACCATTGCGGCTTCGGCCGGCGGAACTTGTGCCGGGCGAACGGTTGCGGGAACGGGTGTCTATTACACCGCCCGCGCGGGAGCAGCGGGAACAGACCGTTTCGCGGTCGAGGCGCGGCTTGCATCTGGTGAAACAAACCGGCGTGTGTTCGAAGTCACAATCGCAAACTAGCGGTCAAATCTTGCGCGGCTCGGGATCACCTGCGGTCACGCGGTAGGTGTAGCTCGTCTCCGCTTTCACGGCCCCGATGTCGGGAGCGAGCGCATTGGGCGTGATGCGCTTTGCCGTAATGTCGAACGTTTCGCTCGTCACGTCGCACAGCGTATAGCCGTGATGGCGGCAGTCGAGATCGACGATGGTGCGCTCGTTGCCGCCGCCGGGTCCGGCCCAGGGTTCAAGATTGCGGAGAAAAGACGAGATCGCAGTGCACGTGAACTCGGGTGCGACGCAGGCGGAGTTCTGATCCTTCCAATCCTTGAGCACGCGCGTGACGAAGTGCGAATGCACGTCGCCGGAGAGGACGACGGGATTTCGCGCGCGATACTTGTCCATCAGATCGACCACGCGCTGACGCGCCACGGTGTAACCGCCCCAGCCATCCGTCCAGATCATCGTCTCCGACTTCGGCTCTTTGAAATTGCAATCCGCGCGGCTATCGATGGCGGCCATCATGACGCCTTGGGCGAGGACGTTCCATGTGGCCTTGGATGTTGCAAACTGGCGTTCCAGCCACAGCGATTGCTCCTTGCCCAGCATCTCGCGCGCTTTTCCATCGGCGCCGATCATGGCTTCGATTTCGGGGCATTCGCCTAGCGAAAGTGAGCGTGCATTGCCGCGTAGCCCAGCGGCGCAGGCCTGATCAGAGCGGTACTGGCGCTCATCAAGCATGTTGAGGCGCAGAAGATTTCCGAAGTCGAAGGCGCGATAGAGTTGTCGTCGCTCAGCGACGACCGGAAGCGTCGACAGGCGCACCGGCATATTCTCAAAGTAGGCGCGGTAGGCTGCGATGCGCGTTTGCACGAAGTCTTCGGCCTCGCGGACTTCCGAGAAATCCGATGCATAGTCGTTTTCGACTTCGTGGTCGTCCCAGGTGACGATGAAGGGGCAGTTGCGGTGCGCGTATTGCAGACGGAGGTCGCTCTTGTGCTCTGCATACCGGCGACGGAACTGCGACAGCGTTTTGACTTTCGCGGTTCGGTCGTATTTCAGGAAGCGGGCGCGCTTCTGGCCTTCGGACAAGTTTTCACAACCGAGACGGCGGGCAGGAGCGGGCGCGTCGAAGCGATAGAATTGATCGTATGTGGTTTCGTAGATGTAATCGCCGAGATGGACGATGAAGTCGGGCTCGTCACGCGCCATCAGTTCATAGGCGTGCGGGAAGGCAAACTCGTATTCGGCGCAGGAGCAGAAGGCGAAGCGGATTTTGTCGGGTGTCGTGCCTGCGGCAGGCGCCGTCAGCGTTTGGCCTTCGGCGGAAAAGTCGCCCAGCGTGAAGCGGTAGGCGTAGCGCGTTGCAGGCTTCAAGCCCGTCGCTTCCACGTGCACAGCGTAGCCCCTGTCGGCCGAGGCGATGGCAGTGCCACTCGCGACTACGGGCCGACCGCTGCGCTCCGCATCTCGGATCTCCCACATGACGCGGTACGCATCATCGGACAGGCCCCAGCGCCTGCCATCTTCGAGGTCGAGCGCGAGGCGGCACCAGAGCACGACGCCATCGGGCAGCGGATCGCCGGAGGCCACACCGAGCAACTGGAAAGGATCGCTCTTGAGGCTGGCGCCCGTTGCGGCGCTGGCGCGGACGGGGGCCAGCATGCCGGCTGCGGCGGTGGCAAAGGCGCCGTGCATCAGCTCCCGCCGCGTTACACCCCGGCGAAGACCCGCAGAACCGCTTCTCGACATGCTTCCCCTTCTCGTTTCCCGCACCGGCGCGGGCCTGTCTCATAATCGTCGCAAACCCCAACAGCACTTTAACAAAAGGCTGGCCAGTGCCATATAGCGCGCTCGTTCCCCAATCGCTGGAGTTATGACAGCCGATGACCACGCCGAACCTGCCCGCCGACCTGCACACTCCGGCTTATGTGCTCGACGTGGCAAGCCTCAAGCGCAATTTAGAGACGGCGGCGCGGCTGAAAGCCGAAACCGGCATCAAGATGCTGCTGGCGACGAAAGCGTGGGCCATGCCGGCGGCGTTTCCGCTGATGCGCGACACGCTGGACGGCACGACGGCGTCGGGTGAGTACGAAGCGCGGATGGGCCGCGAGGAATTTGGCAAGGAGGTTCACGTCTACGCGCCGGCTTACGGTCCGGGCGAAGTGGAGCGCCTGGTCACGATCGCCGAGCACATCTACTTCAATTCACCGGGACAGCTTGCCAAGCACATGGCGACGGCGAAGGCGGCTGGTCGCCACGTCGGCGTGCGCATCAATCCCGGCTTCTCGATGGCCACGTTGGGCGGCAACTTGTATGACCCGTGCGCGCCCGGTTCGCGCTTCGGAACCACGAAGGCGGAGAGCGCCGGCATCCCGTGGGGCGAGATCGACATTCTGCATGCGCATGCGCTGTGCGAAGCGCGCGAAGAAGGGTCCGTGGGTCTCATCAAGCACGTGGCGGAAGACGTTCGCGGACGAGATCCGGCAGGTGAAGGCCGTCAATTTCGGCGGCGGGCATTTCATCAACCGGCCGGGATACAAGCTCGAGCCGCTGATCCAAGCGCTGCAGGATTTCAGAAAAGCATTCGGCGTCGACGTCATCCTCGAGCCGGGTGCGGGGCTCGTCGTCAACGCGGGCTGGCTCGTTGCGACCGTGCTCGATCTGCATCGGAACGAGAAGGACATCGCGATCCTCGACACGTCGGCGTCGACGCACATGCCCGACGTGTTGGAAGTGCCGTACACGCCGATCATCATCGGTGCGAAGAAGGCCGGCGTGCTGGCGCACACCTATGTTCTGGGCGGAAAGACGTGCATGACCGGCGACGTGATCGGCGAGTATTCGTTCGCTCAACCGCTAAAGGTTGGCGATCGGCTGATCTTCACGGACATGATGCAGTATTCGTTCGTGAAGAACACGACCTTCAACGGCACGCCGCTTCCGGACCTCTCGATGTTGCACGAGGACGGGCGCTACGAAGTGCTGCGCTCATATGGATATGACGAGTTCCGGCGCCGGCTCGGCTGAGATTCAGGCGGCGCCTTCGAGAAATGCAAGCAGCCGGGCGGCGGTCTCTTCCGGGAACTGATCGGGAAAGAAGTGTCCTCCCGGCAGCGTCGCGAACTGTGGTCTCGCAAGGCGCTTCTCCCATTCCGCTTCCATGTCGAAGAGCTGATGCATGAGGCCCTTCGTTCCCCAGAATGCCAGTGCGGGGCATGACACCTTGCGCGCCATATCCGCGGTGTCGTGCGCCAGATCTACAGTCAGTGCCGCGCGGTAGTCGGAGCAGGAACCGTGTATGGCTGCCGGGTTGCGCCACGCGGTGCGATAGGCCTGCAACTGCGCGGGATCGAACGCATCGAGGGGAACCTTGCCCCAGCCGACAAGGCAGAATTCAAAGAAGTAATCGGGGTCGCGGCCGATCAGCGTTTCGGGAAAAGGCTCGGGCTGGGCGAGGAAGTACCAGTGCCAGTAGGCGGTTGCCACCTTGTGGGTCGTGTCCATCAACATGGCATAGGTGGGCACGATATCGAGGACGGCGAGCGAGAGCACGCGCTCGGGTTCATCCAGCGCCATTCTGTGGCCGACGCGTCCACCGCGATCATGTCCAATGACGTGAAAGCGGTCGAAGCCGAGGCTGTGCATGAGCGCGACCTGATCGGCGGCCATGGCGCGGAAGGAATAGTTGCTGCGATCGGGCAGGCACACAGGTTTTGAACTGTCGCCGTAGCCGCGCAGGTCGGCCGCGACGACGGTGAACCGCTCCGCCAGCAATGGCGCGATTTTCGCCCACATGGCATGTGTCTGCGGATAGCCGTGCAGCAGCAGCACCGGCGGTCCGCTGCCGCCCTTTACATACGCAATATCGACTTCGCCTAACTGCACCCGTCCGCGTGAGAAGCCTTGGAACATTCCTTCCCCTTTCACCCGATCAGCGCCATCGTTGCTTCGAGAGTATCGGCTTCTTCGGCAGGTTTGTCCCAGCGGATGCGGTGGATGCGGGGGAAGCGCATGGCGACGCCCGATTTGTGCCGGCTCGATGGCTGGACCGCATCGAAGGCGATTTCGAGCACCAGCTTGGGGATGACAGCACGCACAGGACCGAATGTTTCCGTCGTATTGGCGCGAATGAACCGGTCGAGATCACGCAGCTCGGCATCGGTGAAACCGGAATAGGCTTTGCCGACCGGGACCAGTTCGCGTTCATTGGAGCCTTCGCGCGGGCGCCAAACTCCGAAGGTGAAATCCGAATAAAGCGACGACCTCTTTCCGGAGCCGCGCTGCGCGTACATCAGCACGCAATCGAGCGTGAGGGCTGCGCGTTTCCACTTGAACCAATGGCCCTTCGGGCGGCCGGCGAGATAGGGGCTTGCCCGGCGTTTCAGCATCAAGCCTTCGATGCCGGCCTCGCGGGCGCCGCGCCAGAGGTCTTCGAGTTCCGAGAATGTGTCGAATTCCACGAGCGCGCTCAAATCCGTCAGCAGAGGCCGCTCGCCCGCGTGCCAGTCTTCCAGACGACGGCGGCGATCATCGAATGATAGCGTGCGAATATCTTCGCCGCCCGCAAACAGCAGATCATAGAGCCGAAGGTGAGCCGGATGTTCGCGCAGCATCTTGCCCGTCACCGACTTGCGGTTGAGTCGCTGCTGGAGATCGTTGAACGGCGCGACGGTGCCCTGCCGCACAACCAGAAGCTCGCCATCGGCGACCACATCGAAATGCGAGAAGGCCGAGCGGATTTCTGGGAAAGCCGGCGAGATGTCATCGCCTGTGCGGGAATAGACGCGCACATCGCCCGCCTTGGCCGCGACCTGGACGCGGATGCCGTCCCATTTCCATTCGGCGGCGAAGTCGTTCGGATCGAGTGTGGGCCAATCGGCGTCTTCCACGGGATGGGCGAGCATCATGGGCCGGAAGACCGGGACACTGCCGGGATCGGGACGTTCGCTGCGCCCTTCCACCCAGGCGAAAAGCTCGGTGTAGGGCGGCTTCAGTGCGTGCCAGACTTCCTCGACTGCCGAGACATCGACACCGGCGATCTGGGCGACGGCTGTTTTGGCAAGACGTGCCGAGACGCCGACCCGGGGCGCGCCACCGATCAGTTTGAGAAATGCCCAGCGTTCGCGGACATTGCAGCGGTCCAGGATGGTTGCAATGATCGCCGCGTGCTCCGACGGCTTGGCGTTGAGAAGCCAGTCGACGACTTCGCCGAGGCGCGGCGGCTCAACGATGTTCTCCGGTGCCGGCCACATCAGCGATACGGTTTCGGCGGTGTCGCCGACGAAATCGCGTGAGAGCTTGAAGAGCACCGGATCGGTGCGTTCCGCCATCAAATCGGAGAGGATGCGACGGAATCCGATGCGCAGCGGCAGACCATCAGTCAAGGCCGCGAGCGCCCAGCCGCGGTCCGGATCCGGTGCGGAGCGCAGGTAATCGGTCAGTAGCGCCAGCTTGCCCGTACGGCTTTGCGTGGTGGACAGGCAATCGAGAACTTCGGCGAACGCACGCATGGCTACTCCGCGTCGTCCTCGTAGCCAACCAGGTCCAGCGCGCGTGCGCGGCGGCCCATCAGGCTCAACTGATGCACCAGCGCGTCTTCGCGGCCATGCGTCACCCACACGTCTTCGGCTCCGGTTTCGACGATGGTGTCGAGAAGTTCAGGCCAGTCAGCATGGTCCGAAACGACCAGAGGAAGCTCGACGCCACGTTGGCGGGCGCGGCCTCGCACTCGCATCCAGCCGGATGCAAAGACGCGCACGGGGTCTTCGCCCATGCGCCGCGACCAGCGATCCATCAGCGCCGACGGCGGGCACATGACAAGCGCGCCCTTCAGTTCCGCATCGGTCGCCGTGCTTGCCGGGCGGCAATCGCCCAGATCGATCCCGAGTTCCTGAAACAGTGCGGTGAGGCCAACGAGTGCGCCGTGCAGCCAAATCGGATCGTGGTAGCCCTGCTGCCGGACGAGCGCGATCATGCGCTGGCATTTGCCGAGACCATAGACGCCGAGCAAGTGTGTGCGTTCCGGATTGCGGGCGATCGACTGAACCAGCCGGCGGGCTTCGTCCTCGCCACGTTCGTGACGGAAAACAGGGAGCGCGAAGGTCGCTTCGGTCACGAACACATCGCAGGTCACAAGTTCGAAGGGGCGGCACGTCGGATCCGATGCGCGCTTGTAGTCACCGGATATCACCGCGCGGCAGTCTCCGCGTTCAATGACGATCTGTGCCGATCCGAGGATATGCCCGGCCGGCACGAAGCGGACCGTTACATCGCCGATCTTATGATGTGCGCCCAGGTCCGCCGATTGAAACGCGCCAGCGCAGGCTGCGCCATAGCGCACCTTCATGATCGCGATGGTCTCAGGCGTCGCAAGAACGTGTGCGTGGCCGGAGCGGGCGTGGTCGGAATGCCCGTGAGTGATCAGCGCGCGATCGACCGGACGCGGCGGGTCGATATAGAAATCGCCTGCTTCGCAGTAGAGGCCCTGCGGTGTCGGATAGAGCCAGTTCTCGATCGGACGCATTGGATGAAAACCTGAGCCGCAGCATTGCGCGTCGCCCCGTCAATCGTTAACGCGGCGCGCAGGCTGCCAGTTCTGCTTAATCTCGCTATGGCCGACTATGCGATGATGTCGGGCAGCAGCTGGTCTTCGACCGCTGTAATCTGGTCCTTGAGAGCAAGCTTCTTTTTCTTCAAACGGCGGATATTGAGCTGGTCGTGGCCCCCCATAGCTTCGAGGGCGACGATTTCCTCGTCGAGCATGCGGTGCTCGTTGCGCAGCCGCACGAGTTCCTCGCGCAACTCCCCTTCGCTGTGTCGCACCATGGCGCCTCTTCGCACTTGCTCAGGCGATACCGTAAAGCCCGGCTTCCCCCCGCGGCGGGTTTTACGCCTCTTTCCCAATTCTGCAACAACTTAGCGTGCCCCGGGCCCAGCGCGGCGGCTTTTCGGGGCCTGAGACGCCGACCACGGTGCAGCGCTATTGCGCAGCTGCGAAGTGATCGAGCCCGCCGATCAAATCTTTATGAAGAAGAAATGGCGATCACTGTGCACCTTTTACAAGCCACATTTTCTCTGGCATGATTTGCTGGCTCAACGATCGAAGGAGGCTTAAATGGCGTTATCCGCACATCTCCACGAACTCGCAGAGAAGCACCGGCAGCTCGACCGCCGAATTTGCGAGGAGATGGCAAGACCTGGATCCGATGACGTTGTGATCCGGCGGATGAAACAGCAGAAGCTCAAGATCAAAGAAGAGATTGATAGACTGTCGACTGCCTCTCGACACTGAGGTCCTTGAAGCCGGCTCCGCCCTGGAGTTGGCTTTTGTATTTCTGGGTCGATACGGCTGCAGCCGACCACGGCTGACAACAGCCGGTTACCGCTGCAGGGTCGGCGGTTGATTGCTTTCACCTGCATTTCAAGTTGAAGCCCGCCGGTTTGACCAGCGGGCTTCGGCATTTCTTGTATCACTCGGCGCTGCGATTAGAGATCGCCTTCGCGCTCCGGCGTTCCGTCATCAGCGCCCTGTCCACGACCGGGGCCGCGGCCAGGACCATCGCGGTCGCCGCCGCGCTTTTCCCAGCGGTCGTGATGACGGCCCCATTTGCCGTGCTTGCCCATGCCGATCTCCGACACGGCCTTCTTCTGCGCGTCATCGAGCGACGCGTAGAGTTTCTCGACTGCCGGTCGAACAATCTTCATGCCTTCGAGGGCGGCGGCGAGTTGTGCTTCCGTATCGGCCAGACGAGCCGTGATGTCCTTAGCCGCTGGCTTCTTGTCAGCATCGGCCGTGGGCTCGGGCTTCGGCGGGCAGGCCGCTGCGACCTTCGTGGCGGCGGTTTTCACTGCCGATTTCAGTTCGTCGAATGCCGGCTTTTGGGCATCGGTGGGGTTCACCTTGTATTCGAGGCGAACCATCATCAGGTCGGCCTTCTCTGCCGGGTTGCCGCGGCACAGCGGACCTGCGAGCCCCATCATGCCATGCGGGCCACCCCAGCCGTGGGGGCCCTTATGGTGCCAGCCGCCATGGCGGTGGGCGACGGCGGCTGCCGATCCGAGCGTCATTATGACGGCGGCGCCAGCGAGAATTTTTCCATTACGCGTCATCGGGTTCTCCTTGTTCGAGCCGCGGCGCGTCCGGACCGCCTATGCGGGGGGAGCGAGGCACTGAGGGAAGGTGCCTGGCGGGCCGAAGCACGCCGCGTCACTCATCGAACGATTGCGGAGAAAGAACCCGTCGAAGAATTTTCGGAGGCTGGGGCTCAGGCGTCCTTGGCGAGGTCCCGGAGGCGGAACTTCTGGATCTTGCCGGTGGCGGTTTTGGGTAACTCCGTGAACACGACGTGGCGCGGGGCCTTGTAATGGGCGAGCCGCTCGCGGCACCAGGTCACGATCTCTTCCTTCGATGCGGCCGCCCCCGTCTTCAGCTCGACGAAGGCGCAGGGAGTCTCGCCCCACTTTTCGTCAGGTTTGGCGACGACCGCGCAGGCGGCAACGGCGGGATGCTTGTAGAGGACATCCTCGACCTCGATGGACGAGATATTCTCGCCACCGGAAATGATGACGTCCTTTGAGCGATCCTTCAGCTGGATGTAGCCGTCGGGATGCAAGACGCCGAGATCGCCAGAATGGAACCAGCCGCCGGCAAAGGCCTCCGCCGTGGCGTCGGCGTTCTTGAGGTAGCCCTTCATCACGATATTCCCGCGGAACATGACCTCGCCCATCGTCTCACCGTCGGCGGGAACAGGGATCATGGTCTCGGGGTTCATCACGGTGAGATCTTCCAGCGCGACGTAGCGCACACCCTGACGAATGCGCTTCTTGGCTTTCGCCTCCTCATCCAGCGCCAGCCACTCGGTGTTCCACTCGTTGATCGTTGCGGGGCCGTACGTTTCGGTGAGGCCGTAGAGGTGGGTCAGATCGAAGCCGGCGGCAACCATAGCATCCAGAACCGCCTGCGGCGGCGGTGCGGCGGCGTGATTGAACGACACCCGATGCCTGATTTCGCGTTTTTCCTCGGGTTTTGCCCCAAGCAGCGTCGCCATCACGATGGGCGCGCCGGAGATGTTCGTCACCTTGTAATCCGCGATGGCGTCGTACATCGCCTTCGCCCGCACCCAGCGCAGGCAAATGTGCGTACCGGCCACCATCGCCAACGACCAGGTGAAACACCAGCCGTTGCAGTGGAACATCGGCAGCGTCCACAGGTACACGGGGTGGCGTCCCATTCCGGTGGCGATGGTGTTGGAATAGCACATCAGCGCCGCGCCGCGATGGTGGTAGACGACGCCCTTCGGGTTGCCGGTCGTGCCGGAGGTGTAGTTGAGCGAGATGGCGTCCCATTCGTCTTCCGGCATGCGCCAGGCAAACTCGGGATCCGAGTTTGCAAGAAGGGTCTCATAGTCGAGATGCGATAGGGCGCGTCCCGTCTGCGGGAACTCCAGATCGTTGTAGTCGATGATGATGGGGCGGACCTTGGCGAGCGCGAGGGCTTCGGCCATCGGGCCGGCAAATTCGCGATCGGTTATGAGAACCTTGCAATCCGCATGATCAAGCTGGAACGCGAGGATCGGCGCATCGAGGCGTGTATTCAGCGAATGAAGCACCGCGCCCAGCATGGGCACGGCATAATGCGCTTCCAACATCGGAGGCGTGTTCGACAGCATCACCGAGACGGTATCGCCCGGCCCGATCTGGAGCCGCGACAGGGCAGAGGCGAGCCGGCGGCAGCGCCCGTAGAACTCTTTCCAGGTGAACTGCTGCGCGCCGTGGATGATTGCGGGATGATTCGGGTACACCGCAGCTGCACGGTCGAGAAAGGTCAGAGGGGTCAGCGGCTGGTAATTGGCCGGGTTTTTATCGAGATTCTGGCTGTAGGGTGAAAGGATCATCTGGCGATGCGCAACCTTCTGGAGATCAATCGATCAGACGCTAGACAATTGCCGTGCCGAGATCAAACAGGCTCGCAGCTTCTACCCTGGAGACCAGCGGTTCCCTTATTGGGCTCGGGCGCTGCAGGTAGGTGCGTTGATAACGGGGAAATTTGCTTAGACTTTCCAGAAGAGGAGTGCCATCTTTGACCTTGTAGGCGTGACATTTCTGGGAGGAGGCAATGACCGAACCTCGTCTGGACGCCGTTGCACTCTGGGTTCTGGTGATGCTGCTGTTGGCGCTCACCTTGGCTCTCGAACTGGCGATTTTCGAGAAATAAGTCGCTTTGGCAGGCGGTCGACCCTGTCCGTAGCGCCCGGCCGACAGGCGGGCGGCCCAGTCCTTAGCGCCCTGGCCATTCGTTTTTGCCTTGCATGATCGCACGTTCGTGGCGCGGCGCTTCGCGCCGTTGCTTCCTGGCCTTCGGCTCGGGCACCTTGTCGAGGTCATGGCGCCGGTCCGCAGGCGCGATGAGAGCTTCACCGGCTCGTCCGGTGGGTCTTCCATTCGCCGCCCGGCCCACCGGGTTTGCTTTCGCACACCGGATCAGCATCGCATGTCAAAAACTGCGCCAAACCCGCAACTGCTCCACCTTGTCTTCGGAGGCGAACTGGAATCGCTCGACGGCGTCACGTTCCGTGACCTGCACGGTCTCGATATCGTCGGGATCTACCCGAACTACGCCGAGGCCCATGCCGCGTGGAAGGCGGCGGCGCAGAAATCGGTCGACAACGCTCTCATGCGATATTTCGTGGTGCACTTGCACCGCCTGCTCGATCCGGCAACGCCCGGGGCTTGAGCGACGTCACTCTCGTCGCAGCCATCCATCGACGAGGCGATTGGCCCAATTCCGGCTGCGGAAGGACTGCTTCAACTTCGCCGGATCGTAATGGCGTTCGACCCAATCGAAAAAGTCGATCTTGTTCTGCGCAGCATGGGCCAGATACTGATCGAAGAACGCGTCGAGCACGCCGGTATCGGCAAACCGAACGTGTCCGAAGCGAAGGCTCAGCTGGCGGGCGGCCTTTTCGATCGGAACGTCTTCGACGATGTGCAGATAAAGCGCGCTGGCAAGGCCCGCCCGGTCAGCGCCCGATTTACAATGCAGTAGAATGGGATGTTCTATCTGCTGAAAAAGATCGCGCAGGCCGTATAGCTCATCGCGGGAGGGCGCATCGCGGCTACGCAGGCAATAGTCGACGTAAGCCAGACCCAGGCGTTCACAGGCCGCGCGTTCCGTTCTCGCGGTCGGCTTATCTTCGTTGCCTCGCAGATTGACGACTGTTTTGACGCCAAGCTTTTTAGCCCTTCGCAGTTGGTAAGGAAGAGGCTGCGCCGCACGCCACGCCCGGGGTCCCAGTCTGTGGCGATTAGGGAACAAGAGGCGCACGAACAAATGATCAAAAAGCAACATATCGGTATAGTTGACGACCGGAGCGAGGGCCCGGCGCAAGGGCTCGGGTGCGCGCGCAGAAACTTGCGAGCGCGCATTCATGGTGCTTTTGCGCAGTGCTCGCTTCATCCGTTTAAGGCTGAACCGCATTATCTCGATGAAATTCCCAGCATGATACCTTGCAGACCGTTTTTAGAGGCAATAGCTCGCCAAAGAGCCGGAAAGCAGGCAGGTTCTTCGCACGACTGGTGGCCCGTGCCACCCGCAGCCCTTGCTGCAGCGGTCGATAAGTGCCGGCGGGCACATGATTTCGGTTGATATTCGCTGCGGTAACCTGAGACAAGAGGACTTCAGAGCGCGCCCACAAGGGTCAGCCAGCCGAAAGACTTTTGCCGTCGGGGACCCGCAGTCGCAGGCCCGCCGGGGCCGGGGCTCATAGCATCTATGGCACACAAGTCGCCTGACAAGGTGAGCGCTGCACGTCTCGCCGGCCGGCAACTCGCCAGGCTCGTGCGATTCGTTCATCGCACCTCAAACGTCATCGCCGAACCTGACGGCATCATTGACCGCCTGAGTGCGGAGCATCCGTGCATTGTCGCGCTGTGGCACGGCCAGTTCATGATGGCTTCGATGCACCGTCCGGATGTGCCTGTGGCGGCGATGGTTGCGCGTCATGGAGATGCGGAGTTCATCGGTGCGACGATGGAAAATCTGGGCGTGGACCTGGTGCGCGGGGCGGGGGCCGGTAATCGGAAAAAGGATCGCGGCGGCGCCAGCGCGTTGCGCGCCGCTCTTCAGTGCCTCGCCAACGGCACGTCATTCGTGATGACCGCTGACGTGCCGCCGGGGCCTGCCCGGCGCTGTGGCGAGGGGATCGTCACGCTCGCACGCATGAGCGGCAGGCCTATCGTGCCGCTGGCAGTGGCCAGTTCGAGATCCCTGGTGCTCGATACCTGGAGCCGCCTGACCATCAATCTGCCCTTTTCGAAATTGGCGTTCGTCTACGGCGACCCGATCTATGTGCCGCGAGATGCAACCCCGGAACAGCTGGAAGACATCCGCCAGTCGGTGGAACGGGCGCTCAACGCCGCGACGCGACGCGCCTATGCGCTGGCGGGTGCCGATCCAGCGAGATCGACGCCACGCTCCGCCGATCCGTCACTTCCGCCACCAAAACCCGGATTATCTCTGCGGGCCTATCGTGGTGCGAGCCGCCTTTTGGCTCCGATTGCTCCGATGGTTCTGGCGCGGCGTGCGGAACGCGGGAAGGAGGATCCGGCTCGGCAGAACGAGCGACTTGGCCGGAGCCAGCGTGCCCGACCCGACGGACCGCTCGCATGGATCCATGCGGCCAGCGTTGGAGAGCTGATTGCCGTTTTGCCGGTGATTGATCGAATACGCGAGGCGCGTGCGGACCTCACCGTGCTCGTGACCACGGGGACCGTCACGTCGGCAGGCATTGCGGCGACGCGGCTCGGACCGGGAGCGATTCACCAGTTTGTCCCGATCGATACGCCACAGGCCGTCGGGGGTTTTCTCGACCACTGGAAACCGTCCCTCGCGATTTTTACCGAAAGCGAGATCTGGCCCAATCTCATGCTCGCGACATCGCAGCGGCGGATCCCGCTGGTGCTCGTCAACGCGCGTATGAGCAGCCGGAGCAGCCAGCGGTGGCGGCGGCGCAAGCGCATCGCCAAGCAGCTGTTCGGACAGTTCCGTCTCGTCCTGGCGCAGAATGCGGTGTTCGCGCGCAACTTCCAACAACTTGGTGCGCCGCAGACAATTAACGTGGGCAATCTGAAGATCGATGCGCCGGCTCCGCCCGTGGACGCAGTAGAACTTCAGCGACTGCGTCAGATCATCGGTGACCGGCCGGTTCTGGTCGCGGCCAGTACGCATGAGGGTGAAGAGCGCATTCTCGCACAAGCGCATTCGAGACTGCGCGAAGCCATGCCGAAGCTGTTGACGATCCTCGCGCCGCGGCATCCGGAGCGTGGCGAGAAACTCGCCGCCGAGTTCAGCGCCGCTGGTCTCAGCGTCGCGCAGCGTTCCTCGGGCGCTGATCCCACGCACGCGACGGACATCTATCTCGCCGACACCATTGGTGAACTGGGGCTGTTCTATTCATTAGGGCGCGTCGTCTTCCTTGGCGGGTCGCTGGTGGAGCACGGGGGGCAGAACCCGATCGAGGCAATCCGGCTCGGATGCGCCGTCATGAGTGGACCGAGCCGGCACAATTTCAGCGATATCTATCGCGTACTCGACGCGGCGGGCGCCGTCGCCACCGTAAGGACCGCCGAGGACATCGCCGATACCGCTTTGCGGCTGCTGACGGATGAAGCCGCGCGCGAGGCGGCTCATCGCGCCGCTGAGGGCGCGCTTGCGGCGATGGGTGGCGCGCTGGACAAGACTGTCGAGGCGCTGCTTCCGCTGCTTCCTGCGGTGAAGCAAAAGCCCGCTCCCGTGGCGGTCCCGCTGCCTGAGACGGTATCGGAGACGGCGGACGCAGGGTTTCGCCGTGCCGTCTCGTGAACCGTCGTGGTGGTATCGTCCGCAGCCGACGCTGACCGCGCGCCTTTTAGCGCCAGCGGCGGCGCTTTACGGTGCTGCCGCAGAGTATCGCATGCAAAGGTCGCCTAGCGCCAAGAGCCCGCTTCCGGTCATCTGCATTGGTAATTTTACGGCCGGTGGGACCGGTAAGACGCCGCTGGCGCTGCTGGTCGCTGACCGGCTCATCCAAAGAGGCTTCACGCCCGTTTTCCTCACACGCGGTTACGGTTCGCGCGTGCGTGGTCCGACCCTCGTCGATCCGGCGCGACACGGGGCGGCCGACGTCGGCGACGAAGCGTTGCTGCTGGCGCGGGCAGCTTGCGTCATGGTGGCTCCAGATCGCACGGCGGGAGCTCGGGCCATCGTCGAGCAGTGTCTCGATGCCAGTCTGATCATCATGGACGACGGGTTGCAAAATCCGTCGCTCGCCAAGGATCTTCGCATCGCTGTGGTCGATGGCGCGCGCGGGTTTGGGAATGGTCTCGTCATTCCAGCGGGGCCGATGCGGGCGCCCCTCGGTGTGCAACTCACACATACGGATGTCGTTGTTGTCAACGGACGGCGTGACGATCGCGACGGCATCGCGCGGGCAATCGCGCCGGCGTTTGCTGGCCCAGTTCTGTCGGCCCATCAGGCGCCGGCCGGCGATTCCAGCTGGCTAACTGGTACGCCTGTCGTTGCGTTCGCCGGCATTGGCAATCCGCAGCGCTTCTTCAAACTGCTGCAGCAGCTGGGGGCACATCTTGTCGAGGAACGCAGCTTCGCCGATCACCATGCCTTCACCGATGGCGAAGCGGCAGATCTCTTGGCCGCCGCGCAGCGGCATGGGGCGACACTGGTCACCACTGAAAAGGATTTTGTCAGACTGGCCGGAGCGTCTGGCGCGCGTGGCGAACTTGCTCGGTCAGCCAGGCCGCTCGCGATCTCAACGACATTCGATGACGACGGTGAAGATCGTCTGCTCGACCTCGTTCTAGAGACGTTGACGCGTCGGCAGAGCGCGCGTCAGCCCGTGGGCTGAGTTTCCAGGAAGCGTTTCATCGAAGCTTCGGGTGTTGCGTAGGCTTCCTGCAGATCAACGCTCCAGTATTTGAGGTTCTGCAGTTCGATGCGCGCGCCGGTCACCGCGCAGCGCACATAGTCTCCCGCCGAGAGAACCTGGAATTCTCCGGCCAAATAGCGCACGCGCGCTTCCGTTCCGCCGCCAAACAATCGTTCCAACCTATTCATTGCCGTTCCTTCCCCGCACCTGTTCCGGGGCTTCGCGATCCATCTGCTATGTCTAATGTCCTTGCCGGGCGGGAACAAGACGGGTGCGGCAGCGACCCCCTTTTGGCGCAGGTTCGCTGCGCGGGTGCCCCTCAGAACAGTGAGCCTTGCGGCGTGCTGCCGTCCTTCTTGCGGGCAGGTGGTGCGGGTGTGCCGCCCGCAGGCGTTCCTTTGCCCGGTGTGCCGGCGGAGACCTCGACGGCGGTCCTGCCATCGGAGAATTCGATTTCGAGCGACCGGCCCGCACTTAGCCCCGATGCGCGGCGCACCATGGTGCCCTTCTCGTCGCGGACGATCGCGAAGCCGCGGGCCAGAACGCCTTGGTAACTATACGAGGTCAACAGCTTCGACTGTCCCTCCAGCGCGCGTCGCTTTTGGTCGAGGCGATTGGCAAGCGCCTCAACGCGCAACCGGCCTCCAATTCGCTCGAAGCGCATCCGCCTTTCGCCAGCGATCCGTGTCAGGGCCGCGCGGGCGCGCGCGAAACCATCGGCAAGGCGCCGGTCGCGGCGTTCGACGAGCGTACGCAAGAGGCTGGGCGTCAATCGTCCGGCGATCTTGGCCTGCCGCATGGTGTGGGCACGCGTATTGGCGAGGAGCGCGCGCGGCAATCGCTGATCGAGGGTGTCGAAGCGCTGGCGGGGCAGCGCCGTCAGATCCTCTGGGCGGGGCAATCCGCGCGCTGCGGACTTGAGGTGCGCACGGTTTGCTTCCAGCATGCGACGGCAGGCGATACGCAGGCGCTGGCTGCGATCCGCCACGTCGGCCATGAGTTCGGAATACTTCGGCACCGCCCATTCGGCAGCCTTTGTCGGCGTGGGCGCCCGGGCATCGGCAACGAGGTCGATCAGCGTCCAGTCGGTTTCATGGCCCACGGCCGAGATGAGCGGAATGGTGCTTGCGGCCGCGGCGCGCACCACGATCTCTTCATTGAAGCCCCATAAGTCTTCGAGGCTGCCACCGCCGCGGGCGACGATGAGCACATCCGGACGCGGGATGCGTCCTCCGGGTGGGATCGCGTTGAAGCCACGGATTGCGGCCGCGACTTTGGCGGCACTGCCTTCGCCCTGCACCGGCACGGGCCAGACGATCACATGCGTGGGGAATCGTTCCTCGAAGCCATGCATCATATCGCGGATCACGGCGCCGGTCGGCGAGGTGATGATACCGACGACGCGCGGTAGAAACGGCAGCGGCTTCTTGCGGGACTCCTCGAACAGGCCCTCGGCCGCGAACTTACGTTTGCGATCCTCTAGAGAGCGCCATTAATGCGCCAGCGCCTGCCGGCTCCAAAGCTTCGATGACGATCTGGTACTTGGATGAGCCTGGGAAACACGACACCTTGCCGGTGACGATGACTTCCATCCCCTCCTCGGGCTTGACCTTGAGACGGCCCCAGTTGCCCTTCCAGACGACGGCGTCGATCTTCGCCTTGTCGTCCTTTAGCGAAAAGTAGCAGTGGCCGGAGGAATGCGGGCCACGATACCCGGAGATTTCGCCGCGCAATCGAATGTGGCCGAAACCGTCCTCGAGCGCGCGTTTGATCGCGTTCGAAAGTTCGCCGACGGAATACTCGGGCGCATTGCGAAGGGGCTGGGGCGTCAGGTCGGCCACGAGTTGTCCTCTCAGAAGTTAGGGCGAACTATACCCGCCCCGAACCAATGGCAACAGAGGAGGGGAACTTCAGCGTCGCAGACGGCGTTTTCCTGACGAACTCACACCGTCCGACTCAGGAGCGCTGCCCATGGATACGACAAACTATGCGCTACGTTGGATCGGTTTTGCTGTGATGGCCGGATCGTTCGTGGCTGCTGCGGCCGCCGTCGCGCAACCCGCTCCCAGTGGGACGGATCCGCAGATTGCGTTCAACAACCACTGCCGCACCTGCCATTCCGTGCAGCCCGGCGACAATCGCCTCGGCCCAGCACTGCACGGCGTCATGGGCCGCAAGGCCGGCAGCGTCGAAGGTTTTGCTTATTCGCCAGGTTTCAAGACGACAGATGTCGTTTGGGACGAGGCGAACATGGATCAGTTCATCGCCAATCCGAACAGCCTGTTCCCCGGCAACAACATGGCGACGTTCGCCGGTCTCTCCGATGCCGGCGAGCGCAAGGCCATCATCGAGTATCTGAAGACATTGAAGTGACGTTCAGGTCACGATGCGGCCATCGACGATGCGCAGCTGGCGATCCGCGCGAGCGGCGAGTTGCAGATCGTGTGTCACCATGACGATGGACCGCTTGGTGTCATCGACGAGGTGCCGCAAAACGCCCAGCACCTGTTCACTGGATACGGTATCGAGGTTGCCAGTCGGCTCATCGGCGAGGATCACTTGAGGCCCGTTCGCCAACGCACGCGCGATCGCAACGCGCTGACGCTGACCGCCTGACAATTGTCCCGGCAGTTTGTGTGCGTGCGCTTCCAAACCCAGCGACGTCAGCAGTTTCATCGCACGCTCTTTCATGTCGTGTTCGCTGATTTCGCCCAGCGCTCGCATCGGCAGCATGACGTTCATGAGCGCCGAGAACTCGGTCAGCAGGAAGTGAAACTGGAACACGAACCCTAAGAGTTTCAGCCTCAAGCGTGCCCGCGCGGCCTCGTCGTTGGCGGGAACGTGGTGGCCCTGCATCAGCACTTCGCCAGACGTCGGCACGTCCAGCAGCCCCAAAAGGTAGAGAAGCGAGCTTTTGCCCGATCCGGAGGGCCCAGTGACAGCTACAAACTCGCCCGGTTGGATGGCCAGATCGATATCGCGGACGAGTGTCGTTTCGACGCCATCGCCGATCGTTTTGGTGACGTGGCGCAGTTCGATCAGGGGCGTGGTCACGGGAAGCTGGATTGTCATGACGCTCCCCGGATGATTTCGACGGGGTGGACGCGGGCCGCTTTGCGGGCGGGCAGATAGCCGGCGATGCCTGAGGCAGCAAGGGCGACGAGGCCGGCGAGAAGATAGTGCGTGGGTGTGTAGTACAGCGGCAGGTGGGTCGCATCCATGAACGGGCTCTTGAACTCGATGGTTTCAAGTGCCCGGCACAATGCGTAGCCCAAAGCCCACCCGGCTAATGTGCCGGCTAAACCGATGATCAGTGCCTCGATGAGGAAGATCGAGCGCACGGTGCTTTCGGTGAATCCCAGCGACTTCAGAATGGCAATGTCGCGCGTCTTCTCGTGCGTGATGGTGGAGATGATGTTGTAGGTGCCGAAGGACGCGACCAAGAGGATCGCGCCGACGACCGTGTACATGATGAAGTTGCGGACTTCGAAGGCCGACAGGAGGTCTTCATTGGCTTCCTGCCAGGACACGGATTTGTATCCCGTCTGCGCCTCGATGCGCTTGGCGACGTCCATCGCCTGCATGATGTTCGAGACGCGGATCCGCATCGCATTCACAATTCCCGTCTGGCCGGCGAGAATTTGCGCGGTCTTGATCAGCGTGTACGCCTGCGTTTCGTCGGTCTGGCTGATACCGGAATGCAGGAGCGCCACCACGGTGCACGAGAGGACACGTCCCGTTCCTGACACAACGGCGATCGTGTTACCGACGCGGGCGCCAATCTTCTGAGCCAGCCGGTCGCCGAGAATGATCGCATTCGAGGACCGGTAAAGATCGTCCAAACTGCCGCCGCGGAGTTGTTCTGGCAGCTTCGACACCGCAACCTCTCGTTTGGGATCGATGCCGGTGACGTTGGCGGCGGTATCGCGGCTTGCGTAGCGGATGACGGCACGCGCCTGGACAGACGGCGCGACCGCTCCGTCGAGCCAACTGTCGAGGGAGGCGATGATGGCGTATGGGTTTTTGATGCCGGGCCGCGTTGCCATCGTGCTCAGGCCGGAAAATGCAACGACCTGGTAATGGTCCTCAGCCGGCTGGCGCGGCGGCTCCCGGCGCTCGTCGCTCATTGTGATGTGCGGCAAGGCGTCGACGAGCTGGCTCACGAAATCGCGCTGCGAGCCTTCCATGAGCGCTGCCATCATCACCGAAAAGCCGACCCCCATCGCAACGCCCATTAGGCCCACGAGCGTCTGGCGCAGACGCGAGCGGACGTGGGTCAGTGCGATGTCGAGGACGAGCTTCATCGGCTTACCTGATCAGCGCGGGTGGGACGTACGTTGTCTCCGTCTTCGAGGGTGGCGACCGGCGGCGAGACGATCAGGTCGCCGGCAGCAAGTGCGCCTTTCACTTCGACACGATCCGTACCTCTGATGCCGACCTCCACGGGAACCCGCGTGACCCGACCGCCCGTGAGTTTGAAGATGTGACCGGATGAGACTGCTTCTGCCGGGACGACCAAGGCGTCCTGCACTTCGGCAACCACGATGTTGGCTTCCACGCTCATGCCGACCTTCAGGGGCGTATCGTCAGGCAGGTTCAAATGGACGCGGAACGTCTTGCTCTCCGGATCGCCTTTGGGCGTGATGCGGTCGACGGTTGCCGGCAACGGCGCGCCCTCGTGTCCTTCGTGGCGCAGCAGAACGCGTTGGCCCGGCGCGACCTTCAAGATGTCGTCTTCGTTCACTTCGGCGATGATCTTCAGCGGCTTCGGCTCGCCGACCCAGAGCAGCGTGTCTCGCTCACCGATTCCTGCGATCTCGCCGACCTCGCCGATGCGGCGCATGACGATGCCGTCGAGAGGCGATTTGAGCGCCAGATCTGAAATGCGGTCCTTCTGCATGGCCACGCGTGCCTCGTACTCACGCACTTGCGTCAGCTTGTCGTCGAGGGTTACGCGCGAGACCGAGTTGCGCTTTACAAGCGTTTCGAGGCGCGCAGCGTCTTCCTTGAATCGCGTAAGCCGCGATTCGAACTCGCTCAAAACCGCCTGTTCTTCATCGTCGTCGAGGCGAACGACGACTTGGCCTTTCTTGACCGGTTCGCCTTCACATTTGCATATGTCGATGATGCGTTTTCGAGACGGCGCCGTGACCTTGGCCCAATTCACCGGCTCGACCACGCCGGTCGCATAGACGACGGCTGCAGCGCTTCCGACGGTGACGGGAACCACCTTCACTTCCGGCCCGCGATCCCACCACCACCAGATGAAGATCAGGGCGAAGCCGAGTGCAACGAGCGCCAGCAGTCGCCTTTCGGCGTGTGGAATGCGACCGGGCGACATGCCGGATTCGTCGTCGTCTTCATCGCGCGGACTGCCAAGCCAGCCGAGCAGCGTGCTGGGCCAGCCATCCCGGGTTTTGGCCCATGTCTTGGCGATGGTGTCCTGCATTAACGGCAATCCTCGTACGGTTTATTCCGGGGAAGGCAGCTGTCTGCCCAGGATAGCAGGCCAGCGTTCAAATGACCCGTCCGACAAGCATTGGCCTATTGGCGAACGCCTGCTGCCACTGTGATTTGGATCAATCCTGCGGGGGAGACGGCCGGCCGTCGTGGCGCATCAACCCCTTGACCCAGCACGACAACCGTAGCACTTGACCGACATGAATGTTCTCTTGATCGGCTCCGGCGGCCGCGAACACGCGCTGGCGTGGAAGCTTGCAACAAGTCCACTGCTGACCACTCTTTACTGCGCGCCCGGAAATCCGGGGATCGCCGAGGTCGCCACCTGCGTGACGATCGATATCGCTGATCATGCCGGCGTCGTCGCCTTCTGCCGGGAGAAGGACGTCTCGTTCGTGGTCGTGGGGCCTGAAGGGCCGCTGGTGGCGGGACTTACGGATGCGCTGGCTGCGGCCGACATCGCGCACTTCGGGCCGTCGCGGAAAGCGGCCATGCTCGAAGGCTCGAAAGGCTATACCAAGGATCTCTGCCGCGAGCATGGCATCCCGACTGCCGCCTACGGGCGATTTGCAGATGCGGACGCGGCGAAGGCCTATCTTGCGGCGCAGCGCTTTCCCATCGTGGTGAAGGCGGATGGGCTCGCCGCCGGCAAGGGTGTCGTCATTGCCGGCAGCCGATCGGAGGCAGAAGAGGCGATTGATGCCTGCTTTGCCGGTGCGTTTGGTGCCGCGGGCGCCGAGGTGGTCGTCGAGGAATTTCTCGAGGGCGAGGAGGCGAGCTTTTTCGCCTTGTGTGACGGGCAGAACGTGCTCGCCATGGCATCGGCCCAGGACCACAAGCGCGTCGGCGAGGCCGACACGGGCCCCAATACCGGTGGCATGGGCGCCTACTCACCTGCGCCTGTCATGACGCCCGACATGATCGAGCGGACGATGACCGAGATTGTGCGGCCGACAGTTGCCGCCATGGCTGCGCGTGGGACGCCGTTCAAGGGTGTGCTGTTTGCCGGTCTGATGATCACCGCGGATGGCCCCAAACTCATTGAATACAACGTGCGCTTCGGCGATCCGGAAACGCAGGTTCTGATGCTGCGGCTGAAGTCGGACCTGCTCGCCGCCATGCTCGCTACCGCGGGCGGCGTGCTCGATAGCTTCGACCTGCAATGGTCGGACGATGCGGCGCTGACCGTCGTGTTTGCGGCTGAGGGCTATCCCGGCACGCCGAAGAAAGGGACCGAAATCCGGGGGCTGGAAGCGGCGCGTGCGATCGAGGGCGTCGAAATCTTCCACGCGGGAACGAAAGCCGTGGACGGCCGCATCGTTGCCGATGGTGGTCGCGTCCTCGCCGTTACCGCGCGCGGCCGTACAGTGGCGGACGCGCAGGCGCGCGCATACCAAGCGATCGATCGCATCGACTGGCCGGGCGGATTTTTTCGCCGCGACATCGGCTGGCGCGCGCTTGTTTAATTGCGCCTTCCGACTCCGCTTCGCGGAGCCGGCCGGAAGGCGCGGGAGATTGCGATCTCCGCTGCGCGGAGCCGGCCGGAAGGCGTGGAGGTTACGAGTCGAGGAGGGCTTTGCATTCCTTGATGCAGGCGGTGCAGCCGTCCATGCACGCTTTGCAAACAGCATGCTTCTCCGCATGCTTCTTGCACTCGGCTTCGCAATCGGCGCAGACGTCCTTGCAGACAGCGGTGAATTCTTTCAGGCGCTTGGCGTCCATGGCGGCAAGGCGCACGAGGGCCGCGCACATCGGCATCATGATCGACACGCTTTTCATGCAGTCGGCCATGGCGGTGTCTCCGCCTTTGATCAGATCGATGCAATGCGCGACGCAGACCTCGCCCTTCGCAATGCAGGCGCTGGCGGTATCTATGAGCGCCTTGTGCTTGCTGCCATGCATCGCATGATCCATGCCGGAATGGTCCATCTTCGAGTGGTCCATCTGGCTATGATCCATGCCCTCCTCGGCGCGGGCGGCGGCGGCGCCGACGGCCACGGCCGCAGCGGCAAAGCCGAGCGCGGCGCGGCGGGAGACTGTGGAGGTGTTGTCTTCGACAGGCTGCATTCGGGCTTCTCCTGATGCTTCTGTTGCGTTGTTCGACTCGTTAGGCATGGCGGAGGTTACGGGCCCAATCAAGCCAGAGTGAGACGCGCGCTTCCGGGTGCGGGGCTGTCATGAAATCCGTGATTACGGCGACACTATCAGCACCGGCAGCCATGACACCAGCGGCCCGGTCCGGCGTTATGCCGCCAATGGCGACGAGCGGCAGCGACCCGATGCGGCGCTTCCATGCGGTGATGCGTTCCACGCCCTGCGGTGCCCATTTCATTGCTTTCAGCTTGGTTTCGTAGATTGGACCCAATGCCACGTAGTACGGATCAGCGGCAAGGGCGGTTTCCAACTCGTCTTCACTGTGCGTGGAGATACCGACGTGGAGACCAGCCTTCTTGATCGCCGGAAGATCGGCCGCGGCCAGATCCTCCTGTCCCAAATGCAGGTACGTCGCGCCCGCATCGAGGGCGGCTTCCCAATAGTCGTTGACGATCAGATCGCAACCGTGTGCACGGCAGACCGACAGCGCCTCCACGACCTGCCGCCGCACCTCGTCTTGCGGCGCGTCCTTGATGCGCAACTGCACAGTCTTGATGCCGAGCGGCACGAGCCGCTTCAGCCAGTCGATATCAGGCACGATGGGATAGAACAGCGCTGGAGGGTTCGCTGCCACCTGCGTCATGGCTTCGGCTTCGTCTCAGTCTGGCGCGCCAGATCGAAGAACGGCGTGCCGGCGACGGGGGTCGACGGGCTTGCCATGTCGCGCTGCTCCATGAGGCCCGATTCAAATGCGCAGCGTCCGGCATCGATCGCCTTGGCGAATGCTTCCGCCATGCGAACGGGATCGCCTGCCCTGGCAACCGCCGTGTTGAGCAGGCAGGCGTCGAAGCCCATTTCCATAGCTTGCGACGCGTGGCTCGGTGCGCCAATGCCCGCATCGATGACGAGCGGAATGTCGGGGAAGTACGCGCGCATCGTTTTAAGCGCATAGGGATTGGCCAGTCCGCGGCCGGTGCCGATCGGTGCGCCCCACGGCATCAGGACTTGGCAGCCCGCAGCGAGTAGACGTTCGCCGACGCCCAGATCTTCCGTTGTGTAGGGGAACACCTGGAACCCATCTTTCGCCAGCACTTCGGCGGCTTCGACGAGGCCGAACACATCGGGTTGGAGTGTGTCGTCGTTGGCGATCACCTCCAGCTTGATCCAGGGCGTGTCGAACAGTTCACGCGCCATCTGCGCCGTCGTGATCGCTTCACGGGCGGTCCGGCAGCCGGCGGTGTTGGGCAATACCTTCACATCCAGCGCGCGGATGAGATCGAGGAAGCGCTCGCCTGTGCGGCCACGGGCCTGCTCGCGGCGCAGCGAGACGGTCACGATGCCGGCGGCGGAGGCCTGCACGGCATCGGCCATGATCTGCGGCGAGGGATAAAGCGCGGTGCCGAGCAGCAGTCGCGACGTCAGTTCCGTTCCATAGACGGTGAACGGGGCGGTGCCGGGCTTCTGGCCGAGGAGATGGGGCTCGCGGGGGTTCATGACCGCTATTTAAGCCGTCTTGGCCGCTTTAGAAACACGCCTCGTGGAGAAAATGTCACGATCTGAGGCGCGTTTTGCAGGAAAGACGGGCGCCTCAGGCGCTATCAGCCGTTTTCAGCATCTGGCCAGCGGTAGAAGAACGTCAGGAAAAAGAGCGCGAGATAGATCGCGAGAAATGCAACAGCGCCCAGCGCGGCGGCGGCTTCATATTGCGTGAGGCCCAGCGCTTCAATCGGCGCGCTCCCGAAACCTGGGATTTCCGTTGCTGTCTTGCCGAGCTTGCCCCATGCGCGTTCGGTGCCCAGCAGCAGTTCGTGGATGCCGACCGTCAACGCACCCATGAAGGCGAGGCCGAAGGAGAACACGAGAAACGAGAGCGCGCGCAGGATGAGCGGCGCCCGCTTCAAGACGAGCCACAGGCCCACGATGTAGGCCGTGACCATGCCGAACGAGACGGACACCACCGACACGACGATGTCAGTCAGGTCGTTGCGAACGGAGAGGATGTCGGCTTCGGTCATTGGGGCCTAGGGCACGGCTGCAAGGAAGAGGAAAACGGCGAAGATGACGAGGTGAACCGCGCCTTGCAGTATCGTGGTGCGGCCGGTGGCGAGCGTCACTGTTCCGATGAAGAGCGAGAGCACCAGCAGCGCCGTCTCCTCGGGGTCAAGGCCTAATTCGAGCGTCATTCCGGTCAGAATCGCGAAGACGGCGACGGCGGGAATCGTCAGGCCGATGGTGGCCATCGCAGAGCCGAGCGCGAGATTGAGGCTCGTCTGCAGGCGATTGGCGGCGGCGGCGCGGACGGCGGCCATTCCTTCGGGCAGCAACACCACGGCAGCGATCACCACGCCGACGAAAGCCTTGGGCAGTCCTGCATCCGCGATCGCCGCCTCGAGTGCAGGGGAGAGCGTTTTGGCCAGAAGCACGACGGCCACCAATGCAAGAACGAGCAAGCCCAGGCTGATCGCGGCCGTGCGATTGCTCGGCGTGGCGTGTACCGGGTGTTGTTCGCTCGCGTCAGCCAGAAAATAGTCGCGGTGGCGGATCGTCTGGACGAATAGGAACACGGCGTAGAGCGTCACACAGGACGCGCTCACGAAGGCGAGCTGGGCGGTGTTGTACGTCGCTCCAGGTGTTGCCAGCGTATAGTTCGGCAGGACGAGCGTGAACGTCGCCAATGTTCCCAGCACGCTGAGTGCGGTGCTCGATGCGGCGGTTTGAAATGACTGCTCGTGATGGCGCATGCCGCCGACGACAAGGCAAAGGCCGACGATACCGTTCAACACGATCATGACGGTGGCAAAGACCGTATCGCGTGCGAGAAATTCGCTCCCCGCCGTCGCGCCCATCAGAATGGAAACGATGAGCGCCACTTCGATGACCGTGACTGCGACCGCCAGCACGATGGAGCCGAACGGTTCGCCGACGCGCAGTGCGATGATCTCCGCGTGATGCACCGCCGCGAAGACCGCGCCGCCAAGGAAGATTGCGGCCAGCACGAGAACGAGGCCGCTGTCCGCCGGGATAACGTGGGAAAACTTCAATACGAGCAGCACCGCCGCTGCCACCGGCGCAACCCACGCCCACAGCGGCAGTTCATCGACGTTATGATCGGATGCCATCGCTCCCCCGGATACGCTTCGGGCCGGATTTGGCTTCCGGCCCGGGGCATATCCTTCGTCTAATGCTGTTTTCGTCAAGCGAAAGTGCAACCCGGTTGTACGGGCGCACCCATTTATGTGGCCGGGCACACGGCGCCTGTGTCGGCCCAGGCCTTGATCAATGCGCCGAACTCGGCCTGCGATCCCGGCACTGGCGTCCTGCCGCCACCTGGAGCCCATCCCCACCCGACGAGGGTGTCTTCGGCCATGTGCGTGACAATCTCATCAAGGGACTTGCCGCCATTGCGCTTGGGATCCTTGATCTGCTCGCAAATCTCACCGAGCGACTTGCCTTCCCAGGCCATTTCGATCGGAGCCAGATGCCAAAGCGGATGACCGGGGACGCGGCCCGGTTCGAAGTTTTTCTCGCGATGACACGTGAAGCAGCGCATGGCGATGGAACCGAGATTATCTTCGCCGCGCACCACCAGCTGTGCATGGGGATGCATGTCGTCACCTTGCAGCGGGCGGTTGCCTGCCGGATGGCAATTGACGCAGCGCGGATGTTGAATGACAGCGCCTGCTTCCTTGAACAACGCCACCGACTTCTGCGCGGGATCGGCAATGGAGCTGAAAGCTGCGACTGGTTTCAGGCCAGGAGCGTCAGCCGGCGCCCGCGCCGTTGTGGCCGACGCTGCGAAACAGAGGCCCGTCAAAAGCGGACCACCCAACGCGACCAGCAAACTCGCCCCAACACCGCGCATGCGCCCGAACTCCTTCAATCCCGGAAGCAACGCCGCGCGTGCACGGAGGTTCCGGTGCGCGATGTCACGTTCAATCGCCCTGCCGTCCCGCGCGAGTTCGTGACGACCACGACAAGAGGAGTTTGAGCTGGGCCCCCTCTCGCCGTCTGGCGCGCCGTGCGCACCGACAGGGAGAGGGGACGCGCGCGCTGCGCCGGTTTGCGCAATTCTTTCGGTGCGCACTTATCCCCGCCGTCTTCCGCTCCCCTACACTCGCCTCATCTCCGTCCCTCACAAAGGGGGCGTCGCTTAAGAGGCGTCTTGTGACGTGGGGCGGGGTGCAGAAGTTGCTGACGGTACGTACGCACGTGCTCTCGGTGAGGCTCGGACCGGCCACCTGCTGGAACGCAGGCTGCGAAGAACGCGCTGAAACGTCGGTCGTATGCCAGAAATCCTGCGCGGGGCGGTCCATGGGCCGCACCACTAAAATCAACTCAGCGGCTCATCCGCCGCCCCGCCCCCTTCGCGTCAATGCGCGAGGGCCAAATCAAAAGGAGACCGTTGCCGTGCCGCTGGAATGCATTGTGAGTTGTATAGATCGCGAGCGTGGTCTTCGGTCGCTCGCTGTGTGCCTCGACGTCGCTGCACATGTCATCCCGGGCAACCCGGCCTTCGCCGGGGCAGGCTTGCCCGGGATGACATGTGTTGGCGCGGCCGGCCGAGCGCGGCCAGCGCGTGAGGCCAATCAGGTCTTCACTTTGAAGAGGTCTTCCTGGTCGGACTTTTTGAGATCCTTCACGTGCCAGGGCAGGCCGTGATCGCCGATGGCGTCCATGAAGGGTTTGGAGGGAAGTTGCTCGACGTTAAAGACGCCTTTGCCCTTCCACGCGCCCTTGAACATCATCATGGCGCCGACGACGGGCGGGACGCCGGTCGTGTAGGAGACGGCTTGCGCGCCGGTTTCCTTGAACGCCTGCTCGTGATGGCAGACGTTGTAGATCATGGTGATCTTCTTCTTGCCGTTCTTCGTGCCGCGGAAGATGCAGCCGATCGAGGTCTTGCCGGTATAGCCTTTGCCCAGCGACGACGGCGGCGGCAGCAGCTCCTTCAGGAACTCCATCGGGATCACCGGATTGCCCTTGTACATGACGGGATCGATGCGCGTCATGCCGACGGACTGGAGCACGTCGAGGTGCTTGATGTAGTTGTCGGAGAACGTCATCCAGAAGCGGATCTGCTTCAGGCCTTTGATGTTCTTGACGAGGCTTTCCTCTTCCTCGTGATAGATGAGGTAGGACTTGCGCGGGCCGACTTCCGGGTAATCGATCATCGTGGAGATCGACAGCGGATCGATTTCGATCCACTTCCCGTCCTTCCAGTATTTGCCGCGCTGCGTGACTTCGCGCAGATTGATTTCAGGATTGAAGTTGGTTGCAAACGATTTGCCGTGGCTGCCGTCGTTGCAGTCGATAATGTCGATCGTCTCGATTTCGTCGAACAGGTACTCCTGCGCATAGGCGCAATAGATGTTCGACTGGCCGGGGTCGAAGCCGCAGCCGAGGACCGCCATGATGCCGGCGTCCTTGTATTTCTTGTGGTACGGCCACTGCCACTTGTAAGTGAATTTCGCCTCATCGCGCGGCTCGTAGTTGGCCGTGTCCATGTAGTGCACGCCAGCTTCGAGACAGGCGTCCATGATCGGCAAGTCCTGGTACGGCAGCGCCATGTTGATGACGAGGTCGGGCTTGACCTTCTTCAACAGTTTCACCGTCTCTTTGACGTTGTCGGCATCGACCTGAGAAATCTCGATCGGCGTCTTGCACTGCTTGGCGACCGCCTCGCAGCTTGCGAGACGGCGCGAGGCCAGATGCACCTTCTTGAACACGTCGCGGTTCATCGCGCACTTCTGCGCCGTGACGGAGCCGGCGGCTCCCGCGCCAATGATGAGAACGCTGTCCAAGTTTCTAATCCTCCCGGTGAAGACCGCGGCTATGCTGGGCAGCCGCACGCGTCCGGCGCGTCACGCACCGAAGGCAGCGCAATTAGGGCACTTGAATGTCAAATACAATACGCTTCGGCGAGCGACGGCCAGCGTCCGAACGGTCGCTACGACATGTGCGTTGCGGCGGCGGCGGCAATTCTCAGTCCGTATCGGCGCCGCGGATGCCGCGCGTGGTGTAGAGGACCCAAAGCCCTGCCAGCGCAGCGCTCATGAGTGCCCAACCCACGAGCCCCTGAATGCCCCAGAACCAGACAGACAAAACGAGGACCCCGACATACGTCAGCATCACTGCGAGGGCCGTGTCCTGCTCGCGTGCCTCGCGGCGTTCGGCGGCGAGCTTGGCGGGCGTCTTGATTGCGTGGCGGACCGGTTCAGCGGACGTGACTTCAAAGACCTTTGGATCGTGCAGCATCTGGCAGTTTTTCCCAGTTGGACACGCCCATGGACCCGGCCTGCCCGCGTTGCTCCCCGGCGAACCCTACAGCGCGGCCGCCGCGCTTTAACTGGGCGGAAGTCTGATGCAGCGCAACATGCGACCTGTGCGACGCGTCGGCGCGCCGGGGAAGCCCGTAGTGCTTGTAAATCCGACAGATATCCTCTAGACCCGCCGCTTTCTTGCGGGGACGACACCCTTCCGATGGCCAAAATCACCCCTCTCGTCGGCATCATCATGGGGAGCCAGTCCGACTGGCCGACCCTCAAGGCCGCGGCCAATATCCTGGCAGACCTGGGCGTGCCCTACGAAGCCAAAATCGTCTCCGCGCATCGAACGCCAGACCGGCTTTGCGACTACGCCAAAACGGCCAAGGAACGCGGCCTGAAGGTTATCATTGCGGGTGCAGGCGGGGCCGCGCATCTGCCGGGCATGACAGCTTCCATGACGCCACTGCCGGTGCTGGGCGTGCCGGTTCTCAGCAAGACTTTGAACGGCGTCGACAGTCTTTATTCGATCGTCCAGATGCCGGCCGGGGTGCCGGTCGGCACGTTGGCGATCGGCGAAGCCGGGGCCACGAATGCCGGATTGCTCGCGGCTCAGGTGCTGGCGCTGAACGACGAGGCTTTGGCGCGGCGCATCGACGCCTATCGCGCGAAGCAAACGTCGTCGGTCGCCGAAACGCCGAAGGACGCGTGAGCGCCCCGCCCATGACCGCCCTTCCCCCCGGTTCAACGATTGGAATTCTCGGCTCCGGCCAACTCGGTCGCATGTTGGCGCTCGCGGCTGCGCGGCTCGGCTTCAAGTGCCACATCTACTCCGACGTCGCCGGCCCCGCATTCGACGTATGCGATGCTCATACGATCGCGCCCTACGACGATCAGGCGCGCTCTGACGGCTTTCGCGCGAACGATCTGTGTTGCGACCTATGAATTTGAGAACATCCCCGTTGCAACCGTGGAGTTTCTGAACGCGATCGTGCCCGTGCGTCCGGGCGCGAAGGCGCTCGCGTGCGCGCAGGACCGCATCAACGAGAAAACGCTGGCCCGCCAGTTGGGCGCGGAAACGGCGCCGTTTCATGAAGTCAACACTCGTGCGGATCTCGATACAGCGATCGACGCCACCGGCCTACCGGCGGTGCTGAAGACGCGCCGCTTCGGGTATGACGGCAAGGGGCAGGCAAAGATTTTGTCGCATTCGGATGCGGATGCCGCGTGGGCCGCGATGCGCGGTCAGCCATCGATCGTCGAGGGCTTCGTCACATTCGACCGCGAGGTTTCGGTCGTTGCCGCGCGCTCGCTCGATGGCGCATTCCGGGCTTTCGAGGTGACCGAGAACGAACACCGCAATCACATCCTGCATCGCTCCGTGGCGCCCGCACGCATGGGCGCGCAAGCCGCGACCGAGGCGCTGGAGACGTCGCGGCGCATTGCAACTGCGCTCGACTACGTGGGCGTGTTCGCGATCGAATACTTTGCGGTCACGATCGATGGTCGCGAGCATGTCTACGTCAACGAGATGGCGCCGAGGGTCCATAACTCGGGTCATTGGACCATGGACGGCGCCGAGACCTCGCAATTCGAGCAGCACATTCGAGCCATCGCCGGCTGGCCGCTGGGGTCCACGCGTTTGAAGTCGGCCGGAGTGGAGATGATCAACCTCATCGGCGACGACATTCTTGCCTGGGAGAAGATCGCTGGCGAGGCCGGAGCGTTCCTGCATCACTACGGGAAGACGGAGGTCCGGCCGGGCCGTAAGATGGGGCACGTCAACCGGCTGCTGCCGAAGGCACCCTAGATTCGGGTTGCTGGGGCATCATTTAGGTTATCCTCGGCCCGGCACGGTGATGGACAATTCAGAATTCCTTTGTTAAAAGCCGCCTCACGAAACACCCCCGGGGCTGCAGGGCGAACAACGCTCGCGGCGTCGGTTCTCGTTTTTCTTTAAACAGATCAACCTGATACCAGCAGAGGTTCAGTCTCTTGCAAGTTCTCGTTCGTGACAACAACGTCGACCAGGCCCTCAAGGCGCTCAAGAAAAAGATGCAGCGCGAGGGCATTTTCCGCGAAATGAAGCTGCGGAACTATTTCGAAAAGCCTTCCGAGAAGAAGGCGCGTGAGAAGGCGGAAGCTGTGCGCCGCGCCCGCAAACTTGCCCGTAAGAAGCTGCAGCGTGAAGGCCTGCTGCCCTCCAAACCCGTCGTCGCGCGCGGTGGTCCGGGCGCTAAGGGTCCTGGCGGCGGTCGTCCTTCCGGCGGCGGCTTTGGCGGCGGCGGCGGTGGCTTCGGTGGTGGTGGCGGCGGGTTCGGCGGTGGCGCCGGCGGCGGTTCGTCGTTCGGCGGCTGATCTTTCTCGTCAGTACTGAAATTTACTCAGGCCGCGCGGCATCCCCGCGCGGCCTGAGCCATTTATACTCACAGCTAGTGAAGGCTTGGCTCTTTGCCTGTGGTGGGACGCGTCGGAAAATGAGCCGCAAGCCACGTGTAGATGGCCTCATAGGAGCCGAAGAGGTAATGGTCCGAGTGGCCCGCGCCGGGAAAGGTCGCCACTTTAACTGGACCTTTCAAAGCGGCGGCAACGCGTCGGCTCATCTCCACGGGGATGACGTCATCTGCCTCGCCATGCACGATCAGAACCGGTGCCGTAACGCGTCCCGCCGACTGCAGCGTCTCGTAGCGATCGGTCATCAGCCAGCGCGCCGGCAGGTAGGGATAGTGGAGGGTTGCGAGGTCCACGATCGAGGTGTAGGGCGCATCGAGAATGACCCCGCCGACCTCTCGCTGGGCGGCAACCTGGATCGCTACTCCCGTGCCGAGCGACTCGCCATACACAACGATTTCAGACGGGGACACGCCGCTCGCGCGCACCGCGTCATACACCTCCAGGGCATCCGCGACGTTGGCTTTTTCCGATGGTGCGCCAGTGCTACCCCCGAAGCCACGATAGGTCATCATGACGATGCCGTAGCCGTGCGCCATGTACTTGCGGATGCGCTCGGAGCGGGTCACGAACGAGCCGCCATTGCCGTGAAAGTACAGCAGCGTCGGGCGTCCAGGTTTCGCCGCGCCCCACCACGTCAGCACGCGGGTGCCGTCTGCCATGTCCAACTCGCGTTCGGCGACGTTGGGCAGTTCGGCCTCAGCGGGAGTGGTGCGGCGCGTGTCTGGGAAGTAGAGCAGTCGCTGCTGAACTGCCTTAGTGCCGAAATGAGCGAGGATTGCGAGAGCGGCCAAAAGAGCGAGGCTTTTGAGGACGATCATCTACGGCCTGCTCAAACGAAAAAGTTGCGCGCTCCGCGCCGAAGTCCGGCGACACCCGCGGCCCGCACGATGGCGACGCAAGGTCACGTTCGCCACAATAAACAGTTGGGCTGCAGAGACCAAACTCAGCGAAGGCCTTCAGCCAGAACAGGTGGCGGGGGCGGTGTGAACCCGGCGGGATCGACAATATTTTCTTCGGACGGATCGTCGAAACAGGCGAGCAAGCGCTGCGATCGCATGGGCCCGGGCAGATGGCCGAAGGCGGAGCCGCGGCTCACCGCTATGTACGGCGTGAAAGCGACCACGTCGTCTCGCGTCAACAAGCCGTCGCGGCGGCCTTGCTTGATCGCGTAGCAGTCGGCTTCGTTTTCACTCGTCTGGGTCGGATAGAACACGTGGCCAAGGATGTGATGCGCGCACTCGTGATTGAAGAAGAAAACCTGCAGCTTGTCAGGGAGCGTATCGAGGCGACGCTTGTTGAGCGTAATGATCGGCATGCGATTGACGATCCGCGCGTGCGCGACATCACCCAAATCATCCATGTGGATCGAGCGAACGGTCTGGCCGCGGAAGTCGCGGCAGGAGAGTTCCTGCCCGCCAACTTTGATGCGAGTTTGCAGCCCTTCTCGTGCGCTCTGCTCCGCAAAAGCGGCGGTGGCGAGTGCACACCCCCATGCTGAAGCTAGAGATAACAAGGCTCGCCGTGCGGTCCACCCCATGCGCATCTCCTTCGAAGCGGACACCGCCGTGCCCCTGTGCCGAAAGACGTAACTTACAGGCTAACGCGGATTCTCAGGTCCGTGGATCAAAAAATGTGTCAGTCGTGTTGCAACATGAAGAGCGGCAGCATGTCGCCTCAGGAGGTCAATACGCGAGCTAGGGTGTGAGTTCCCGTAATGCAAAAAGGCCCCGCCTTGCGGCAGGGCCTTATTTCACTGCTCAATGAGGGGCCGTGGCTATTCGTCAGCCGTGCGCCAACGACTTAGCGATTTCTTCTGTCATCTTCTTGGCGTCGCCGAGCACCATGACCGTATTGTCGCGGTAGAAGACTGGGTTATCAATGCCGGCATAACCCGAAGCGAGCGAACGCTTGTTGAAGAAGACCGTGGAGGCCTTCCACACTTGCAGCACGGGCATGCCGTAGATGGGAGAGGTCTTGTCGTCTTCGGCCGCCGGGTTGACGACGTCGTTGGCCCCGATGACGTAGACGGCATCAGCCTGGCTGAACTCGGAGTTGATGTCTTCGAGTTCGAAGACCTCGTCGTAGGGCACGTTGGCTTCGGCGAGCAGCACGTTCATATGTCCAGGCATGCGACCGGCGACGGGGTGGATGGCGTACTTCACTTCGACGCCGGCCTTCTTCAGCTGGTCACCCATTTCGCGCAGCGCATGCTGAGCCTGGGCGACCGCCATGCCATAGCCCGGCACGATGATCACCTTAGAAGCGTTCTTCAGGACGTAAGCGGCGTCCTCAGCCGAGCCGAGTTTGACTGGCTTCTGTTCGCCACCACCGGCACCTGCCGCGGCCGTCTCACCGCCGAAGCCGCCGGCAATCACCGACAGGAATTGGCGGTTCATGCCTTTGCACATGATGTAAGACAGGATGGCGCCGGAGGACCCCACGAGCGCACCGGTGATGATGAGCGCGATGTTGGACAGCGTGAAACCGATCCCGGCCGCGGCCCAGCCGGAGTAGGAGTTCAGCATCGACACGACGACGGGCATGTCGGCGCCGCCGATCGGAATGATGATGAGAACGCCGAACAGCAGGCTTGCGAGGACGATGAGCCAGAACAGCCACGACGATCCGCCCGACTCCATGAACCAGTAGATCAGCGCGATGATGAAGATCCCGAGCGCGGCATTGATGAGGTGGCGTGCCGGGAGGATGATCGGCTTGCCCGACATTTTCCCCGAGAGTTTCGCGAACGCGATGACGGAACCGGTGAACGTGATGGCGCCGATTGCAACGCCGAGCGCCATTTCGAACAGACTTGCGGCTTTGACACCTTGCGAGGGATCAGCCGGGTTCTCCAGAATGCCGAAAGCGGCAGGAGCATAGAGCGCTCCAGCAGCGACAAATACCGCCGCCAGACCGACGAGCGAGTGAAATGCCGCGACCAGTTCGGGCATCATCGTCATCGGGATTTCGCGGGCCGTCTTCGCGCCGATAAAGCCGCCGATGCCGAGGCCTGCGAGGATCAGGATCCAGGAGATGAAGGAGGGTTGCGCCAGACCCAAGGTCGTCACCACGGCAATCGCCATGCCGATCATGCCGAACAGGTTCCCCTGCCGCGACGATGCCGGGCTCGAGAGACCGCGCAGGGCGAGGATAAACAGGACACCTGCTGCGAGGTAGAGGAGGGCTGCTAAATTCGCGGACATCGGCTCACTTCCGGAACGGTCTTATGGGGGTTGTATGGAGACATCAAAGAACGTGGCTCACTTCTTCGGAGCCGCATCCTTCTTCTTGTACATCGCAAGCATTCGGTTGGTGACGAGGAAGCCGCCGAAGATGTTGATCGACGCCATTATGAGGGCGAGAAAACCAAACAGTTTTGCGAAGACGCTGTCGGCTTCCGTCAGCGCCACGCCGACGGCGAGAAGCGCACCCACCACGATGACCGAGGAGATCGCGTTGGTGACGCTCATCAGAGGCGTGTGCAGCGCGGGCGTCACCGACCAGACGACGTAGTAGCCGACGAAGACCGCAATCACGAACACCATCAGCTCATAGACGACTGGACTGACCGCATTCGCTTCGCTGGCGGCGAATGCCGACGTCGGCGCGAGCGCCAGCAATCCAGCCGTGGCCATAAGATTGAAAATGGAACGCATCATTTCGTCTCCTGCCCGCGCTGTCCGCGGCGGTTGAAAGCGTTAGTTGCCGGTGAGGTTGGGGTGAACGATCTTGCCGTCTTTGGCGACGAGCGTGCCTTTTACAATGTCGTCTTCCCAGTCGATCTTCAGCGCCTTTTCCTTCTTGTCGATGAGGACTTCGAGGAAGGCGAGGAGGTTCTTGGCATAGAGGCTCGACGCGTTGACCGCGACTGTACCGGCTAGATTGATCGGACCCGCAATCGTGACGCCGTTGACGTCCACTGTCTGGCCTGGAACCGTCAATTCGCAGTTGCCGCCACGCTCGGCTGCCAGATCCACAATGACGGCGCCCGGCTTCATGCTTTCGACCATAGCCTTGGTTATGAGGCGCGGTGCAGGGCGGCCGGGGATCAGGGCCGTTGTAATGACGATGTCCTGCGTCTTGATGTGATTGGCGACGAGTTCGGCCTGCTTGGCCTGATACTCGGGCGACATGGGCTTGGCGTACCCTGCAGCCGTCTGCGCCTGCTTGAACTCGTCGTCCTCGACGGCGACGAACTTTGCGCCGAGCGACTGGACTTGTTCTTTCGTTGCAGGGCGGACGTCGGTCGCGGACACGATACCGCCGAGGCGGCGCGCTGTGGCGATGGCCTGCAGACCGGCAACGCCGACACCCATGATGAAGATTTTCGCGGCGGGCACGGTGCCTGCCGCCGTCATCATCATCGGGAGGGCTTGCCCGAACATCGATGCGCCATCGACGACGGCCTTGTAGCCGGCGAGGTTGGCCTGCGAGGACAGCACGTCCATCGACTGCGCGCGCGTGATGCGCGGCATGAATTCCATCGAGAACAGCGTTGCGCCGCGACCTGCGGCTGCTTCGAGGGCAGCGCGGTCGTTGTAAGGCTCGATCATCGCGGCAACGAGAGCGCCTGGCTTGAGCGCGGCGATTTCATCGGGAGCGGGGCGGCGCACCTTCAGAAGGATGTCGGCGCCTTCGATGGCGGCGGCGGCGCTATCGACGATCTCGGCGCCTTGCGCCTTGAGCATGTCGTCGGAGAAGCGCGAGCGCAGACCGGCGCCCGACTGAACTTTGACCGTGGCGCCAAGGGCGACGAGCTTCTTGACCGTCTCCGGGGAAACGGCGACGCGCGGTTCGTCCGGCCCCTCCGCAGTAACTGCAATCGTGATCATGGAGATTCCCGAATGCGCAACGCGGCCGGAGCCGCGTCACCGATTGTGGATGACGCAGATGGTGGCGGCGATGCCGGCATGGCACCGCCGTAGGCTGTTATTCCGGGCTTAGACCAGGAAGACGTACATGCCGGCAAGCAGCAGAACGAGAAGGACGATGCCGATTTTGGAGAAGCGGAGGAAGGCGTTGTAGGTGTCTTTGTGTTGGTTGTAGTCCATGGCCGGATGGCCGTTCGACGTATCGACGCTCATTTCGGTCTTCCCCTCCCTCAAAGCCTCGCCGCTGGTCCAAGGGACATGGGCGCGGGCCTGACGTGTGTTGCAAGGGCTCTTCACCCCTGGCGTTACCTAACCTAGCGCCGTTGACGCCGCAAGCGGGCCGCAAACCGGCTAAACTCGTAAATTAGGCGGTGACGGGCAGCCGCACCCCTCCCAGTCACGACGCGGAGGGGTCCCGTTCTAGTTGACGCACATGATTAGCAGGACGGCACTCACCGGCCGCCATGCAGGTCCGGAAGCCTCATTGCCGGCCCATTGCCCTGTCAGGACGCTGGACGCCGCCTCACCTGCTCCGGGAGCTTTTGCAATGCAGCATCCGCCGATCCGTCCATTTGCTGCCGCCTGGGCCGCCGGCATCGTTGCCCTCGTCGCGACCGGATGGTTAGCGCCTGCCCTCGCCCTTGATCCGACTCCGGACGAGGAAAAGGCGGTCAAGACGTGCGAGCGCAAACTTTGCACCATGGTTCTCGGGCGGGCCGAGACCGGACCTGACCTCGATTGTGACGTCACTAAAACCTGGGACCGGGACACCTTGAAAAAGGGCAATTCGAGCTCTGTCTCCTGGGGGTTCGGGGACGCCCGCTGCACCGTCGACCTTACGCTCAGCCGAGCCGACATCATCGGCGCGCTGACAGCGCCGAAGTATACCGTGCAGGTTCCCGAGCACGAGGTTCAATGCATCGTCGAGCAGGACGGAAAACCAAAGAAGGTCGTGGCGCGGCTGGCGCCCAAGCTCAAATTCAAGAACGGTAAAGCCGACAAAATCTGGATCAACCTCGCCGGCGTCGACGGGCCCACAGCTGTCACCGCCACGGTGAATATGGCGGCGAGCCTAGAAGACACGCTCGGCCTTTTCCACGGCAGCATGCTGAAGTCGGTCAACAAGTTCCTGCACAAGAAGTGCGGCGAGCGCTATTACGCCGACGGCCGTCCGAAAGAGGAACCGGATCCCGCAAGCAAGACGGCTGCGAAAAAGGCTGCCAAGCCCGCCGTAACGGAAACCGGTTCCGCGACTGCAAAGGCGCCGGCGAAGCCGGTCGAGAAACCTGCCAATCCTGTCGCGGCCGATGCTCGGTAGGGTCGGCCGGTTTGCGATGATCGTTTGTGGGGCGTGTTGCGCGACTTCATGGAGCGGCGTTGCTGCTGCCCAATCGACAGCCCCGGCGCCCGCGCTCTCCGATGATTGCTTCGCCGAAGTCGAAACTGGGACGGGTCCAGAAATCGCATGCTTCTTTCCTCTGCAGCCGTCGGCGGAGGAGCGCGCGGAACTGGAAAAAGGCTCGCGCGGCTATGTGAAAGATTTCAAGTGCCGTCTCACAGTGCGCATTGCGCGCTCTGAAATCGACAAGGCCCTGGCGGCTGCAGACTACAGCTTCAAAAGTCCCGAACAGCCGGTGGTCTGCACCATCACCACCCATAAGAGCACGTTCGATGTGACGGCGACATTCGCGCCAGAAGTGACTTTCAAGAACGGCCAAGCTGTTTCGGCGACGCCGGGGCTCGGAAACGTCAAAGGGATCACGCGCGTGATCTCATGGCCGGTCGTGCAGTTCGTCAACCGCTGGCCCTCTGTTCGCGACGGGATGCTGACGATCGTGAATGCCTATAAGGCGCAAAAGGGCAAACCTGCGCAGCCGAAAACCTAGACAGCACGCAAACCGCAACACGACGTCACGCTGGAATTGGAACACCGGCCTCGGCGAACGTCGCGGTCTGGTGCGCATGGACGGCGTCAAGATCGAAGTCTTGAATGGTTTCGTTGAAGAGGCGGTACCAGTTCTGCTTGGCCGCCAGATGCAAAAAGACGCCGCCGAGACCAATCGCGGCGCGGTCCATGAAGACGAATTCGCGCGGCACCGTGACGGGACCTTTTTCCTTGAGGATCTTGTGAACGGCAAAGGCTTCGCGGCGGCCGTATTCGCCGGGCTTTGTGTCCTCGGCAATCGTGCGTTCGCGATCGTCGAGCAAGGGGCCGTAAATGAAGCGTGCCCACATGGTCATGGCTTCGATTAGATCGTTGGTGAGCCCTTTGAAGCCCCAGCGTTCGTAAGCGTGGACGATGCGCGGCTGATCGTTGGCAAGCAGTCCCTTGTAGAGATCGATAACGCCTTGGACGAATGCGACAGGGAATGTGCGAATGCAGCCGTAATCAAGCAAGTTCAGACCGGCCGGGCGACCGTCTTCACTGAAAACGGTGTAGTTGCCCAGATGCGGGTCGCCATGAATGACGCCGTGATGGGAGAACGGATACCACCAGGCGCGGAACATCGCCTGCGCGATGCGATTTCGATCCTCGAGACTGTCTTGCTTGTGGGACAGGAGCGGCCGGCCGTCGAGCCAGGACATCGTGAGCAGGCGGCCCGTCGAGACGCCGAGTTCGATTTCCGGGACGCGAATAATCGGATCATTTTCGAAGATCAGCCCGTAGAGGCGGGTGTGTTTGGCTTCGAGCGTGTAATCGAGTTCTTCGCGCAGGCGGGCGCCGATTTCCTTCAGGATTTCGCTCGTGTCGACGGCGCTGTCGAAGCGCGCGTGCAGAGCAAAGACGACCTTCAGCTGAGTGAGATCGGCTTCCACGGCCGACTGCATGTCGGGATACTGCAGTTTGCAGGCCAGCGGACGACCGTCGATCGAGGTCGCGCGGTGGACCTGTCCCAATGAAGCGGACGCCGTCGACTGATCCTCGAAGGAACCAAAACGCGAGCGCCAATCGGGACCCAGTTCCGCCTGCATGCGACGGCGGACGAACGCAGGGCCCATGGGCGGAGCTTGCGACTGGAGCTGGGACAATTCGCGGGCGTACTCGGGCGGCAAGGCCTCGGGAATCGTCGAGAGCAGCTGCGCCACCTTCATCAAGGGGCCCTTGAGCCCACCGAGAGCGGCGGCAAGTTCGGCCGCCTGGGCGCTGTCGTTGCCCTCGATACCGAACAGGCGCTGGCTCGCCACCTTGGCCGCCACCGTGCCTACGTTGGTGCCGACCTTCATGTAGCGGGCGGCACGGGCCGAAAAGCGGTTGTCTTCGTTGTTCATGGGTTTTGCGGTGGCCCTGGCTGACTGACGACCTCTTTACGCGCAGGCTTGGCGAGAGGATCGCTTCGGTCAACATATGGTTGCGCGCACGCCCCGTTTACACCGCCACCTGGGTTCCGACTTCGACGGCTCTGTCCATCGGAATGCGGAAATAGATCGTTGCATCCTCCGCGAAGCGAGCGAGCGCCAGGAACAGTCGCTGCTGCCAACGTGGCAGTTCGGAATTGGAAGCCAGGCGCAATGATCGGCGGGACAGAAAGAACGAAGCGTTCGATACTTCGACGTTCAGGTCCTTGCGGCGGCAGGTTTCGAAGATTTTCGGCACGTTCGGCGTTTCCATGAAGCCATAGTGGGCGACAACCTTCGTGAATAACGGATCCGAGCGGTCGATTTCGACGCGTTCATGGCGCGCCACGCGAGGAACATTGCGCGTCTTGATCGAGAGGATGATGTTGCGTTCGTGCAGGACGCGGTTGTGTTTCAGGTTGTGCATAAGGCACGTGGGCGCCAGATCGGTGTCGGCCGATAGAAAGACGGCGGTGCCGGGCACGCGGATCGGCGGCTTGGCTTCCAGCTTGCGGGCCAGCCATGCAAGGTCGGTGTCTTCGCGGCGGATCTTCTGTGAGAGAATCTTGTAGCCGCGGACCCAGGTCCACATGACGACGAATAGGATCATCGCCATCAGCAGCGGCAGCCAGCCGCCTTCCAGAACCTTCAGGATGTTCGCAGTAAAGAAAGCCTGTTCGATCAGGAGCAATGGCACGATCACGAGCGACGTCGTCCAGATCGACCAGCCCCACACGCGCCACAGGACGAAGAATCCCATGACGGACGTGATGATCATGTCGGCCGTGACGGCGACGCCATAGGCTGCGGCGAGGTTACTCGACGTCTTGAATAGGCCGACGACGAAAACCACCCCGGCGAAAAGCATCCAGTTGATTTGCGGCAGGTAGATCTGACCGGCCATGGACTCGGAGGTGTGGCGGACGCTCAGGCGCGGGAGAAGACCAAGCTGCACGGCCTGCTGCGTCAACGAAAAGGCACCGGTGATGACGGCTTGGCTTGCGATAATCGTCGCCACTGTCGCGAGCAGCACAATCGGGATCAGCGCCCATTCCGGATAGAGCCTGTAGAACGGATTTTCCATGGCCTCGGGGTCGGTAAGCACGAGCGCGCCTTGGCCGAAATAGTTCAGCAGAAGCGCGGGAAAAACGAAGCATAGCCAGGCATACTGAATTGGGCGGCGGCCGAAGTGGCCGAGATCGGCATAGAGTGCCTCAGCACCGGTGACGGCGAGAAAAACCAATCCAAGAATGGTCAAGCCAAGCAGGCCATTCGAGGCGACGAGCACCACGCCGTGATGGGGGCTCAGTGCGCCGAGAATCGCGTGATCGTCGGCGATGTGGATGATGCCGCCCACGGCCATTGCAACGAACCAGACCGCGGTAATCGGCCCGAAGAACCTGGCGACGCTTGCTGTCCCGCGCGACTGCACCGTGAAGATGCCAAGGATGATGAGCAACGACAGTGGGATGATCCAGCCATCGAACTGCGGCGAAACAAGTTTCAAGCCTTCGACGGCAGATAGAACCGAGATTGCCGGTGTGATGACGGCATCGCCATAAAAGAAAGACGCGCCGGCGATGCCCAGCACCGCCAGCAGCGGCGCGCTCCGTTTGGCGGCTTTCTGGCCCAGTGCCATCAGAGCAAAGGTGCCGCCTTCACCGTTGTTGTCGGCGCGCAGCATGAGGAGGACGTACTTGAGGGTGACGACGAGGATCAGGGCCCAGGTGATGAGCGAGAGGACGCCGAGAACCGCTTCACGTCCCTCGAGGCCACCGTTTTTTGCGGCAACGACCGCTTCGCGAAAGGCATAAAGAGGGGAGGTTCCAATATCGCCGTAGACGACGCCGATGGAGCCGATGAGTAACGCGCTAAATTTGGCGGAGCTTGTAGAGGAATGGGTCGAACCGGAGGCTTGGGAGCCGGCGGTGTCGGCCGCGGCATCAAACTTGGCCATGGCTGCATCCTGCAATGTCCTGCCGCGGTGCAGCATTGCCGCGGCGGCGTACTCCTCTCCGAGGTCGGAAGATAGTGGTTATTTGTGTTGCACAGCAAATTTTGCTCTTGACGGTCCAACTAGAACGGACCGCAGAACCCTCTACATCATCGCGAACGGTCGAGATGCTGTCAGGTTCCGCTCGAGGCGCCGGCGTCGGGGATCAGAAACAAGAGACCGCCACTGCGAACGCCGACCGGCTCGGTCGTCACGGCGAGATCGAGAAGCTGGTGGGTCAGGGCGCGGGTGATCAGCGCATCCAGGCGGCCCCTGACGCGCAGGTAGGGCTTGATTGCGCCGGTGTGATCGTCGACCGCAAAGCGCAGCGGGTGCTCGGGGCCACACGTGACGACATCGTCAACATTGGTTCTGAAGACCAGTTCTTGATGCGGCGGCGACCCTGATACCTCCATCTCAACGGCGAGAAATGGTGCGTCAGCTACCGCGACATCGACCTTTTCCTCCGGCGTCACGAGGTAGGTTTTGCCATCGGCATCCTTGCGCAAGACGCTCGCGAACAACTTAACAAGCGCCGGGCGCGCGATCGGCGACCCACGGTAGGTCCACGTTCCGTCGGCGAGGATGGCAAGGCCGATGTCACCGCAGTAGGGCGGGTTCCAGCTGTCGACTGGGGGGTGCCCTGTTGCAGCACTATGCTTTACCATTTCCGCCAGTCCACCGAGCCGACTGCCGGCGTCATTTCCGCTATTGTTTTCAGTCATTCCGGGGGGTCTCCTCACGGGCAATGAGCGATATGAAAAGGCAAGCCCGTTACACAGGTTTAACTTGACCAAAGAGGGCTGCGGACAGCCACTATCGCGGTTGATGGCAGGCTGCCGCGGCCCTGTACGTGGGGCCCTGCGTGTGTAACGGTAAACCCGCCGCTAACCTTGCACCAGATCAAGGCAGTTACGACAGGTCAATCGCCTCCTCGTCCGGGGGCCATGGAGCTTCAATGACAGTTCTGACGTCCACGGATGAGAGCATCGTGCCGCGCCTCGAGGCCGCGGCTGCGCAAGTCCAGCGCGCGCACAAGGCCGCGGCGAGCGTGATCTACGGCCAGGATGTGGTGATCGAACGCACGCTCATCACGCTGCTATCAGGCGGTCATGCCCTGCTCATCGGTGTTCCGGGTCTCGCCAAGACGCTGCTCGTCGATACGCTCGGTAAAGTGCTGGGTCTCGACGCCAAGCGTATCCAGTTCACACCCGACCTCATGCCATCGGACATCATCGGCGCGGAGGTGCTGGAGGAGTCGGCGTCCAAGTCGCGATCGTTCCGATTCATCAAGGGGCCGATCTTTACCCAGTTGCTGATGGCCGACGAGATCAACCGTGCGTCGCCGAAAACGCAGTCGGCGCTGTTGCAGGCCATGCAGGAGCACCACGTGACGGTCGCCGGTCAGCGGCACGACATCCCGACGCCGTTTCATGTGCTCGCGACGCAGAACCCGCTGGAGCAGGAGGGCACCTATCCGCTGCCCGAAGCGCAGCTCGACCGTTTCCTTCTGCAGATTGACGTGACCTATCCCGATCTCGCAGCCGAGCGCCGGATGCTCTATTCGACCACAGGCACTGAAGAGCGGCGCCTCGAGACCGTCATGACAGGGCCCGAGCTGATTTCAATTCAGCGGCTCGTGCGCCAGATCCCGGTGCCGGATAAGGTCGTGGAGGCGATCCTGTCGCTCGTGCGCTCGGCGCGTCCGGGTGCCGGTTCCGATACGGAAGTCGATCGCTATGTCGCGTGGGGGCCTGGTCCCCGTGCGAGCCAGGCGCTGATGCTGGCTGTGCGCGCGAAAGCGCTGATCGACGGGCGTCTCGCGCCGTCGATCGACGACGTCGTCGCCCTGTCCGAGCCGATCCTCAAACACCGCATGGCGCTGAAGTTTGCCGCGCGGGCCGATAACCAGGACCTTTCCGGCATCATTGCGCGCCTGGCCGCGAAGGCCGGATAGCGCCTCACATGGCATCCACCGCGGACCAACGGACAGCAGATGACCCTTCGGACGGCGACAGTCACTCGCTGACGCGTCTGCAGGAGAGTGCGCATGCCCTCGCCGAGCGCCTGCCCGACCTGCTGATCGATGCAAAGCGCATTTCGCAGACGGTGGCGCACGGCATTCACGGTCGCCGCCGCTCGGGGCCGGGCGAGACGTTCTGGCAATTCCGAACCTATGAAAGCGCCGACAGCGCACAGCTCATCGATTGGCGACGCTCCGCGTCGTCCGATCACCTGTACGTTCGCGAGCGGGAATGGGAAGCCGCGCATACGGTCTGGATGTGGTCCGACCTTTCCGCCTCGATGGACTTCAAGAGCCATCTATCGAAGGTGACGAAGCGCGACCGCGCGGTGGTCCTCATGCTGGCGTCGGCCGAACTCCTGATGAGGGGCGGAGAACGCATTGGTCTGATGGCCATGTCGCAGCCATCCGGCAGCCGCAAGATCGCGTCGCTTCTTGCCGAAGCCATCATCGCCAACGTCTCGTCGCCCCTGATCACCAAGAGCCGTCCACCGGCGCAGCAGATCCCGCGTCACGCCGAAGTCATGCTTTTCGGCGACTTTCTAGCCCCCGTGCCCGCGATCAGAGAGCGCATCGAGCAACTCGCCTCGCTCGGCGCGCGCGGTCACATGGTGCAGGTGCTCGACCCGGCGGAAGAAACGCTGCCGTACGATGGCCGCGCTGAATTCTCCAATGCGTCAGGCCGAGAGCGCTTTCTAGCCGATCGCGTGGAGACGTTGCGGGTCGAGTACCAGAAGCGGCTGGCCGATCATCGGGCGCAGATCGAAGAGTTCACGCACCGGCTCGGCTGGTCGTTCCTCGTGCATCACACCGATCGTCCGGCGACTGAACCGCTGCTGACACTCGTCATGCGGCTCGCGGGTGAAATGGGCGCGGTCTATCGCGCCGAGACCGCGGAGGCCGTTTGATGGGGCTTTCCGCTCTCGCGTTCCTCAATCCATGGCTGTTGACCGCGCTCGCCGCGCTGCCGCTGATCTATTGGCTGCTGCGGACTGTTCCGCCGCGGCCGCGCCAAATCGAGTTTCCGCCGACCCGCATCCTCGTCGGCATGGAGAACAAGGAAAAGACGCCGGCCAAAACGCCATGGTGGCTTCTGCTGATCCGTCTACTCGCGGCGGCACTGGTGATTTTTGCGCTGGCGGAGCCGGTCCTCAATCCGCAGGCGCAGTCGCCGATCAAGGGCAGCGGGCCCGTCGTCATCGCCGTCGACAACGGCTGGGCGTCGGCCGGCGAATGGGATCAGCGGCTGGCGATGGTGGAGCGGCTGATCGACGAGGCGGAAGGTGACAGCCGACCTGTGGCCGTTTTCGGGACGGCCGCGACGACGAAGGCGCCGGTCATCAAGTTGGAAGCGCCGGTTGATGCGCGCGCCACCGCGGCGGCCTTGCAACCGCAGCCGTTCGCGCCGGATCGCACTGGGCTTGTGGGCGCACTCACGACGGCGCTGCAAACGACCGGTGCGCAGTCCTCGAGCGTGGTGTGGCTGACCGATGGACTTGATCACGACGGCAAGGGAGCTCAATTCGGAGAAGCTCTTGCCACGGCCGCAGGCGACGGCCGTTTCGCGGTGGTCGACGTGAAGGCCGGCAGCGAGCCGCTGGGACTTTCGGCATCGGTGGGTGCTGACGGCAAGCTCGCTGCGAAAATCATTCGGGCCGGAGGCGGCGGCGCGCGCGCGGGCATCGTGCACGCCTACTCTGCGCGTGGACAAAGACTGGCCGAGACGCCGTTCAATCTCGCCATCGGGGAAACATCGGCGACAGCCTCGATCGAAATGCCGCTGGAACTGCGCAACCAGGTGACGCGCCTCGAGATTGCCGGTACGCGGTCGGCGGGCAGCGTCAACCTGCTCGATCAGCGCTCGCAGTGGCAGCGCATCGGCCTCATCAGTGGCGAAGCGCAAGAGCAGGCGCAGCCGCTGCTTGCGCCGCTGTACTACATCCAGCGGGCGGTGCAGCCGTTCTCCGAACTCATCGTGCCGAAGGAGAAGAACCTCGTTTCCGGTACGAAGACCATTATCCAAGACCGCGCCAGCGTGTTGATGCTCGCCGATATCGGAACAATCTCGGGCGAAGCTGCCGAGCAGGTTACGAAATGGGTCGAGAAAGGCGGCGTCCTTGTGCGGTTCGCCGGTCCGCGATTGGAAAAAGGCGGCGACGATCTGCTTCCGGTCGGCTTGCGGGCCGGTGGACGATCACTCGGGGGTGCGCTGTCGTGGTCCACGCCGCAGCCGCTCGCGCCGTTCGACGAAGAGAGCCTGTTTTCCGGTCTCACAGTCCCTGCCGACGTGTCGGTGCGGCGGCAGGTTCTCGCCGACCCGGCGCTGCTGACACCTGAAGTGAAAGTCTGGGCGCGGCTCAACGACGGCACGCCTCTCGTCACCGCGACGCGCAAGGGCGATGGCTACCTGATCCTTTTCCACATCACTGCGAACTCCGACTGGTCGAACCTGCCCATGTCGGGGCTGTTCGTGGAGATGCTGCGGAGAATATCGGAATTGGGAACGCTCACGGCAGCCCCTGCATCGAGTGAGGGAGGCACGACCACTGCCGATACGTCCTCTCCGCAGTCTGCCGCCGCGCCCGAGACCCTGGCTCCCATGCAGACGCTTGATGGATTTGGCTCACTCAAGCCGCCTCCGCCGACGGCGCAGCCATTGAAGCGATCGGACGCCGACAAAACGGTCGCAAGTCTCGATCATCCCCCTGGCTACTATGGCGCGGGCTCCGCACCGCGTGCGATCAATGTGGTGACACCGAAGACGTCGCTCACCGCACTTCCCGCTCCCCCAAACAGTGCGCAGCGGCTTGGCTATGATCAGGAAGGCACGACGCCCTTGAAACCCGCCTTGTTGCTGACAGCACTCGCGCTCCTGTTTGCCGATGTGGTCGCGGTGCTGCTGCTGATGGGCGGTCTCAGAGCGCTTCTGCGTCCTGCCGCCCAGGCCGCAGCTCTCGTCTTAGCGATCACCATTAGCGCACCGCAGCCCGCACGAGCGCAGGATTTCGATCTGCCGAGCCGGTTCACCTTCCCGGGGCGGATACCCGCAGAGAAGCCTATCGTGACGGTGCCTTCAGAGGTATCGCCGGCGGATCGAGCTTCGGTGGAAGCGACGGCGAATGTGACGTTTGGCTACGTCGTCACCGGCGATCCGGCCGTCGATCAGGTGAGCAAACAAGGTCTTTCGGGTCTCATGAAGGTTTTGCGCGCTCGTACGGCCGTCGAACCGGGCGAGCCGCGCGGGGTCGATATCGTGCGCGACGAGATTGCGTTTTATCCCGTCCTCTACTGGCCGGTGCTCGACAACGCCGAGCCTTTGCCGGAGGAGACGCTGGCCAAGATCGACGCCTACATGAAGCAAGGCGGGATGATCATTTTCGATACGCGTGATTATGGCAACGGGCTGCCGACAGGTATGGCCATGGCTGGGGAACGCGGGCCGGCGCTGCAGCGACTGATCGGGCGGCTCGATATTCCACGGCTGGAGCCGGTTCCGGAAGATCACGTGCTGACAAAATCATTCTATCTGCTGCAGTCGTTTCCCGGCCGATGGGACGGCGGCCAACTATGGGTAGAGGCGCAGGATCGCAGTGAAGACGGCGCCGAGGGCGAAGAGCGCCGTGCGCGCCAGGCCGATGGCGTCTCGTCGATCATGATCACGCCGAATGATCTGGCATCCGCCTGGGCTCTCGATGACAAGGGCGTGCCCATCTACTCGGTGACGCCGGGCGGCGAGCGGCAGCGCGAAATGGCTTTGCGCACCGGGATCAACATCGTGATGCACGCGCTCACCGGCAATTACAAAGCCGATCAGGTGCACGTGCCGGCCCTTCTCGAACGGCTCGGGCAATGAGGGCGCACCCATGAACTGGTCGATCGATTTCGCGCCTCTCATTCCGGAACCCTGGCTGTGGGCCGCGGCTGCTGTCGCGGCCGTTCTGTGCGTTCTTCTGCTGTTGCGCCGGAGCCGTGGTGCCGCCTTGCGAGCCTTGGCGCTCGCCGCCGTCATTGCAGCGCTCGCCAACCCCACGCTGCGCCAGGAAGATCGCGAGCGGCTGGCGAACATCGCGCTGGTCGTGATGGATGAGAGCACGAGCCAATCCATCGACAAACGACCGGAACAAACAGCTGCCATCCGTGCGGAACTGGAAAAGAAGCTCGGCGCCATTCCTGATCTGGAAGTGAAATACGTCACAGCCGCGCGACCGAGCGAGACTGGGAGCCGGGGCACTAATCTATTCGGTGATCTCAATGTTGCCCTTGGCGACATTCCGCCGGATCGCGTCGCAGGCGTCATCCTTGTCACGGACGGTCAGGTTCACGATGTGCCGAAGAAGGCCGAGGCGCTTGGCTTCGACGCTCCCGTGCACACGCTTCTGACGGGGCGGCCGGATGAGTTCGACCGGCGCATCGAAATCGTGAAGGCGCCCAAGTACGGTCTCGTCGGCCAGTCGCGCGACATCGAGATCCGTGCCGTCGAAACGGGGCGGAACTCCAAGTCTGCAGAACTCGTCACGTTGAAAATTCGGCGTGACGGAAAGCCTGATGAAACGCTCAGCGTCGAGATCGGCCGGCCGGTCACAATCCCCATGGATTTTCCGCATGCGGGCACGAATATCCTCGAAGCCGAACTGGAGACAGCACCCGGAGAACTCACGCCCGTCAACAACAAGGCCGTGATCGCCGCCGAGGGTGTGCGCGAGAACTTGCGCGTGCTGCTGGTGTCAGGAGAACCGCACGCAGGTGAGCGGACATGGCGCAATCTCCTGAAATCGGACGCTTCCGTTGATCTGGTGCACTTCACAATTCTGCGGCCGCCGGAGAAGCAGGACGGCACGCCCATCAACCAGCTGTCGCTGATCGCTTTTCCGACTCGGGAGTTGTTCTCGGAGAAGATCCGCGATTTCGACTTGATCATCTTCGATCGTTACGAGCATCGCGGCATCCTGCAGCTCAGCTACTACGACAACATCGCCCGTTACGTGGAAAACAATGGCGGCGCGCTGTTGGTCGCAGCGGGCGACGATTACGCCGGAGCGACGACGCTCTACCGCACGCCGCTTGCACCCGTGCTGCCGGCGAAACCGACGGGACGCGTCTTCGAGGAGCCGTTCAAGGCCACCATCACGGCAGACGGCGCCAGACACCCTGTCACCCGCGGATTGCCGGGTGCGGGGATCGACGGCAAGCCGCCAACATGGGGCCGCTGGTTCCGGCAGGCGGAAGTGAAATCGGATCGCGGCACCACGATCATGTCGGGCGCGCAAGAAAGCCCCCTGCTGCTGCTTGAGAAGCGCGGCAAAGGGCGAGTGGCGCTGTTGACCTCGGACCACTCCTGGCTATGGGCGCGCGGTTTCGAGGGTGGCGGGCCGCATTCGGATCTGCTTCGGCGGCTGTCGCACTGGCTGATGAAAGAACCGGATCTGGAGGAAGAACGGCTTATCGCGTCTGCGAAGGGGCTGAAGATCACGCTCGAGCGTCACTCGATGGGCGAAACGGTTGCACCGGCGCAACTCACGGCGGCGGACGGGACCGTATCTGACGTGAAGCTTGAAGCGGCGGGCCCCGGCATCTGGCGTGGCACTGCCGATGTGAAGTTGCCCGGTCTTTACAAGGCCGCCAGTGAAGGACCGGAGGGGCCGCTGACGGCCGTGGTGCACGCAGGAACTGAAGACCCTCGCGAGATGAGCGACGTCACCGCTTCGGACAAGGCGTTGCAGCCGCTGGCGTCACAGACAGGGGGCGGCGTGTTCTGGACGGGTTCGGCAGCGACGGCGGCCGACGGCTCGGCGGTGGACGTGCCGCGGATCAGCATGCTCGCAACTGCGAAAGTGTTTTCCGGCTCAGGGTGGATGGCGCTCAAAGACCGAGAAGCCTACCTGACCCGTGGGGTGAAGATTTTCCCCTTGTTTACCGGGCTGTTGGCGCTCGCCGCCCTCCTGGCGTTGCTCACCGTCGCCTGGTGGCGCGAGGGACGTTAAACCAAATATGGCTAGAAAAAGAGCAACAGGGTTCGCCATTAAGTACGATGGCGCAACGCCCACGCACGTTATTCACTGGCGAGTACAAGGTTTTTACGTTTAGACTTGCAGAATCTTCTGCGCTGCAAAAAATGTCGGCATTGTGCCATGCGGCAACGCAACGCACGACAGGCGCAGACAAGAGGCTGGGGGCCAGGAATGCACTATTACGCTTACGAGCTAGCGCACGCCATCGTTCGCCCGCTCCGCTTCGGAGCCGAGGCGCTAAAGTACAGCGTTGAAAATCCTTTCAATCCATTCTCCGCGACGCCGATGAACCGCTCAATAGCGGCCGCATGTGAAGTTTTTGAGAACGTTACGCGACGCTACGGCAAACCCCACTTCGGCCTCAAGGAAACACGGATCAACGGCGTCGGCGTGCCCGTGAGCGAGGAGATCGTCGCAGTCAAGCCGTTCTGCAACCTCATCCATTTCAAGCGCCATTTCCCGGAAGGCGCACCGGAGATCAACGATCCCAAGGTGCTGATCGTTGCTCCGATGTCGGGGCATTACGCGACGCTGCTGCGTGGAACGGTGGCGGCCATGCTGCCCGAACACGAGGTTTACATCACCGATTGGGCGGATGCCCGCGAGGTGCCGATCTTCGAAGGGCGCTTCGATCTCAACAGCTTCATCGATTACCTGATCGAGTTCATCCACACGCTTGGGTCCCAAACCCACGTCATCGCGGTCTGCCAGCCGGCCGTTCCGGCTCTTGCAGCCACCGCTGTCATGGCCGACAACGACGACCCGATGCAGCCTGCGTCGCTGACGCTCATGGGTGGGCCGATCGACACGCGCCGCAATCCGACGGGCGTCAACGAACTGGCGCAGGCCAAGTCCATCGGCTGGTTCGAGAACAACGTCATCTCGTTCGTGCCGCCGCCGCACGCGGGCGCCATGCGGCGCGTGTATCCGGGCTTCATGCAGCTGACCGGGTTCATGACGATGAACCTCGAGCGGCACATGAATGCGCACGTGGATCTCTTCAACAATCTCGTTCAGGGCGATTGCGACAGCGTCAAGGGGCACCAGGATTTCTACGAGGAATACCTGGCTGTTATGGACCTGACGGCGGAATTCTACCTGCAGACGGTGCAGACCGTGTTCCAGGAGCATCTGCTGCCGGACGGGCGGATGATGCATCGCGGCCAGCGGGTGGATTGTTCCAAGATCCGGAATACGGCGATCATCACCATCGAAGGCGAACGGGACGACATCTGCGGTCTCGGCCAGACAGAGGCGGCGCAGCTTCTGTGCACCAATGTGCCGGACGACGAACGCTTCCATTACGTGCAGCCTGGCGTCGGTCACTACGGCGTCTTCAACGGAACGCGGTGGCGTACGGAAATCCAACCGCGTCTGCGCCAGATGATCCGATCGGTGGAGCGCAAGCGCCGCGTAGGGACTGCCGTTGAGGTGAGACCGTACATCGGCGGCTGGCCGCTGACGCCCGACCGCCCGGCGAACGTGCTTCTCAACGGCGCAGCCGACTGACCGCGATTCTTTCGCCTTCCGTATAGGACATATCCCCGGCTGCATTGCGGTGCAGGGTTCGAGACGGCGCGCGACTCGCGCTATCACCGACGAAACGTGGGTGATTTTCGCGCGGCGCTCCTGCCGGTGACCATCGCCCGCCATCTTCGTGGGAATTCGGCGATGTCATTGCTCTTCACCATCGTCTACGCGGCGCACGCGAACGGCACGCATCACAAATTGGCGCTGGATGCCTTGCGGTATCTGCCGCGCGGCGACGCAGAGCCTTGGCGGCGTGTATTCTTGAAATATGCCGACGTGTACATGACCGGCTCGAAGGCCCCGGACGACGAGTTCAAGGATTTCAAGAATCATGTGCTGCACGTGCGCGACAGCTATTGGGGCGGCGCGCCGGAAAAGGCCGCCAACTGGTACGGGCATCTGGTCGAGGCTCTGAGAGAAAAAGATTTCGAGCGAGCGGTCTACGCAGCCGGAGTGCTGAGCCACTACTACACCGACCCGATTCACCCCTTCCACACCGCGCAGTCGGATGCGGAAAGCAGTGTGCATCGGGCGGTAGAGTGGAGCATCAACCGCTCGTATGACGGGTTGCGTGCCGAGGGCGAGACGAAGCATCACGATGAGGCGCCGGCGCTGCCTGTTGGTGATGACTGGCTGCGCGCGCATGTGATCGCCGGTGCCGAGCGTTCGAACCCGCATTATGAAACACTCATTACGCACTACGATTTCAAGACCGGTGTGCGGGAACCGACCGCGGGTCTGAACCCGATCGCGCGCGACGCGGTCTCTGCTCTTCTCATTTACGCGGCCAAAGGGTTCGCCCTCGTGCTCGACCGAGCCATCACGGAAGCCGCCGTAGAGCCACCTGAAGTTTCGCTCACGGCCGAGACGGTCCTGGCGACACTGAAAATGCCTGCCAAGTGGATCACGAAGAAAATCGCGGATGCCGAAGTGCGGCGGCAGGTGCAGGCGATGTACGACGAGTTGATGGCCACGGGCCGGGTGGAGGCGACGCTGCCGGAGGACGACCGCGTCGTACGCAACCTCTACCAAAAAGAGGTCCTTGAGCCGCGCGCAAAAGCGATGGCGGCGGAACGGGCGAAGCGTCTTGCACCAGCCGCTGCCGTCGCGAAGACGTCGCGCGCACCTTCCAGCGCGAAGCCTGCTGCCGTTGCGGGTGCGCACAACAGTGCTGCCGTCGCGCCTGCGCATAACCAGCCGGTGCCGCCTCTGCAGGTGCTGGAGGCTAAAGCAAAGAACCTGCCGCAGTCGGTTCCCCTTAGTGCAGGGTCGAGCGCTTCTAACCGCGACGAGCTTTCGCGTCTCAACACCGTGCCCCGCTGCTATCTGGCTGAAAGCGATGATCTCGAGCGGGCGCCTTCAATCGGTCCGAAGCTGGCGGAGCGTCTGGCGCTCGGCGGCATTGTGAGCGTGAAAGATTTCATCGATGCGGAGCCGGACGCGGTCGTCTCGCTGCTCGGAGAAGGCCGCTTCGACGCCGAGACGGTCGAGCGATGGAAGACGGAGGCGCGGCTCGTTTTGCGCGTGCCGGGTTTGCGCGGCACACATGCGCAGTTGCTCGCCGGTGCGGGATATGACACGCCGGAAAAACTCGCCGATGCCGATCCTGTCGCCTTGTCGGCCGCCGTTCTCGCATTCGCGACGACGCCTGCGGGTGCTCGCATTTTGCGCAACGGTGACACGCCCGATATCGAGGCAGTCACGCGTTGGGTGCAAGGCGCACAGCAGGCACTCGCGGCCTAGCGCCTTCCAAAGACCTTCGCAAACGGGGCCTAATGGCCACACCGTCTTACTTGTTCACACCCCTATCCAGATTTCGCCCAACTCTGTCCGCAGTGCGCCTGTTGGTATGCCGTGACGGCGGGCGCATCGCGTCCGGCCACTCGGCAGCGGGGGCTCCGATGTTTGCGTTCGCTAATGACTGAGATTGTGAGGGCGAAATGATGATGACGATGGACCCGGTGCGAGAGCGGATACTTTCTCACAGCCTAGGCTTGGTCAGCGTGCGCGGACTGTCCGCGTTGTCGATTGGAGATCTGGCGCGTGATCTGGAATTGTCGCGCAGTGGATTGCTGTCGCATTTCGCCGACAAGGAAGCATTGCAGTTCGGCGTCATCGAGAAAGCAGCAGCGCTATTCGTTCACGACGTCGTCGAGGCCGGCATGGTTGCGGGCACGGGAGAAAAGCGGCTCAGGGCGCTTTTCGCACGCTGGCTTTCCTGGTCGCGGGGTCCGCGGCTGAAAGGCGGTTGTCCGTTCGTGCACGCGAGTGCGGAAAGCGACGCGCTGCCACCCGGGGTGCGCACCAAGCTTGAAGAGTTCATGAGCGGCTGGTCTGAAACGTTGAAGGCGGCCATCGAAGACGCGAAGGTTGCCGAGGAATTCGCGTCCGGTCTGGATGGGGACCAACTGGTCTTTGAGCTCTATGGCCTCTATCTCAGCCATCATTTTTGGCACTGGTCGATGAAAGACCGACGCGCGCAAGAGCGTACCATGCGCGCTTTCGAGCGGCTGCTGCTTGCCAGCCGCGCCTGATCGATACCGGGTTGCGCCGGGGCGCTCGTCGGGGCAAAATGCATCTTGTTCCGAGGGGCGCCGGTCGTCCGGCTGAGATTGCGCAATCGAGCGCGAGCACCCTTCGAACCTGATCCGGGTCATGCCGGCGAAGGGACGGACGCATTGCTTGGCAACCATGCCGGGCCTCTCTCCTTTCATTCGGCGTGATGAATTGAAGCGCTGCGCTTTGTGCGCACGGGAGAGCCCCATGAACAAGCCGACGCGCCCGTCCGATCTTTCTTTGCCCAAGGTGACCACGGGTCCTATCAGCGCCTCGCGCAAGATCTACAGCGCTCCGGACCATCACCCCGACGTGCGCGTCGCGTTGCGCGAGATCGTGCTGAGCGATGCCAATGAGCCGACGTTCCGCGTCTATGATTCATCAGGACCCTATACCGATCCAGACGAGAGGATCGAGGTGGCCCGAGGCTTGGCACGCCATCGCACTGCGTGGGTCATGGAGCGCGGCGGTGTCGAGACGTATCAGGGCCGCGATATCAAGCCGGAAGACAACGGCAACGTGACGGGCTCTCATGCCGCACGGGTCTTTCCCATTACCAATGCACCGTTGCGCGCCAACCCTGGCCAGCCTGTCACTCAGTATGAATTTGCGCGTGCGGGGATCATCACGAAGGAAATGATCTACGTCGCTCACCGCGAAAATGTCGGGCGGCAGGCAGCGCTCGATCGCGCGCAAGAGGCTATTGCGGACGGCGAAAGTTTTGGCGCCGCGATCCCGCCCTTCATCACGCCGGAGTTCGTGCGGGAGGAGATTGCGCGCGGCCGCGCGATCATTCCGGCCAACATCAATCACCCGGAACTGGAGCCGATGATCATCGGCCGCAACTTCCTGGTGAAGATCAACGCCAACATCGGGAACTCGGCCGTTTCCTCGTCGGTGGAGGAAGAGATCGAGAAGATGGTGTGGGCGATCCGCTGGGGTGCGGATACGGTCATGGATCTCTCGACGGGGCGCAACATCCATACGACGCGCGAGTGGATCCTGCGCAATTCACCGGTGCCGATCGGGACGGTGCCGATCTATCAGGCGCTGGAGAAGTGCGGCGGCGATCCGGTGCAGCTCACGTGGGAGCTCTACCGTGACACGCTCATCGAGCAATGCGAGCAGGGCGTCGATTATTTCACCATTCATGCCGGCGTCCGGCTTGCCTACGTGCCGCTGACGGCGAACCGCGTCACCGGAATCGTGTCGCGCGGTGGGTCGATCATGGCGAAGTGGTGCCTCGCGCATCATAAGGAAAGCTTCCTCTACGAGCGCTTCGACGAGATCTGCGACATCATGCGGGCGTATGACGTCTCCTTCTCACTCGGGGACGGATTGCGGCCGGGCTCCATCGCGGATGCGAATGATCGGGCGCAATTCGCGGAACTGGAAACGCTGGGCGAATTGACGAACATCGCGTGGGCCAAGGGCTGTCAGGTGATGATCGAAGGGCCGGGTCATGTGCCGATGCACAAGATCAAGGTCAATATGGAGAAGCAGCTCCGCGAGTGCGGAGAGGCACCGTTCTATACGCTGGGGCCACTGACGACCGACATCGCACCGGGGTACGATCACATCACGTCCGGGATCGGGGCGGCGATGATCGGTTGGTACGGGTGCGCGATGCTCTGCTACGTGACGCCGAAGGAGCACCTTGGGCTTCCCAACCGCGACGACGTGAAAACAGGCGTCATCACCTACAAGATCGCAGCGCACGCAGCCGATCTTGCGAAGGGGCATCCGGCGGCGCAGCTGCGCGATGATGCGCTCTCTCGCGCCCGATTCGACTTCCGCTGGGAGGATCAGTTCAACCTGGGGCTCGATCCTGATACCGCGCGGGCCTATCACGATGAGACGCTGCCGAAGGAGGCGCACAAGGTGGCGCACTTCTGTTCCATGTGCGGCCCGAAGTTCTGCTCGATGAAGATCACGCAGGATGTGCGCGATTACGCGGCCAAGCTAAACGAGCAGGAACAAGGCATGGCGGAGATGAGTGATAAATTCCGCGAGATGGGCGGGCAGGTGTACGTGACGGCGGAGGGGAAGCGGTAGCGTCGTTTGGCGCGGCGCGATGACCTTGGCACTGACGCAGCGGCACCACACCGAAAAACAATCCGCACTATGCCAACTCCGCCATATTGGCGACTTCGCGTCAGGCGCATAACACTGCTGTGACGGTCGCAGACGCGGCCAATTCTGGCGCTTGCTCCCTGGCCCATCGCACCCATGCTCGAACCGCCCGCGCGCCACACGCGCCCTCGCGACCCTCGTGTCGACTTCTTTCGCGGTCTCGCGCTCATCTTCATTTTTATCGACCATATCCCCGACAATACATGGGCTTATGGGACGCTGAAGAACTTCGGATTTGCGGATGCCAGCGAGGTTTTCGTGCTGCTGTCCGGCTACTCGGCAGCCCTGGCCTACGGTCTGGGCAGCGATAGCGGAGCCCTGGCGCCTTCGTTCCAGCGGGCGTTCAAGCGGGCCGGGCGCATCTATTTGTGGCACATCGCTATTCTGCTCGCTTCGGCGGTGATGCTGTACGCGGCCGCGCATGTGTTTCGTGATCCGGCCTACATTCACAACATGTTCCTGCAGCGCCTCGGAGACGACCCGATCGGCGCGGCGCTCGGCGTGGTGTCGCTAACGTATCAGCCTAACCAGATGAACATCCTGCCGCTGTATGTGGTGCTGATGCTCTGGTTCCCGGTCATGCTGCTTTTGTTCCGGCGCGGTGTGGTCCCGACGCTGGCGGTGTCAGCGACCATCTGGGCCGTGGCGAACTACTTCAAGATCAATTTGCCGGTGAACACGCCGGGCGAAGGCTGGTTTTTCAATCCGTTCGCTTGGCAGTTGCTGTTCACGACGGGTGCCGCTGCGGCGGTTCTTGGCACGCAGCCATGAATTGACCAATCGTTCGGCCGTGCTGGCGATGGCCCTGTTCTATGTGTCTTTTTCATTTTTTTACGCGGCACCGTGGGTCCCGATGGCCTGGTTGCCCGACAATCCGCTGTTGCCGTCCAATCTGATCGGCACCGTGAGCAAACCGGACCTCTCCGCGTGGCGTTTTCTGCACGTGCTGGCGCTCGCCTATGTGGCTGGATCGCTCATCCCGGGATCGGCCGTCTGGTTGCAGCGGCCAGTGGCGCGTGCGATCTCGCTGTGCGGGCGGCATGCGCTGGAGATCTTCGCGCTCAGCACCATTCTCTCGTTTGCCGGCTGGATCGTGCTGCGGCAGATCGGGACATCGTGGGCGCTCGAACTTGTCGTGACGGCGGCGGGAATCGCAGCAATGGCGTATGCCGCGCGCATGCTCACCGAGCGCAGATCCGTCCGCGACGCGACGACAGCGACGGCCGGCTGATCATAAAGCCAAAACCTGCTCGACGTTGCGCGCGTGGACCGGTTCGTAGCCTTCCAGGTAGACAAGGGTGCCGTCTTCCAGGTCCCGGGCGAGGAGATCACGGAGTGCGGTTGCACGGAGAGCGGCGTCGGTTTTCATGGCGAGCAGCATTCGGACATAGCGCGCTGTCGCCCGGATCAGGCCGGCATCATAGCCGCCGGTGGCGATGCGATCGGGGCAACCGTGATTAGGCAGGATATGAGTGGCTCCGAGTTTCGCCAGCCGATCGAGTTCGGGTAAATGTCGGGTAAGATTTTCCGGCTCGGCCACATACGTGACGCTGTCTTCCAGGGTGTCGCCAGCCAAGAGTAGCCGGGTGTGGGGGAGCCAGAGCACGACGCCGTCGTCGCTGTGAATGTCGAATTCGATGAGCTCGACATCGGTATTGCCGATGCGGAGCGACAAGCGATCCTCGAAAGTGCGTGTCGGCATCACCAGAGGCGAGATGGCGGGTGGGCCGTCGTAGGTGCCGATCTCGATCGCGTTGCGATGCCGAGCGAGATGGCCGGCTGTCTTCGCGCACGCGATGATCTCGCAATCGGAAAAGACCTCGTTGCCGGCGATGTGGTCAAGATGCCAGTGGCTCAGAACGACGGTGAACTTTGTCACTCCACGTGCACTCAGAGTTTCGCGAATGGCGCGGGCGTGTGCGAGCGAAACGTGGGTGTCGTAGACCAGGGCCTCGGCGCCATCGACGATCGCGTAGCTCGCAATTCCCAGCGAGAGGGCGCCGTCGTCTATCCAGTTGTCTCCTTGCGCGAAGCGATAGCCGGGTACGCGACCATCGTAGAACGCGAGGATGTTTGGATGCGGTTCGAGGATGCGGAGGTGATCGAGCATGCGGGTCAACCTAAGGCGCTGAAGCGCCCCGTCAACCAATCCCACACCATCAGCTCTTGACTTCACACGGCCTCTTTTCAAGTCCGGGCGAATGTGAGAACTTCATGTCATCGTTCAACAACTGGAAGGAGGTGATCCGATGTCGAGTGGGATCTTGAAGGCTGCGATGTCGGGATCGCAAGGGCTTTCGTCGGAACACCTTCCGCTGATCGCCTGACGCACTGCGACGCCGGCGGGCCGATGCCCCCGGAATATCGCAACCGGTCTCACGGGGCCGCTCGGAAACGAGCGGCCCTTTGTGTTTTGTCATGCCCTTAGTTCGTTGAGGTGCTCGGCCGTTTGTATCCGGCGCAATTCGCGCTAGAACGCGCCCTATGACCCATCAGAACTTCCTAAGTGGCCTCGTGAGCATTGCAGCTCTCGCAATCGCGCTTGCCGCCGCGCTCCGCTTCGGCCTCGGCAGTCGGTGGTTCGAGTTTTACGGCTGGGCCACGGTTGCATTGGCAGCGGTGCCGTTCGTAACCTGGCTCTTGTGGAAGCGGTTACCGGAGGTCGGGCGGAGCCGGTGGTGGAGCCTGCTTTTCGCGGTTCCTCTCTTCGTCGTCGCGGTCATACAAATCGTATTCTGGCATTTGTTTTTCTCTCAAGGCGCTACCAACCCGATGTTCGGGGTCATGCGCGAAATGGTGCGGCCGTGGTTGGCGGCAGGCGAGCCCTTTGCTGTTGGGGCTTACGCGGTGGTCTGCCTCTGGCTCGTCATCGCGGCGGCCCGGAACAGCGCCACCGCCTGAGGCGCGCCCTGGATGCCACAGGCAGCGATTATCCCGTTCACTCGCCTCGACATATTTTCAACAACCCCGCATGATGTCGATCAGCAGAGGGCGTCGTCCTGCCATAAGGGAGTATCCATTCGTGTTCAGCCGTGGTCCTGGTTCCGAGAGTGCCCCACCCAAGCCGCCCTCAATGCCCAGCATGAATGGCACCGGAACGCCCGCCACGGCGGCGCCGCGCCCGGCAGGATCGCCCTTCGAGCGCTCCGCATCGGGCAATGGCATGTCGGTCATCGGCACCGATCTCACCATTATGGGAGAGAAGATCACAATTATCTCGCAGAACAAGTTGACCATCGACGGTGACGTGCACGGCGATATCCATGGCCGGCAGGTCGTTATCGGCGAAGAAGGCTCAGTCGTCGGTACGGTCAACGCAGAGGCGATCGAAGTTCGGGGCGGCATCAAGGGCGCCATCCGAGCGGCCACCGTGACCCTCCATCCGACAGCGCAGGTCGAGGGCGATATCACGCACCAGACCCTCGCTATTTCCGAGGGCGCGCAATTCGACGGACGCGTACGCCGGGCAAAAGATCCAAGTGACTTGAAACCAAACCTCGACGTGTCAGGTTTCGAAGAAATTCGCATGCAGGCCGTTTCGACCGGAGGCTGACGCCGCCATGGCATCGCCCAAGGCATCAGGCTCCGGAACCTCGCGGTTCCGGAGCCTTTCTTTGTCAACCGCACCTTTGGATGCATCAGGTGGCGGCAGCGTCGTGCTGCTGACGGGTTTCGGGCGGTTTCCCGGCGTTGCGCGCAATGCATCGGCCGATCTTGCGGCGGAACTGGCGCGCCGCGCATCGCTGCGGCATAGCCATCTGCGCTTCATCGCTGATGTGCTCCCGGTCGACTGGAGAGAAGCCCCCGCGCGTCTGACGGAGCTTCTCCATCGACATCGTCCGGCGGTTGCGTTGCACTTTGGTGTCTCCTCTCGGGCGACCGGCTTCGTCATCGAGACGCATGCCTACAACGTCACGAAAGACATACCTGACGACGGCGGTCTGCTTGCGGACAGGGATATCCTTGTTGCCGGCGACCGGCCGCGGCGGTCGGCGACGGTTCCGGTGCGCGGCATCGTTCGGGCACTCCACGAGGCGGGGTATCCAGCGGAGCTCTCATCTGACCCGGGGCGGTACCTCTGCAATGCCGTGCTGTTTCATTCGCTGCGCCATGCGACGCGGGCGGAGCCCAGAATGCGCAGCGGCTTTATTCACATTCCGGCCACCCTCGAACCGGGAACACCGGGCGAGCCGTCGCTCATCGGCTGGAACCATGCGTTTGAAGGTGGTCTGCGGCTGATGGATGTTTGCGTTGCCCCATTGCGTGCGCGCGCGGCTTACCTATCTTAATGGAATTGCCGGCTGGTCTTCTCATGTGCGCGTCCCCGGTTCCGACCGACGAGGAGAAATCGCGCCCATGTCCCCCGCCCAGCGCCGCCGCGCAGCTTACAGCTACCGCAGGAGCGCCTCCATGTTCGCCACCGTGCTGATGTCGGCCGGGCTCGTCCTCGCGCTGACTGGCGCAGTCGGCAGCTGGCGGGGATACGTCACACAATCCTGGCCGACAACGACGGCGACGCTCGTCACGAACACGCTCGAGACGACAGAGCAGACCCGCACGATACCCATGACCGACCGCCTCCGCGGCGGAATCACGGAAACCGTCGAGACCGAGGTGCTGGCACTCAGCTATCGCTACAGCGTTGATGGTGTCGCATTCGAGGGCCACAAGTTGGAACCGTGGGACTTCGGCTTGCCGGGCAAGGCGAAGGCGCGGGACATCGCGGCGCTTGGATCGGGTGGCACGCATCCCGTGGCGTACGATCCGCGCGATCCGCGCCGGGCTTATCTGATGCCCGGGCCGAGCACGACATCTCTGACGCTCGTGACCATCGGCGCGGTGCTCATGGCGGCCGGTTTTCTCATGGGACGTATTCTGCGCCGCGCATGAGGTACGCATGCGGCGGTTCCGCTATCGCGGAACCGGCCGCTGCGCGTGTTAGTGGGCGCGCAGCGACTCCGCTGTCGCGGAGCCGGCCGCTGCGCGTGGAAGGCACTTACTCGGCAGCTTGATCTTCGAGGAAGGCGTGGGCGTCTTCCTTGCGCTCGAAAATGTGCGGGGCGAGCCCGCGCTTGGACAGGGCTTCCTGCATCTTCAAACGCATGAATGCCGACGTCGTGTAGCGCGTCGTGGTCAGGTAATGGTCGTCCATCATGTATTGGATCATCTCGGCGTAATCGTCGTAAAGATCCTCGGCGATGCGGCAGCCGTCGTGGTTCACCACCGAGTTGACTCGGCGGCCGGCGGCGACGCAGGCGGCGACGAGTGTTTTGCGCAGATCGTCGATGTCGGACTTCTTGCGCACGCTCCACCCTTCGAGGTTGACGAAGAGTATGTTGCGGTCGCTGTCGTAGCTCACGCGTTCCGACAGCTTGAGGTTCAGGAGTTCCGAGAGCAGTTCCATCGGATCATCGACGAAGATGCGACGGTCCATGGGCATCGGCTTGTTGATGATGGGCTTGAAGTCCATTTGTGCGAGGATGTGCTTGTCGATATCGATGCCAGGGGCGACTTCGATCAGTTCGAGTCCGCCGGGCGTCAATTGGAACACGCAGCGTTCGGTGACGTAGATGACCGGCTGGGATTTGCGGCTCGCGTAGGGGCCGGAGAACGTGATCTGCTCGACGTTGTTGACGAACTTGCGCGCGCGGCCTTCCTTGACGATCTTCAGCTTGCCGTAGTGGATTTCCACCTCCAGGCCGCCAGCGGTGAAGGTGCCGGCGAAGACGACGGCGCGGGCGTTCTGCGAGATGTCGATGAAGCCGCCGCAGCCATTGAGGCGCCCGCCGAACTTCGACGTATTGACGTTGCCGAACTGGTCGCATTCGGCCATTCCCAGGCAGGTCAGGTCGAGACCGCGGCCGTGGTAGAAGTCGAACATCTGGTTCTGGTCGATGATCGCATGGGCGTTCGCTGACGCGCCAAAGCTCGATCCACCGGCAAGGACGCCGCCAATGGCGCCGGCTTCCGTCGTCATGGTGATGTAGGGCGTGACGCGCTCTTCGGCTGCAACTGCTGCAACGCCGTCGGGTGCACCGACGCCGAGGTTGATGACACCGTTGGGCGGGAGTTCGAAAGCGGCGCGGCGGGCGATGATCTTGCGCTCGTCCAGATCCATCTTCGGCATGGCATCGACAGGGATGCGGATTTCGCCGGAGAGCGCCGGATTGTACATGACGCCGTAGTTCATGCGGTGCATCTCGGGCTGTTCGGCCACGACGACGCAATCCACGAGAATGCCGGGAACGCGCACGTCCTTCGGCTTGATTGAGCCCTGCTCGACGATGCGCTCCACCTGCGCAATGACGACGCCGCCATTGTTATGGGCCGCCATGGCCTGGGCGAGCACGTCGAGCGTGAGGCACTCCTTCTCCATCGAGAGGTTGCCGGACGGATCGGCGCTCGTTGCGCGGATGAGGGCCACGTCGATTGGCGTCGCCTTGTAGAACAGCCACTCTTCGCCTTCGACTTCCACGTGCTTGACGATGTCTTCCTTCGTCACCTCGTTGACCTTGCCGCCGCCGAGGCGCGGATCGACATAGGTGTGCAGGCCCACCTTCGTGAAGAGACCGGGCGAGCCGGCGGCGCACGAGCGATACAGTTTCGAGATGACACCCTGGGGCAGGTTGTAGCCCGTGATCTTGTTTTCCTGCGCGGCCTGCGCGACTTTCGGCATGCGGCCGAAGTTGGCGGCGATGACGCGCGTGAGAAGACCTTCGTGATGCAGTCGGCCGGTGCCGAGGCCTTTGCTATCGCCTGCGCCGGCACACATGATGAGCGTGCAGCCCTTGGGCGCTTTGGTATCGACGTAGCGTTTTTCGAGTGCGGCGTGGAGAGCCTCGGGAATGCAGCTCTGGACGAAGCCCGTGGTGCAGATCACATCACCGTCCTTGACCAGCGCAATGGCCTGCTCGGCGGAAATGACTTTGTTCTTCGCTCTGGCTTCCATGGATGCGGCGTCTCCCACTGGTCTTTTTTCGGTTCAGGGCGTGCCGCCCCGTCCGCTGTCGTTTTGGCAAGTGAATGGATCATACTTTCGGCGAAGATACATACCTTCAAGTCTGAGGTGGGCGTCCTACTCCGCTGGGTAGAACCTGCCTATCCGCGGGGCGCGGCGGTCGCGCGCAGGCTGCTTTGTGTGCGGCGCAGCATGAAGTTGCCCCTCAAACATCGGCCGCATTCGCACCGCATCATCTTGAACATAGTCGAGGCTTGGCTCGAACCCTGGAGGAGAACCCGCAGCCATGCAGTCGCGCATTCGAAAGATGATTACCACCGGGTTGGCGATCGCTTTCTTCGCCGTGCCGGCCCATGCCACCTCGTTTCAGGATCTCGCCGGCACGTGGCGCGGCGTCGGGCGCGTTCAGTTGCTCACCGGCCAGTCAGAAGCCTTAAGTTGCAAGGCCTACTTTACGTCGAAGGATGCCGGGGCCGGCCTCGGGATTGCGCTCGCGTGTGCGAGCGCCTCGAACAAGATCGACCTGCGGGCGGGTCTGAGCCAGGCGGGACAGGCCATATCCGGGTCCTGGGAAGAACGGTCGTTCAACTCGACGGGGTCTGTGAGCGGCACGTTTTCCAATGAGCGCATCGAACTATCGATCGACGGCACCATCAAGGCCACCATGTCGATTGCGCTCGAGGGCAAGAGCCAGCTGATCTCGATCGCCACGGACGGCCAGGGATTCCGCTCAGTGGACCTGGAGCTGGAACGCAGCTAGCTGGACAGCGCGGCGCCGAGGACACGCTTTTTCCAGCAAAGTCATGGTAACGCTTGCGGTGTTGACCGCGCCGGAGATCGACTTGGCGCGCCTCTGCCTGTGGAGATCTTGAATGCTCAGTCCTCGCTTGAAAACCCTATCTCTTGCCCTTGCTGCCGGGTTCGCTGTGGCGAGCATAGCGCCGGCCGAGGCAGGCTTCCGGCGCGACCGCGGCTACAACGGGCAGGATGGCTACGTCGTTGCGAACAGCCGCTTCGGCAATGGCAGCGTGCGGGGCCGGGTGCGGGAGGGGCGCAACGGGCTTCAGGTGCAGCTGCCCGGCGGCACATGGGAATACTGCCGCGCCAGCTGTTCGGAGACGCTCCGCGTGGAAGTGCTCGATATGTTCGAGTACCAGGGCGAGATGAAGGGCTATGGCACAGCATCGCAAGAGTGCGGCGTGTTCGGGTGCCTCGGCGCGAGCTGGCCGTACTGATCGTTCAGGTTAGAAACGGATTGGACCGGCGCTCGGCACCAATGGTGCTCGTGGGACCGTGTCCACAGATGAACGCGAACTCGTCTCCGAGCGGGAAGAGCTTGGTTTTGATGGCGTTGATCAGCGCGTCATGATCGCCATAAGGGAAGTCGGTGCGACCGATAGATCCGCGGAAGAGGACGTCACCGGCGAGCATGAACTTTTGCCGCTTGTTGACGAACACGACGGAGCCTGGCGAGTGGCCTGGGCAGTGTAAAATCTCGAACGTGTGGCCTGCAACCGTGACCATCTCGCCTTCGTCGAGCCACCGATCGGGCGTGACGTTGCGGGCGGGAATGCTGTAGGCGGCGCCCTGAGCTTCGAGGTTGTCGAGCAGGATCTTGTCGGCCTTGTGCGGGCCTTCGATTTTCACGCCGAGGCTTTTGCGCAGTTCATCGGCACCGCCAGCATGGTCGATGTGGCCATGAGTAAGAAGAATTTTTTCGATCTTCAAACCAACTTCGGCAATGGCTGCCTGGATCTGCCCGAGGTCTCCACCTGGATCGACGACCGCGCCGATCTTTGTCGCCTCATCCCAGATCAATGTGCAGTTCTGCTGGAATGGCGTGACGGGAATGATCGCCGCCTTGAGCCCGACAGTCGCATCAGCCCGTTCGTTCATATCGCCTCCGGTCAGGCGCGCTGCGCCTCGGCTTCCTTTTGCACGTTACGTAGTGCGATCGATGCCTCTGCGCGAGAACTTTCACGCCGCGGGTATGGTTCAGCCCCGAGAACTGCCATTCACCGGCTTTTGACGGGTAAGGGATGGAGGGGCGGTATGACGGCGGCGGCGAGTTGGAGGTGGCCCGAGATCACGCCGCGCAATTTGCCCATATCACCAGCAACTGCCCGCAACTTGGGCGCGGGGCCCTGAACGAGGATCACCTCAAGCGTCTTCTCACCCGTGAGATGGACGTGCAGCGAGGAGATCACTTCATCAATATAGCGGCGCTGCAGGACGGCCAGGCGCTGTTGCAGACCGCCGACAGTGTGATCGTAGAAGAGGGTGATGGTGCCGACCATCACGTCGTCGCCCAACTCACTTTTCGTATCGACCAGCGCGCGGTGGACGAAATCCGCAACTGCCTGAGATCGGCTCTGAAATCCGCGTTGAGCAACGACTTGGTCGAGATCGGTGAGAAGCTCTTCCGACAGTGAAATGGTGATGCGGCTGACGGGGCCGCGCTTTTGCGGTGGCGCGTCGTTCGCGCGCGTACGCTGAGACGCCGTGGTTCTCTTGGAACGCGTCGTTCTCACCACCATGGCGGACATCCCTCCGGTTGGCACGGTCCGTGCTCTCTCGACAGTATGACGATTTCTTGCAATCGTCATACCGCTTCAGCAGAGGGGACGCATCGATGATGTGGGCAGACAAGGCTTGGCCGGAAATTCCAGGCGCGCTCGCGGCGGTCAACGGTGCCGCGATTCTTCCAGTGGGCGCGACAGAGCAGCATGGTCCGCAGCTGGGATGCGGAATGGATTTCGTGCTTGCCGACAAGCTCTGCCGGAAAGTCGCCGACGTCACCGGCGTACCGATGCTGCCGACCATGCCCTACGGTTGCTCCATCGGCCACAGCAAGCGCTGGCCGGGGACGATCGCGCTCGACCCGGCAGTGATGACCACGCTCGTCACGCAGATTGGGACCTGGGCCTATCACTCCGGCGTGCGGCGGCTCTTCATCGTCAACACGCATGTGACGAACTTCGCGCCGCTCAGATGCGCGCTGGAAAACCTACGCGCAACCTTCGACGATCTCATGGTCTGCGTGATCAACACCGGACAAATGACGCCGCGGGTCAAGGCGGTCCACTTCGCCGATGGCGACGACTGGCATGCGAACGACGCGGAGACATCGTTGATGCTCGCCGTGGCGCCGGAAATCGTGCGCGAGGATCAGATCGCCACGGCGGACGATCCCGATCGGACGGAAGGCTTGGTGTTCTCACATCCCGTGAACCGCACCAGCAAAAACGGCGTCACCGGCTATCCAAGCCGCGCGACGAAGAAGAAGGGCGAAGACCTGTTCGCCATGATGGTCGAGGACCTCGCGGACATGATCCAACGCGGCATGAAAGAAACGCCGCCCCTGGACGCATCGTACAACACGCCCTTCTCCAGCATTTGATAGCCAAAACCACTTTGGGGGACACCGATGGCTCACGATCCGAAACTCGAAGCGCTGATGACGGACCTGAAGGCGCGCGGCGTCAAGTACTGCATGGGTGCCTACGTCGACATCCACGGCTGCCAGAAGGGCAAGGTCGTGCCGATCGATCACTTGCACCACATGGCGGCAGGGTCCGAGCTCTACACCGGCTATGCCGTCGACGGCATGGGGCAGGCGCCGAACGACGACGAGTTCGCATCCATCCCGGACTTCAATGCTCTCGTGCAGCTGCCGTGGGAGCCGAAAATCGCGTGGATGCCGGCTGATATTCATTTCAAGGGCAAGCCGTATCCGCTCTCGACTCGCGTTGCTTTGCAGAACGTGCAGGCTGAAGCTGCAAAGATGGGGCTCGGGTTCAATCTCGGCATCGAGTGCGAGATTTTCGTTCTGAAGAAAATGCCAGACGGCTCGCTTGCGATCCCCAACCCCGACGATAAGCTGATCAAGCCCTGCTACGACATCCGCGGCTTCATGGGTAACTTCACGTGGCTCGACCGGATGGCGACGACCATCAACGATCTGGGCTGGGATCTCTATTCGTTCGATCACGAAGATGCCAACGGGCAATACGAGTTTGACTTCACCTATGCAGATGCACTGACGACATGCGACCGGTTCACGTTTTTCCGGATGATGGCCAAGCAATATGCGGAAGATCTCGGGCTTCTTGCGACGCTGATGCCGAAGCCCTATGCCAATCGCACAGGCAACGGCGCACATTTCAACATGTCGCTCTATGAGCTGAACACGAAAGAGAACCTCTTCAAGTGCAAGCCGGAGGACGATCCGCGCGGGCTCGGGCTGACGCCGATGGGCTATCACTTCATCGGTGGAATTCTGCGGCACGGCCGGGCGCTGTGCGCCACGTTCGCGCCGACCGTGAACAGCTACAAGCGTCTCGTGCGGCGCGGTTCGATGGCCACGTTCTCGTGGGCACCGGTGTTTAATTCCTATGGCTCGAACAACCGGACGAACTCAATTCGTGTTCCGATGGGCGGCGGGCGTTGCGAGAGCCGAAACGCGGACGGCGCCGTCAATCCTTATCTGGCGGCGACGCTTGCTCTTGCCGCGGGTCTCGAGGGCGTGCGCGAGAAAATCGATCCGGGGATGCCCAACGACGACAACCTCTACGAGATCAGCGAGGACGCACGGCGTGCGCGCGGCATCGACTTCCTGCCGCAGAACCTCGATGAGGCGGTCGATGCGTTCGAGGCCGATCCACTCGTCGAAAAGACGCTCGGCACGGCTCTGCGTGACGAGTTCGTGCGCTACAAGCGCGACGAGTGGCGCGAGTATCACCTCTCGATCTCTTCGTGGGAAATCGAGCGCTACAGTCACCTCTTCTAAGCGGACCCGTTATTCGCTACCGGCTGTCGCAACCGAGACGAAGCTTTCGCGTGCGCGCTTGACGGCTTCAGGGTTGCGGTCTGCCGTGTAGTAGTCGCCCATCACCAGCGCGTCCATGTCGGTGCGGTGGAAGCAGGAGATCGCCTGCTCGGGCGAGTTCACAACCGGTTCCTGCCGGTTGAAGCTCGTGTTGAGTATCACCGGGATGCCGGTGAGCTTGGCATATTCCTCGATGACGCCGTAGTAGCGCGGGTTCGCGGAGCGCTCGATTGTCTGGATTCGGCCGGTGCCATCGACGTGAGCGGCGGCGGGGATCAGGTGCACCTTGTCCGGGTGGATGCGCGGCGCGAGTGTCATGAAGGGGTCGGGCTGGGAGACCTCGAAGAACTCTTGCGCGCGCTCCAGCAGCACGACGGGTGCGAACGGGCGGAAGGCCTCGCGGTGCTTGATCTTGGCGTTGATCAGATCCTTGATCTTATTGTCTCGCGCGTCCGACAGGATGGAGCGGTTACCCAGCGCGCGCGGACCCATCTCGGCGCGGCCCTGGAACCAGCCGACGATCTTCTGCTCGCTCAGAAGATGGGCGACGAGCCGCAACAAATCGGCTTCCTCGAATTTCTTGTAAACGAGACCAGCCTTGTCGAGCGCCGCCCGGATTTCGGCGTCGGTAAAGCCCTTGCCATAGAAGGCGTGCGTCATCTCGAAGGTGCGCGGGTTGCCGAGCGTCTGGTGCCAGTGCCACAGCGCTGAACCCAGCGGTGCGCCGGTGTCGGAGGCGCACGGCGGCACCCAAACGCGCTCAAACTTCGTGTCGCGCAGGATGCGGGCGTTGGCGACGCAGTTGAGACCAACGCCTCCGGAGATGACGAGATTGCGCGACGACTGACGCTTTTCCATATCGCGAACGATGTGGAGGATGGTCTCTTCGATGACGGCCTGGAGTGCGCGGGCGATGTCACGGTGATGGTCGGTCAGCGGATCCGTGCGCGAGCGCGGCGGACCGAAGGTCTCGTAGAACTTCCACTTGAAGGGACGCACGAGGCCGTGCGTATCGAACGACACGTAATCGCGATTGATGCGGAACTGACCGTCCGGCAGAAGCTGAATGAGATCCTTGAAGCGATCGATGTAGGTCGGCCCGCCGCAGGCGGCGAGCGCCATGACGGTCCCTTCCTCGAACACCTTGAAGCCAAGGTATTCGGTCACGCATGTGTAGAGCATGCCGAGGCTGTCGAAGAAGTGGCTCTGCCACACCCGCTCGATCCTGGTGCCCTGGCCGATGTAGCCACTGGTGGAGGTATCGTCGCCGTAGCCGTCCATGACGAGCACAGCGGCTTCCTCGAATGGCGAGACGTTGAACACGGCTGCGTGGGCGTTGTGGTGGGAAACCTGGACGATCTTCGGCACCTTGCGGTAGCCGTACCGCTTGCCGAGGCCCATCCAGAGACGGAACGGGAGATTGACGATCGCGGAGGCTTGCACGCGGTGCGCCGCCGGCCGGAGCAGATTGAGGCTCGACGGCAGATTGCTGGTGACGTTGTTGTAGAATGTGGGGCGGAGGCGATCCATCTCCCAAGGCGTCGTTACGACGTCGATATCGTCGAAAGAGAGGCGCCCGTCGCCGAAGATCGTATCGAGGCAATGTGTGGGAAACTCGAGCGTGTGCTTCTGACGGTTGAAGCGCTCTTCTTCAAGGATGTACGCCGGTTGACCGCTCTGCAGAAGAGCGAGGCCGGTGTCATGCGACTTGGTGACGATCCCGAGTATGTTCACAGTGATCCAGTCCCGTTTGCCGAGTGTGTAGCGCCATCCGATACCGGCTTGCGCGCGTGCGAACCAGGGTTCGCGCTTGCATGTCGCAGCCGTACGCGGGTGGTTAAGACAGGTCGCCAACCGCATTGATGAAGCTCAGTTCCACGCGTATCTGTCCACTGACGTGCTACGGTCACGTTAACCGGCTCACAGGTTGCATATGTCCGACATGCGCGCGGTGTCGCGGCTGACGGCGAGTGGGCGACTGTGTAGCCTTGTCGCGAAACGATATTCTGCCCTGCGGGACCAGCCGGAATGCAATTGAGGGACATGCAGTTTGCGAAGATCACCGGGACCGAAGTGACGGTTAAGGTGAGCTCTGCGGCCGAGGCCAAGTCGGCGATCAAGGAACTCCGGCATAAGAAGAAAGAGGTCGGGCTCCTGAAGCGGCGGGTCGCGGCTGAATTGAAGCGAGCGCGAACGGCCGAGGCAAAGGCGGAACGGGCAGCTGCCCGGACCCGGCGACAGTCGGGGTTTTTCGCGGCGCTCGGACGGCTCTCCTCGGCATTTAGCAGCGACGATCATTCTGGCGACGTGGAACGGCTGGAAAAGGATCTCGTTCACACGGAAGAGATCTTGCACAACATCGAGAGCTGCATCATTCAGCTCGAAGGCAAACTTCTCAGTTGAGCCCCTGCACAGTGACCCAGAGACGCGAACCCATATCTCTCACGGTGAATGGTGAGGCGCGTGTCACCCACGCACAGACGCTGGCTGATCTCATCGCGACGGAAGATTTTGGGGAAACGCGCGTAGCAACGGCGGTGAACGGGGCTTTCGTTCCGGTACGCGCCCGCGGCGATCGCCAGCTCGAATCCGGCGATCGCATCGAGATCCTGTCCGCGCGTCAAGGCGGGTGAGCCTTACTCGATATCTTCGACCACCGCGCCATTGCCGCCCTTGATGCGGGCGGAGAGCGTGGCCTGGATAAAGGGATCGATGTCGCCGTCGAGCACATCGTCGGGCGCGGTAGACTGCTCGCCGGTGCGCAGATCCTTTACGAGCTGGTAGGGCTGCAGCACGTACGAGCGGATCTGATGCCCCCACCCGATGTCGGTTTTGGCGGCCTGGTCGGCTGAGGCTTTCTCTTCGCGCCGCTTCAGTTCCATTTCGTAGAGCTTCGCCTTCAGGCGCTTGAAGGCGATGTCCTTGTTCTGGTGCTGTGAGCGCTGCTCCTGGGCGAAGATCACGATACCCGACGGCCTGTGCACGAGGCGGACCGCACTTTCCGTGCGGTTGACGTGCTGACCGCCTGCGCCCGAAGCCCGAGCAAACGAGATCTCGACGTCCCCGGGGTTCACGTCGACGTCGATCGTGTCGTCGATCACCGGGTAGACCTGAACCGAGGCGAAGCTCGTATGGCGGCGTGCGTTGGAATCGTACGGTGAGATGCGGACCAAACGGTGCACGCCGCCTTCGGTCTTCAACAAGCCGAATGCGTTCTCGCCTTCGATTTCGAGCGTGGCTGACTTGATGCCCGCTTCTTCCCCAGGGCTCTCGTCGATCAACTTTACCTTGAAACCGCGGCGCTCGGCCCAGCGCATGTACATGCGCAAAAGCATCGACGCCCAATCCTGGCTCTCGGTGCCGCCCGCTCCCGCGTGCACTTCGAGATAGGTATTCATGCCGTCGGCTTCGCCGGAGAGCAAAGCTTCCACGCTGCGCTGCTGGACTTCGTGGTCCAGTTTTTCGAGCAGGGCCTCGGCTTCCGCGACGGTCGAGGCGTCACCTTCGGCCTCACCCATCTCGATGAGGGTGACGTTGTCTTCGAGTTCTTGCTGCATGCGCTTGAAGCTCGACAGCGACTTCTCCAGCGACTGGCGCTGGCGCATCACCTTCTGAGCTTCGGCAGGCTTGGCCCAAATGGCCGGATCTTCGGCGCGGCGATTTAGTTCGCCAAGACGCTCTTCGGCTTGGTCCGGGTCAAAGATACCTCCTCAGAAGCGCGAGCGCTTCTTGGATGCTATCGACGGTTTTTTGCGCTTCAGCGCGCATGAGGATGTTCTCCGGAAACAATTTCGAAGCGGAAGGGAATACGATCGTCACGCATATAGTGTTGGCCTGAGGTCCTGTAAACGCTGCAAGCGGAGAGGGACGGTTCGGTCGCGGGATAAAATCTTGTTCGTGCCCGCGCTACCAGCCGGGAGGACGGGCTGGCGGGGGCGCCGGCGCATTCCCTGGTGGCGCCGATACTGGAGCCCAGGCATCACTGGCGGAGGAGTAAGCTCCATCCGATGTGCTGGACGAGGGGGCCGGACCTGCCGGCGTGCCGGTATCGCTTACCTGGAAGCCGATGATCGAATAGGCGTCGTCAGGCTCCTCGTTGGGCTTGAACGCTTCGAGAATGACTTGGCTGTCGTTTGGGCCAGCGCGAAGTCCGGTCTTGAGGTTCACTCGAACCAGTTTTAGTCCGGGCGGTACGCGGAAGGGTGCAGCGGGCTCTTCGGCAAGGGCACGTTTCATGAAATCGCCGAAGATCGGAGCCGCAACACCGCCGCCGGTGCGGCCCTTGCCCATGGGGCGTGGCGTGTCGAAGCCGATGAACACGCCGACGACGAGATCGGGCGTGTAGCCGACGAACCAGGCATCGCGCTCTTCGTTGGTCGTGCCGGTCTTGCCGGCAATCGGCCGGTTCAAGGATTTCAGCACCGTGGCGGTGCCGCGCTGAACAACGCCTTCGAGGATCGACGTCATTTGATAGGCGCTGTGCGGGTCTATGATCTGCTTACGATCGTCGGGGATCTCGGGCTCCGCCTGATTGTCCCAGGCCTCCGCCGCGCACCCGGCGCAATCGCGTGCATCGTGTTTCCAGACGGAGCGGCCCCAGCGATCCTGGATCCGGTCGATGAGCGTGGCACGGACTTGCTTGCCGCCGTTGGCCAGCATGCAATAGGCGGTCGCCATGCGCAGCAGCGTCGTCTCGCCGGCACCCAGCGACATGGAGAGCACCGGCAGCAAATCGTCATAGATGCCGAAGCGCTTGGCATACTCGGTGATAATCGGCATGCCGACATCCTGCGCCAATCGGACGGTCATCTGGTTGCGTGACTTCTCGACGCCGACGCGGAGCGTTGTCGGACCGAACGACTTTTCCTTGTCGTAGTTTTCCGGCTTCCAGATGTCCTGCCCCGGCCCTTGATCGATTTCGATCGGTGCGTCGAGGATGATAGATGTGGGCTTGTACCCATTGTCGAGTGCGGCGGCGTACACGAAAGGCTTGAACGAGGAACCTGGCTGGCGCTTGGCTTGGATGACGCGGTCGAACTGACTCATGGCGAACGAGAAGCCGCCGGCCACAGCCAGTACGCGTCCGGTATGCGGATCCATCGCGACGAGCCCGCCGCCGACTTCAGGGATTTGCATCAACGACCAGACGCCGTCGAGCTTTCGCGGATCTTTCGGGGCGATGTAGATCACGTCGCCTGCCGTCAGAATGTCAGTGATCGCTTTCGGCGTCGTCTTGGTTGCGGGGACTTTCGCCCACTTCACCTCGGCGAGCGTGATTTCGACCGCTTCGCGATCCTTGGTGAGCGTACCGTCCTGTTGCCGCGACGGGCGCAGGCCCACGACAGCCTTGTCCTTGCCGGCCTGAAGAACAACGCCTAAGCGCCAAGGAAGAATGTCGGACGGAATGTCGATCGCGCCGAGCGGCACGCCCCAATCGCCGGAAATGTCGATTTTAGATACGGGGCCACGCCAGCCCTGGTCGCGGTCGTAGGATACGAGGCCGTCGATGAGCGACAGGCGCGCCATCTCCTGGAGGCGCGGATTGAGGGTCGTGCGAACCGAGAGACCACCCGCATATAGTTTTTCTTCGCCGTACTGGGCGTGCAGCGAACGGCGGACTTCCTCAGCAAAGTATTCGGCGGCGAAGATGTGGGCGCCAGACTGGCGAAACTTCACCTCGATCGGCTTGGTTTTCGCCTCTGTCGCTTCCGCGGCTTTGATGAACCCGTTATCGGCCATCTGTTCGAGAATCCAGTTCCGGCGCTCGGTTGCCTTCTGGCGATTGCGGAACGGATGGTAGTTGTTGGGCGCCTTGGGCAGGGCCGCGAGATAAGCCGCCTCTTCCAGCGTCAGATCCTTCAACTCTTTATTGAAGTAGTTGAGGGATGCCGCCGCGACGCCGTACGCCCCTATGCCCAGGTAGATCTCGTTGAGATAGAGCTCGAGGATCTTGTCCTTCGAATAGGCGCGCTCAATGCGAATGGCGAGGATGGCTTCCTTAATCTTACGATCGAAGGTGCGGTCGCTGGTCAGCAGGAAGTTCTTGGCAACCTGCTGGGTGATGGTCGAAGCGCCCTGAATGCTGCCACGGCCCGTTGCTTTCGTTTCGATGTACTTGATGGCGGCGCGGGCCACGCCCTGCATGTCGATGCCGCCGTGTTCGTAGAAGCGGGCGTCCTCAGCGGAGAGAAACGCGGCGATCACACGCTTCGGAATGGTGTTAATGGGAACGAAAATGCGCCGCTCGCGGGCGTATTCAGCGATGAGTGACCCATCGTGCGCGTGGATGCGGGTCATCACCGGCGGTTCATAGCGGGCGAGGCTCTCGTAATCCGGCAGGTCCTTGGAGGCCTCGAAGAGAAGCCAGCCGACGGCGGCCGAGGCGGCTACGAATGCGACGACGAAAAGCCCAAAGCTCCACCCGAGAAAGGTCAGCAGCAGGCTTTTGCGGCGCCGCTTCTTCTTCGGTTCTGCTGGCGGTGGGTAAGCTGGGGCTCGCATGCGATCCGGGAGTGGCCGCTGGCATCATCCTATGATGACGCGGCGGCGGTTAAGGCGACAGGCTCGTGGCACTCGGTCGTGGGGATTGATTAGCCGACTTGCCGCAGCGCAGCAATGGCACCCGGCCGAACCGTCACATTAGCATAAATTGTGGCGCCACGTCGTCCAGCGACCATATCAACCGCTTAGCTTTTCCATTAACGGCCGCAGCCCCTCAGCGGGCGGCCTCCGGCCGCTTGGCTCAGCGAGCGGCCTCCGGCCGCTTGGCAAAGTACGCCTCAACTGCCGCGGCGATCGATGCAGCAACCTTCGCCTGCCATGCGACCGACTGCATCTGGCGCGATTCGTCTGGGTTGCTGACGTATCCTAGCTCCACCAGCACGGATGGCGCATGGGTCTGGCGCAGAACCTTGAACGCCGCCGCGCGCTCAGGGTCGCGGGACAGCGACACATTGGACTTCAAACTGCGAACGAGGGTGCGCGAGAACTCTGCAGAGAAATTGGCAGTCTCACGCTTCATCAGATCAATGAGGATGTTTTTGACGTCATCGTTGTCTTCGCCTTTGGCGACGTCCAGTCCTGCGATCAGGTCCGACGCGTTCTCTTTCTCTGCGATCGCTCGGGCTTCGGCATCGGAGGCACGTTCGGATAGGGTATAAATCGTGGCGCCCTTAATCGACTGGGCGTAGGTCGATTCGATGCTGTCCGCGTGGATAGAGATAAACAGGTCCGACTGGGCCTTACGCGAGATCGCAAGCCGATCGCTCAGCGACACGAAGACATCCCGGGCACGGGTCATGACGACGGTGTAACGGCCGGTGCTTTCAAGTTGCTCCTGCACGCGCTTTGCGACGGCAAATACCAGATGCTTTTCCAGAAGGTTACCAGCGCCCACCGCCCCCGGGTCTATACCGCCGTGCCCCGGATCGATGACAATGACGGGCTTGTCTTGATCTGCTTTCGGAGGCGCCGCAGGCGCTGAATCGAAGGTAGCGGCGGCAGGGGCAGCTTCCGCCGCCTGCCGGCCACCGCCCGTTCCTTCACCGAAGGCGGCCGCATTACTGGGCCGGAGCTCGACCGTCAGTACGACGCCGGAACCGGAGCGGGCGTTGGTCATCGCGGCCCTGGCAATCGTTACTGGTCCGGTCGTGTCGAGCACAATGCGCGCCTTGCCCTCAGCGAATTGACCATAGCGGTAGGCCTGAACAAGACCCCGACCGTCCCTTCCGGCATCCGCCGGCAATGTGAAGCCAACATCCGGAAGATCGATGATGACGCGATAGGGCTTGGCCAATGAATAGACTTCGGCCGTGACACCTTCGGTGAGCGTGAGTTGAAACACCGTCTCTTTCTGATCGCCGAGAACGTCGACCGCCGTCGCCTCCGAGACGTGGGAAGCCTGGCCGGGCTCTGCCTGGATCGAAGTCTTCTTCTCGACGACGGTTTCGGCGCGCGTAGCGGTGGTCAGCCACTGGAAAATGACCGGCAACTCGCTTTGGGCGATCGCGTCATTCGGGGCAGGCCACGGCAAGGCCGCCGCGGCGAAAGCGGCGGCGACAACGGCTCGAACTGGTTTCGGAAGGCCCCCCGGCATCTTCCTGCGCTTATCCTCGGCTTCTGGAAAAAGATCAGAATCTGCCGCAGCTTAACAAATAATTTGCCGTTCCGCTCCAGGCTATGCCTTCGGTTGGCGACCTGTGGTCAGCTTAACACGCTTGTCACCGGGACCGCGAACCCGTTACACTTCCTATGCGTTCTGTTTCTCCGCGCCTCGTCGGAGCCGATGGAAGACGCGCGCCAGACCCCTAAGCCATTGTGTGGAAACGCAATTATGTGGCCAGGATCTGGGCGGCGGCGTCGACTGGCCGGCCGTTCGATCAGACGGGTGTTCGCGCGGATCGGCGAAGAACTGGAAGAGTTCTCGAGCGGCGGCCACCTCCTTGAGCCCATAGGAGCGGTGCCGGACCCACGGTCCTCTCAAGTTTTTTCAACCGAAACGGCCGCGCCGCGACGGAACGGACGCGCTGTCCATGCCTGCGGCTCGCTCGGGGCCCGTTGAAAGGGGGCCCCAGAGCCGCATCCCTGAAGGTACCTGTCGCGATGAGCGACGCGTGGTGCCCTGCCCCATGAACCCGCCTACCGGCAAGCTAACGCGTGCCGGCGCAGGCTAACGTGAACTTTGAGAATGCCCATTTCGCGCGCAGTCAATCCGAAAGCCATGACGCTCTTCCGAGCCGATGGCTTGCGCCACCCGGCTGGCCCAGCCGGAGAGCGCATGCGCGTAGCTTTGTCACTTGAGCCTTGCAACTCCCCCGCGGGGAGCCGGCCGCAAGGCGTGTTTAGAATTGGGCCTTGCGACTCCCCCGCGGGGAGCCGGCCGCAAGGCCTTAAGCCCGATAATTCACCCCATCATCCGTCAACCCCACCCAATGTGCGCGCCCCCGGCATCTTGATGGTCGAAGGAGGCTTTGAGCCTTCTACCGGCCCTATGCCAAGCCGGCGCTGCCCAAGGAACTCGGCACATGTCCAACAACAAGATGCTCATCGATGCGACGCATCCGGAGGAGACCCGGGTCGTCGTTCTGCGTGACGGCCGCGTCGAGGAATTCGATTACGAGAGCGCCGCCCGCAAACTGCTGCGCGGCAACATCTACCTTGCCAAGGTGACCCGCGTGGAGCCGTCGCTCCAGGCAGCCTTCGTCGACTACGGCGGAAATCGTCACGGCTTCCTAGCCTTCAATGAAATCCATCCGGACTACTACCAGATCCCCATGGCCGATCGGCAGGCGCTTCTCGAAGAAGAAGCCGCAGCCGAAGCGGCCGAGGAAGCGGCGGCGGATGCACATGCCGAACGCATGGCGCGGCGCCGGCAGCGCGGCCCTCAGGGCGGTCAGCGTCGCGATCAGGCTCCTGGAACCGGTGAACAGCCGGGACTTGCCCGCGATCAGCACGACGAGGACCACGGCGACCACGACCATGACGGTGATCACGTCAGTCACGACGATCGCCTTGATGATCATCACTCTGATCATGACGAAGGCCACGACGATCCGCGGCACACGGTCTTGGCGCATGACGCACACGGCGCCGACGATGTGATTTCTGAAGACTTGCCGGAACCGGAAGTGGTCGGCGGCTTCGAGCCGTCGCACGACCATGAGGAGGCGGACCCCGGGGATCTGGAGGGTGACGACCTCGATCGAGACGACCAGGACGACCGTGCCGTTGCTGAGACAGATGCTCCGACCGCCATCGGCCTCGTCGAGAACGAGACCGTGGAAGTGGTCGCTGCCACGCCTGCCGAGCCCGAGACGGTCGAGACAGGTTCCGAAGACGCGCTCGAAGAACTGCCTTCGCGCCCTCGCCGCCGGCCGCGCTCATACAAGATCCAGGAAGTCATCAAGCGGCGCCAGGTGATCCTGGTGCAGGTCGTCAAGGAAGAGCGCGGCAATAAAGGCGCGGCGCTGACCACGTATCTGTCGCTCGCCGGCCGTTACACCGTCCTGATGCCGAACACGGCGCGGGGCGGCGGGATCAGCCGCAAGATCACCAACCCGCAGGACCGCAAGCGTCTCAAGGCCATCGCCGCGGAACTCGACGTTCCGGAAGGCATGGGGCTGATTATTCGCACAGCGGGGGCTGCGCGGACCCAGCAGGAAATCAAGCGAGACTACGAATATTTGCTTCGCCTCTGGGAAAGCGTGCGCGATCTGACGCTGCAATCGACTGCGCCGAGCCTGGTGTACGAGGAAGGCAACCTGATCAAGCGTTCGATCCGCGACCTCTATAACAAGGACGTGGAAGAGGTCATCGTTGCGGGCGACGTTGCGCACGGAGAAGCACGCGATTTCATGCGCATGCTGATGCCGAGCCACGCCAAGAATGTGCTGCTGCACTCCTCGGCAGAGCCGCTGTTCAACAAGTACGGCATCGAGCGTCAGCTGAACGCTATGTTCAGCCCGTTCGTGACGCTGAAGTCGGGCGGTTATCTCGTCATCAACCAGACCGAAGCGCTCGTTGCCATCGACGTGAACTCGGGTAAGTCGACCCGTGAATTCTCGATCGAGGAGACGGCCTACAATACCAATCTCGAGGCGTCCGACGAAATTGCGCGCCAGTTGAAGCTGCGCGACCTTGCGGGTCTCATCGTCATCGACTTCATCGACATGGAGGAGAAGCGCAACAACCGCTCCGTGGAGCGGCGTCTCAAAGATGCGCTGCGCTTCGACAGGGCTCGCATTCAGCTCGGCCGGATTTCGCATTTTGGCCTGATGGAGATGTCGCGTCAGCGGCTGCGGACCGGCGTGCTCGAGGGTTCGACGACCCAGTGCCCGCACTGTCAAGGTACGGGGATCATCCGCTCGACCGAGAGCGTGGCGCTCGCCGTTCTGCGCGGTATCGAGGATGCGCTGATGGCCGGGCACCCCTCGTCGCTCATCGCCACCACGACGGCGCAGGTCGCGCTCTACATTCTCAACAACAAGCGCAAGTTCATCACGGAACTGGAAGCGCACCACGGCATCTCGATTTCGGTCCAGGCCAGCGACAAGCTGCAGGGTGCAAATTTCACCATCGAGAAGACGCAGGCGCGCACCGATGCGCCGCCACGCCGGAGTGAACGGACCGCAGTCAACATGGACTGGGGCTTTGAAGGCGAGGACGATGGTGCCGCCGAGGCCGTTGAGGACGAACGCCCCTCCGCTTCGGACGGTGTTCGGTTCATCGGCGAAACCGATGACGAAGAGGCTGAGCCAGATCGTCCGCGTATCCGCGAGGGTCGCGGTCGTCGCGATGAAGTCGGGGTGAAGGTCGCGATGAAGGTCGTGGCGAAGCTCGCGGCGAAGGCCGGGAAGCGCGCGACAATGGCAATGGTGAAGACGGTGGCCGTGGCCGCCGCCGTCGGCGCCGTCGCGGGAGGCGCGGTGGCGAACGTAGCGGACGGGGCGAGGAACGCGCAGACGATCGCGGCGAGATCCGAGCCGTGGCCAATGGGCCCGACACTGATGACGGAGACGAGGGCGACGATTTCGGACCGGAGACCGCGGGTGAGGCGGAACTGATCGAAACAGCGGGCGAAGAGGCCGGCTTTGAAGATCGTGGTCCCGCACAGGCTGGAGATGGCGGCCGGGACGGTGATCGGGGTGGACGCCGCCGGCGTCGCGGGCGTCGGGGTGGACGCCGTGGCCGCGGACGTGATCGGGATCAGAACGGCGCGGCCGGTGCTGGTACTGAAGATGCCAATGGCTATCCGGTCCGTGCGCACGTGACGGAAGACTTCGTGGACGATTTCGCCGGTCCAGCCGGCGTCGATACCGAGCCTGAATCGAGCGAAAACACGGGCATCGACACACGGCTGCCGGTGTACGACGCGCCGGCTCTCCAAACGCCTCACTATGCTGAGCCCGAGATCGGCGCGCAGCCAGATGCCGTTGTGAATGCCGCTCCGCGTCGGCGCGTCTCCGAACCGACCGCGAGCGAACCGAAAATCGAGCGGGTGGTCGTGACGCCGGATCAAGCAAAGGCAGCGGATTCAGAAACCGTGAGCGAACAGCCCGTCCGCAAAGGCTGGTGGCAGCGCCGTTTAGGCACCTAGCGAACCTGTCGCACGCGCGGTAGTTGCAGACGAACAGAAAACCGGGCCTAGCGCCCGGTTTTTTTGTGCCCAGGAAACGACTTAAGCAATTGGACGCCGGCGGCTGTTCCGCCTTGCACTTGTCGTCGCACCGCGCCGCCTGCGGGTTCTAGGCGTCAAACTTTCACCATAAGGTCCCGGCTGTTGGCGGTCGTCGAGCAGTGTTCGCATCTCGTGTGCAGCGCAGCAGACCAATGCCGAACGGGGGAGGGATCAGTCAAACACGAGTGGGGCAACAGGTTATCTCGACCGTTGCTGTGCGCCGTCGATGGCGAATAACTCGGGCAAGACTTCAAAGAACAGCAACAGCTGTCAGATCTTCTCTCGAATGCCGGAACACCGGCGCAGTCAGACGATAAAAAAATCGGAGTAACCATGAGCACTCGTTTTCTGTCGATCGCCGCCGCCCTTGCTGGTGTCGTCGCCCTCTCGGTCACCGGTGCCGAAGCCCGGACGCACTCGGACAAGACATCGGCAGGGGCCGACCGTCCGTCGATCGCAAAGAACTACACGGTGAAGTCGAACTCCCGCTATGCCGCCAAGTCGAAGGGCAAGCGTACGGCGAAGTATGGCAAGAAGCGCAGCTACGCCGGCAAGAAGGGCCTGAAGTCGCGCTCGTTCACGAACTACGCTTCGGGGGGCACGTCGCGGTCGTGCCTTCAGCCGCAGGCCCGTGCTCTCCTCAATCGCATTGAAAGCCAGTTCGGCTCCGTCTCGATCGTATCGACCTGCCGAGCCGGTGCAGTGATCGCCACCAGCGGCAAGCCGTCGAAGCACCGTTACGGTCTGGCCATTGACTTCGATGCCGGTGGCCGCAAGGGCGCGATCGTCAACTGGCTGATCAAGAACCATCATTCGGGTGGCACGATGACCTATCGCGACATGGGCCACATCCACGTCGACATCGGCGCTCGATTTGTGTCGCTCAGCGCCAACAGCGGTCGCGGCTGATCGTTCAGCCCGGTCCGGGGTCAATGTCAAAGAGGGGGAGGTGGCGATGCTGCCTCCCCCTCTTTGCATGTCCAAAGGTCATGGCAGGGGGGGCCTGGTTGCGGTAGTCGCAGCTGATGGGGAGGCCGAAGGCGCTTGGATCGTCCGAGTCCTTGACTATCTAATGGAAGCGGGGCTGTGTTGCGACCGTTCGGCGGTGCCTTCGCGCTTGCCGATATTTGGGCTCAATTGTGGGCGAACGGTTGCGCATGAGCGAAGGATTTTCCTCTTTGGACCGGGTTTTGTCGCTGGTCACTCGGCCGCGGCAGACCGCCGTGGCTCTGGCTGCCATGGCGGCATCTCTCGTTTCCGTGCTGACCCCCACGCCTGCTTTCGCGCAGGGACTGCCGCTGATCCGGGACACCGAGATCGAGAACCTTCTCAACGACTACGCGCGTCCCATCTTCAAGGCGGCGGGACTTGGAAGCGGCCGGGTCGCTGTGCGCATCGTCAACAACGAGAATTTCAATGCGTTCGTCGTCGACGGACGCAGCGTGTACATTCATACTGGCGCGCTGATGCAGGCGCAGCGGCCGAATGAAGTTATCGGCGTGCTCGCGCATGAAGCGGGTCACATCGCGGGCGGCCACATGGCGGCACTGCGGGCTCGCATCTCCCAGGACCAGACGCGTGCCCTCATCGCGCAGATTCTCGGCCTCGGCCTTATGGTGGCCGGTGGTGTCGCGGGCGGGGATAGCGGCCGGGATCTCGGCGGCGCTGGTCAAAGCGTGCTCTCGGGCGGCAACGAACTGATCATGCGCGGCCTCACTGCCGAGCGTCGATCTCAGGAGTCGGCGGCCGACCAGGCCGGGCTCAGCTATCTCAACGCGACCGGCCAATCGGGCCAGGGCATGCTGACGACCTTCGAGCGGTTCGCTGGGCAGGAACTTTTCTCAGACCAGAACCGGGATCCTTTTGCGCGCACCCATCCGGTTGCCACCGATCGTCTTGCGCGCTTGCGTCAGCTGGTCGAGACGAGCCCGAACTACGGCGTAACGGATGCACCGGCTCTGCAACTGCGCCACGACATGATGCGTGCCAAGCTCTCCGGGTACATCGAGAACCCGCAGACCGTCTTTAACCGCTACCCATCGTCGGACCAGAGCTTGCCGGCGAAGTATGCACGCACGACCGCCCGATTTCGTATGGGAGGCGGCGGTCTGGAGGCGGCGCTGGCGGAGGCTGATCAGCTGATCAAGCTGGAGCCGCAGAACCCTTACTTCTACGAACTCAAGGCCGACTTCCTCCAGAAGAGCGGACGGTTTGCCGAGTCCATCCCGCTGCTGCGCAAGGCTGTGCAGCTGTCGAACGGCGAGGCGCCGCTCATCTCCGTGCAGCTGGCGCAGAGCATGATTCAATCCAAGCAGCCGGCCTTGCTCGACGAGGCGATCACCATTCTGCGCAAGGCGATCACGCGCGAGGGTGAGAACGCGATGGCGTACAATATGCTGGGCCAAGCCTATTACGATAAGGGATTGACCCCGCAAGCCGAACTGGCGCGGGCGCAAGGATTGTTCTATTTCGGCGCGATCAAGCAGGCGCAGGAGTTCGCGCGCCGCGCGCAAGGAGCACTCAAGCCCGGCAGCCCGGAATGGGTGAAGGCCGACGACATTCTGAACTACAAGCCGCAGACCTGATAAAACGGGGTCTCACTTCATCTTCTCGCGTCGGCATCTGCCTGCGCCTCAGCAAATGAGCTTTCCTCATGGCCGACACTTCGCCTTCATCGCAGAACAACGAGCCGACGGGTCGCCCGTCACGCTTGGCCGTGGCTGCGCTCGTCATCGCGGTTGCTCTCTCAGCCGGGTTCCTGCTCCTCGGCCCGTTGCGCGTTGGCACGGTGGCTGCCGACACCTCGATGTTCACCGATCCCCAGAAGCGCGGCATCGAGCAGATCGTGAAAGAGTATCTGCTGCAGAACCCCCAGGTTCTGATCGAAGTACAAGGTGCGCTCGAACAAAAGATGGCGCAGGAAGAGGCCGATCGAACCAAGGCTCTCGTTGCTGAGAACGCCAAGGAGATCTATCGGCATCCCGACGCGCCGGTCGCTGGCAATCCCAAGGGCGACATCACGGTCGTCGAGTTTTTCGATTACAACTGTGGCTACTGCAAGCGCGGCTTTCACAACATCCGCGAACTCATCGAGAAGGACAGCAACGTCCGTGTGGTCTTCAAGGAACTCCCCATTCTGAGCAAGGACTCGGAAGAGGCGGCGAAAATCGCGCTCGCTGCGCGTGCCCAGGGCAAGTACTGGGAGCTGCATCAGGCCCTGATCGACAGCAAGGGCCGCGTGACGGAAGCGTTCGCGCTGGAGACCGCAGGCAAGCTGGGTTTGGATGTAGAGAAATTGAAAACAGACAAGGACTCGGACGCTGTGAAGGGCGAATTGGCTCGCGTCGAGGCGTTGGCCCGGAAAATGAACATCACCGGCACGCCACACTTTCTGGTCGGTAGCGAGTCGATCGGCGGTGCTCCGGAAGACCTGCTCGACCAGTTGACGGCAAAGATCGCCGCCCTGCGGCAGTCGGGTTGCGCCTACTGCTGATCGGGCAACGGCTGCGGCACCGCAGCTTTTTCATGCAAAGTTCTGGCGGATCAGATGTTTTCCCACTGCTGCATCGTTGCGCGGCCGGCTCAAACTCTTTCGTCGCCTTTGGAAAGCTGCTAGACCCCCGGGTTGTACGGAATAGGCGGGCAAGGCTGGGGAGCGATCCGGCTGGCTGGCTCGTCCAGCGCCGTGCCCCCGCCCGTCATCATTTTCGGTCACATGACAAAGCCGGTCTATATCCTCAACGGACCCAACCTGAACCTGCTCGGTCAGCGCGAGCCGGCGATCTATGGCCGTGACACCCTCGCTGACATCGAGACGTTGGCGAAGTCCCGGGGAAAGGCCCTTGGCTTAGGGATCGAGTTTCGGCAATCCAACGCTGAGGGCGAACTGATCGGCTGGGTGCAGGAGGCGCGGACCGCCGCATCGGCCATCATCATCAACGCCGCCGGGCTGACCCACACGTCGGTGGCGCTTCTGGACGCACTTCAGGCCTCCGAACTGCCGGTTGTCGAAGTGCATCTGTCGAATATCTTCCGGCGCGACAGCTTCCGGCAGCACTCCTACGTGTCGCTCGCCGCGACCGGTGTGATTTGCGGGCTCGGCGCGAAAGGCTACGAACTCGCGCTCGAAGCCGTACGCGGCATCCTCGACAAAACGTCTGCGGCGTGACCGCGACGCGCAAAAAGTCAAAGACCAAGAAAACGCCGCGGCTAGCCAAGCCGCGGCCGAATAAGGTGAGACGGACCATGACGGGCAAAGACAAGGGCGAAGCACAGAGCCCCGAACAGAAGATCATCCGGGATCTGGCGGATCTTCTGAACGAGACAGGGCTTTCTGAAATCGAGATCGAAAAAGACGGGCTCAAGGTCCGTGTCGCTCGGTCGCTGACGATTACCGCGTCACATGTTGCCGCCGCTCCGGCTGCCGCCGCCTCTGCCGCTGCATCATCCGCTGCGCCCGCAGCGGCCAGTGATCCGTCCAAACATCCTGGCGCCGTGAAGTCGCCGATGGTCGGCACCGCTTACCGCTCGCCGGAGCCCTCTGCGGCGCCGTTCATCGAAATCGGCAGCCGGGTGCAACAGGGCGACACGCTTCTGATCATCGAAGCCATGAAGACCATGAACCAGATCCCTGCTCCGAGGTCGGGCACGGTGACGGCGGTTTTCTTCGAGAATGGACAGCCGGTGGAATTCGGCGAGGTCCTTGCGGTCATCGAATAAGGGAGGGCATCGACCCCGGCAGGGCAGACCGGTTGCGCTTGGCGCTCCCGACTGTCCGCATCCCGGGGCCGCTGCCGGATAAGACATGTTCGACAAAGTTCTGATCGCAAACCGAGGTGAAATTGCACTGCGCATCCAGCGCGCCTGCAAAGAACTCGGCATTGCCACGGTTGCCGTCCATTCGACTGCGGACGCTGACGCCATGCACGTCCGACTCGCCGACGAGAGCGTGTGCATCGGACCGCCCACATCGTCCGACAGTTACCTCAATATCCCGCGCCTTATGGCCGCCTGTGAAATCACTGGCGCCGACGCCGTGCATCCCGGCTACGGCTTCCTATCGGAGAACGCGCGGTTCGCGGAAATCCTGGAAGAGCACAACATCACCTTTATCGGCCCGACGTCGGAACACATCCGCATCATGGGCGATAAGATCCAAGCGAAGGAGACCGCCAAGCGGCTCGGCATCCCTGTGGTTCCGGGTTCGGACGGCGCGGTGAAGACCGAGACGGAAGCGATGAAGGTCGCCAAGGGCATGGGATTTCCCGTGCTCATCAAGGCGACGGCCGGCGGCGGTGGTCGCGGCATGAAGGTCGCAACGAGTGCCGACGACTTGCCGATGGCGTTCGCCACCGCGCGCTCCGAAGCCAAGGCGGCATTCGGAAACGACAGCGTTTACATCGAGAAGTATCTCACCAAGCCGCGCCACATCGAGATCCAGGTTTTCGGCGATGGACTTGGAAATGCCGTGCATCTGGGCGAGCGTGACTGCTCGCTGCAGCGACGGCATCAGAAGGTGTTCGAGGAAGCGCCATCGCCGGCCATCAACGCGGAATCCCGCAAGCGCATCGGCGAGACCGTCGCTCAGGCCATGCAGACGATCAAGTATCGCGGCGCCGGCACGGTGGAGTTTCTCTACGAAGACGGCGAGTTCTACTTCATCGAGATGAACACGCGCATCCAGGTTGAGCATCCCGTCACGGAAGCGATCACCGGAATTGATCTCGTGCTGGAGCAGATCCGCGTGGCCTCAGGCGCCGGGCTATCCTTCAAGCAGGAAGACATCATTCTCTCCGGGCATGCCATCGAATGCCGCATCAACGCGGAAAACCCGCGCACGTTCCGTCCTTCGCCCGGCCAGATCACCTATTGGCATCCGCCGGGAGGACTTGGCATCCGCGTCGATAGCGGCGCGTACCAGGGCTATCGCATTCCGCCCTATTACGACAGCTTGATCGGCAAACTCATCGTGCACGGCAAGACGCGCAACGAGTGCATGATGCGCTTGAAACGGGCGCTCTCCGAGTTCGTCATCGACGGCGTTGAGACGACCATTCCGCTGTTCCATGAACTCGTTCGGCACCCGGATGTGGTGAACGGCATGTACGACATTCATTGGCTGGAAAAGTATCTCGGCAAGTCCTGATTGGCTTGCGGCACGAGGAGCAGACGTGGCCGACAGCGACGCCCCCTTCGGGACCTATCAGCCAACCGCTTTCGAGGCGCGGCTCATTGCAATCGGGCGGCGGCTTCCGCCGACGAAAGTCGGGAAGCGCACGGCTTCGTTCATTCGCTCGGCGATGCGACGGCTCAGGCGCGACCCGCTCGATCTCGAGGTGCTCGGTCAGAAGATGCGTCTGCACGCAGGCAACAACGCCTGCGAGAAGCGCCTTATCGTCACTCCGCAGTTTTTCGATCCGGCCGAACTCGGCTTCTTGAAATCCCGGCTCCACCCCAATTTCACGTTCCTGGATATCGGCAGCAACGTCGGCGCCTATAGCGTCTTCGTGGCGAAGAATGCCGGGCCGAACGCCCGCGTGGTCGCCGTTGACCCCAACGCCATCGTTCTAAAGCGCCTCGCGTTCAACGCGGCGGCCAACGGACTTGCAAATATTCTTGCCGTGCAGGCCGGGATTGCGGACATGGACGGGGAAATGGAATTCGCACTCGAGGAGACGAATATGGGCGGCTCCTCACTGCAGCTCGATCGTGAGGCGCGGGGCGGCAAAACCATCTTCAAGGTGCCGGTGAGAACACTGGCCGGTCTCGTGAGCGAAGCCGGATTCGACCATGTCGATGCCATCAAAATTGACGTGGAAGGCTTCGAGGACAAAGTTCTTATTCCCTATCTCTCCTCGGTTCCACGCAGTCTCTACCCCAATTCGGTGATCCTGGAGGCCAACGTCGGCAGTTGGCAAGCCGATCTCATCGGGGTTCTGAAAGACGCCGGCTATCAGACGTCGGGCGAGCTTGCGCACAATGGGATCTTTGTCTTGGCATGATTTCAGGCTCGTCGGCGCATTCAGCCCCGGCTCGCATTTTCTGGCGAAGCCCGCTAAACTCTAGGTAGAGATGGTAAAGCAGGGGCATTCACGCCGATGTCGCGTGACGACATCCTGATTGAGATCACACCGCAGGTCCTGATGAAGGCCTACGCTTGCGGTATATTTCCCATGGCGGAAAGTGCTGACGATCCTGCGTTGCACTGGATCGAACCGCAGAACCGCGGGGTCCTCCCACTCGATGCGGTTCATGTGCCGTCGCGGTTGCGAAAGACCATTCGCTCGACCCACCTGAAGGTGCGCATCGACACTGACTACGAGGGCGTGATCGATGGGTGTGCCGGTTCGCGCGAAGGGCGGGACTCGACTTGGATCAATGGGCGAATTCGAGCGCTTTATCGTGAACTGTTCAGGCTCGGCCATTGCCATACGGTGGAAGTCTGGAACGGCGACCGGCTTGTCGGCGGCCTCTATGGCGTGGCGCTCGACGGCGTGTTCTTCGGCGAAAGCATGTTCTCCTACGAACGCGATGCTTCGAAGATCGCGCTGGTTTATCTCGCCGCGCGGCTTATCCATGGCGGCTTCCGGCTGCTCGACACGCAGTTTGTAACTGAGCATCTGAAGCAGTTCGGCACGATCGAAATTGATCGCACCGCATTTCATCGACGGCTTGAGCAGGCGCTCGGTCAGCTCGCCGACTTCAACCGACTGCCGATCGACGCACCGCCTGAGGACATCTTGCGCATCATCGCTGCTGCGCACCGCAGCACGTAACTGTTCTGAGGCGAAGCACTGTCGCCGATTCAAGCGCGGCTGATCAGCAATCAATTCATCATGGTTCTGAAGCGGCGCGACGGTGACGGCGTTTCGCGCGTTTTGGCTCTTGGCGGGGGTGTCAAAACCCGTTACCGCAAGGAGCCATTCAAAGTCTCCGAGGAGGAGTTTCGTGTCCGAAACCGCTGACTACGTGCAGGACATTTCCGGCTGCCTCGAAAGCTCCATCGGAGCGCATGGATTGGAGCGCGCTTCACTGGACGCGTGGTTCAACAAGGCGGAAGCTGCACTCGAGCGCCTGCGCGCCGACTACGCCAACGCAACACTCCCTCTCCTGCGCATCGTCGAAGAGACAGCCGATATCGATGCGGCGGAAGCTGCTCTTGCCAAGCTTTCCGAGGGTGCCGAGACGATCGTCTTTTTCGGCACGGGCGGGTCGAGCCTCGGTGGGCAGACGCTGGCGCAGATCGCAGGCTGGGGCATTCCGCACACCGCGGCGAAGGTGCCGCACAGCCGCCCTCGCATCCGCTTCTACGACAATCTCGACGGCGGTACGCTCGAAGCTCTTCTGGCTGCGACGGATTTTAAGAAGACACGCTTCATCGTGACGTCCAAGTCAGGTGGGACGGTCGAAACTTTGGCGCAGGCGATTGCGACGATCTCAGCCATCCAGGCGGCGGGGCTCGGCGACCACATCCCGTCACTGTTTCTCGGCATCACAGAGCCGGACATGCCGGGCCGGTCGAATGGCTTGCGCGCGCTGTTTCAATCACTGAGCATCCCGCTTCTCGAACATCACACCGGCATTGGCGGGCGCTTCTCGTGTCTCACGAATGTCGGCTTGCTGCCGGCGATGGCGCGCGGACTTGATGCGCGCGACATCCGCGCCGGCGCACGGGCGATTTTGCAGCCGATGCTCGATGCTGCACCGGTGGCCGATATTCCATTTGCCGCCGGCGCGGCAACGATGGTGGCACTCTCCAAGGATCGCGGCATTCGCTCGCTCGTCCTGATGCCCTACTCCGATCGCCTCGGAAAGCTTGCCGACTGGTACGTTCAGCTTTGGGCGGAAAGCCTCGGCAAGGGCGGGCAAGGCACGACGCCTATCCCCGCGATCGGTCCGGTCGATCAGCACAGCCAGCTGCAGTTGTTCATGGATGGGCCGCGCGAGATCGCCACGACCATCCTTCGCCTCTCGCCCAAAGGATCGGGGCCCATTGTCGACAAAGCGCTTGCGACAAAGGCCGGCCTCGCTTTCATCGGCGGCAGGGCGATTGGCGATATCGTCGATGCGCAGGGCCACGCCATCGCGGAGGCCCTGAACAAGGCCGGGCGGCCGGTGCGCACGATCGACGTTGCACACTTGAACGCGCATGCCGCAGGTGCCCTCCTGATGCATTTCATGATGGAGACGATCGTGGCCGGGCATCTCCTCGACCTCGATCCCTTCGATCAGCCGGCTGTGGAATTGGCAAAAGTTCTGACAAAACAGAGACTCGGCGCCTGAAACTGTTGACCTCCATCGCCTCCGCCTGCCGCTGGCGCGCCCTCTTTGCTAAGCAGGGTGCTCGCAGGAGATTCGCCCGTGGCCATCCGCCAGCTCGCACCAGAAACGGTCAATCGAATCGCTGCCGGTGAGGTCATCGAGCGGCCGGCGAGCGTGGTGAAGGAGCTCGTCGAGAATGCGATCGACGCTGGTGCGCGCGAGATCGAAATCGTGACTGCGGGTGGCGGGCTTTCGCTCATTCGCGTCAGCGATGATGGGTCGGGCATGCCGCCAGAGGATCTGCTGCTCGCCGTCGAGCGGCATGCCACCTCGAAACTGAATGAAGATGATCTGTTCGACATTCGCACGCTCGGGTTTCGCGGCGAAGCATTGCCGTCGATCGGTTCGGTTGCGGTGCTCTCGATCGCGTCACGGCCGCCTTCCAAACGCGACGGCTTCGAGATCATCGTGGAGCGCGGCGAGAAGAGCGGGCTGAAGCCTGCCGCCATCAATGCCGGCACACGCGTTGAAGTGCGGGAATTGTTTTCCGCGACGCCGGCGCGGCTGAAGTTCTTGAAGTCCGAGCGGGCGGAGAACATGGCCGTTTCGGAGATGGTGAAGCGCCTTGCGATGGCGCATCCGGATGTCGGCTTTTCCGTCACGACGGGTGAGCGCACGGGGCTGCGTCTGCCGCGTTGCGAGGCATCTGCCGAGGGACTGCTGCAGCGCCTCGGGCGCATCATGGGTCGCGAGTTCATGGCGGATGCGCTCGCGATCTCGGGCGAGCGCGATGGCGTGCGCATCCTCGGCTATGCCGGCTTGCCGACCTTGCATCGGCCAGATGCCGGCCAGCAGTTCCTGTTCGTCAACGGGCGGCCGGTGCGGGACAAGGTGCTGGTGGGTGCGGTGCGAGCCGCTTACGGCGACCTCATCCCGAAGGGGCGTCATCCGCTGCTGGCGCTGTTCGTCACCCTCGATCCTTCCGACGTGGACGTGAACGTGCATCCGACGAAAGCGGAAGTTCGATTCCGCGACGGCGGCCGTGTGCGGGCCTTGATGATCGGCGCCATCCAGCATGCGCTCGAAGGCGCGGGGCATCGCGCAAGTTCACGCGGCGGTGGGTTGACGCTTGAGACGCTGGCACGCTCTGCCGGCGATGCGCCGCCGAGCACGTTCTCCAACACCTATGCGCACGAGCGCGGGCCGACCTCCATTCCTGCCGGCTTTTCGGAAGCCATGCAGGCGCCGTTCTCCGCATTTGACGCGCCGAGCGCTGATACGCGGGCGCATGCCGCGCCGCTTGCCCCCGATCTTCTCGACCGGCCGCTGGGGGCTGCGCGGGCGCAACTGCACGAGACCTACATCGTTGCACAGACGCGGACCTCCGTCGTCATCGTCGATCAGCACGCGGCGCACGAGCGGCTCGTCTATGAGCACATGAAGGCGATGCTGTCGAACGGCGGCGTCGCGCGGCAGGGACTGCTGATTCCGGCCATCATCGAAGTCGGCGACGACGAAGCGCACGCGCTTGCGGAACGCGAAGCAGAACTGGCCGAACTCGGGCTCGTGCTCGAGCCGTTCGGGCACGGCGCGGTCGCTGTGCGCGAAGTGCCTGCGCTGCTCGGCGATACGGATGTCGCAGGTCTCGTGCGGGATCTCGCGGCGGAGATCCTATCGGAAGGTCAGGGCTTCGCATTACGTGACCGGCTCGAAGCCATCTGCTCGCGCATGGCCTGCCACGGCAGCGTGCGCGCCGGGCGGCGTTTGGCTCCCGAAGAGATGAACGCTCTGCTGCGCGAGATGGAAGCGACGCCCTATTCCGGCCAGTGCAATCACGGACGGCCGACCTATGTCGAACTCAAGCTCACGGATATCGAGCGCTTGTTCGGACGCCGCTGAGCATAAGATTTGCGAGTGAGTACGCCCAAATTCCACCACGGATGTGGGCTTTCCTGACGATGGGTGGGCACCCATTCGTATTGCGTTGGTTCCATGTTCAAGATTGCGACGTCGAGCGTCCTGCGCGGTAACTTCGTTGCCGCGGGGCAGGTTGAACTCGATACCTGGTTCGAAGGCGACATCCTGTGTTCGCGCCTCGACATCGGCCGGGACGGTTATGTGCTCGGCAACATCACAACCCGTGAGCTCTACGTCCAAGGTCAGATCGTCGGCACCGTTCATGCCGGGATTGTGCATCTCATGGACGGTTCGTTCGTCGAGGGCGACGTGCATCACCATGTGCTGTCGCTCCACGCGAACGCCTCGCTCATGGGCGCGGCGTTGCGTTCAACGAAGATGCCGTTCCCCCAGGAACTGCTTGCGCTTGAAGCGAGAGCGAGCGGAGCGCCAACGTCGCGGTTCCCCGTTTCCGTGGGCCGCGATTTGCGCGCGATCTAGGAAGCGAAGCGGGCGAAGGCGACCTGCGTATCGCCCCATGTGCGCCGATCGAGTTCCGTGAAGCCCTCGGGCCACGGGAGTTCGCTCGACGCGCGCTCTTCCCAGATCACAATGGCACCGGGCGTCAGCCATTTGCCGTCGCGCAGAGACTGAACCGCGCGTTCGCCGAGGCCTTTGCCGTACGGTGGGTCGAGGAAGGCGAGGCCGAACGGCTGCATGGGCGATGCGGGCCCTAGATCGGTGGCATCGCGGCGGAAGAGGCGCGTGTTGCCGGTGAGGCCGAAGGCTTCGACATTTTGCCGAATGAGGCCACGGCTTTCCGCGCCATCTTCCACGAACAGACAGTAGGCAGCGCCGCGAGAAACAGCTTCAAGACCCAGCGCACCAGTGCCGGCGAAGAGATCGATGACGCGCAGGCCTTCAATCGAGAAGTCGTCGATTCCGTGCAGGAGAATATTGAACACGCTCTCGCGCACGCGATCCGATGTCGGCCGCACGCTTTCGTGCTCCGGGCTCGCGATAGCGCGGCCGCGGAACCTGCCGCCGACAATTCTCACGTGTCGTCCTCGTCGCCGATGCTCTTTTGCTTGCCGCGCGTGTGGCGCTCCTTGCGCTGCTCGGGCGTCTCGGTGAGCCCGAATTCGCCTGCGAGCTTGGGACCCAGTTGCTCCGCCAGATGCTTGCGCTTCACCACTTCGACGGCGCCTGGAACTAGGTCGGTCAGTTCGAACGGTCCGAACGAAATACGGATAAGGCGCGAGACTTCGAGGCCGAGCGACGACATGACTTTGCGCACTTCGCGGTTCTTGCCTTCGCGAATGCCGATCGTGAGCCACGCGTTGGCGCCTTGCACCGTGTCCATCGTCGCGTCGATCGGTCCGTAACGGATGCCCTCGATCTCGATGCCATTTTTCAGCGCGTCGAGATCGGCCTGGGTGACGCGACCGCGCGCGCGAACGCGGTAGCGGCGCAGCCAACCGGTCGCCGGCAATTCCAAATGGCGCGCCAGCGCGCCGTCGTTTGTCAGCAAGAGAAGGCCTTCGGTATTGAAGTCGAGCCGGCCGATTGAGATCACCCGCGGCATTTCCGGCGGCAGTTTGTCGAATACGGTGGGGCGGCCTTGCGGATCCTGATGCGTCGTCACGAGACCCTTCGGCTTGTGGTAGCGCCACAGTCGGACCGGTTCGGCGGCAGGCAGCGGACGGCCATCGACCACGATCTTGTCGCCGGGGCCAACTTCGCAAGCGGGCGTTTCGAGGATCTTGCCGTTGACCGCAACGCGGCCATCCGCGATCCAGCGTTCGGCTTCGCGGCGCGAACAGAGGCCGGCGCGCGCCATCGCCTTGGCGATGCGCATGGGTTCACTCAGCGGCGCGGGTTCAGGCGCCTTCTGAGGTCCACCGGGCCGGGCGCCGGACGGCAGCGATCCGGCGGACCGCACTTTGCCGTGGCGAGGGCCTGACGCGCGGGGTTTGGACGGGTGGGGTTTAGACGGGCGATCATCGCCGCGCCTCTTGTCACCTCGATCTTCGCTCGACGCTTCGCGGCGGTCACCGCTGCGCGAGCCCGGACGGGCATCCTTTCGAGCGGCGTCGCGGCCTTCGGGGCGGCCGGGTCCTTTACCGCCTCCGCGAGGCGGGCGTTGACCGGAAAAAGGTTTGCGCATCAGATGCGGGCTCTTTGCAATTGGGCGGACGAACCGCTCGTTCGGGAAGCCCTTATGACACCGCCCGTGAAGCCCGGCCACATGGAACTCGCGCTCGCGGAAGCGCGGCTCGCCGCAGGACGGGGCGAGGTGCCAGTCGGGGCTGTGGTGGTCGCGCCGGACGGGAGCGTCGTGGCCAGTGCCGGCAACCGGACGCGCGAACTCTGCGATCCCACAGCTCATGCCGAAGTTCTGGCCATTCGCGCAGCGTGCGGTGCGATGCAGTCCGAACGGTTACCGGACCACGACCTCTACGTCACGCTGGAGCCCTGCCCCATGTGCGCGGCCGCAATCTCGTTCGCCCGCATTCGGCGGCTCTACTACGGTGCTGCCGACCCGAAAGGGGGCGGCGTCGAACATGGGGCGCGCATCTTCTCGCAGCCGACGTGTCATCACACGCCCGAAGTCTATCCGGGTATCGGTGAAGACGAAGCGAGCCTGATCCTGAAATCGTTCTTCGCCGAGAGGCGCGGTTAACGGCTCGACTTTGGCGTTCGTTTCAGTGCCTTGAGGCGGCGAAGGAGGCGCGGTTGTTCCGCTGTCACAACGGCCGTTGCCGACTCGGAACGCGGCACCGGCAGCGCGCGCGTCTCGGCCATTTGAATTGGTAGCGTTTCCGCGCCCAGGATGCGGTCGAGCTTTACCTTCAGGTCTTCCTTTGCCGGAATAGCAGCGGCGAGAATGTCGTCGATTTTCCAAATGTCGAGCAGTTGGAAATGGCTCGTTCCTGCTTGGATCAGCACGTCGGGCTGCTGCGACTTCAGTTTTTCGCGAATGATGGTGCGCTCGAAAATGAAAGATGCGGCGAAGAGCGATTCCGTGGCGGTCGGGTGAGCCCGATTGGGAGCGGGTACTGGGACGCCAGATACATCGATCGCAACCGTGATGTCGCATCCCTCGCGCACAAGATCATAGGGGAGCGGATTGACGAGGCCGCCATCCACGTAAGCGCGACCGTCGACCACGATCGGTTCAAAAATCGCCGGCAGCGCCATGCTTGCAGCCACCGCCTGGCGCAGCGAACCGGTTTCGAAAACGCGCGCATCGAGGGCGTAGAAGTCGGTTGCTACGATCTTCATGGGGATCTCAAGATCGGCGAAATCGCGCGCAACGCGGGTGGGGTAGATGATCTCCAGAACGGCTTGCGGTGAGAGCACAGCATTCATCGGCGAAAAAATGCGAGAGACGCGCGGCAGCGTGCGTGCGCGTGCCGTGAAGAGATCGCGCATCAGGTCTAATCGGCCCGAAAGGATCTCCTGCATCTGGGCGCGAATCTCGCGTGCGGCCATTCCCGAAGCGTAAGCCGCGCCAATGACGGCGCCGATGGAGGTGCCGGCCATAATCTTCGGCCGTAGTCCCAGTTCGTCGAAGGCTTCGAGCATGACGACGTGAGCCAAGGCCGCGCGCGCCGCCGCCGCCCAGCGCGAGACCGATTGTCGGCACTCCGGTGCGAACCGGCGGCCGCAGTGATGCGGAGATCAGTTCGGTCGATGTCGGTTTCGCGTTCATGGCCGGACCTCACTGCGGTTCAGCATGGCGGTGATGACGGAAAAAACAAGAGCCGGGAGGCTATCGCCACCCGGCCCATTTCAGACTCTACCAGTCCGTTCTTCAGGCCAATTTGAAGGGCATGTCCTTGCCGGCGAAGAAGGCATCGATGTTGTCGAGCGCTTCGAAGCCCATCTGATTGCGCGCTTCGACAGCGGCCGATCCCAAGTGCGGGAACAAGAACGTGTTCGGCAGGTCGTAGTAGCCTTCGTTGATGTTGGGCTCGCCAGCGAAGACGTCGAGACCGGCATAGGCCAAGCGGCCGGACTTCAGTGCTGCGATCATGTCCTCGTCGTTGACGAGATCACCGCGTGCCGTGTTCACGACGATGGCACCGTGCGGCAGTTTTTCGATCGTGGCCTTGTTGAAGAAGCCGCGCGTTTCCGGCGTTGATGGCGCATTGATCGAGAAGAACTGCGAGACGGCGAGGAGGCTGTCGAGGCTCTCGTGGTAGGTGGCGTTGTATTTGTTTTCTACGTCGGGTTTGGCGCGGTAGATGTCGTAGTAGTGGATTTCCATGTCGAACCCGCGGGCGCGCTGAGCGAGCGCCTGGCCGATCTTGCCGAAGCCGTAGATGCCGAGTTTCTTATTGTCGAGGCGCTGGCCGACGAGTTGCAGGGGCTGCCAACCAGGCCAGCGGCGTTGACGGATCATGGCCTCGCCCTCGCCTGCCCGGCGTGCCGCACCCAGCAGCAGGAGCATGGCAATTTCAGCGGTCGCGACGGTGACGCCGTGGGGCGCGTTTCCGACCTTAATCCCGCGCTGCTTGCAGGCCTCCAGATCGATATGGTCGAAGCCGATCGAAAAGGTCGAGATGCACTTGATGTTCTCGGGGATGCGCGCGATCACGTCGGCGCGGCACTTCTCATTGAGCGTCAGGAGGATCGCGTCAACCGACTTGGCCGTCTCCAGCATCTCGTCGATGGTGATCTTGGGGTTATCCCCGTGCGCGATGACGTCATAGGTTTCCCGGGCGCGGGCCATAACGGCATCCGGCAGAGGCCAGGTGATCAGAATTTTCTTCTTTGACATAGGTTGCGTATCCTACCCGGGGTTCGACTTTCGTTGAGGATCGCCCCTCATGCCGCAAGGGCGGGCGGCTGACAAGGGTTGTGGCGGCGCGGAATTGCGCGTTGCAGCGCGGCACAGCGGCTTACTCTTTCTTCACCCGGATCAGCGACACTGTTTAATGGTTGCAGCAGCCCCTCCCGCCGTTTCGCGGGCCATCGGGCGTGACGTCAGCGAAGGAAGCCCGCGATGCGCGCGGTGGTCATCATTCTAGCGCTCCTGGTCGCCGCCAAGGTCTGGGCTCAAGACAAGCTCCACCGTGAGGCGGCCAATGAGGCCCTGCTGGCGGCTTATCAGCTGCACGCTCAAGCCGCCTGTTCCGAAAGGCCCCAGACGGACGCGCGCGGCATGCCCGTCGCTGTCGGATCGGTCAACTGGAAGCAGCCAGAGACGGCGGAAATACTGCTCGGCAATCCGAGATTGAGTGTGCCGATCTGGCAGTTGGAGCATCCGCTCTGGAACGCCCGCTATAAAAATCCCGTCTTGCGGCTGACGGTGGGCGATCGCTTCTCGCGGCTTGCCTGCGACTATGACGTGATGAACGGCAAAGCCGAGTTGCTGGTGCTCTAGCCGTTCCTCAGCGCCGCGTTCCCTGCACCGCAATCTGAGTCATGAAGAGATGATCGAGGCGGCCCGAGGTCCAGCGCGAGATCAATTCGACGCGTGGCGAGAATGGGTTGACCGGGCCGACATGATTGATGCGAAAGCCTGCGGTCTCGAACATCGCGGCGAAGGTGGCCGGCGTGAACCACCGCAGGTGCGTGCGGTCGAAGACGCCTTGATCGGCAAGGTCGAAATGGCCCTTCGCCAATTCGCGCAATACCTTCCAGTGAGCGATGTTGGGCGAGCTTGCCAGCACCATTCCGCCCGGACGAATGAAGCGCGACAGACGGCGCAGCAGGGCGCCCGGTTCCACGAGGTGCTCCAGCACTTCCGATAGAATGAGCGCGTCAAATTCGGCCGGCTGCCATTCGAAATCCATGCGCTCGACGTCGCCGATGAGAACGTCCGAAAGCACGGCGCGCGCCTGTTTGGCGTAGCTCTCCATCAATTCGACGCCGACATAGTGCCCTGCCCGACCGCGAGCCATGGCTAGGGCGCCGGTGGCGCCGTTGCCGCACCCGATCTCGAGGACGCGGGCGGTGGGGTCACGGGGCAGAAGGCGCACGAAATCGGCGCGCGCATTGGTGAAGTAACTCGTTGCCTTGCCTTCGTAGGCCGATACCAGCTGGCCGGCCGGTGACAAAGTTTCGGTCGTCACGTTCAAATCCCCGCATGACTCATTCAATTAACAATAAGGCGCACTTCTCAACGAGGCGTTTACGGCCGCATTCGGAATGGCAAACAAATGGTTTCGCGAGACTCTGGAAATTACTTACAAGATGTAAATTACGGAATTTGCGCGGTTTTTTCTCATTCTTGTTAGCTCGCTTTTAATACTAACAGCGCTCTTTTGAAAGGTGCGGTGGAGGTATGTCTCCGGGCACGCCTTTTCCGCGTCGGATTCGCACTCGTGTAATTTGAGTTTTGCGTATGTCACTCGTCAGTGCGTTCAAATGCTGTGTCGCTGCAATGTCGGCAGGACTGCTTGTCTCCGCCTGCGCGGAGACGATCGGACCGGCCCCGGCTAGCTTTATGACCGAGGGTACGCCCTCGGCGCTTGGCGCCTCATACCGTCTCGGCATCGGCGACAAGCTGAAAATCAATGTCTTCGGTGAAGAGAGCCTGTCGGGCCCCGTCGAGGTGAATGCTGCCGGACAGGTGGCGCTGCCCCTTGCCGGCGAAGTTCCCGCTCAGGGCAAGACCATCACCCAGTTTCGCGAAACGGTCGCGCAACGGCTGGCGGATGGTTACCTCAAGAACCCCAAGATTACCGTCGAGATCACAAACTACCGCCCCTTCTACATCCACGGCGAGGTGAAGAGCGGTGGCGAATTTGGCTACAAAACCGGTCTGAAATTGCGAGACGCGATCGCAATCGCGGGCGGCTACACGTACCGCGCCGATCAGACCTACGCGATCGTCTCGCGTGAAGGAGCGGGCGAGGTTCGCATTCCAACGAACGGCACCGTCACCATCCTACCCGGGGACAATGTGCGCATTCCCGAGCGATTCTTTTAGTCGAACCCAGCGAGCCGAGAACACCCGTGAAGCCCAGCTCCACCAGTGCTGACCACAGAAGGCCGCGCCGCGACGCGCAGGCCTTCGCGTGCGCAGCGGCGGCTGCAGCTTTCAGCGCTGCACCGTTCAGTGGAGCTCTCGCCATTGACGTCGACTACAATGCTGACCTCATCACCGATACGATTGCCAGCCAAGAGATACGGAAGGATTGGATGGAGGCGCGCAAGTATGGCGCGCAGACGGTGGCCGAAGCGGATCGCGGGTTTGCGGCGCCGGAAGGCATTCGGATGGGGAATTTCTTCATATACCCATCGATCACCGAAACGATTGCGTACGATTCCAATATCTACGGACTTGCCGATGATCCGATCGCCGATTGGCGGTTCATAACGGCACCGACGTTGACCATCCAGTCGCAGTTGCCACGGCATTATTTCGATATGACCGTCTTCGGCCGCTTCATGAATTTCGCCGAAAACACCGATCAGAATTATGCCAACTTCGGCGGTGCGGCGCGCGGCGCTGTGCATATCGATCACGCGCATACGTTCTCCGTCAGTGCGGTTGCCAAGCGCGACCATGAAGAGCGCTCCGCGATCACCGCTTCTCTTGCGGCGGCGGAGCCGGTTCCCGTCGATCAATTCCGCGCCTCCGTCGGCCTGACCCGTGACGTCGGCCGCCTCTACGGCACGGTCTCGGCAACGGCTGAAAAGCTCGACTACCACAGCGTTCCTGCCATCGGTGGCGGAACGCTCAGCCAGGCGTATCGCGATCAGGAACTCTATGCGGCGCAGCTGCGCGCCGGCTATCGCATCTCGCCCGGCTTCGACTTCGTGGCCAATTTGCGCGGCATCAAGCAATTCAACGAACCCGAGGCGCCTGGCCTCGGCAACCGCAATTCGGAAGGCTACGAGATCTCGGCGGGGCTCGCCTTCGAGACGGATCCACTGGTGCGCTGGCGCCTGCTCGGCGGCTACGGCATGCGTGATTACGAGCGATCGGATCTTGGAACCGTCTCGACATCGCTTCTGGAGGCGCAGGTTACTTGGTTGGCCACGGACCGGCTCACGCTTTCGGCCACTGCTTCGCGCAATATCGCCGATGATTTCGGCGCGGACGACAGCGGTCGCATCGAAACCTCAGCCATCGCGTCGGCCGACTACGAAATTCGGCATGATCTCTTTGCGACCGCAAACGTCGGCTTTGCGAATGTCGACTTCATCGGCAGCACGCGCGAGGACGAGGTGTTCGAGACCGGCGCTTCGCTTCGGTACCACTACACCAAGAACATGCTGTTTACGCTCGGCTACACATATGAAACCCGCGACTCGAACGATCCCAGCTTCGACTTCGATCGCAGCATCGTCCGCGCTGGCGGCACGTTGAAATTCTAAGGACCACCACCACCCGATGAGTACGATGGACACAGGCATGGAAGACAGCGGCGGCGGGGCATTCAGCCTCGAGCGCGCCTTCAATGCCGTGCGCCGGCGTCTGCCTCTCATTGGAGCGGTGACGACGGCCGTGACGCTCGCAGCCATCGCCTTCTCGATGACGCTTCCGAACCGCTACGACGGCGTTGCAGTGGTGCAGATCGATCCACGCAAGAAGTCGATTTCTCAATTCGAAGGGGTTGTGGAGGATCTGAAAGGCGATAGTGCGTCGATCGACAGCGAAGTCGAAGTTATCTCATCGCGCGCCGTTGCGTTGAAAGTGATCGACGTCTTGAACCTCCGCGACGACCCGGAGTTCCGGCCGCAGTCGACGGTGCGGCACGTGTTCCGGATACTCGGCCTCAACGGGTATCTGCCCGCAGAGCAGCCGATGGAGCCCTCTCATCACGTCAAGAGCGAGCGCCGGCTCGATCAGGATCCTAACGGTACTCTTGTCGGGCGCAATCAACCCGGCGAGGCGACGCCAGAACGGGACGAACTCGCGACCGCGTTTCAAGAGCGGCTCAAGGTCTCGCGTGTGCGCATGACGCTGCTCTTGGAGATCAAGTTTACCGCGGGCGATCCGATCAAGGCGGCGCGCATCGCCAATACCATCGCCGAAATCTATCTTGCCAACAACCTTGCCAACAAGAAGCAGGCCAGCGGGTTTGCGACTGATCTTCTCGAGGGCAAGCTTGCGGAGATGCAGGAGCGCGTGGCCCAGGCCGAGCGCAAGGTGGCAATGTATAAATCCGACAACAACATCTTCGACTCGGAAGGCAATATCCTTTCCGAGAAAGAGCTGGCGCGGTTGATGGAGCAGACGGTCGCGGCGAGGAATACCACGGCCGAAGCCAAGGCCAAGTACGAGAACGCGCAGCGCCTCGCGACGACAATCGGGGGGACGGCGACAATTGCGGAAGTGCTCGGCAGCGATTCGATCCGCCTATTGAAGGAATCCGTCTCGGGAGCGCGCAAACGTGAGGCGGAGCTGGGCACGCGCTATGGTCCCCGCCACCCGGAGATGCAAAAGGTGCGGGCTGAGATTGCCGAAGCCGAGAGCCAGCTTGCTGTCGAAATCGGACGGCAGGTCGCCAACCTTCGAAACGAGTATGTCGTCGCCGAACGACGTGAAATGCAGCTTCGCCAGTCTCTCACGACGCTCAAGGAGCAGGAGGCCGCCACCAAGGAAGCGTCGGTCAAGCTGTCGGAATTGCAGCGGGAGGCGTTGACGTCCAAGCAGCTCTACGAGTCGCTGCTCGGCCGCTACAAGCAGACATCGGAAACGCAGGATCTTCAGCTGCCGGATGCGCGGATCGTCGAGCAGGCTGACGTGCCGCTCCATCCCTCCTCGCCCAAGCGGAAGCAAATCGTGCTGATCGCTCTCATCGCCGGCTTCGGTCTGGGCATGATGCTGGCGCTCGGCCTCGAATTCGCGACGCCCGGCGTCAGCCACCCCGACGATGTCGAGCGGAGCCTCGAGGTCGCATACATGGCATCTGTACCCGCCATCGCCATCCAGGGGCCCGGCGTCGATCCTCTGCGATCGATCCGGCTCGTGCTGGCCGAACCACGCGGCATTTTTGCGGAAAGCGTGCGCGGCATCCGGCGTGAACTCGATATGCGGCACCGGTCCGGCACGTCGCGGGTGATCATGCTTGCCTCGAGCCTGCCTGGCGAAGGCGCCGACATCATCGCTTCGAACCTCGCCCATCATTACGCATTGACCGGACAACGCGTTCTGCTCATCGACGGTGATCTGAGGCGGGCGCCGCTGACGCGGAAACTGGCGCCGCAGCGGACGCGCGGACTGCTCGACGCGCTCGTGCACGGTCTGCCGGTCGAGAGCGCAATCCTGCATGATACGGCGTCGGACCTCTACTTCCTGCCGGCGATGAGCCCGACACCTTTGGAAACAGCACGCCCGGAAATGCTCGCGTCGCGCCGCATGGCCGAGACCATTCAGAGCCTGACGCAGCAGTTCGACGTCATCATCATCGATGCGCCGCCACTGTTGCCGGTGGTCGACGCCCGCATCCTCGCCGACTATGCCGATCAGATCGTGTTCGTCACGACGTGGCGGCAGACGCCGAAACAGCTCGCCAAGCGCGCGCTGCAGTCTCTCGGGTTCAACCACGCCAAGGTCGCCGGCGTCGTGATGAACAAAGTTGCGCAGCACGCTCTGGAAGACAGCTACGCGCTCGGCACCCGAATGGGTTCGCCCGCGCCGAGGCGGCTCGCACGGGCAGCTTGATCCGGCTCGGGGTCTGATGCAGCGGGTGCGGCAGGTAACTGCCATCATTGTTTCGGCAGATGGCCGGCCAAATGCAAACGAAAGGCCCCTTTTTTCAATAAAGTTTTAGCGGGTTGGGTGCACGATCGTCAGCGAAATCTGTAGGTCCTTGCCAGCAACTCATCGTGGCATGGACGCATACCTGGAGTTGCTATGTCGACTGTCGAAGCTCAGCCGCAGATCGCCGACGCGTTGGATGCCACTGAGAGCGCTGCGTCGCAGATCGTGACCAAGGCGCCGCGCCGACGCGTGCCGCGCCGGCTCGCTGCCGATCTCGTGGGTGTCGCCGACATTGCTGCGGTTCTCGCGGCGTTCATGCTGCCGGCGGTGATTTACAGCAAGGCAGGCGGCATCGTGACCGACTGGCCGATGCTCGTTCGGTCGGGACTTGCCGCGGCTATCATCGTGCACATGATGCTGCGTCTCTCCGGGATGTATGCAGCCGAGAGGCTCCATGATTTTCCGGTTCGGCCGGGTCTGCTGTTTGCCACACTCACCGTCACGATGTTGGGTCTGCTCGGTCATGGGATGCCCTATGCCCTTCGGGCAGATCATGCATGGGTCTGGTTCAGCGTCGGTCTTTCGGCGGGCTTCACGCTCTTACTGTTCAACCGCGCTATCGCGAATACGCTTTTTGCACGGCTGACCCAGAAGGGCGTTTTCGACGAACGCATCGCCGTTTTCGGGGCTGGGTCCATCGCGCGGCGTGTGAAGGAGCATCTCGAGGCCGTGCCGTCCGGCATCCATTTCGCCGGCGTTTTCGACGACCGCATGGGCACCGATCGCATCAATTCGGACGGGCTCAGTCTGGCGGGGCGCTTGGAAGATTTGGTTCGTGCGGCTCGAAGCAACGAGATCGACAAGATCATCATCGCCCTCCCGCCGTCCGCCGATCAACGCATCAGCAAGATCGCCCGCCAGCTGGAAGCCTTGCCCGTCGGTCTGCATGTCGTGACGCACATCTCGTCCGATCTCCTCGACGACGGCCCGGCGCACACCGTGTCGGCTGTCGGTCCGGTGGGACTGCTTGACGTTAAAAAAAAAAGCCGATCGATGATTGGCAGCGCATCCTGAAGCGGGGAGAGGACATCGTGGCGGGCGGCCTGTTGCTTCTGGTGACGCTGCCTCTGTTCCCGATCATCGCACTCGCGATCAAGCTCGATAGCCCGGGTCCTGTCGTGTTTCAGCAGCGGCGCAGCGGCCGTAACCAGGCTCCTTTCAACGTGCTCAAGTTCCGCACCATGACCGTGCAGCATGTGACGGACGAAGTGCAGCAGGCGACCGCCGGCGATCCTCGCATCACGCGCGTGGGACAGATCCTGCGCCGCACGAGCCTCGATGAACTGCCGCAGCTCATCAACGTGCTCAAGGGGGAGATGTCGTTGGTCGGTCCACGTCCGCATCTGGCTGAGCACGACGAGCGCTTCGCGGCGATCGTCGACACCTATCCGCATCGCCACCAGGTCAAACCCGGCCTCACGGGTCTCGCCCAGGTGTCCGGCTTCCGCGGCGAGACGCGAACGCGCGACAGCGTCGAGGGACGGGTAGCAGCGGACCTCGATTATGTCCGCAACTGGTCTTTGTGGCTCGACACGAAAATCATCGCGCGCACGTTCATGGCCGTCGTGTCGGGACGTAACGCTTACTAGTCCACCGATCCAGCCCACAGGGGAGGAACCGGTCAATGCTGGATGCTTTCAGGAAGACGCCGCTTCCGATCACGTTGGCGATCCTGAGCTTCATTTCGCCGACCGAGCTTTCGCTCGTTGTCGGAGACTTGCGCTTGTCCGCACACCGCGTCGTGTTCCTGATCTTCATTCCGTTCGCTCTTTACCGGCTGGCCCTGCGCCCCGACTGCCGGCTGAAGCTCTATGACGTTCCGTTCTTCGGATTGGCCATTTGGCAGATTTTCGCCTTTACGTATCACGGTGGCCAAGCTGGCTTCATCTTCGGCGGGTCGGCGGCGCTGGAGAGCCTCGGCGCCTATGCCATCGCGCGCGCCTACATCCGCGATCTGGAAACGCTGCAAGCCGCGATGCGCATAGTCTTCTATTCGATCGTGCTGGCGGCGCTCATAGCCCTGCTCGATACGCTTACCGGCACGCACTTCATCCACGAACTTCTGCGCAAGGCGCTTGGTGGGCCTCCGCTTCCGCCTGTCGAATTTCGAAAAGGGATCGTGCGAGCCGCCTCGACGTTCGATCATCCGATTCACTACGGAACCTATTGTGCAGCCATGTTCGCGCTGATCTGGATGTGCGAACCGAAGAAGACTTGGCGATATGTCCGCGCCGCCGGAATTGGGGTGGCTGCTTTCCTCGCGATGTCGTCGGCACCGCTTCTAAGCCTCAGCGTGCAGTGCGCCATGATGGCTTGGAACAGGTTTACCGTCGCCATTCCGTTCCGCGTGCAGATCACGCTCGCAGTTCTCGTTGGTCTCTACCTCGGGGTGCTGCTCGTCTCTAACCGTCCGCCGGTCCAGATCCTCATCTCCGTCGCGACCTTCGACCCGTGGACGGGCTACTACCGCATGCTGATCTGGGAATATGGCCTGGAGAATGTGTGGGGCAGCCCATGGGTCGGTATCGGCCTGGCGGATTGGGAACGTCCAAAGTGGATGTACTCGTCGACAATCGATGCCTATTGGCTGGTGCTAGCACTCCGCACCGGTATTCCCGCCTTCCTCTTGGTTGCAACCGGCATCATCATGATCTGCTACGGCGTCGTGACGCGGGGACGCGGATCCCGCGATCCGCTGCGCCGACGCATATCGGCGGGTTGGCTCATTTCGCTCATTGGGATCTGCCTGCTCGGCGCAACGGTGCACTACTGGAATGTGCCGCACGCGCTGCTCTACTTCGTTCTTGGCCTCGGCAGTGCGCTGGCCGATACCAAGCGCGTGACGAGTGCCGCGTCGCAATTGGCCCAGCCGATGCGACCCCGGCACCCCAGCTTCATCCGCCCGCAAAGCCGGCCCTCGCTGCCCGGCGCCGCTCTGCCGGCCTGATGACTTTATTCTCGTCAATGGGAGATCTGTCGGTGATGGACGACAGCGATCGATCGACGCGCGCCTAGCCTGAATCTGCGGCCTTCGAATTCAACCGACGGTTTTCGGAGTGAGGACCGCGCGGAGTGCCGTGCTCCAGGAGACGGATGCTTGCGACGGTGTGTAGACGAGGCCGAGCCCGTTCACGGCGCGCAGGATGATCTCTGCCTTGGCGTCCCATGTTTCACCGGCGACACGGGTACGCGCGGCGTCGGGATCATAAGGATGCTTGAGGCTCGCACGGATTGCATTTGCGAACGTGTCGGCGTCGTTTGCTACGCGGACGAGGTCGCGCCAGCCATCGAGGGCGGGGAAATCGGTCGTGACGACCGGACGGCCGACGGCCAAGTATTCCTTGAGCTTGATCGGGTTGCAGGCCTTGATCCAGTCACTCTTGTTCCAGGGCATGATGAGCACGTCCATGGCCGCCATGTAGCGCGCAATGACGTCGTAGGGCTTCCGGCCTAGGAAGCGCACATTCGGCAAATCGCACCAACCCTCAGGCAGCGAGCAACTGCCGATCATGACGAAATTGACGGTGGGCATTTGCTTGGCCACCGCGAGAAACAAGTCCGGATCGAAGGTGTGGGCATCTATACCGCCGATGAACCCGACGCGCGGCTTGCCGATTACGGCGACGTCAGCCGGTCCTGGAGCACGCTTCGATCCCTCGGCAATGAAGGTTTGGACATCCGCCCCGTGAGTGACGAGCAATTGGCTGCGAACCTCGGCCGCCTCTTCGGTCATCAGATGCGGTGCGCAATAGATGATCATATCGGCGGCGCGTTTAATCTTCGCCACCTGCTCGGTGAGCAGAATCGGGTCGCCCTCGGGGAATGCTTCGAACCGATCGGTTCGCTGCATCACTGTGCCGACGGGCTTCAGTTCATCAATGAGGTCGGCGCCTGCGGGGCAATGCATCCACAGCAGCGGCCTCGTAATGCCGGCGCGGCGTGCGGCCAGGCGGATTTGAGGGGCGAGTGCGAAGCCCGAAATTGTCTTGCCGGTCTGGCCGGGGATGCTGAGAGGCGAGAAAACCCAGAAGCCGTTTTCAACATTGACGACGCCGCGCGCGAGGCTTTTCAACTTGCGCTGTATCTTGCCGACGAACTGTCCGGGGTTCTTGGCGTCGGGGACGCGTACGCCGAGTGAGTTGACGAACAGCACCGGCATGGTGCGGGCGAAGCGGCGCATGACCTGGAAATCGAAGTGACCGCGGTTATGATACCACCAGTCCGAGCCACCGATGCAGATGATGCCGTCAAACTCGCGGCGAGCAGGCGCGTTCATTCGCGTGGTTTCCTGGTCCGTGGGCAGATGGCGGTGGAGAACGGACATGAGATTGCAGATTCCTAAAGCGCCATCGACACACGCCACGCTGCTTGAGACAAAGCTGCTGGGGGCCAAAATGCTCGGACCGTACTCTGCACGATCGTCGTTAATCGTTTCCTCAAATCGCGCGCGCATGGTGGTGCAGTTCTGCCGCTGATCCGCGCGCGCCATCCGTTAACAACCTCTTAACGGGCAAGCGCGCTTCTCTCGGAGCGCTTATTCCTTGACCTCGCCTCGCAGCATCGACGTCTCGATCCTGATCGTGAGTTTCAACACACGCGAGTTGACGCTCGCGGCGATCTCATCGGTCGTGCGCGAAACGCGCGATCTCGATTATGAGATCATCGTCGTCGACAACGCGTCCTCGGATGGATCTGCGGACGCGATCGCCGCCCATCCGGCACGGCCAAAACTGATCCGCCTCAGTGACAACATCGGATTCGGGCGCGGGAACAATCTTGCCGCTGAGCATGCGACCGGGCGCTACGTGTTGCTGCTCAATCCCGACACTGTCGTCACTGACCGCGCCATCGATCGTCTCGTTTCATTCGCGCGAGCCAATCCGCGGGCGCTGATCTGGGGTGGACGAACGCTCTTCGCCGACGGCAGCCTCAACCCTGCTTCATGCTGGCAGCGCATCACGCCCTGGAATCTGGCGATGCGCGTCACAGGTCTCGCGGCCCTGTTCCCACAATCGGCACTGTTCAATCCAGAAGCCTTTGGCGGCTGGCCGCGCGACACAGTGCGCGAAGTCGATATTGTCTCGGGCTGCTTCCTCATGATCCCGCGCGCAGTGTGGCAGGCGCTCGGCGGCTTCGATGCCACCTTCTTCATGTACGGCGAGGAAGCCGACTTGTGCCTGCGTGCGCAGCGGATCGGCGCGCGGCCGACCGTGACGCCCGAGGCGACGATCATTCACCACGGCGGCGCATCGGAAAAGACGCGGGCCGGCAAGATGACGAAGCTTCTTGCGGCCAAATCGACGCTGATCGCCCGGCATTGGCCGCGCGGCACGGTCGTGTTCGGACAATTTCTGCTGATGATGTGGCCGCTAACGCGCTGGTTGGTGTGGGACGTGCTCGCCCGCATCAAAGATGACGCGCGAGCCCGCGAGGCTGCCTCCACATGGCACTCCGTTTGGGCCGCTCGCGACGACTGGCGGTCGGGCTATGGGGAGCCGAGCCTGACCGATGCTGAGCGCCTGGCGGTCGCCGCCGTGCATGTGGGAGGCGCCCCGTGAATCAGACAGAACCCACAGTTATTACGGCCTCTGCATACAATGGCACCGTTGCTCCGCGTTACTCGATCGGCACGCTGGTGACGAATCTCGAGCAGTATGCGGCGATGCGCGAGACGTTCGCTGCGGGCGGATTCGACAGCTCGAACTCAGAGTTTCTTTATCTCGACAACCGAGGCCCCCATCAAAGCGGCGCATATAGAGGGCTGAACGCACTTCTTCACGCCGCGCGCGGACGCTATGTCATCCTGTGCCATCAGGACGTGCGGTTGCTCACGGACGGATTGGAGGCACTCGACCGTCGTCTCGCAGATCTCGATAGCCGCGATGCCAACTGGGCACTCGCCGGCAACGCGGGCGGTCTGCAACCCGGCGTGCTCGCGCATCGCATTTCCGACCCGCACGGGGCGAACCGCAATTCCGGAGATCTGCCGGTGCGCGTCATGAGCCTTGATGAGAATTTCATCGTCGTAAAGCGCAGCGCGCGTGTCGGGTGCTCGGTGGACTTGGACGGTTTTCACTTCTATGGGCCGGACCTCTGTCTCAACGCGGATGTCGCGGGCTACAGCGCGTGGGTGATCGATTTCCATCTGATGCATCTGTCGGGCGGCACGAAGAGCGCCGATTTCTACGCCGCGCAGGAGGCGTTCCGCGTCAAGTGGAGCCATGCGCTTCGCCCGCGCTGGATGCAAACGACCTGCGCGCTGCTGCGTCTCTCCGGATTTGGCCTCGATCGTGAGGCGGGTCGCTTAACTGAGCGCTCTTATGCGGGGCTGCTGCGGCGTCTGCCTCGCCAGCGGTCGTCGGGCAAGGCTTGATGGCGATGGCTGACAGCCGCAAGACCTCGCGCATGATCCGCCGTCGCGTCGCGGGGCAGGGTGCGTTCCTGATGTCGGGTTTTGCCGCGTCGCAGGTCATGTCGTTCGGCCGCAACGCGATGCTTGGGCACATGCTGGCGAAGGGTGATTTCGGTATCGCCGCGATCCTGACGCTGCTGTTGCAGCTGCTCGACAACCTGACCGACCTTGGTGTTGACCGGCTCATCGTGCAGGCGCGGGATGGAGGGCAAGCGCGGTTTATCGCCACTAACCACATGGCGCTCATCGTGCGCGGCATCGTAATCGCGGCCATGCTGCTGGTGGGCTCGGTGCCGATTGCGGCATTCTTCGCCGTTCCGGACGCGGCTGCGTCGATCGCTGCGCTTTCGCTCGTTCCTCTCATCAAAGGCTTTCAGCATCTCGATGCGCGGCGTGCCCAGCGCCACCTCGACAATCGCCCGTTCCTGTGGATCGAGGTGCTTCCGCAGGCGGTTGCTCTGGCTCTGACATGGCCGGTGGTCAAGGCGATCCCTGATTTCCGCGCCGTCGTGGTGCTGTCGGTCGCGCAGGCCACGGCGGGAATGCTCGTGTCGCATTGGGTAGCGAGCCGGCGCTATCGTGTTGCGTTCGATCCTGCAATCATCCGGCGCCTCATCGACTTTGGCTGGCCCATCTGGCTCAGCGCCTTTCCGCTTGTTGCCGTCTATCATGGGGACCGGATCGTCATCGGTCATATGATCGGCATCGAGGCTCTCGCAGGCTACAGCGCTGCATTCATGGTGGCGATGGTGCCGGGGCTCATCGCGGCCAAGGTCGGGCAGTCGCTCATGCTGCCCCTGTTCGCCAGCGCGCGCGGCGACGATGCTCTCCTGACGCGGCGGTTCGCAGCCATGACGGAGGCGACCACCATCCTCGCGGCTATCTATCTCGCCACGGCGATGCTTCTCGGCGGGACGCTTCTGCAGATTGCGTTCGGGCCCAATTTTGCAGGGCTTGGCGGGGTCATGGCGTGGCTCGCGGCGATGTGGTCCGTGCGCATGCTGCAGGCCGTTCCGGGAATGGTTCTCTTATCGATGGGCGAAACGAGGCCGTTCCTCATCGCGGGGTGCATTCGCGCGGCCGCGCTGATCCCGGCGATCGTGGTCGCCGCACTCGGATTTGGTCTCGAAGCGGTGGCTGTGATGGGGTTTGCCGGCGAAGTGGCGTCACTCGCCTATGTTTCCTGGCGGATGGACGCTCAGGTGAGCGGCTTGTCGGGCGTGTTCGTCCGGCGCGCCGCGTTTCTGCTCCCGGCAGCGTTGACGGCGGCGGGTGCGCTTGCTGTTACGGGCGGGCCGGATGAGATTGCGCTGCGCGGCATCGGGCTGGTCGTGACGCTGGCCGTGATCGCCCTCTTCGCCGCGGCGGTCATGCCTGAGACACGCAACCGGTTGCAGAGTGCCGCCAGGGCCTGACGTCCCCATCTTCGCAATCGATGAAGCGATGAGGCCGTTCAGTCGTGAGCCGGCATCACCACGGGACGCGCGGCATTGCGGACCTTGAGGCCGAGCGCGCATTCATAAGCGGAAAGTAGACGGCTGCGCTCTTCGTCCCAGCGCAGCAGCGACTTTGCACGCGCCACACCTTCGGCGGCGGTGGATTCGCGCAGTGCGCTGTTATCGAGAAGCGTGAGCATGCGGGTTGCGAGCGAGCGGGGACAGTTGTCTTCCGCGTAAAGTGCGGCGTCGGCCGCCATCTTGCGGCCCTCGTTCAAGTCAAACTGAACGAACGGGATGCCGAGCGTCATGTACTCCAAGACCTTATTCATGGAGATCTTGTCGTTATAGACGTTCTTCGGATCAGGGATGATGCCGATGTCGAAGGTCGACATGGCGGTCAGGAGCGCGTTGCCGGACTGGAAGCCGGGGAATGTGATGTAATCTTCCAGACCACGCTCGGCTGACAGCTTTTTGAGATAAGGCAGTTCGGTGCCGGTGCCGACGATGAGGGCCTGCACGTCGTTGCGACCGTGTTCGTTGACAATGGCATGCATGGCTTCGACCATCAGATCGACGCCGTCCTGGCTGCCCATGATGCCAACAAAGCCGACGAGATGCTTGCGACCCATCTTCAATGCCGGATTGGGCTCGACGCGACGGAAGCGGCTGGTGTCGGGTACGGAGCGCACGATGAACACGCGGTCTTTGTCCATGCGGCCGCGGCCTGTCGCGATATCGCGGAAGGTTTCGTTGGTGGCGATGGCTACATCCGCAACACGGAAGGTCTGACGCTCGAAGAAGTGGAGCAACCGGTGCCACGCGCCCCGGCGGCCGAATTTAGCTTCGTACAGTTCGGGGTTGATGTCGTGGTGGTCGAATACGAACGGCTTGCCGAACAGATACTTCCAGAAGGCGCCAATGATGAAGAGCAGATCGGGTGGATTGCAGGCCTGCACGGCGTCGAAGCCGACCTTGAAGTAGGCCTTCACCGAGAGCACAAATTCGAAGAACAGCGCGGTAGAGTATTCCGCGACATAGCCCAACGGCCCACTCGCTTCGATGGGAAGCGGATGGCGGAAGATGTGCACCCCATCAAGTTGTTCGTACGGCGCGGTATGGATGCCGCCCTTCGGACAGACGACAGAGACGGTGTAGCCTGCGTCGCGTAGCGCGCAGGCTTCCTGCCACACGCGCCGATCGAGCGGCACCGTGAGGTTTTCAACGATGATAAGGATACCCGGGCGGCGCGTTCCCAACACGGCGCTGTCCTTCTGATGCTGCCGGTTGCGGCGGGTTCTGCCGCACCGTTCGAAGGGCATCCTGGGACATGAGGGTAAAGGATCCATTCCCGAAAACGGTCGAAGAAGCCTGACTTATGTCTCGATCCGGGACACTGCGGCCTTCGCTCGAGAAATTTTTGCAGGCACGGTTCTTGCGGCTTTTACAACAGACGTTTACGCTTGTTTAAGTTCTGTCTCGGAGTGCAGGTCCCGTGTTTCGAATTTCCCGCAATCGTCCCTGGCCGCCGGCGATTGACCTTTCAACGGTGCGCGAAACCCTCATCTATATGCGCGACGATGCTCGCGCAGTGCCAGGTCTAGAACATGTCGCCGCGTCGCTCGATGCTGCGATCGGCGAAGTCGACGCTGCAGAAGCCACGTTGAAGCCCATCAGCTTGAGCCCTGTCGAGTCGCGGTTCCTGCCAATGCGGCCGCGCTCGGTCTCCTGATCAAAAGTCCAATTCGACGCTCAGCTTCAGTGTCCCGTCCGGGGTGTTCTCGTTGAGACCCGCCAGGAACCCAAGCCCCACGGTCAGTTCGCTCGTTTCTATGCTTCCGTCGTCGTCGCGCCGGGGGTCTGGGCGCAGGCTGCGTCCGAAATCATACGAGTAATAGAGTATGGGCCCGATCCGGTGCTGGTCGTGGTCTCCAAAGGCCAATGTTGCTTCGCCCGGCGTGCCGGTGTTCCCCAGCCGCTCGACTGTGCCATAGGCTTCCATGGCGAGCGTCCAATTGTCGTTGAACGTGTAGGCGACCTGAGCGGCGTAGGCGAAGTCCCACTTTTCGTCCCGAATGCCATCCTCGTCGGGGTCGCCGCCGAAGTCGTGCACGAGCATGGGAATGGCGGCCACGAGCCACGGGCCGGTGGCGTACTCGAAGATCGGCCCCATGATGAGGCTCATCTGTTCGTCGCCTTCGAAGGGGCGTTCGAACTCTACAACGGTGCCGAGACCAAATCCGTCGCCGTCTCGCGGAATGAAGATCGCGATCACCTCTGCGCCGATCTCATCGAGTTGCAAGGGCGCAAAATCATTCGCCTCTGCGAGTGATGGCGGATCGTCCAAGCGCTCCTGTTCAAACTCGATGCCGACGCGCATCTTGAGGTGGCGCGTGAGACCCATTTCCATTTCGAGCGCTTCGCGCTGCTTGATAATCGAGTTGTCGTCGTAGATGGGCTCTCCATCGACGATTGTGGTTTCACGGCGCGGCTGGCCGAAGCTCCAGGCATTCTGGCTTTGGAATTCGAGGAAGCCCGGCCCAGACTCTAGTGTTTTCAGTTCGAACTGGCCGACGGCTGGATCGGCGATGGCAGACCCCGCGCTCCCACAAAGGATTGTGAGACCCACGATGGCTGCGGCAAGGGCCGGCAGCTGTCGGATGCAATTGAGCACGGTTGATCCTGCGCTTCGGGATGTTTTTCAGCGAGGACGCTACCATTTTTTCCCTCTCGCCAAAGCAGCGGAAGGATTTCTTCCCCGTCTACGTCTCGGCTTTTGCCAAGCGGCGTGGCGAGGGGGCCACGAAAGCCGGGAATGATGCAGGAAAAAACACGTAGGGGCGGCCTTGCGACCGCCCCTTGGCTCAATGCGTGACTTACACTCAGAACGTGATGCGCAGGCCGCCGTAGATGGCGAACGGCTGAACGGGCGAGATCGAGCGCGGATCCGTCGGATCTTCATACCCCGCCGCCTGGAAGGCCTCTGCGGCCTCGTCCGTATCGAAAAACGTACCGTAGAGACCGTAGCGCCGGTCGAAGAGGTTGCGGATCAAGCCGTAGGCCTCGGCGTTGTCCGAAAGCTTGTAGGAGGTCTTCAGGTCAACGCGGGTGTAGCCGGAAAGCTTGCGGTTGTTGTTCGCCTCGTCGCCGAAGAAGAACTGATCGGATACGGCCAGGAAGTCCGAGCCGAATTTCCACTGCGGCGTGACCCAGTATTCAAAGCCGGCTTTGAAGCGATGGCGTGGGATGCCGGGGAGCGTGTCGCCGTCTGAGACGGCTTGGCATTGCGGTTCGTCGATCCTGGACCACTCCGGCACGTCGGCGCAGTCGAACGTGCCATTCGGCGTGTTCGCTGCCGGCAAGATCAGGTCGTCCTGGAAGGTGGCATCGACGAACGCGTAGGAGCCATAAACCGAGTACGTGCGGTTCTGATAGCCCGCAGCGAGTTCGATACCCTGGCGCAGTGTGTCGCCAGCATTGAGGAAGTAGCCACGGCCGGTCGTCTTCGGCAGCGACGTTGAGGATGTCATCCTGATTGAGCGTGCGGAACAGGCCTGCACTCCAGGTGAACAGCTGCCCGTCTCCTGGCCTTGCCTGTCCGCGCACACCCAGCTCAAAAGACTTTGAGACGACCTGTTCGAGCGGCGGATCGTCGGTCAGGAAGCTCTCGATGAAGCAGGGGTTATCGGGCTCGGCGCAGCCCAGTTCGGCCGCTGTCGGCGCGCGGTTGGCTTCCGAATAGCTGCCGTAGAGGGTCAGCATCTCGCTGAACTTGTACGTGCCGCCGACCATCGGGTTGAAGCGCTGATATTTGTTTGTCGTGTCGAGTTCATCGAACTGGCCGGTCAGATCGTTCAGCTCGATCGTTGCATGATTGTAGCGACCGCCGACCGTCAGGGCGAATTGGTCGGTCACGTCCAGCGTGTTGGTGAAGTAGACACCGAAATAATCGTTCTGCGTCTCGAGTTGGCGCGGCGCGAGATCGTCCGGTTCTTCCAACGATGATGCCAGAGCCAGTGACAACAAAGCGGTTTCCAATTTCGCCAAGTTCACTCGACGTATTGTAGCTGCACCTCGGCCGCCGTCGTAGCGACGCGCCGACGACGAAGCGGTTCGGACGACTGAAGAGTTCAGCCTGTTGATGCGGCCTGAAGCGAGCCGCCAAAGCCCTCAGCGTCTGTGTTGATGCGCTCGATGGAGCCGAGTGCGAACCGTCAGCGGATCGCCGACGACGTCATCCGAGCAGATCATGTACGTTCCGTCGATGTCCTCCACCATGTTCCGGCGGCCACTCCATCTTCCGCAACGCACAGACGGTCCTGCATAGGCCCGGAGCGTCAGTGCACGCTTCAGCCTCGCTCAAATTCCCGTCGATGACGTTCGACTTGAACTTGCGGTAGTAGCCGATGCCGCTGAATGAGAGCGTTTCGGTCGCCTGAACCTTGGCGCTCAAGGTCGGCATCAAGACTTCGAGATCGGTATCTTGCGGGTTCGTGAACGTGCGGTTCCAGCCCACGTCGAGAACGTCGACCGGAGAGGCTGCCACGACGCCGGCGTTGCTTTGGGCGGCGGTGAGGCTCAGGTGAACTTCGACCGCGCTGCCCTTGAAGCCGAGGTCGCCGTAGAAGCGTTCGATGTCGGCGTCGGAGAAGTCGCGGAAGCCGTCCTCGCGGATCAGTTCGAGCGCGGCATACGCTGCAACCGTGCCGGAGTTGCCGCCGGCTTCCATCGCAACCTGGCCGCGACCGAAGGAGCCGCCCATCGCGTCGATCGTGCCGCCCTGGAAGCTGAAGCCGTCCTTCATCGTGATGCCGATGGCGCCGCCGATGGCATTGAGACCATAGAGCGGATTTGCGCCCAATATGGTCATGTCGCTAATTGCGATGGCGGGGATGAGGTCGAGGTTGACCGTGTCGCCGAACGCCTCGTTGATGCGCACCCCGTTCTGGTAGACGGCAATGGCCTGCGAGCGTCCGCCGATCGGCGAGGCGTCGAAGCCTCGGAACTGGATGTCGGGGCGAAGGCCGCCGCCGGCGGTATCCGTCAAGAGGATTCCCGGAACCTGCTTCTGCAGCGTGTCCTGAACCTGGAGCGTTCTGTCGGCTATGATCTGGTCGCCGGTGACGACGGAGACCGCGCCGGGAACCTTGGAGAGCGTGACGCCCGAGCCGCTGCCCGTGCCGCCGCCGGTTCCTGTTCCTTGGGCCGCAGTGGCTGCCGCGCCCGCGGAACCTCCCACAACTGGACCCGGTGCCACCTGAATTTGCGTTTCGGCAACCGGTGGGCCGGCGATTTGCTTCACCGGCTGCCTCTGCTGCACGGTGACTTCCGGCAGCGACAGGCCGGGAGCGACGGGTTCCGGCTCAGACGTGGCTGCCGGCTGCGGTGCAGGAGACGGCGCGGCGGCGGGCGGCGTGGATTGCCCGGTGGTTGAAGCAGGTGGAGTTGGTGGCGGCGTGGCCGCCGGTGCATCAGCGGGCGGCGGCGGGGTTGCTTCGGTAGCGGGTGGGGTCGGCGGTGCCGGGACGGGCGCTTCCGTTGCCGGCGGCGTGGCGGGTGCGTCTGGCGCCTGGGCCATTGCTGACGGCGCGCCCGTCGCGATCAGTCCCATCACCATCAAACCGCGGATCAGATGATCAGACATCGAGCGCAACCTCTTCTCGGCCGGGAAGATTTTCCTCAGGAGACCTACCTAAAGGTCGTTAGTGTGAGTTGGCTCACGGCCGCAAGCTCAAGAGGGCCCGTATGCGCCGCGGAACGTCGAAAAAGCCGTCATGTGGCAACTCCGCATCGGGATTTTTTCCCGATTGCCCATGCTGATCCGCACGGCTTGGTGTTTGGAATCGTTCTTAGGAAAAGTCCTTGATCTCCAGTAGGTTCGACCTTTATCTCAGGGCTCGCGGAAGACCGACACGACCTTAGGAACAAGGTCCTGTGTCAGGTCAGACCCAAACCTGATTTGGCACCGGCCAAACGGGGCGAAAAGCGTTAGGTTATACAGGAACAACTTTGCCGGCCTGCGCGAGGCTGCTCGATAGATTTCGGGGCTCCAATATTGGCCACCAACGCGTGACACAGGATGGCGCCTAGACCATCCAAAGCGCACAGGGGAGAGACGACTTGAAAGTGCAGTCAGCATCCGCCGGTTTCGGCGCGCTCCTCATGGGTTTTGCCTCTGCGGGATGTTTCGGACCAGCGGCGATTGCCGGTGAGGCCACGCCGGCGGCCGCAGCAGCAGCGCCGGCCATTACGGTCGAACTCAACAAGCTGGAGTCGGTGGACAAGGGATGCCGGGTCTATACCGTCGTCGATAATCCCGGATCGGTCGGCTTTCAGACATTGAAGCTCGACCTGATCCTGTTTCATACCGACGGCGTCATCGGTCGACGGCTGATGCTGGATCTGGCGCCTCTCAAGAGCGCCAAGAAGACAGTCAAGATGTTCGATCTCGACGGCACGGCTTGCGACAAGATCGGCAGCTTCCTCGTGCACGACGTCATGGAGTGCAAGGCCGACACGGGACCTGTCGAAAAGTGCCTCGATGCCATTACGCTCAAGTCACTCAGCAACGTGCAAATCACGAAATAAACGCGCAGCGCAACGCGAAGGATTAACCTGTGTTCTTGACCGCCTCACCGCAGTCCACCCTCTCCATCATGGATCTGATCGCGACCGCCGATCCGATCGTGAAGGCTGTGATGCTGCTTCTCGTTCTGTCGTCGGTGGCCTGCTGGGCGATCGTCATTGAGAAGTCCATTCGGACATGGCGGCTCAAATCCGACGTGAAGGCGCTCGAAAGCCTCGCCGATGGCGCAACGGATGCCGCGCAGGCCGATGGCCTCGTGCGGCGCATTCTGACGGCGGCAGAGTCGGAGGCCAACGACGGCGTCTCGCGCGGAGAGGCCCGCAGTGAGATTCGCGCGCGGCTCGAGAGGGCCATGAAGCAGCGCTTCAAAGGTGAACTCGAGTCGATCGAGTCCGGCCTGCCGTTTCTCGCCACCATCGGTTCCGCCGCTCCCTTCATCGGTCTGTTCGGGACCGTCTGGGGCATCATGAACAGCTTCACCGCCATCGCCGCGCGGCAGGACACGAGCCTTGCGACCGTTGCACCGGGTATCGCCGAAGCGCTGTTCGCGACCGCACTCGGCCTCGTGGCCGCCATTCCCGCCGTGATGGCGTACAACCATTACGCCGTGAAGCTCGGCCGCTCCTCTCAACGTGGAAATGCGGCCATCTCCGAGATCGCAAAGCAGATTTCGCGCCCGCATGGCGATGCCGCGGCTCGCGTCGAACCGCTGCGCGCTGGAAAGGCCTACTGATGGGTATGAGCGCGAACGTCTCTTCGGGAGACGGCGAAGACAGCAGCTATCGCCCGATGGCGGAGATCAACATCACGCCCATGGTGGACGTGATGCTCGTGCTCTTGATCATCTTCATGGTGGCGGCTCCCCTTATGGTGACGGGCGTGCCGATCGAACTGCCGAAGACCACGGCGGCGAAGCTTGGCCAGTCGAAAAAGCCGATGGTGGTCACTCTGACGGCCGACGGGAAGCTGCAAATCCGCAACGACTTCGTCACGCGCGACGCGCTCGTTGGCAAGTTGCGCGAGATGCGCGCGGCGGAAGGCGATGCGGTCGTGTACGTTCGCGCCGACAAGAAGAACCCGTATGGCGAGGTCATGGATCTGCTGGGGCAGGTGGGCCAGAGCGGCTTCAGCCGGGTCTCGCTCCTATCGCAACAGCCGGGCGCGGGGGCTGCCGCAGCGTCGGGATCACCTGCACCGGCTCCCGCTCCCAATCCATCCCCGGCACCGTGATCTGAAGGACCCTGCGACCTCGCATGCTTCTCAAGCCCGCCACCTGGTTTCTCTCTTTTGCCGCTCATGCCGCTTTTGCGGCATGGCTGCTGGTCGTGCCCGGCGGGGCAGCGCTCGATTCGGGCGAGGGCGAGGACCAGTTCATCGTGGAGCAAGGCATCGCCATCGAGGGCCTCGATATGTGGGGCCAGGATGACACGACGGTGCAGGCGGTCGAAGCCGAGCCCATGGAGGCCAGCGAAGCGCGGCCAGCCGTCGAGGAAGTGAAAGAGCTCAAGGAAGTGGAGGAGACGAAGGTCATCGCCTCCGAGACTGGACCCGAACAGGAAATCGAAGAGGTCAAGCCTGAGCCGGTTCAAGAGCCCGTGCCGCCTCAAGTCGCAACGCTCGAGCAGGCGGCGCAGGTCGCTGTCGAAGAAAAGCGCGCAACCAGCGTCGTCAAATCGGGTGGCGAGGCCACCTCACACAGCAAGTATCTGGGTAAGCTACGCACGCACCTGGAGAAGCGGAAGGTCAACCCGCGCACCCGTCAAATCGGAACGGCCGTTGTTCGCTTCACCGTCGATTCATCCGGCCAGCTCCTGACCCGGGAGATTGCAACCAGCTCGGGCAACCAGCAACTCGATGAAGCGGCGATCGCCTCGGTTGAAAAGGCAGCACCGTTCCCGGCAATGCCTGAAGACCTGAACCGGGAGCCGCTGGTGGTCTCGGTGCCGTTTCGCTTCACCGTTCGTTAATTTTTCGGTGGCCGTCGCGCCGGTCGGTTAACCGGGCTTTATCCATTCGCCGATAGGCTCAGGTCGATTATCTGATCATCGGCACAATCATGATTCGTGGGTCCATCAATAGGCAAAAGGGCGGCTCGCTCATGGGGGATTACGCTTCTCTCGTGGGAGAGGCGATCCTCCGGCAGCGTACGCGCGAGGCGGAACATGCCGCCCGGATCGAGGCCGAGCTCGCCGATCGCGTGAAGAGCGAATTCATCTCGAACATGAGCCATGAGTTGCGCACGCCGCTCAACACCATGATCGGGTTCTCCAAGATCCTGGCCGAGCACGACAAGCGACGGATCGCCGACAAGGACATCGTCGAGTACGCCAAGCTGATCAATGACGCAGCCGGGCACCTTCTGTCGGTCATCAATGACATTCTCGATATCTCCAAAATGCAAAGCGGGCGCTACACGCTCGATGCACGAGAGGTCATTGTCGAAGACGTGCTGCACGCGACATACCTTGCCAACCGTGCGGCCGCGCGCGAGGCGGGCGTGAGCCTCGATCTTGAGGTGGCGGACCAACTGCCGCTGGTTCGTGGTGACGCCAGCAAACTCCAGCAGGTCTTCAGCAACATCGTATCCAACGCAATCAAGTTTACGCTTCGCGAGGGTGCGGTGAAGATCGAAGCCATTCGACTTGCCGATGGTGGGGTCGGTGTGATGATCCGGGATACGGGCGTCGGCATGTCGGCTCAAGAGTTGAAGCTCGCGACTACGCCGTTCGGCCAAGTCGACGGTAGCCGGTCGCGCTGGCGCGAAGGCACGGGTCTCGGTCTCCCGATCGCGCGATCCCTCATCGAGCTGCACGGCGGTCACATCAAGATCGACAGCGAAAAGGGTCGCGGAACCGAAGTCGGAATTTTTCTTCCCTCTGCGACGACGCTCAACATCCGCGAGGCGCGCGATGCGGTCCTCGGCAACGGCGGCGGGGCGTAAGTGCGGGGGACTCATTGGTCATGGAAGATGTCATGCAAAGTCTAATTTCAACGGGGCCGGGCAAGGTGCTTTCGAGCTTTGACGGTTCGATCGGCCGCATCGTGTCTGTAACCGGCTCGAAGGCCATCGTCCTTCTCGATACGCCAAAAGACGGCACCATCCGCAACATTCAGGACCGCCCGGAAATGGGCACCCTGCTCGCGATCGATACCGCCAACACCGTTGTTCTGGCGATCGTCTCAGCATTGAGCGTTCCGGTTCCGGCACATCGCGATGGTGACAACGAAATCTGGATCGCGGAACTTGGCCTCGTGGGCGAACTTTGGCGCAGCGCCTCTGGCGAAGCGTCGACGTTCAATCGAGGCGTCACCGTGTATCCTGGCCTAGGCGACCGGGTGCGCGTTGCAACGAAAGCCGAACTCACTCTCGCGTTCTGCGGGAACGATGCCCGATCGGTTCGTGTCGGCTGCATCCGGCAGGACGCCACGATCGATGCCCGCGTTCGCGTAGACGACCTCCTCGGCAAACACTTTGCCATCCTGGGCACCACGGGCACGGGCAAGTCGTGCACCACGGCGCTCATCCTGCGATCGATCCTCGACCAGCATCCGGCGGCGCACATCGTACTTCTGGACCCGCACAACGAATACGCAACCGCGTTCGGCGATCTGGCTGAAGTGATCAGCCCGTGGAACATGCAGCTGCCGTTGTGGCTCTTGAACTTCGAGGAGGCGACGGAGGTTCTGGTCGGTGATCCGGAACGCAAGCAAGAGATCGAAATCCTGCAAGAGCTGATCCCGATGGCGAAGAGCCGCTATGCGGCCGGTCGCGCAACGGACCAGAAGCTGCGCCGCGGTATTGTCGATCATGGACGCTTCACGGTCGATACGCCGGTTCCCTATCGTATTTCGGACCTCACCGGTCTCATCGATGAGCGCATGGGCAAGCTCGAGAACAAGCGCGACCTTGCTCCCTACCGTAACTTGAAGTCGCGCATCGACACGATCTCGCAGGATGCGCGCTACACATTCATGTTCGGATCGCTGACCGTTTACGACGGCATGACGCAGATCCTATCGCGCATCTTCCGCGTGCCGGTTCAGGGCAAACCGATCACCATTCTCGAGCTGACCGGGATCCCGACGGAAATCGTCAACGTGGTCGTCTCGGTTCTGTGCCGCATGACGTTCGACTTCGCGCTCTGGAGCGAGGGCAAGGTGCCCGTTACGCTCGTATGCGAGGAAGCCCACCGCTACGTGCCGCTCAATCCGAACGCAGGCTTTGAGCCGTGCAAACGTGCCATCGCGAAGATTGCGAAAGAAGGCCGTAAGTACGGTGCTTCGCTGTGCATCGTGACCCAGCGCCCGGCGGAAATCGATCCCACCATTCTTTCCCAGTGCAACACGGTGTTCGCGCTGCGCATGTCGAACGACCGCGACCAGGCAATCGTTCAATCGGCGATTTCCGATACGGGTTCGGGACTGCTGGAATTCCTTCCCGCGCTCGGACAGCGCGAGGCGCTCGCATTCGGCGACGGCGTGGCTTTGCCTGTTCGCATCAAGTTCGACGAACTTGCGCGTGACCGGCTGCCGCGCTCGTCGACGGCCAAGTTCTCCGAGAAGTGGCAGAGCTCGGTCGGCGATGAGAACTTTCTCGATCATGTCGTCGAGCGCTGGCGATCGGCCGGCGCGGGACCTGGCGATCCCAGCCACCATGCCGCGATGTTCGCAGATGCCATGAATATCGGAGGCTCGCGCTACGACGCGAGCGAGCACGCCGAACCAGCACATCGTGCGCCAGGTGGGATGCGTCGGGATATTCCTTCACAGCCTTCGCAGCTTGGCGCCGCGCGGTCGTCAAGCGGCGGGCTCATGCGCCGCGACACTTCCCCTCCCGCACAGGCACCGCAGCCAATGCCGGCTCCGTCCGGCGGCATGTCTCTGCGCGAGCGGCTGCTCAAGCCGAATGCGCCCCGCTAGCTTGGCCTAAAACAGGTCCGCTGCATCTGCCAGAAGGGGCTGCTTGCGATCCTTGTCCGACAGGATCGCGGCGCTCTCTGTGACGCCCCACTCGATGCCGAGTGCTGGATCATTCCAGCGGATGCCGCGGTCGAGAGCGGGGGCGTAGGCATTCGTCACCTTGTAGATGACCTCGGTGTGTTCCTCGAGTGTGACGTAGCCATGTGCGAAGCCCGGCGGCACCCAGATCTGGCGCCAATTCTCTGCCGATATCGTCGCCGTTACGTGCTTGCCGAAGGTGGGGGAGGCGCGTCGAATATCGACTGCGACGTCAAGAATGGCGCCGCGCGTCACACGGACGAGTTTGCCTTGAGCCGAAGGCGGCAACTGGAAATGAAGCCCGCGTACGACGCCCTTCTCGGCCGAGTAGGCGTGATTATCCTGCACGAAGTGCGCGTCGAAGCCGGCCTCGCGCCAGTTGCGCTCGTTGAAGGTCTCGGAGAAGAACCCGCGAGCGTCGGCGAACCGGCGAGGCGTCACGATCTTTACATCGGGGATAGCAAGCGCCTCGATCTGCAATTCAGCTTGCGTCCTTCAGCGCTTGGGCTCTGCGGGACGCAGGTCCACCACGCGACCAGCTTCGGTGGGGGATGCAGCCGGGGCCGGCGAGGGCTGCCCCTGCATGCTCGTGTCGGTCAGCGGCTGTCCCTCGCGCTCCTTGGAGACGAAGCGGCGCCAACTCAGCGGGATGATGGAGAGGTAGGCGAGCGACGCGATCGCCAGGGTTTCGTAGGGAAACGTGAGGAGACACGCCACCAGTCCAATAGCGAGAATGAAGATCGGCAGCACGTATTCGCGGCGGATGCGTTCTCCGAGTAGCTTGCCCGAGTAGGTCGGGATGGTCGACACCATCATCACGGCGATCAGCACCGTATAGACGAGCACGACGCTCATGGCGATGCGGCTCACGTTGGCGTCGAGGCCAAGCTTGGCGAGATAGAACGGGAGGAGCACGACGATGGCCGCGGCCGGCGTCGGCATGCCGGTGAAGAAGTTCGACTGCCACTTGGGCTTTTCTTCATCGACGGCGACATTGAAGCGCGCAAGGCGGAGAGCTGAGGCGAGCGCGAACATCATCACGCAGATCCAGCCGACGCTCTTGATATCCACCAGTCCCCAGGTGAACAACAAGATCGCAGGTGCGACGCCGAAATTGACGAAGTCGGCGAGGCTATCCAATTCGGCGCCGAAGCGAGAGGAGGCTTTCAACAGTCGCGCGACGCGACCGTCGATGCCATCGAGCATGGCGGCGAATACGATCGCGGCGAGGGCTACGTCCCAGCGGCCTTCGATCGACATGCGGATCGAGGTCAGCCCAGCGCATAGTCCGAGCAGCGTGAAGAAGTTCGGCACGAGCATGCGGACGGGGACGCGCGAGTGCGAGAACAGGCGGCGGCGGCGCCGGCGGGTGATCTCTTTCTCGATATGCGGCATTTCGGGATCCATGCTCGCCTCCATTCCGCTTGGCCGTGTGGAACACCAGTCGCTCACACTCGGCAGGCCGGTGTGAAACACTTTTTGCTCACACTCGGCAGGCCGGTGTGAGATACTAAACCCGCCGGGCTTCGCGCTCGGGTTCGGTGGATTTCAGATCAGCCAGCACGGTTTCGCCGGCAATCGCCCTCTGTCCGACCGACACCAGAGGACCATGCCCCGGCGGCAGGAACGTGTCGACGCGCGAGCCGAAGCGAATGAGCCCGAAGCGTTGGCCGACGCCGACGGTATCGCCCTCCTGCGAGAAGGTCACGATGCGGCGGGCGACGAGGCCGGCGATCTGCACGACGCCGATTTCCTGCGCGGCCGGAGTTTCAATGACGATGGCGCGGCGCTCGTTGTCTTCGCTCGCCTTATCAAGGGCGGCGTTGAGGAAGGCGCCTGGAATGTAGATCGAGCGCTTGATCCGTCCGGCGACGGGGGCGCGATTGATGTGGACGTCGAACACCGAAAGAAAGACGGAGATGCGGACGCGTTCCTCGTCGCCCAGGCCCAGTTCCGTTGGCGGACGCACTTTTTCGATCAACGAGACGCGGCCGTCGGCCGGCGAGATGACGAGACCTTCGCGCAGCGGCGTCACGCGGTCGGGATCGCGGAAGAAGTAGCAAATCCAAGCGGTGATGCCGGCTGCGATCCATCCGATGGGATCCCAGATGAAAAAGCCCAAGAGCGTCACGAGGAGGCCGATGGCGATAAACTTGTGCCCGTCCTGGTGGATCGGCACGAAAATGTCGAGAATGGTATCGAGCAGACTGTGATTGCGGTCGGACAAGGGCTCGTTGCTCCCCGGGCTTTTTCTACAATGTCTGGCTGTTTAGACCCTGGTGGCGCGGGTGCATAGGTGAGTCTTTCGATTATGCCCGGCGACTCCCCTTTGGGGAGCCGGCCGCCGGGCACGGAATGGCCTCGATTGTGCCCGGCGACTCCCCTGTAGGGAGCCGGCCGCTGGGCGAGGGATTAGAGCGGCAGGGCCACGAAGCGCGTGTCACCTTTGGAATCTTCGACCAGCATCAGCACTTGCCGGCCATTGGCCTTTTTTACTTTTTCCAAAGCGGCGTTCAAATCGTCGACCGTCGCGATCGGGTTCTGCTGCGCTTCGACGATCACGTCGCCCAGTTTCAGGTTTTTTCCGGCCGCGGGGCTGTCGGGGTCAATGCCGGTGACGAGCAGCCCTTTCACCTTCTTGTCAAAACCCAATTGCGTCCGCAGTTCATCGGTCAGCGGCGTGACGGAGAGGCCGAGCACGGTCTCAGGCTTGGCCTGTTCCTCGTCCTTTTTATCCGGTTCCTTGAGGTCCGCTTCGACATCTTCTTCTTCGAGCCTGCCGACGACCACCTGAATCGTTTTCTTATCGCCGCCGCGGAGCAGTTCCATATCGACCGACTTGCCGATCGGCGCCTGAGCCACGAGGCGCGGCAGGCCACGCATGGTGGACACGTCCTTGCCGTCGAACTTCAAGATCAGGTCACCGGGCTGCAGCCCCGCCTTGGCTGCCGGGCTTTCCGGTGTCACAGCCGATACGAGTGCGCCGGTGTTTTCCGCGACGCCCAGGCTTTCGGCGATATCTTCGGAAACAGTCTGGATTTTCACGCCCAGCCAGCCGCGGCGGACTTCGCCGAATTCTTTCAGCTGCTGCACGACGGCCTGCACGGTGTCGGAAGGCACTGCGAAGCCGATGCCGATGGACCCGCCGGTCGGGGAAATGATGGCCGTGTTCACGCCGATCACTTCGCCGTCCATGTTGAACAGCGGACCACCCGAATTGCCACGATTGATGGCGGCGTCCGTTTGAATGAAGTCGTCGTAGGGTCCAGCGTTGATGTCACGCTGCTTTGCGGAAATGATGCCGGCTGTCACCGTGCCGCCAAGGCCGAACGGGTTGCCGATTGCCATCACCCAGTCGCCGACTTTCATGTCGCTCGACGAGCCGAATGGCACTGCCTTCAGCGGCGTCTTCGGCGTCACCTTCAACAGTGCGATGTCGGCCTTGCTGTCCTTGCCGAGAACTTTGTCGACCTTCAGCTTCGTGCCGTCGTGGAAGTTGATGATGATTTCGTCCGCACCTTCGATGACATGGTTGTTCGTGACGATGAGCCCTTCGACGCCATCGACGACGAACCCGGAACCGAGTGATGAAACCTTGCGGTCCTGAGGCCCACCTTTGCCGCCCCGCTTATTGAAGAACTCTTCGAAAAAATCTTCGAAGGGCGAGCCCTTCGGAACCTTGGGCAGCGGCACGCCCTCGGGAGACTTCGCGATCTGCGTGGTCGAGATGTTCACCACCGCGCCGGAGAGCTTCTCAGCGAGGGGGGCCACCGACTGCGGGCCATCGCGGAAGGCCGCGACGGGGAGCGATGCCAGCGCGAAGGTTCCAAGCGCCGCCAGTGGTAGCAGAGCCTTGCGCGGCACAGCCCAAATCGTCAGTCGCATTCGTGTCTCCCAGTTTCCCTGTCGCCGCCGGCCGTGTGCCCGAGCCGCGTCGGCTTTGCCGGCATTGTGGACCGGCAGGCTGCCAAGTCAACGCGGCGTCTTTCCGACACGTAACCCACTTTTCTGATCGTCCCGCTGCGGCATCCGTCCGTGTACTTTGGAGTGCCGGCCGTGAGCCGGTTCAACCCGTCGAAAGTGGCAAACGCCACATCCCGCATGTGATCAGCCGCGCACCAGCCACACGAGGGCGAGGCCAGCGGCCATGGCGATCCAACCGGACGTGCGCAGTGTAGCGGGAGCGGTTTCGCTTGCGATTTCGAGGAGCCGGCGCGCCATGTCTGGTGCAAACGCCCACAGCATGCCTTCCAGAACGAGAACGAGACCGAACCCGACAATGAGATCACTCATGGGCAGGTCCGATCCCGTTCAGCGTCTCGTCTTCGAAGCGTCTCGCGTTTCGTATCCAAAGCAAACGTCAGGGCTTCGGCGCGCCTGTCGGGTCGTTGAAGTACTTGAAGAACGGACTGTCGGGTGACAGCACAAGGCGCGTATCCCCCGACTTCATGGCTGCTTCATACGCCTGCATGGAGCGATAGAAGGCGAAGAAATCTGCGTCCTGACTGTAGGCTTCGGCGAAGATGCGGTTGCGTTCCGCGTCGCCCTGGCCGCGCATTTCTTCACTCTTGCGGGTCGCGTCGGCCTTGATGATCGTCGCCTCGCGATCCGCCGTGGCGCGGATGCGGTTGGCCTCGGCTGCACCCTGCGAGCGGAATTCGGCGGCTTCCCGTTCACGCTCGGCCTTCATCTGATCGAACACCGTGCGGGCGTTCTGCTCGGGAAGGTCGGCACGCTTGATGCGCACGTCGACGACTTCGAGGCCCAGAGGTTTGGCCTGCTGGTTCACCTGCTTGGCAATGCGGCCCATCAGGTCCTCGCGCTTGTCGCGCACGATGTCTGAGAGGGTCACGCTGCCGAGCACGCCGCGCAAAGCCGACTCCAAGATCGGTCCGAGACGCGAGCTGACAGCGCCCTCGTACCGCAGTGTCTGATAGAACTGCAGCGGATCAACGATCTTGTAACGCGCGAAGGCATCGACCACGAGACGCTTGGGATCGAGAGTGGTGACTTCCTGCGGCGAAGCATCGAGATCGAGGATGCGTTTGTCGAAGATGTCGACCGTATCGACGACCGGGATCTTCCAGTTCAGCCCCGGCGTGCTGATCACGTTCACGGGCTTACCGAAGCGCAGCACGAGTGCCTGCTCGTTCTGGTGGACGATGAAGGCCGAGCTGTAGAGGGCGGCGACGCCGATCAGCAGCAGCACGAAAATAGAAGCGAGGAAGGTCCGCATCTCAGTTGCCTCCCGTCGAAGAGCCAGCAGGCGGCGTTCGCTTCTGGAGCTGATCGAGCGGCAAGTATGGAATGACGCCCTGCCCGCCCTGCTTGCTGTCGAGAATGATCTTGTCCGTGCCGCCCATCACGCGTTCCATCGTTTCGAGGAACAAACGCTGGCGGGTGACATCCGGAGCCTTCTTGTATTCCTCATAGACCTGGAGGAAGCGGGACGTCTGACCGGAGGCTTCCGCCACGGTCTGCTGCTTGTAGCCTTCGGCGGCCTGCAAAATCCGTTCGGCGTCGCCCTTGGCTTCGTTTACGACGCGGTTGGCGTAGCCGTCGGCCTGGTTTTTCAGCGTCACTTTCTCGTTTGCGGCGTCCTGGACGCTGAGGAAGGCTTCGCGAACCTCAGGCGGCGGCGTGGCATTCAAGAGCTGCACTTCACGCACCTGGATACCTGACTTGTAGCGGTCGAGAGTCGCCTGCAGCAGGGTCTGGACTTCGCTGGCGATCTGCTGGCGCTGCGCGGTGAGGATCGGCTGGATCTTCGCCTTGCCGACGAGTTCGCGCATGGCGCTCTCGGCGACTTCCTTCACGGTGTTTTCGGGGTTCTGGATATTGAACAAGTATTCGGCCGCGTCGCGGATGGTCCACTGCACGACGAAATCGATGTCGACGATGTTCTCGTCACCCGTGAGCATGAGACTTTCTTCGCGCACATCGGAGGCCGTGGAGAGCGTGCGGCTCTCGCCTGCAGAGCGGAAACCCACCTGCGTCGAGCGCAGCAGCGTCACCTTCGGCAGTTCGACTTCTTCGATCGGATAGGGCAGCCGGAAGTGAAGGCCGGGCGGCTCCTGGCGAACGAACTCACCGAAGCGCATGACCACGCCAAGCTCATCAGGATTGACGCGAAAGAAGAATGCATTCCACGCAACAACTGCGATCGCTACGGCGCTTGCCAGAAACAGCAACGGACCGGGGATGCCACCGCCTCCGCCCATGGCCTGCTTCATCTTGTCTTGGCCGCGCTTCAGAATCTCTTCGAGGTCGGGGGGCTGTCCGCCGCCACCGCCACCGCCGCGCGGGCCTTGGCCCCACGGTCCACCGCCTCCGGAGCCGCCTTTCCAGCCGCCGCCACCACTCTGATTGCTCCAGGGCATTGCTTCTTAAGCCTCTCGATTTGTCTTCAGGATATTCGTTCGAAACTTCACGGAACTTAGTTGAACGCTGGCAGGGGGCACAGCAGATCAAGTTGCATCGACATAGGACTGTCTGAGAAAGGTCGACTGCTTATAGGCGAGGCCCCCGGCTGACGCAAACGCACTCCCGGCATGTGGGCGTTCCGGCGGGCGGATCAAGGCACTCGCAGGCCTGAATATTCAGGTGCCGCACCTACCGAGGGCGTGTCAGGGTTAAGTGGGGGTGCGTTCAAATATCCTCAAAACGGCATCGTACTCGTCTCGCGGACCGCGATTGATCGGCTCGGACGAGACCTCATGCCATGCAGCAGGATCGAGCGCAGGGAAGTGCACGTCGCCTTCTGGTTCGCCGGCGATCTCCGTCCAATAGACGCGCTGCATGTCGGGAAGCGTGGCGGCGAAGATATCCGCGCCGCCGATCACCATGACTTCGTCGCTGCCATTCGTGCGGGCCAGGGCGCGGGCAAGCACGAGAGCCTCAGCCACATTGTTGAACACAGAGACGCCCTCGGCCTCGAAGTGAGGATTGCGCGTGACGACGATATTGTCGCGCCCGTCCAGTGGGCGGCCGATGGACTCGAACGTCTTGCGGCCCATCACGATGGGCTTGCCCATGGTGAGCCGACGGAACGTCTTCAGGTCCGAAGGCATGCGCCACGGTAGCTGGCCTTGGCGGCCAATGACGCCGTTTCGCGCGACCGCGACGATGAGGGATGTGGTGACGCTCATGCTTGATCTGTTGTCCGTTCCTAGACCGCGACGGGGGCGGGGATGTGGGGATGCGGGTCGTAGCCGGAGAGGGTAAAATCCTCGTAGCGGAAGGCGAAGATGTCTTTTGCCTGCGGATTGATCGTCATGACGGGCAGAGGACGCGGCGTGCGGGATAGCTGCAAATCCGCCTGTTCCAGGTGGTTCAGGTAGAGGTGCGCATCGCCGAAGGTGTGTACGAATTCACCGGGTTGCAGATCGGTGACCTGCGCCATCATCATCGTGAGCAACGCGTAGCTCGCGATGTTGAATGGCACGCCAAGAAAGATATCCGCCGAACGCTGATAGAGCTGACAAGAGAGCCGGCCGTCGGCGACGTAGAACTGGAACAGGCAGTGGCACGGCGCCAGCGCCATGGCGGGGAGATCCGCAGGGTTCCAGGCCGTGACAATCATACGGCGGCTGTCGGGATTGGTTTTCAATGTCTCGACGACTTCGGCGATCTGGTCGATCGCGCGCCCGTCGGGGGTGGCCCAGGAGCGCCATTGCTTGCCGTACACGGGGCCGAGATTGCCGTCGGCATCGGCCCATTCGTCCCAGATGCGCACGCCGTTGCGGGTCAGATAGCCGGTGTTGGTGTCGCCGGCTAGAAACCAGATCAGTTCGTGCACGATCGACTTCACATGCAGCTTCTTGGTCGTCACCAGGGGGAAACCCCGCGCGAGATCGAACCGCATCTGGTGGCCGAACACGCTCAGCGTGCCGGTCCCGGTGCGGTCGGTCTTCTGGGTGCCCGTGGTGCGGACCCGGCGCAGGAGGTCGAGATATTGATCCATGAGGCGGTTCTAGAGCGATTCCCCTCAGGCCGGGATCGGCAGCGAGGGCGGGGCGAGGCCGTAGGTGAAGGCGAGGGCGAAGACGTTGCCTATCGCATGGGTAATGATGGCTGGCTTGATGGAGCCTGTTCGCCAGACAAGCCAGGACAGGATCAGGCCGGCGAGGAAGACGCTTGCGACACCCGCCCAGGAGTAGGTGGCATGCAACGATGTCCACAGGATGTTTGCGACGATCGCGCCGCCCCAGAAGCCGATGCGCGTGTTGGCCAGCGCTGACAGGAGGAAACCCCGGAACGTGAGTTCCTCCCACAGCGGCGCCAGGACCACGGCGATTATGAATGTGCCTATGGCTGCCGGCGAATAGAGACCTTCGCGCAGCCATGCCGTATCAGCAAAGATATCAATGGCAAACGACTTGTAGAGGAGCAGTTCCAACAGCCCCGTGGCCCCGATCAGGAGCACGGCGGCGGCGACGTAGAAGCCCAGCGAGAATTTCTCACCCGTCATGCGCAGCACGGTGGCGCGCTGCCCGCCTTTGCCGGCGAAGATCCACACCAGGATCAGCGACATGATCTGAATGGCCGCGGCAAAGGCCACGCCTTCGAAGGTCCCCAGTGACAGGAATGACTGTCCGCCATCGGCATGATGGGGAATAACCGTCATGGCATAGGACAGCGCTGCCACCGCCAGAAGTCCCGGACCGAGGGAGATCAGGCCCGTGGCGGCGAGTGCCCCAAGGCTCGACCATGGGGTCTGCGGCTGGTAGCGCGGCGGGCCCTCGGTCAGGACTTGCGTTCCCACCGTCATGCGCGTCATCCTTCCTCTGCGGCAAAAGTGTTCATCATGCTTTGAAAAGCCCGTGCATCGCATTGCAATGCCCGCCTTTCCATCGTCGGTCGCACAGCCTATATACATGGGGCCGGATTCGTCCGGCTATGGCGATAAACGCGGTCGTAATAAGCCATTCGGACCCGGGGGCAGTACCCGGCGCCTCCACCATATTCCCGGCCGCGCCGTGCGGCGGGCTCCCGCAGGGGAGTTGCACGGCGGACCTCATATGGGGGCGAACTAGGATCGACGAGGGTGTAAAGGGCTCAGCTTTTGCTCGGCATGATACCACCGTTATCGGGTCATTCAGAATAGTTGCCAATGACAACTATGCTGAGGCTGCAGTCGCTGCGTAATGCGGTGCCTAAAGCCTAAACACTAAAGCCCTTGCCCCTAGCCGGGTAAGGCGCGGTCCGGAGGGCACCGGGCAACAGAAGCCCTCCACTTCATCACGGCCACCGGCCGGCGCGAGGGAACGTGCGCGGCGAGGCAGGCAAACGGGGACGATACGCGGCAGCATGACCACCGGCTCTTCCTCCATCGATTACGAAGCGTTGCAGAGCGAAGCCATGCGTGGCGTCGTGCGCGCGGTGCTTGCCCGAACGGCCAAATCCGGTCTTCCCGGCGATCATCATTTCTACATTTCCTTCGATACCACCGTTCCGGGCGTCAGCCTTTCGAAGCGGCTGAAGGAAAAGTACCCCACGGAAATGACCATCGTGCTTCAGCACCGGTTCTGGGACCTCATCGTCACGGAAGAACGGTTTGAGGTGAAGCTGACATTCGACGGCATCCCGGAACGCCTCGTGGTGCCATTCGCGGCCCTGAAGGTGTTTTTCGATCCGTCCGTCCGTTACGGTCTGCAATTCGAAGACTCGGAACTGTCGATGCGCTCGCAATCGATCGCCTCGAACGCCTACGACGACGATCCCGCAACGCCCATCTCCGGTCGCTCGCCACCAAAGAAGCCGCGCGCGCCACGCAAACCAAAGTCCGAGCGGGAGCCAGCCGGAAACGCAGCGGCGGAAAACATCTCGGAAGTGCCGCGCATTCCGGCTGCGTCTGCGCCTAAGTCAAATAAGCCTGCGACCGCGCCTCACGCCGAGGTCCCGACTGCCGCTTCTGCGTCGGCTACCGATGACCCGAGTTCCGAGAGTCCCAGCGGCGCGCAGATCCTGAGCCTCGATCAGTTCCGCAAGAAGTAAGCGCGCCGCGTAGATGCGTCAGCCCGTATTGCGCGGGTTCGATGTCATCGGCTTTTCGACCGACGGCATCTGCGCGTTGCTGTCTTGTTCGTAGGGGCGGAATTCCAATTCCAGCCGCCCATTAGATAATTCCGAACATTCGACGCTGGCCACGAACGGGTCGGCTGCTTCCAAATCGGCGGCGGCACGGCAGTGCGCCGCGGTCTGCATGGGCTTGACCTGCACGGATGCGTCGCCGTTGGGCATGGCAAGCGTGATGATCATGACGATGACGGGAGTTCCCATGGGCGTGATCCTTCGATTGGGAATGAAAGGCTCGAGGTCGAGCCGCCCGCTCCACCTCTCTCGACGCAACGCCACTGACGCTCGGTGTTTGCCCGGCACAGGCCGTTGTCGCTCGCGCCTCCCGCCCGGAATCGCTGCACGACCACGCCCTCACGTGGCCCTCAAAAAGTGGCCGCAAAAAGAGCGGGATAGACTTCTTCGGACGATAACAGGCCGGTAGAGACGCTTCGTCTGGTGACCTTCGGTTTGGAGGCGTGCTATCGGCACGGGTCATGAGGGGAGTGCACGCTCTCCATGGCTCCAACGACCGCAGGCCCGCTGATGAACACCAAGAGCACGCGCACCGAGACGGATACTTTTGGACCCATCGAGGTGGCCGACGACCGGTATTGGGGCGCCCAGGCGGAGCGCTCGCTCGGCAACTTCAAGATCGGCTGGGAAAAGCAGCCCAAGCCCATCGTCCGCGCGCTCGGCATCGTGAAGCAGGCAGCCGCCATCACCAACATGGCGCTCGGCAAGCTCGATCCAAAGCTCGGCGAGGTGATCGTCAAAGCCTCGCAGGAGGTGATCGACGGCGCTCTCGACGATCATTTTCCGCTCGTCGTCTGGCAGACGGGCTCGGGCACGCAGTCGAACATGAATGCCAACGAGGTGATCTCCAACCGCGCCATTGAGATGCTGGGCGGCACGGTCGGCTCCAAAAAGCCGGTTCATCCGAACGATCACGTCAACATGAGCCAGTCGTCGAACGATACGTTCCCGACGGCGATGCACGTCGCCTGCGCGGAAGAGGTGGTGCACCGGCTGATCCCAGCGCTCGAGCATCTGCACAAGGCGCTCGATGCCAAGGCCAAGGCTTGGGCTCACATCATCAAGATCGGGCGCACGCATACGCAGGACGCGACGCCGGTGACGTTGGGGCAGGAATTCTCCGGCTACGCCAAGCAGATCGAGAACGGCATCGCGCGCATCAAGCTGACGCTGCCGTCGCTGATGGAATTGGCACAGGGCGGGACGGCGGTGGGAACAGGGCTTGCCTCGCCTGCCGGATTTGCCGAGCGCGTCGCCGCCCAGATCGCCACGCTGACCGGACTGCCGTTCACGTCGGCGCCGAACAAATTCGAGGCGCTAGCCGCGCACGACGCGATGGTGATGACGCACGGTGCAATCGCGACCGTGGCGATGAGCTGCTTCAAGATCGCGAACGACATTCGCTTTCTGGGTTCGGGGCCGCGATCGGGCCTGGGCGAATTGGCGTTACCTGAAAACGAGCCGGGCTCATCGATCATGCCGGGCAAGGTAAACCCCACGCAGTGTGAGGCGCTGACACAGGTTGCCGCACACATCCATGGCAACAACGCGGCCATCGGCTTTGCTGGCAGCCAGGGCCACTTCGAACTGAACGTCTTCAATCCAATGATGGCGTACAATTTCCTGCAATCGACGCGCTTGCTCGCGGATGCGGCGATCTCGTTTACGGACAACTGCGTCGTGGGTATCGAACCGCGCCTGGACAATATCGAGAAGGGTTTGTCCAATTCACTAATGCTCGTGACGCCGCTTAAGGAGAAGTACGGCTACGACCGCGCTGCGAAGATTGCCAAGACCGCCCACAAGAACGGGACGACGCTGCGCGAGGAGGCCATCAAGGACGGCATCCCGGCGGAGGATTTCGACCACATCGTTCGGCCGGAAAAAATGATCGGCCCGGATCCTGTTTGATTGTTAGAGGGTTTTTCAAACCGCGTGCGATCGCGGCACGTAGTTGATTCCAGTAATCGATCTGATCCACACTGAGGCAACACGTCACCAGTATGAGCCACGATGGGAGTGCCATTATCCAGGCACTGGACTTGCTCTTCACTGGCATCTGAGGACGCATATGACCGCCGAGATCATCAATCTCAACAAGGTGCGAAAGGCGAAGGAGCGTGCCGAGAAGGAGCGCTTGGCGGAGGAAAACCGCATCCGGCACGGGCGCACCAAGGCCGAGCGCGAGCAGCAGGATGCGCAGCGCACAATCGACGAGGCGCATCTTGAAGGTTCGCGGCGCGAGGCGCCTCGTGACGGCTACAAGCGCAGCGGGGAGACCGAGGAGGACCTCGATCCCGGCAGCGTGTCGTGACTCGGCCGGTGAAACGGTCGTTTTCGCTGCGCGGTCATCAGACGTCGATCTCGCTCGAACAACCGTTCTGGGATGCGCTGAAGGACGCCGCTGAAAAGGAAGGCAAGACGACGGCTGCCATCGTCGCCGAGATCGACGAAAAGCGCGGAAACTCGGGACTATCGGGTGCGGTGAGGATGTGGATCCTCGCCTATTTTCGCGGCCGCCATGCGGCGCTCAGCTATGACGGCGGCAACCGAGACTGAGCGTTCCACGCCGAATTTACTGATAGGGCGAGATCTGGAAAGGCTGCCAGCTGTTAGCCGGCTTCTTCTTTGGCTGCGGCTGGGCTTGGACGCGCGGCTTAGTTTCAGGCGGTGGTTCTGCGGCCGGCGTCGCCTCGGCAGCTGCGGCCGCATTTGGATCGACGGTCGCCGCGCCATCAACAGGGACAGGAACCGGTTCGGCTGCGGACTGCGGCGGCTGTGCGGACGTCCCAGGGAGCAGTTTCTGCTCCAGTTCGCGCTGGCGTCGCTGGCGTTCGGCTTCGGCGGCTTGCTGGCGTTCGCGTTCCTTGCGCGCGCGCTCTTCATCGAGCCTGCGCAGGCGCTCCAGTTCGTCGACGTCGCGTTCCATGCGGCGCACGGTGAGTTCGCGTTCGAGCGCTTCGGTTTCGATCGTGGGGGCGAGCGTGCCCAGATCGGCGAGGCGGCCCGCATAGACGACGGCAACCGGCGGCAGCAACGTGCGGGATACGGGGACAGGAGCTGGAACCGACGCTGCGGCGGAGGTGCCTGCCGTTGCGGCGCCGGCGACGCTCGGCTCGGCCCGCGTTCGCCCCTTGCCCTCGATCTTCCAGGCGCTGTCGAGAACGAGCGTCTGCAGATCGAGAACGGTGTCGAACGTGGCGCGGCCCTCGGCGGTATCGACCTGCACGCGGTCGAGCTTCAGGAGGCCGTCTGCGACAGTCACCGGTACGGTAACCTTGCCGAGCTTCAATTGCGTGGCTTTGAGAGCGGATCGAACGGCATTTTGCAGCGGTTCACCGGTCGTGACGCCCTTTGCCTGAAGCGCTTGATCGGCGACATCGGCCACGGCGCGCGGGGCCACGCCCGACAGCGTCACGTCGCCGAGCTTCAAGACCCCTTTGCCGATCATGGACGCGATCATCGCTGCCGGCGACAGCGCGCGGCCGTCGAACGAGACATCCAAGGAGGCCACGTCGCCGTCGATGGCGTCGTCAGCGCCGCTTTCCGCGCTGCCCTTGCTTGAGATCGAAATGCCGAGCTTGCCCGCGAGCGTGGCGCCGGCGGCCTGTTTCTGGAAGGTGAACGCAGAGACGGCCTTGCCACCGAGCATGGCGCCTTCCAAGCGTTGAACATCCAGTTTGCCCGGCGCGAACACCACGTCGAAACGGGCGTCCTTCATGGCTAGGCCGGGCTCCACCGACAACGATCTCACGCCGGCTTTGAGCGTGCCGGTAACGCCGTCGAGCGGATTGAAATCGAAGGCCGCATCGGGCCAGATCTTGGCGGGTGGAGCCGCGGCCACGGGGACATCGGATTCGCCACGGCGGCGGCGGGTGGGGACCGCGGGCAATTCGATCGGGGCTTCGGCCTTCAGGACAGGGGCGGCGGATAATGCCGTCAGAAGTCCCGGAAGCGAGGCTTTGTCGGCGGACAGATCGGCTTCGACGGTCGCCGGTGTGCCAGCGTCGGCTGCCGCAGCATACGTCAGCACGCCCGACACCGCTGCATCGCCGATCTTCAGGGACGGACTGGCCAGCGTCAGCTTGGCACCGTCATGCGCGGCGGCGATCGTGCCCGAGACCGGCAGGCTCCCGGCGCCGGGCCCGATCGAGAGACCGGCGAGCGTCAGAACGCGGCCGAAATCTTGGGCTGCGACGCGGATATCGCCCTTAGCCGTTGTCAGCCCCGTGTCGGGAACCGTTACCCGGCCGTTGAACTCGAGTTCCACCGTTTCTGCGCTGAGTTCGGCGACGGCAACCAACCCATCGGCGGCCGTACCGGCTGCCTTGACGAAGACTTTGCCCGGGCGGGCGTCTCCGTTCTTGCTCTTCGTGCCGGAGACCTGATCGAGGAAGCCGTACACATCGGGTGTTTCGATCTGCGCGGTGATGTCGGCCGGCGCTGTCCGCCATTCACCGCGTGCCGCGTCGATGCGGGCTTCGGCCACCACGCGTCCGCCGCGCAGCGTTCCGTCGAGCGTCACATCGACGGCTGCCTCCTTGCGCTCGCCGAAGGAGAACGTAGTTGCGACACGCCAGGGCGTCAGGCCCGACCAGCGGTTGAGCTTGGCGTCGATATCGGGCGGCAGATCGACCAGATCGGACAGCGTGGCCATGGCTTCAGCCGAGGGCGCCTCAATGACGCCGCGCAGGCTGCCGCTCGTTTTGTCGGGCACATCGGCGGCAGCGCCTTCCAAGTCAACGGCTAGACCGCCTTTGGAAACAAACTTGAGTTTGGGGACCGTCAAAGCGCCTTTCTGCAGCGAGACGTCGAGATGCACGTTTTCAAGCTTGCGCTCACCGTCGATCAACTGGCCGGCTTTGATGTCGAAGGACACGTCGGACCCGAAGAGGCCGTCGCCGGAAATGGCCGCTGCATCACTTTCAGCCGCGTTGCCGCCACCGGTGAGAAGCCGGCGCAGGCCGCGCAGACCCGGATTTCCCGGCCAGAGATCTTCCAGATCGATCTTCTCGCCTTCGAGAGCCACGGCGAGACGGCGCGGTTCGGTGAGCCCAAGCCGCACTTCGCCCATGACGGGTGTGCCCGACACTTCCGCCGATGCGTCAGTCAGTTCGATCGCGTTGTCGTCGAGCTTGAGATTGCCGGCAATGGCGAACGGACCGTCGCTGCGCGAGCGGCTGAAGGGATTATCGCCAAAGCCCCAGGTGGTGAACCGCGTCAGGCTCTGGCCCGAGAGGGCCATGGTGCCGGTGAAGGAGCGCGCGCCTTCCGCCCCATCCAGCACGCCGTCGAGGGCGAGGTTGGTGCCTCCGGGCAAGCTGGCGCGAACATCCTTCAATTCCAGCGGACCGCCCTTGCGCGATGCTTTGAGCTTCAAGCCGCTCACCGACTGCTTGCCAAGGCCGACCTGATCGACCGCGATGGCGATATCGGTGCCGCCGGAGGCGGGCAGTTGATCGACGAGGCGATCGAACAGCGTACGGGCAAGCTCCAGCGGAATGGCGCCTGGGGCAGCGGAAGCACTCGCCGTCAACTGGTCGAGATCAAGCCATTTGGAATTGAGTTCCAAATCGAGCTTCATCTGATCGGTCCAAGTGATCGACGATCGCCCGGAGATCAGCTGCGGCAGGCCGCCCTGCTCCAGGGAGATCGCGATGTCGTCGAGCGTCACGCGGCCAGCTTCGGAGGCCACCTTCGCCGTTACGTCGAAGAAGGCATTCGGTTTGGCGACTTTGTCTTTTGGTTCTGTAGCGCCGGCTTCGGCAGCTGGGCTCACGGCAAAGCCGGCGGTGGAGATGCGTGCGGCCAAGGTCCCATCGATCGTCACCGCGTCCGCCAGATCGCGTGCCGTGCCTTCGAGGGTGTAGCTGTTGGCGGTGGCTGGAACCGTGACGTTGGTTTTGAAACGAAGATCACCGTTCGGGTCGCGCGGGGCCGTATTGAACCGCACCTCGCGCTTCTCGCCGTGCCAAAGCACCGTGCCGCGATACCGGAACGGCCCTTCGGCCGTATCGGCGGAAACTTCGCCGTTGATGCCATCGATACGGGCCAGTTCGACGCCATTGGGGCCGGAGAGACCAAGGCTGCCGTCGATGACCGCGACGGAGCGGAACGTGATATCCTGCGGGACGAAGGAGAACCGCCCCGGCGCCACCTTGAGTGAGGCGAGTGTCGACCGGCCCTGGGCGTCGATCGCCAGTTCCAGAACGGGCTTCACGATCTGCGCGTCGCGCGCTTCCACGATGCCCTTGAGCAGCGGGGGCACGGACAGCCACATCGTGAATCCGTCGGCGCGGAACAGCGGGCGGCCCGTTTCTTCGCCGATTGCCCCGCCAATGCGCAGTTTCTCGGCGTGAACATAGGGTGAGGGAAGCAACCGCAGGCTGACGTTGCCTTGCACGCGCACTTCGCGGCCGAGCATCCGCGAGGCTTCCTCCTCGAAAACACCGCGATAGCCGTTCCAGTCGACCACATAGGGCAAGCCGAATAGCGCCGCGAGCACGACGATCAAAAAGCCACCGATATAAACCAGCAGGTTGTTCATGCGTCCGGTCTTGTCTGCACCAGGCCTTCAACGTCGATCGCGGGCACGCAGCACCGAATCACAAACCGCCCGTGGGCGCAACGAAACGCCTCGTCGCCGTCAGCTTGGCCCCGCCTGGATGGTGCCCACGCAAGCGTGCCGGAACTGAGACCAAAAACGGCCGGTGCAAGGCGGTGAGCGACAATACCCGAAACACCCCTCGTTCTGAACTGAAAAGCCTAGCATATCCCTCGAAACAGGGGGGGCGGGTCCCCATATCCGTCGGGAGCGCGGCGGATTGCGGCCGCAAGCACATGTGGAGAACGCTGAGGGCCCATTCTGGCCACTCACCGCGTGGTATACGGGCTCTATGACACATCCTTCCCATCCGCGCCGTGAGCCCCAGTCGGGTACCGGACCCGCGGACGGCGATGATCCGCCGTTCGATCTGCCTGAGGCGCCCGCCGCGAAGCGGCCGTCGATTTCCGCGCGTGCTCTGGCGCGCGCCGACGTGCCGTATCTGTCCGCGCTCAATCCCGAGCAGCGTGCAGCGGTAGAAGCCCTCGACGGTCCCGTTCTTGTGCTTGCCGGTGCCGGCACCGGCAAGACGCGTGTTCTCACGACGCGCATTTCTCACATTCTATCGACCGGACGGGCGTACCCGTCGCAGATCCTCGCCGTGACCTTCACCAACAAGGCCGCGCGGGAGATGAAGGAGCGCATCGGCCATCTCGTCGGCGGCACCGTGGAGGGCATGCCTTGGCTCGGCACGTTTCACTCGATCGGAGTTAAAATTCTCCGGCGGCATGCCGAACTCGTCGGCCTCAAATCGCAATTCACAATTCTCGATACCGACGACCAGCTGCGCCTGATGAAGCAGGTGATCGAAGCCGAGGGACTCGATAAAGACCGCTGGCCGGCTCGCCAGCTCGCCAACCTCATCGACAGCTGGAAAAACCGCGGGTTGACGCCCGACAAGGTTCCGCAGGGTGAAGGGTTCGCCTTCGCCGCGGGCAAGGGTGCGAAGTTGTATGCGGCCTATCAGCAGCGGCTGAAGGACCTCAATGCCTGTGACTTCGGCGATCTGCTGCTGGAAAATCTGCGGCTCTTTCGAGAGCATCCGGATGTGCTGGCCGATTATCATCGGCGCTTCCGCTTCATTCTCGTGGACGAGTATCAGGATACCAACATCGCGCAGTATCTTTGGCTGCGGATGCTGGCGCAGGGCTGCCCGAACGTCTGCTGCGTCGGCGACGACGATCAGTCGATCTACGGCTGGCGCGGCGCGGAGGTCGACAACATCCTGCGCTTTGACCAGGACTTCCCCGGAGCAACCGTCATCCGGCTGGAGCGCAACTACCGCTCGACGGGGCATATTCTCGGCGCGGCAGCTGGGCTCATTGCGCAGAACAAGGGCCGGCTCGGCAAGACGCTCTTCACCGACGATGCTCTGGGCAATCTCGTCACCGTCACCGGTGTATGGGACGACGAGGAAGAAGCGCGCACGGTCACCGACGAGATCGAGCGGCTGCGCAAGGACGGCCATTCGCTCAATCAGATCGCGGTTCTCGTTCGGGCGTCTGCGCAGATGCGCGCGATGGAAGATCGTTTCATCACGGTCGGGCTCCCCTATCGCGTCATCGGGGGGCCGCGCTTCTATGAGCGGCAGGAAATCAAGGATGCGATCGCGTATCTCGAAGTCACGGCCAACCCGTCGAACGACTTGAAATTCGAACGCATCGTCAACGTGCCGAAGCGTGGCCTCGGCGATACCTCTGTCAAACGCGTGCATGAATTGGCGCGGGCGACGGGCGTGTCGATGTTCGACGCGGCGCGCGAGATCATTACCACCGAAGAATTACCGGGCAAGGCACGCAAGGCCCTGACCGACCTCGTCCGCTCGTTCGAGCGGTGGCGCGGCCAGATCGATGGCTTGAAACATACCGAACTGGCCGAGCTGATCCTCGACGAGAGCGGCTACACGGCCATGTGGCAGGCGGACAAGAGCCCGCAGGCCCAGAGCAGGCTCGATAACTTGAAGGAACTCGTGCGCTTCATGCACGATTTCGAGACCTTATCCGGCTTCCTCGAACACGTGTCGCTGGTCATGGATGCGGATAAATCCAACGACGGCGATCGCGTATCCATCATGACGCTGCACGCTGCGAAGGGTCTGGAGTTCGACACCGTGTTTCTCACCGGCTGGGAAGAGGGCTTGTTTCCGCATCAGCGGGCGCTCGACGAGCAGGGAGCGGCGGGGCTCGAGGAAGAGCGGCGTCTCGCCTACGTCGGCATCACGCGGGCGCGCAAGCAGGCGCATGTTTCATTCGCGCAGAACCGGCGTTTGCGCGGGCTGTACCAAGCCGCCACGCCGTCGCGTTTCGTCGATGAATTGCCGGAGTCGCACGTGGAAGTGCGGGAAGCGAAGAGCCCGTTCGGCGGTGCCTACGCGAACCCGGCGAGCCTCTACGGCAACCCCTATGGGCGCTCGCGCTTCGACGATGCACAGCCGCAATTCCGTTCGTCCTATTCGACGCCGGGATGGCAGCGGGCTCAGACTGCGCGGGCGCAGCCACAGCCTTCCTCACCGCCGCAGCGGACCCCGCTGACGATCGAGGGACAACTCGTGGCGTCCTCGACGGCCGAGGGGGCCGGCTACAAAACCGGCGACCGGGTGTTCCATTCCAAGTTCGGCGAGGGCCGCGTGGCCGAGGTCGATGGCAACAAGCTCACCATCGAGTTCAAGACGGCGGGCCGCAAGCGGGTCGTGGATAGCTTCGTGCGACCGATCTGAGAACTGAACCAGACGCTCACGCGCGGCTGCCGGGCAGCATTTCGTTAACGCGTCATCGCGCCAACTTTTCGTCAGTGCGAGCAGAATTTAGCGTTTCCGCGCGACATAATTCGACCATGCAGCCGCTGCATTCATTCCCATCGGGGCACGTTTCGGGTTCACGGAGTGGGAGCGTTACATGGTATTTCATCGCAAGTCCGAACCGGCCGCGCCGCCGGCCAAAGCAACGGTCGTGCCGGCTAGTCAAAAACCAGTAGCCCAGCATCTGGCGGCACAGAACATGGCGTCGCAAATGAGCGGGGCACCGTCGTACGGTTCGGCGCCGGGGCACAATTACGGAATGATGGAGGAGTTGCTCATTGGTAGCGACCTCAGCATCGAGGGCCAATCGATCACGATCCGCTGCAAGGGGACGCTGCGGGTCAACGGGAATATCCAGGCGGATCTGCATTCGCGCCAACTCGACGTGGGACGCGAGGCGATCGTGACCGGCTCGATCACAGCGGAGGCGGTTGAAGTTCATGGACGGGTGAACGGCGCCATTCTCTCCAACAAGGTCGTGCTGCATGCGACCGCCGAAGTCGAAGGCGACATCGCGGCTGAGTATCTGGCAATCGAGCAAGGGGCGAGCTTCGATGGTCGCTCGCGGCGGGTGCGTGATCCATCCGAGATCGCACCGCAGACCGAATCCGCAGGTGCTGGCTCGACCAGCAAGCCCTCCGCAAATGGGTACGGCGAACATCTGAATGGATCTCCTGTGTCGGCTCCACACACTTTCTCCTGATCTTCTGCCAGCCGCACGACAGAACTAGAAAAGCCCGGCTCGATCTGATGATCGGGCCGGGCTTTTGATCATCTCCGTCGAACTTTGCGCGCAGGGCCTCAGGAGGGTTGGCGGCGTCCCGTGATCAGGTCGGAGGCGACATTGATCTGCTTGATGCGAGCCTCCCGATCGAGGCGATCGGCTTCAGTTTGAGCATGGTCGGGATGCGATGACATCCTGAGGCTGTCGATCACGCGCTTCGCCATGACCTCACCATCGGATGGATCGACACCGATCAGCGTGTAGGCATCGGCGACCGTTGTTGGAATAGCCATGGACTGGGCGTGCATGTTGAAGCTGTGCGACGCACTTTGCGTGATGTTTTGCACGCGATCGATATCGCGCGCGATTTGCCGGAATTGTGCCGCGAGCTTCATAACGGGGGTTGAGCCTCGCTTCGACGCCCGTTCGGCTTCGTCGATGCGGACACGAATGGCTGCGAGCTCGGATTGCATCACCTCACGCACCACCGCGGCGCTGGCGAGCATTGCGACAGCGGCTTCCGTGCGCGCCAGCATCGCCTTCAACTGAAGCAGAGCGCTGGACAGCGCCGGATCGGAGACGCCCAACTCGCGATCGGCCGCTTCATCTGGAGCACTGGATGACGCAAGGCGGAGTTGCAGATCGCCAAGCACATCCTGCGCGCGATCTTGCAATCGCTTCAGGTTGCGCCGGGCGCCGGCCGTGGCCTCGCTCAAATCGGGAGCGGCAAATCGAAACTGCTGGCTGCGATAGGTGAACACTGCTGCCGCCAGGCCGAGACAGCCGAGAATGGCGATCCAAAGTGGAAAGGGCTGTGTGGGCGGATCGCCGGCTGCATTCTTCGCGGGCTGGCCCTGATCCGATAGTGAGGCAACCACGAGTTCCGGGGGAGCCTCCTCAATGGTTTTGAACGACAGCGATGTGGTCCAGCCACCGGCATGCTCGTCCGTCGAGGCGGACGAGGACGGCGCCGCGACCGGCTGGAGCGGCTCGAAGGCCTCGTCGGAGCCGGAGTCCGGCGTCATGCGGTACGGCCCGCTGCCCGGCAGCGCGCTGCTCAGCGCCATGACATCGGCCGCGGCGTAAGCCGACGGCGCCGTGCCGTCTACGAACCGTGCTCCGACCTCGCGAAGGGGCGCAAATCCCTGCGGCAGCACAATCCGCTCCGTCGGCTTGCGGACCCTCCACGGCAGACACTCGCCATTGCCCGCGCTGTTCCCCTTGCGTTCGGAACAACTCGGTGCGTGGCCCGAGGCCTCGCTCGCATCCCGCACGAGGACGAGGTGGCCCTTCGAAACCGATGCATCGCCTGCCGTAGTGCGTCCGATTGCGGCGACCAAGCGGGGCCACGACACGCGGTCGAGACCGCAGACAACCTCGAATTTGTGGACGGTGAGCGATCGGCAGTTATTTGAAAACGGGGGATCGCATGTGGTGAACAGGCGCTCCTCACGGTTCCCGGTCACTGCAAAGACCCGTTCCGGGCCCGGCCGAACGACAAGAGCGCCTTTGTCGATCGCGCACGTGTACGGCATGGCCAGTCGTACGGGCCGATCCGCCGGTGCGGGTCCGTCCATGCTCGCAGCGGGCAGAGCTTGCAGCCCCACCCACGCAATAGCCCAAAGACGAATTCCCCGCCGCACCAGTCATCCCTCCCGCACAACTGCCGGGTACTCTAGTGTCCTGTTTCCCGGTGGACAACGGCACGACTAAGGCAAAGCACGGGCATTTGATATGCTCACAACATGTCCTAAGCTCACCAAATAGCTGGGATCTCACGTCATGTGACTGCCACGAAGGGAAGGCACGAGTGATGACCCCCACGGCGGGGGATCGTCTCGACAAGGGGCAGCCTGCCAGCCACTATGCCGCCCGGTTAGCCGCGCAGGCAATCGCACGCGACCGACGGGCAGCAAAAGAGAAGGAAACAGGTGGTGTCTGCAGTGGCGCACACGATCGCTCAGAACGATGCGCAGGCCAAGCCGAAGACCAGTGCTGCCGGTTCTCCGACCACGACGGTGGCACCTCTTCCGACCGAGCGCTTCATTCCTGTGACAGCGCTGGCGCTGGTCGATCGGCTCACGGTGCCGTCGGCTTGGCCGAACGGCGACCATGAGCCGGCCCGTCGATTTTTCCGGTACCTCGATTTCTGGCGACGCCAGCAGCACAATCGGCGGCTGATGTCTCTGCTGCGCGCCTACGAACCGTTCGATCCCGACAGCGATCTTTTGATCACGCGACAGTACACGCCCGATGAAAAGAAGCGGCTCCAGAAACGCGCCGTTTCGGAGATCAAGCGCATACTGGAAAGAGCCAATTACGTCGCGATCGATCCGAAGTCCGTCGAAGTCATCCTGACGAAGGACAGCCACTACGGTCTCGACCTGCACGTTGATATGGGCGTTTTCGAAGAGTGTCTGCTGTATTACCGTGGGGCATCCAAAAAGCGTGATACCCGCACCAATTATCGCAAATTCCTTCGCAAGGAAGAATTCGACGTACCGATCTATCGCCGCCTCGTGCTGCTCTTCAAATTGAAGCCATTCGCCGTTCGCGTGAAGGAGGTGATGGCCGAGAAAAACATCAGCGAGAAAGAGGCAGCAAAGATCGTCACGCGGATGCGCGGCAGTCTTCCGACTGAAGTGAAGGAAGACAATATCTACATCAAGTTGTTCAAGAACATTCCGCGCAACGACCTGGAGATGGTCTTTCCAAACACGCGGGTGCGCTTCCGGCTGCTCGACAAGATCAAGCTGGGTGTTACGGGCGGTGGCGCGGTCGGAATGGGGCTCGTCGGAACAGCGGGCAAGCTGGCGGCCGGTGGTCTGACGGTTGCCAACCCTATCGCGCTTCTAGGCGCGGTGGCTGGTCTCGGCGGCATCGCGTTTCGCCAGGGCGTCAACTTCATGAACCAGAAGCAGCGCTACATGGTCGTGATGGCGCAGAACCTCTACTTCCACGCCATGGCCGACAATCGCGGCGTGATGATCAAGCTTTCGGAGCGCGGCGCGGAAGAGGATGTGAAGGAAGAGATCCTGCTCTACAGCGTGCTTGCGAAAGAAACGGCCAAGCGGTCGGATCTCAAGCTCATCGATGCCGCGGTCGAGAAGTACCTGCGAACCACTTTCGATATTCAGGTGGACTTCGATCTGCCCGACGCCTTGGATCGGCTGATCGCCGATGGGATCGTGCGCGAGGATGCGGACGGGACACTGCATACGCTGCCGCCAATCGAGGCGGCGCGGCACCTAGATGCAAAATGGGACCGGTACCTCGACGATCTGCCCGACGGCGCGACCCAGGAAGGGCTGGAACTGGACGCCGAGGAGGTCCCTTTATTGTAAGACTGGCCTCATCTTTAAATCTGGGCTACGCCACCGGGCGATCCCGCCTCGCGCCCGGCAAGGCCGCCAGCGCCTTTCCCCATTTTGATGTCAAATGATCGCCCGCAAACTTACCCTTGTCACCGCCGACCGGGATCTCGCGCGCACGCTCGCCGGCGCGATGCAGGATTTCGTGGAGCCGCCGCCGGATGCGCTGACGTTGTTCGAAGCGCCGGACGAAGGTTGGCGGATCGAGGCCTACTTCACCGAACTCCCGGATGCAGACGAGTTGCGAACACTGCTCGCGGATGTGACCGGGGCCGACGTCCCTGCGATTGCCGTGGAGGATGTGCCGCCGCTGAATTGGGTGGCGATCTCACAGGCTGCTCTGCCGCCCGTTATTGCCGGGCGCTTCACGGTTCATGGTTCACATGATCTTGGCCGCGTGGCGCAGGGGCCGAATGCGATCCTCATCGATGCGGGCGAGGCGTTCGGCACGGCGCATCACGCCACGACCTATGGCTGTTTGACCGCGATCGACCGGCTGACGCGGCGGCGGGCGTTCCGCCGTGTGCTCGATCTCGGATGCGGGTCGGGCGTGCTCGCGATCGGGGCGGCGCGCGTGCTGCCCAAGGCAACCGTCATCGCGACCGACATGGATCCGACATCGGTCGATGTGGCGCGGTCGAACATGGCGGCGAATACGGCGCCGGGACGGATTGCGACGCACGTTGCTACGGGTCTCGCTCATCCAAAACTGAGACGGACGGCAAAGTTTGATTTTGTCGTTGCCAACATTCTTGCAGACCCGCTGATACGGCTGGCCCGGGATATTCGCCGGATCATGTCGCCGCGCGGGAAGCTCGTTCTCTCGGGTATCCTCATTCCGCAGGCGCCGGCGGTGATCGCAGCGTTTGCGGCCCAAGGTTTTGCCCTGGACCGGCACGACCGGGTGACGGGCTGGTCGACGCTGACGCTGACCCGGCGCTGAGGCGTTCTGTTGCGAAGTGCGCCGTGGACGCTTAAACAAGCGACCATGTTCCAGACATTCACTGCTTCCGCCGATCCATCCATCGCCGCGCCGCGTGTTGCGAAGCTCCGCGACCTCATGGCTGCGCAAAAGATCGATGCCTTTCTTGTTCCGCGCGCAGACGAGCATCAGGGCGAGTATGTGCCGCCGTCAGCGGAGCGGCTGCGCTGGCTGACAGGTTTCTCGGGCAGTGCAGGGCTCGCAGCCGTCACCACGAGGCAAGCCGCTCTTTTTGTCGATGGGCGCTATACGATTCAGGCGGCGCAGGAATGTGATGCGGCACTGTTCGAGTTTCCCGGTATTGCGCGCGCAAAGCTCACGGAATGGCTGACGGCACATTTGACCGACGGTGCCATCGTCGGGTTCGATCCGTGGCTGCATACGGCGGGGGAAATCCGGCGGCTGGAGTCGCAGCTCAAACCAAAGGGACTGAAGCTCAAGCCCCTGTCGCGCAATCTCGTCGACCGCGCTTGGGGCAAAGAGCGGCCGGCGTCGCCGCAGAACCCTGTCATTCTTCATCCGCTGAGAAAGGCCGGACGTTCGGCGGAGAAAAAAATTGCGGACGTGCAGAAGCGTCTCGTCAGCGACGGCCAGGCGCATGCGGTGCTGACGCTGCCGGACAGCATTTGCTGGCTGTTCAACATCCGCGGCTCAGATATCGCGCATAATCCCGTGGTGCTGGCCTTCGCCATCGTGCCGGCGAGCGGCAAGCCGGAACTCTTCATCGACGGCGCGAAACTGTCAAAAGAGGTTCGCCGCGACCTGGAGACAATCGCAACGATAGCCGAGCCCGAGGACTTGAAGGGGCGGGTTGCGGAGTTGAAGTCAGCTGGCAAACCGGTTCGACTTGATCCAGAGACAGCCGCCTTCGCTCTTGCCCGCGGGCTCGGATCAAAAGTGGTCTCCGCGGGGGCCGACCCCTGCATTGCGCTGAAAGCGATCAAGAACGCGGCGGAAATTGCCGGCTCGCGCAAAGCGCACGTTCGCGATGGTGCCGCGCTCGTCCGATATCTCGCTTGGCTCGAGGGTGCCGCATCCGGCGGGCGGCTCGACGAGATCACGGCCGTCCGCAAGCTCGAAGACATGCAGACAGGCCACAAAGCAGTTGCGGGAGATTTCGTTCGATACGATTTCGGGATCAGGACCGCACGGCGCCATCGTTCACTATCGCGTGTCGGAGGCGTCGAACCGGCTCCTCGGGAAAGGTGAACTGTTCCTGCTCGATTCTGGTGCGCAGTACGACGACGGGACGACCGACATCACGCGCACGATCGCCATTGGAACGCCCTCGGCGGAGATGAAGGAGCGCGCAACGCTCGTGCTCAAGGGGCATATTGCAATCGCGACTGCGCGCTTTCCGAAGGGCACGCGCGGGATCGACCTCGATCCGTTCGCGCGGCGTGCGCTCTGGCAGCATGGGCTCGATTACGATCACGGAACAGGCCATGGCGTCGGCAGCTATCTGTCGGTGCACGAGGGGCCGCAGTCGATCTCGCGGGCCGGCATGGTCGCGCTCGAACCCGGCATGATCTGCTCGAACGAGCCCGGCTATTACAAGACCGGCGCGTATGGCATTCGCATCGAGAACCTCGTGCTGGTGACGGAGCCCGATACGCCCGAGGGCGGGGAACGGCCGATGATGGGGTTCGAGACGCTGACGCTTGTGCCGATCGACCGGCGGCTGGTTGCGAAGGATCTGCTCAGCAAGGATGAGCGCGAGTGGCTCAACGCCTATCATGCCCGCGTGCGTGAGGTGATCGGCGCGGAGCTTGCGGGCGAGGATGATGTGTTGAAGTGGCTGCATGCGGCAACGCAGCCGATCTGATCAGCCGCTGACGAGTGCAATCCATTCATCTTCGGTGAGCACCGTCACGCCCAGCTCCTGTGCTTTTGACAGCTTGGACCCGGCATCTGCGCCGGCGATCACGTAATCGGTTTTCTTCGAGACGGAGCCTGCGACTTTGGCACCGAGCCGTTCTGCCTGGGCCTTCGCTTCGTTGCGCGAGAGGCGCTCCATCGTGCCGGTGAACACGACCGTTTTGCCGGTCACGGGAGAGGCGACCGCAGCGATGCGTTCGTAGGGCTGGACGTCGATCTCGGCCAAAAGGGCATCGACGGCTTCGCGGTTGTGCGGTTCGGAGAAAAAGTCGATCAGGGCATCGACGACTGTTTCGCCAATGCCTTCAATGTTGTCGATGTCGGCGTAGGCCTCGCTGTCCTTGCCGCCATCGACGGCCGCATCGACCGCCTTGCGGAACTCGGTGAGTGAACCGTAGGCCCTGGCGAGATCCTTCGCAGTCTGCTCGCCGATGTAGCGAATGCCGAGCGCGTAGAGAAAGCGTTCCAGTCCGATCTTGCGGCGCGCATCGATCGCCGCGAACAGCTTATCGACGGACTTGGCGCCGAACCCCTTGCGTGTCTTGAGCGGCGCGTTGCTTTTGGAATCGCGCGCTTGCAGCGTGAAGATGTCGGCGGGCGTGCGCAGGAGGCCTTCGTCAAAGAACAGTTCGATCTTTTCCTCGCCCAGACCTTCGATGTCGAACGCCAGGCGGGAGACGAAGTGCTTCAAGCGTTCCTTGGCCTGTGCCGGGCAGATCAGCCCTCCCGTGCAACGGCGGACGACCCCTTGTGATTGGGAGCCGCGATCGCCTTCTGCATCATCCGCCTCGCGCACGGCATGGCTGCCGCACACGGGGCAGGCATGCGGCATGTGGAACGGCTTGGCGTTTGCCGGCCGCTTGTCGAGGAGGACCGACACGACCTGCGGAATGACATCTCCCGCGCGCTGAACCACAACCGTATCGCCGACGCGGATATCCTTGCGGGCGATCTCATCCTCGTTGTGCAGCGTGGCGTTGGAGACCACCACGCCGCCCACGGTGACGGGTTCGAGCTTGGCAACGGGGGTCAGCGAGCCGGTGCGGCCGACCTGAATTTCGATGGCGCGGAGGATCGTGGTTGCTTGTTCGGCCGGGAACTTATGGGCGATGGCCCAGCGCGGCGAGCGGGAGACAAATCCGAGACGGTCGCGAAGGTCGAGCCGATCGACCTTATAGACGACGCCATCGATATCGTAGCCGAGGGTGGCGCGCTTCTCGCCCATGTCGCGGTAGAACGCGAGCAGGTCGTCCGTGGTCACGCAGCGGCGCGTCAGAGGATTGACCGGCAGTCCCCAGCGATGCATGGCAGCGATCATGCCGTGCTGCGTGTCGGCGGTGAATGCCGATATCTCGCCCCACGCGTAAGCGAAAAAGCGCAGCGGACGGGCGGCGGTGATGGTCGGATCGAGCTGGCGCAGAGATCCGGCGGCGGCATTGCGCGGGTTGGCGAAGATCTTTCCGCCGGCTGCTGCTTGCGCGTCATTCAGCGCTTTGAAGTCGGCGTGGCTCATGTAGATCTCGCCACGGATCTCGGCGATGGCGGGAACATCCTTGCCATGCAGCTTGTGCGGGATGTCCTTGATCGTGCGGACGTTATCCGTTACGCGCTCGCCTTCAGCGCCGTCGCCACGCGTTGCCGCCTCGACCAGCTTGCCGTTCTCGTAGCGAATGGAAATCGAAAGACCATCGATCTTGGGTTCGGCGGTGAAGGCGACGGGATCGCTTTCGCTCAATCCCAGGAAGCGGTGCACGCGAGCGGCGAAATCAATCACGTCTTCGTCGGCGAAGGCATTGCCGAGCGAGAGCATCGGAACGCGGTGGCGGATCTTGCCGAAGGCTCCGACTGCTGCAGCGCCGACGCGCCGCGATGGGCTGTCGTCGCGGATCAGTTCGGGAAAGCGCGATTCGATAGCGTCGTTGCGGCGGCGCAAATCGTCATATTCAGCATCGGAAATTTCCGGCGCGTCTGACTGATAATAGAGCCGGTCGTGATGAGCGATTTCGGTCGCGAGCCGTTCGAGTTCGATCGCTGCGTCTTCGAGCGTCAGATCTTCGACGGCTTTTGGAGTGATTTTTCTACTGGTCATGACGGTGCTCGGTCCCGGCGCGGGGACACCGCCCACTGCGCGTCAGGCAGCATATCAGCCGGAGTTGCCGGTGAGCGAAACGCTCTTCCAGGCCTTCGAGATCCAGGAGCCTGAGTCTTCGCGCGGGGCGAGGCCATCGGACTGCAGCAGCGCGTAGCTGTCCTTGTACCACTTCGATTGCGGGAAGTTGTAGCCGAGCACGGCCGCCGCGGTCTGGGCTTCTTCCTTGACGCCGAGCGCCATGTACAACTCGGTGAGACGGGCGAGCGCTTCTTCCACGTGGTTGGTGGTCTGATAATCGGACACGACTGTCTTGAAGCGATTGATGGCGCCGATGTAGTTCTTCCGCTTGAGATAGTAGCGGCCGACTTCCATCTCCTGCGCTGCAAGCGTGTCCTCGCAGATGCGGATCCGATTGTCCGCCATTTCGGCGTAGTTGCTGTCGGGATATCGCGTCTTCAGGATCTTGAACTGCTCAAGCGCCTTGCGCGTCGCTCCCTGGTCGCGGTTGGCGCCCTTCATGTCGTCGAAGTAGGCCGAACCGATGATGTGATGCGCGAACGGGGCATCCTTGGTGCCGGGGTGCATGACCGTGTAACGTTCGGCGGACGCGATGGCTTCAGGGAATTTTCCGGCCTTGTAGTAGGCGTACGCGGCGAGGACCATCGCGCGCCGGGCTTCCGGCGAATACGGGTGTGAGCGATCGAGTTCCTCGAACTTCGAGGCGGCCGCCTCGAACTTGCCGGCCGTCATCATCGCATCGGCTTGGGAATACATTTTATCGGGCGGATCGGAGTTGATCGCACTTGTTGCGTCGATTGACGACGCGCAGCCGCCGAGGAATGCGGCAGCGAAGCCAAAGACCAGACCAGCTAGCAATCGGAAGCGTGTGCTCTTCTGCATTCTTTATCCGTGCTCTCGCCCGCCCTCGCCCTGCAAGCGGGGCGCCGCGCACCCGAATCCGCGACCGCGTTGCTTTTCCAGATAGCACACGAGGTTCCGCCGCAGAACCGCTGAACGCATCCAGCCCACACGAGATCGTGGCCTCAGATTATGTTTCTTGTGGGGCCAGACAAGCTGAGGGGCCTGCAAGCCGACGCTGCAAGCCCCTCGAATTTTTGCATTTTCTTGTCGCTTATTCGCCGACGGCGAACGCCTGCGGCAGGTCGAAAATGCGCGGCGAGAGTTCGCGGACGCGGGGCGACTGCACGATGGTCCAGGCCGACTTGTCTTCGAGCAGGGCTTTGAGGACCAGTGAGTTCAAACGGTGGCCACCGCGAACGGACCGGTAAGCTCCGAGGAGAGGCAGACCGGAAAGGCTCAGGTCGCCGACGGCATCCAGCATCTTGTGACGCACGAACTCCAGCGGATCGCGGAGACCTTCGCGGTTCATGATGCGATCATCGCCGATGGCGACAGTGTTGGTGAGATTGGCGCCGAGTGCGAGCCCGGCCTTCCAGAGGCGCTCGACATCGGACATGAAGCCGAAGGTGCGGGCGCGGGACAGTTCATTGCGGAAGATGCCGGGGCTCATCTCGAATGCGAGACGCTGGCGGCCGATGAGCGGCGTGTCGAAGTCGATTTCGACATCCAGGTGGAACCCGGAATGCGGGGCGATCTCACCCCAGCAGCCGCCTTCTTCTACCCGGATCGGCTTGAGGACTTTGATGAAGCGGCGGGGCGCGTTGAGTTCACGCAGGCCAGCTTCGTCGATGGCTTCTACGAACGGCACCGAACTGCCGTCCATGATGGGGACTTCTTTGCTGTCGATTTCGATGATGCAGTTGTCGACAGCGAGCCCGCGCAATGCAGCCAGCAGATGTTCGACTGTGGAGACCGTGACACCCGATTCGTCACCGATGACGGTGCACAGGGTCAGGTTTTTGACGTTGGAAACGTGTGCCGGAATTTCGGCGATGGTGCGACCACGTTTTGTGACTACAAAGAGTAGTCCCGTATCGACCTCAGCAGGATGGAGCGTAACGGATACAGGTGCCCCACTATGTACTCCTGTGCCCCTGAGTTCGATCTCGCGGGCGATCGTGGTTTGTCGAGCGCCGATAAATCAATTCGACATGCTGCGCCGTCCCTCGCATATCCCAGGCAGCCAACCCGCTTGCTAAAGCCGGTGTCTGCCCCCCCGGATCTCTCCTCGTCCCACCTACTCCCTGTCCCGGCTGCGCTTCTGCTTGGCGCTTGACGAGACCCCTGAGGCGGGGCGGATCAAAATCACATCCTCAGTGACGATAGCTGTCGCCTCCGGGTGTCACAAATCACGCTTTCTTACGTTCTGTTACCAATTGGAAAGACTTACGTATGAAGGAAATTTGCAGATGATTTTTCAGTCGGTGCTCAGCGCCGGGACTTGGTGAAAAACACCGGTAATTCAGGCTTTTCTTGCCGTTGCTGCTCATCGTTTGACCAGCCTGCACGTCGGCTCGGCGGTTCGACTCCTACGGCGTAGGAACGTTCGGCAGCCGGCATATTCTGCTGCGCCGTTGCCGGATGTTCCCGGTGCGAAGGATGCGAATCACTTTCCTGCTTTCCGCGTCCAGTGAGTCGCTCGAAGAAGCCGCGTTTCCTTGGCTCAGCCTCCGCTCGGGCCGGTGAAGAACCATAGCTCGGCGGGCGTGCCGCGTCGCGCTGCATTTTAGCGTGATAGTCGCGCTGGCCGACAGCTGGGAATTCATCCAGGTCGGGCATGCGGCGGGGTGATCGCCGGATCTGAGCGGGCGGCGCCGGCGCAAAGTCGTCCTGAGGTGCCGCCGGTCGGGAATCAGGTGTGTAGTCCATAGGCGGTGCGAAGCCCCCGGCAACTGAAGCCGGAGGCAAATCGGTAATCTCGATGTCGTCAGAGTTGTGCCAGCTCGGCCCTGGTGCCGCTTGCTGCGTTGACGGGACCTGTGCCGGCGGCGCGCGCAACAGTTCCTCGAACGCGCTCGACCTGTGGAGGGCCTCGGCGATAGTTGCTGCTGCGGCCTGTGTCGACGGGACGATTTGCGGAGCGGGCGGGGTGGCCGGCATCGCCATTGCCGGCCGCGGCGTCATCTGCGCGGGCACGGCTGAGCGATCCATTCCCGATGCAACGATCGACACACGAACCCGATCGCCAAGCGTGGGATCGAAGGTGGCGCCGACGATGATGTTGGCTTCCGGGTCCACTTCCTGGCGGACGCGGGTGGCCGCCTCGTCGACTTCATACAGCGTGAGATCGGCGCCGCCCGTGATCGAGAGCAGCAGGCCCTTCGCGCCGGAGAGCGATACATCGTCGAGCAGCGGGTTGGTGATCGCCTCTTCGGCGGCGCGGACGGCGCGGCCATCACCGGACCCTTCGCCCGTTCCCATCATGGCGCTGCCCATGCCACTCATCACGGTGCGCACATCGGCGAAATCGAGATTGATCAGGCCTTCCTTGACGATGAGGTCGACGATGCAAGCGACGCCGGAATAGAGCACCTGGTCGGCCAGGACGAAGGCTTCGGCAAAGGTCGTGCGTTCGCTTGCGATCCGGAACAGGTTCTGGTTGGGAATGACGATCAGCGTGTCGACATGCGTTTTCAGTTCGGCAATGCCGGCTTCCGCGATGCGCATGCGACGCGAGCCCTCGAACTGGAAGGGCTTCGTGACGACGGCGACGGTGAGAATATTCTGTTCTTTGGCGGCACGGGCGATAACGGCGGCGGCCCCGGTGCCGGTGCCACCGCCCATGCCGGCGGCAACAAAGACCATGTGAGATCCGGCGACGAGCTCGCGGATTTCATCGAGTGTTTCGATGGCTGCGGCCTCGCCGATGTCGGGACGCGACCCGGCGCCCAGGCCTTCCGTGAGCTTGGCTCCCAGCTGAATCTTGTGCGGCGCATGGGACGCCACGAGAGACTGCGCGTCCGTGTTGGCCACAACGAAGTCGACGCCTTCCAAGTTGGCGTCGATCATGTTGTTGATCGCGTTGCAGCCTGCACCTCCGACACCGATGACGGTGATGCGGGGCTTCAGGTCCATGATGTTCGGCGGCAAGTTTGCGCTCATTTGGCCCTCAGACTGAAAAGAAGGAACGTGCGGGGGCGGGTTATCTTCCCCGGCCGTACTTGCCTTCTCTAGAACCCGTCCTTCAGCCACTGCCCGACCCGGCTCATGTAGCCGCCGGGCGCATCTAGGCCCAGGGCTCCCGGCAGATCGTCGGCCGCGCTTTCAGCGACGGCACGCAACACACCAACGGCACCGGCGAACGCCGCCGATGCATAAAGGGGAGGCAGGCCCGAAATGGTCTGGGGCCTACCCTCGCGTACGGGCCGCCTGAACACGCCTTCTGCGAAGGATTGCAGTCCGGAAATCTCGCTGCCGCCACCGCAGAGAACAATCCGCGCGGCCGTTTCATCGAGAAGCCCGGCGCTCGCCAATTGATCGCGAACGAGGTGTAGCAGTTGGGCCATGCGCGACTGGATGATCCGGGCCAGATCAGCCTTGGTCGATCTCTGCTCAAGCCCCTCGCCGACGCCGGTTATGGCGTAGGTGAAGACATCGTGCTGATCCGACTGCGCTTTCAACACTGTGCCATAAAGCGTTTTGATTCGCTCGGCTTCTTCAAGTGGCGTGCGCAACGCATGCACAATATCCAGTGTGACATGTCCGCCGCCGATGGGCAGGGTGCGGGCAAAGATCGCGCGGCCGTCCTGGAACATGGCGACGCCTGTGACCGCGGCCCCGATATCGATGGTGACGATGCCATGCCGGCGCTCGTCTTCGCTGGTGACGGCCAGAGCGCTGGCGATCGGTCCCGGCACCAGCCGATGCGCGGCGAGGTAGCAGCGCCCGATCGTTCGGGTGAGGTTGACCACGGGTTGTGCATCGGCCGTGACGACGAAGTGATGGGCTGCGATGCGGTCGGCCCTGGTTCCAACTGGATCAGCGACCAGGGGACTGCCATCGAGGGAATAGCCCCAGGTATCGAGTTGTAGGATCTGCCGGCCGTCCTTGGTGGCATGGGCCCTTCCGGCGGCGGCGACGCGGTCGACCGTTTGCTGCGTGACAATTCCATTTTCGACCGGCGCTGCCGCGGCGAACGTGCGGGATGCTAGCGGGCCCCCATTGAGGAGGAGGTCGATCCGCTCCAGCCGAATGCCAGCCATGTTTTCGGCTTGAGCAATGGCAAAACGGATGGCGCCCTCGGCAGCGGCAAGATCGACGACAACTCCGGATTTGATCCCCAGAGACGGGGCCAGCCCGACGCCTGCAATCCGTGCCGGGCGGCCCTCGGAGTCGAGGGTCGCGATCAGGCAGACCGTCTTGAAGCTGCCGGCGTCAAGGACAGCGGCGAAGCGGCCGGATCGGGCGGGGCGAAGCGTTGCAGCGCTCATGCTCGCTTTACCCTCCCCTGTCGGGCGCGACCGCGGGCGCGCGGATGGCGATCTTCGACTGCGAGCGCAGGTCGATGATCTGTGCACGGGTGTCGAGGTGTGCTGCCAGTTGAGGTTCGTTCGCCAAACGGGCGAGCGCGGAGACTTCACCATCGGACGGCAGATGGATCTGGCCACCGCTTGTAAGATCGAGCGTCCAGCGGCGATCGCCCAGCCGGCGCGCGCGGACCACCTTCGACTTCAGCGCAGGATATCGATCGAGTGCTGTCAGGAGCTGCGCGGCCGTCTCGTTGGCCCCGTCACCTGCAATGCGCGGCAGATCGAGAATGGCGTCGGCCCTCACGGGGCCGAGTTGGCGGCCCGTCACGTCGATGAGTTCGGCGCTCTCTCCGCGTTCCCAGATGGCGAACGGCTTGCGCTCCGCCACCCGGATCGCGAGTTGTCCCGGCCAGACGCGGGATATGTCCACCGATTGCACCCACGGCAGCCGCTCGAAACGCTTGCGAATGACCGGCGCATCGAAGCTTGCCAGCGAACGGGCAGATTTCAGATCGAGCGCGTCGAACAGATCGGCGTCCGGCGTGAAGCGATGACCGGTGAGGGAAACCTGTTCGATGCCGAAGCCCAGCCAAGTCGCCAGCCGATCTCGATCGAGGGTGCCCGAGGTATGGGCGGCAAACGCTCCTGCGGCCGATAAAGCAACGCATGTGAGGCCGACGAGCAGCCGGATTGGCGCGCGACGTTTTTCGCGCGAGGCGGATCGTGCTGCCGGCTGCGGCCGGTTTGGATCGTAGGCGTGGCCGAAATGGAAGGTCGATGAGGGGCGGCGGGGCGTGGAGGTTTGAGGGCTCTGCGCGTTCTGCGCCAGCCACGTTCGGTTCAGCTCGGCCCCTACCTCTGGCAACTCGCGTCCTCGGTGATCCATCTGACGAGTTCTCCGAAGCTCCAGCCGGCATGACCAGCCAGTTCCGGAACCAGCGACGTGCCCGTCATGCCCGGCTGGGTGTTGACTTCGAGGCAAATGAGTTCGCCCGAACCACCCGGCGTGTCGTCGTATCGGAAGTCGGCGCGCGAGACGCCCCGGCAACCCAGCGCGGTATGCGCCGCTCCGGTGTATTTCCGGACTAACTGGTAAACATCCGGTAAAACTTTGGCCGGAAGCTCGTGGATGGAGCCGCCGGGAGCGTATTTGGCTTCAAAGTCGTAGAAGACGAGGCCGTCTTTCGGTTTGATCTCGATGACGTCGGTGACGAAGCCGCCGATGACGGCGCAGGTGAGTTCACGGCCGGCGATGTAGCGCTCAATCATCACGATATCGTCCGGCTTGCCGCCGGAGAGGATTGCAGCGGACCATTCGTTGTTGCCGGGGCGGATAATCAAGACGCCGACGCTGGAGCCTTCGTCGACCGGTTTGACGACGTAAGGGGGCGGGAGCGCGTGGACGCTGGCGGCCTCGGCGCGGGTGAGAATACGCGCCTCAGCGACCGGCACGCCGGCCGGTTTCATGACCGCCTTGGCGCGCTCCTTGTGCATGGCAAGCGCAGACGCGAGCACGCCCGAGTGGGTGTAGGGGATCTCGAGGCATTCGAGGATGCCTTGGATGCAGCCGTCTTCGCCAAAGCGGCCGTGCAGTGCGTTGAAGGCAACGTCGGGCTTCAGGGCGGATAGCGTCGCGGAGATGTTGCGATCGACATCCACGCGCGTGACACGATAGCCCTCGCCTTCCAGCGCGTCGGCGACGGCGGCGCCCGATCGCAGGCTCACGGGGCGCTCCGCCGACCAACCGCCCATCAGGACGGCGACGTGTTCGCGCGTGCGCGCAGGCGCGGTGCCCAATGTCATGATGCGTTCTCTTGCAGGGCTAGCGCTTCACCCGTCGGGCGGCCGTCCTTGGGTTGACCGAGGCGGATAATCTCCCATTCAAGGGCCACGCCGGATGTGGCCTTCACGCGGGCTCGAACCGTTTCGCCCAGGGTTTCGACATCCTCGCCTGACGCTTTCTGGTCGTTGATGAGGAAGTTGCAGTGCATTTCGGACACCTTCGCGCCGCCGACACGGAGGCCACGGCAGCCTGCGCCATCGACAAGTTTCCAAGCACTGTTGCCAGGCGGGTTCTTGAACGTGGAGCCGCCGGTGCGTTCGCGAACGGGCTGGTTTTTCTCGCGATAGTCGGCGACCTCATCCATCTCTTTTTGGATCTCGTCGGGGTCGCCGGGTTTTCCTTCGTAGGTCGCTTGCGTGAAGATCCAATCGTCAGGGATGCCGCAATGGCGATACGTGAACTTCATGTCGGCGAGCGAGAGGACGTGGATGTTACCGTTGCGATCGACCGCGCGGGCGCTGACCAGCACGTCCTTGGTTTCGGTGCCGTGCGCCCCGGCGTTCATGCGCAAGGCACCGCCGATGGAGCCGGGAATCCCGCGGTAGAACGACAGGCCAGCGATGCCGGCTTCAGCCGCGGCGCGTGCGACTTTCACGTCGGGAACGGCTGTGCCGGCGGTTAGGCGGGTGCCGTCCGTCGTGATCTCGTTGAAGCCACGGCCTAGCCGGATGACCACGCCCGGCACGCCGCCGTCGCGGACAAGCAGATTCGAGCCGAGGCCGACGACGAAAACGGGCACATCGTTGCCGATGTTTTTCAGGAAGTAGGCGAGATCAGCTTCATCGGCTGGAGCGAAGAGCACTTGTGCCGGCCCACCGACGCGGAACCATGTGATCTCCGAGAGCGGTGCGTTGGCGGTGAGGCGGCCGCGCAGCTCCGGCATGCGGGACTTCAGATCGCCGGTGATATCGGGAAAGCTCATTGGATATGGCCTTGCGGAGCGCGCTTATTCGGCGGCCTGGGCGGAGAGCCACTGCGGAAGACTGGCCGCCCATTCGGTGGAGGTGCCGGCACCGAGGCAGACGACCATGTCGCCGGGGCGGCCATAGCGGCGCAGCAGCGGAACGATGTCGGCGGGGTGATCGACTGACGTGACGGCGCGGTGGCCAGTTGCACGGATGCCTTCGGCTAGCGTGTGCTGGTCGATGCCGTCGATCGGCGTTTCGCCGGCGGAGTAGAGCGGCGCTACGATGACGCTGTCGGCCTCGCTGAAGCAGGCGGAGAACTCGCCGAAGAGGTCGCGCACGCGCGTGTACCGGTGGGGTTCGCAGACGGCGATCACGCGCCCCTTCGACCCTGCACGGGCGGCCTGGAGGACGGCGGCGATTTCGATCGGATGGTGGCCGTAGTCGTCATAGATCTGGATGCCGTTCCACTGGCCCGTCGGCTGGAAGCGGCGCTTGACGCCGGAGAACTCAGCGAGGCCGGCACGAATGACATCGTCGGCAATGCCGGCTTCCGCGGCGACGGCAATGGCTGCGAGTGCGTTCAGCGCGTTGTGGTGGCCGGGAACGGGGACTTGCCAGCCGGAGATGGTGCGGGCGCCACCCTTCACGCGCGCTGACAGCTGTGCGTCGAAAATCGTCGTGAAGCCGTCCTGGTGCGACCCGATGAGCTGCAAATCAGCGCCTTCCGAGACGCCATAGGTCAGCAGGCGGCGGCCATCACGACGCAGATCGAGGCGCTCGACCATCTCACGCACGACCGGGTGATCGATGCAGGTGACGGCGAGGCCATAAAAGGGGATGTTGCGATAGAATGCGGCGTATTCCGCGTGCATGTTTTCGACCGACTTGAAGTAGTCGAGGTGCTCTGGATCGATGTTGGTGACGATGCCAATTTCGGTCGGGAGGCGCACGAACGTGCCGTCGCTCTCGTCCGCCTCGACGATCATCCACTGGCCCTTGCCGAGGCGCGCGTTCGAGCCCCACGCGTTGATGATGCCGCCCGTGATCACCGTAGGATCAGTGCCGGCCTTCTCGAAAATGGTGGAGACGAGCGATGTCGTCGTGGTTTTGCCGTGGGTGCCAGTGACGGAGATCGTGGAATAGAGGCGCATCAGTTCAGCCAGTGCTTCAGCCCGGCGGATGATGGTGAGGCCCTTGCTCCGCGCCGCCTCAAGCTCCGGATTGCCGGACTTCACGGCGGTGGAGATGATGACGTTCTTGGCGCCGATCAGGTTCACGGCGTCATGACCAATGAAAACCCGCACGCCTTTGGCGCGCAAGCGGCGGACGTTGGCGCTTTCCTTCTGATCGCTGCCCTGGACGGCAAATCCCTTCGCAAGCAGGATCTCGGCGATGGCGCTCATGCCGATGCCGCCAATGCCGATGATGTGGAACGTGCCTGCGTCGCGGGGTATCTGCATCGTGTTGTCTATCGTCCCGTCAAGCGTTGCATACCCTCGATCAGGGCATCAGGATGCCCTGGCGGATGTCGGCGCGGCGGCCGTGGCGGACCCCGCAAGCTCTTCCACAAGGGAGGCCAGCCGAACAACGGCGTCCGGACGGCCCTGCTTCCTTGCACACTCTGCTGCTTCGCGGAGCGCAGCGCCACTCTCCATGAGCCGCGCGATCTCGTCGGCAAGCCTTTCCGGGCTCAGTGTCTTTTGTTCGATACACCAAGCGCCGCCCGATTCGGCAAGCCGGGTTGCATTTTGCAACTGATCGTTGTCGAGGGAATGAGGCAACGGCACCAAAATCGAAGGGCGGCCGATCACGGTTAACTCTGCGACGGACGACGCGCCGGCCCGGCCGACAACGAGATGGCTTGCCGCCATTCGGGCGGGCAGATCCTTGAAGAAGGGCGCTATTTCGGCGGCTATACCGGCCTCGACGTAGGCGGCCTGCACGCGAACGACGTCTTCCTCGCGGGCTTGCTGAACGACGTTTAATCGCGATTTCAGGGCGGAAGGCAGACGTGCGAGTGCCGGCGGGACGGCGTCGGAAAAGTAGCGGGCGCCCTGACTGCCGCCGAAGACCAGAACATTGAAGGGGCCGTTCGGCTCCAACGGCGGATAACCCATCGCAGCCGCTTCGAGGACGATACCGCGGACCGGATTGCCGGTGAACCGGGCTTTGGCAGCAGCGGGCCCTCAAGAAACTTCGTCGTCTCGAACGAGGTGGCAATGGCATTGACGCGGCGCGCCAGCATCTTGTTGGCGCGGCCAAGCACGGCGTTCTGCTCGTGCAACATGGTCGGAATGCCGAGTTGGCGGGCGGCGAGAAGCGGCGGGAACGTGGGATAGCCGCCAAACCCCACCACCACGAGGGGGCGCACGTTCTTCATCAGCTTTCGGGCGGCTACGATGCCTTTGGCGAGCGCCAAGCCTGTCTTTGCAACCGCGACGGGTGATTTGGAGGCGAGCGTCGCAGACGGTACCTGATGCACAGCCCGCGCAGGAAAGCCCGTGCCGTAGCGGTCCCCGCGCATATCCGTCACAAGATCAACCGTGTAGCCGCGGCGACCCAATTCCTCGGCCAGCGCGAACGCCGGGAACAGGTGTCCTCCGGTGCCCCCGGCGGCCAACATGACGGTTCGATTCCGGTCCATGATCTGGCTTTTCTCCCCAACCGGATGCTCTTGTCAGCCAAACGCGGCCGTTTCTGGTCCGGTTGTCGTCCGGTTACACCGTGCTTTCAAGCGACGCGGCGACGCGTGAGGGCCAGCAGCATTCCCAGCGTCACTGAGATAGCGAGCGTCGAGGAGCCGCCGGCCGACAGGTAGGGCAGCGTGATGCCCTTTGCGGGGAGGAGGCCGACGTTGACGCCCATGTTGAAGAGCGCTTGGAGGCCGAACACCAGGGCGAGGCCAATGATGCCCAACTTCACCGACAGGTCGGGTTCCTGGCCGGCCCGGTAGAGAGCGCGGAGCACGATAAATGCGAACAGCATAACGATGGCGAGGCAGGCGACGGCGCCGTACTCCTCGGCGATAACCGCGAAGATGAAGTCCGTATGAGCGTCGGGCAAGGACGTTTTGATGGTGCCTTCGCCGGGTCCGCGGCCGAAAAAGCCGCCTTGCTCGAAGGATTGCAGGGCGCGGTCGATCTGGCTGTTGTCGCCGGGGGCGGGATCGAGGAAGCGATCGATGCGCGCCTCGACGTGAGGAAAAGTGAAGTATGCGCCGACGATGGCAGCGAGGCCCAGCGCAACGATGGCAGCAGCATAGATTAGGGGTTGGCCGGAGACGAAAAAGAGCGCGCCCCATACGAGGCTCAGGAGCAACGTTTGTCCGACATCGGGTTGCATGACCAGAAACGATGCGACGAGTGCGTAGAGACCGATAGCGAACCACAGGCCCGGCATCTCCGGCCGTTTTCGCGCTTCTGCCAAAAGCCAGGCCGAGATGACAACGAACGCGGGCTTCAGGAATTCGGACGGTTGCACCGAGTGGCCGCCGATCGACAGCCAGCGACGGGCCCCGTTGATCTCACGGCCGGTCACGTGGACGACGATAAGCCCGGCGATCGCGACGAACAGCACACCAAGCGCGACGCGGCGCGTCTCACGTGTGGTCAGGAACGAAAGCACGACGAGGATCAACGCGCCCAGCGCAGAGAAGAAGACGTGGCGCTCGACGAAGTAGTACGCCGGCAGGCCCTTCTTAAGGGCCACCGACGGGCTGGCGGCCAACGAGAAAACAAGGCCGGCGCCGATCAAAATGAAGATTGCGATCAGCAGCACATGATCGACGGTGAACCACCAGCCTGCCAGCCGGCTGCGGTCTTCACGGGAGAAACTCATGATCCAGTGCGGCGCGCGATTTCCTCGGCCACGAGCCGCCGGAAATGCTCACCCCGCTCCTCGAAGTTTCTGTACTGGTCGTAGGACGCGCAGGCGGGAGACAGGAGGACGACGCTTTCTTCTGCGCCGGAAGCGATCGCGTCGTGCGTCGCCTTGGCGACCGCCACGTCCATCGTCTCGCAAGACTCATAGGGGACTTCACCGCCGAGGGTGGCTGCGAACGATTCCGTTGCGGCTCCGATGAGGTAGGCTTTGGCGATGCGCGAGAAGTAGGGACGCAGGGTGTCGATGCCGCCATCCTTGGCCTTGCCACCCAGGATGATGTGGATACCGCGCGGCCACGTGGCGAGCGCTTTTTCGGTGCTCTCGGCGTTCGTCGCCTTGCTGTCGTTGATGAAGAGCGTGGAGCCCAGGCGACCGATCTGCTCCAAGCGGTGCGCAAGCCCTGGATACGTCAGCATGTGCGGCACGATCTCGTCGTCCCGCAAGCCGGCAAGACGGAGCGCGCCATAAGCCGCGCAGGCATTCTCGCCGTTGTGACGGCCGCGCAGTGCTGCGACACCGGCCAGATCTGCGACCGGCTCCTCACGAAAAAAGACAGTCGAACCCGAGAAGACGATATCGGCCTTATCGCGTGTGGAGGCGGAGAGGATCTCCTTGCCGGCCGAGCGGTATTTCTCCGCAATGGCCCTGGTCCAGTCGTCGTCGATGACGACCGTGGCTTTGTCGGCGCCTGCAATAAGGCGTTCCTTCACGCCGGCGTAATTTGCAATCGTGCCGTGGCGGTCGAGGTGATCGGGCGTGACGTTCAAGAGCACGCCCACGCTCGGCCTGATCGTGGGTGCAAGATCAATCTGAAAGGATGAGCATTCGACCACGTAGACACGGTCGAGCGTCAGAGGATCGAGGGTGAGAACGGGGCGACCGATATTGCCGCCGAGTTGTACGTCGCGGCCGGCTTGCGTGAGAATGTGAGCGATGAGCGCCGTGGTGGTCGATTTTCCGTTGGTGCCGGTGATGGCGATAAACGGCGCGTCCGGACACAAGCTCGCGCGTTCGCGGCAGAAGAGTTCGATGTCGCCGATCACTTCGACGCCGGCGGCTTCTGCCTTCTGCACCGTCCAGTGCGGCTCGGGATGCGTGAGGGGCACGCCGGGCGCGAGAACGAGGGCGGCAAACCGCGCCCAGTCCTCTCGGAAGAGATCGACGAGCGGGATTCCCGCTTTGTCTGCGCCTGCGCGCCCGGCTTCGCTGTCATCCCAGGCTGCCACCCGTGCGCCGCCCGCAATCAGCGCGAGAGCGGTTGCGTTGCCCGATGCACCAAGACCGAACACCGCCACGTCGAGACCGGAAAAGGTGGTGATCGGGATCATCGGGGCGGTCCGCTCAGCGCAGTTTCAGAGTGGCGAGACCAACGAGGGCGAGGATGACGGAGATGATCCAGAATCGCACGACCACGGTGCTCTCCTGCCAGCCCTTCTGCTCGTAATGGTGATGCAGCGGAGCCATTCGAAAAACGCGCTTGCCCGTCATTTTGAACGACACGACTTGAATCACGACCGACAGCGTTTCGAGAACAAAGAGACCGCCGACGATGGCGAGCACGATTTCATGCTTGGTCGCGACGGCGATCGCGCCCAACGCCCCGCCGAGCGCCAACGAACCGGTGTCGCCCATGAAGATCATGGCTGGAGGCGCGTTGAACCAGAGGAAGCCTAGCCCAGCGCCGATCAGTGCGCCGCAAATGACGGCGAGTTCGGCTGTGCCGGCGACATAGTGGATCTGGAGGTGGGTTGCGAACTTTTCCGAGCCGACGAGATAGGCGATGAGGCCGAACGTGGCCGCCGCGATCATGACCGGAACGATGGCCAGGCCGTCCAGGCCATCGGTGAGGTTCACCGCATTTCCGGCACCGGCGATGACGAGCATACCGGCGAGAAGAAACAAGGGGCCGAGATAGATCAGCGTGTCCTTGAAGAACGGCACGGCCAGTTGTCCTGCAAGAGCGGGGGCCGACAACTGCATGATGCCCCAGGCGGCAGCGGCGGCGACGATCAATTCTAGTCCGAGCCGCGCCTTGCCGCCGAAGCCGCTGGCATGCTGCCTGGTGACCTTCAGATAGTCGTCGTAGAAGCCGATGGCGCCATAGGCGAGCGTGACGCCGAGCACGATCCAGACGTAGAGGTTCGACCAGTCGGACCACATCAATGTGGAGAACGTGACGCTGGCCAAAATCATCAGGCCGCCCATGGTGGGCGTTCCCCGCTTGGCGAGGTGCGTTTGAGGACCGTCATCGCGAATCGGCTGGCCCTTGCCCTGCTTCAAGCGGAGCAAATCGATGATGGCGGGGCCGAACAACATCACGAAGAGGAGCGCGGTGAAGATCGCGCCGCCCGTCCGAAACGTGATGTAGCGGAAGACGTTGAGCAGACCGATCTGGTCGCTGAATTGCCCCAGCTCATAGAGCATGCTTCATGTCTCCCCCGTGCGCCCCACGCCGCCCAACCCAGCGGCGGCGGAATTCTTACCCTACTCCCGGGGACCTGTCCGATGGAACTTGGACAGCATGGCTGCCACGAGCAATCCCATTTTTGATCCGTTCGAGCCCTTGACCATCACCGCGTCGCCCGGCTTGAGCGCGGCCATGAGAACAGGCTCGAGTTCGGCCGAGGTTTGAGCCCACCCCCCGCGACGGGCGCCGGAGACCCGTTCGTAAAGACGCGCCATATGCGGTCCAGCGGCGAACACGAGATCGACACCGGCGGAATCGATCGCATCCCAGAGGTCGGCGTGCATCGCGGGTGCGTCGGCCCCCAGTTCAAGCATGTCGCCGAGGACGGCAATACGGCGCGGATAGTCGCTGCGCGGCAGCGCGGGCAGCACGGCCAAAGCCGCGCGCATCGACGCAGGGTTGGCGTTGTAGCTCTCGTCGATCAGAAGGAGTTCGCCGGACCCTATAGTGAGGCGCGTGCGTGAACCCCGGCCGGGCGGCGGTGCGAATTCGGCAAGTGCAGCAAGGCCCTTCACTGGGTCGGCTCCTGCCGCATCAAGGGCAGCCGTCACGAACAGCGCATTCGTCACCATGTGCATGCCGACGGTGCCGATCAGGAAAGGAAGTTTGCCGCGGCTACCTGCGCGGATCACGTCCCCCTCGCTGGTGGTCGCACTCATGCGGCAGCCGGACAATGCAACCACGTCGTCGGCCCCGAACGTGGCAATGGCTTCAGCAGCGCTGAGGTCTTTGGTGACGCCGGTCACGTGAACCTTGCGTGCCCGCGCGGCAGCCAGCAGACGGGCCGCGTGACGGTTGTCGAGATTGATGAGCGCCGCGCCCGAAGGTTCGAGACCAAGGAAGATCTCGGCTTTCGCATCCGCGATGCCTTCCTCGTTGGCGAAGTTTTCGATGTGCGCGTTTTCAACGGTGGTGACGATTGCGATGTGCGGACGGACCATTGCCGTCAGCGGCGTGATCTCGCCCGCGTGGTTCATGCCGATTTCAAAGACTGCGTAGGAGGTATCCGCCGGCATTCGGGCGAGTGTCAGAGGGACGCCCCAGTGGTTGTTGTACGATTTCTCCGAAGCGTGCGTGGCCCCAAGCGCGGAGAACGCCAGCCGGAGCATCTCCTTGGTCGTCGTCTTGCCGACGCTGCCGGTGACGGCGATGACACGGGCATCGGAGGCGAGCCGTGCGCGGGCAGCGCGGCCGACGTTTTCCAGCGCACGCAGCGGATCGCTCGTGCGGATCAGCGCGCCGTCGTCGTGTTTTCGCACATACTCCAAGGATACGATGGCCGCGACTGCGCCCTTGGCAAACGCTGAGGCGACAAAATCATGGCCGTCGCGCTGATCCTTCAGTGCGACGAAGACATCGCCGGGCTCGAGCGTGCGGGTATCGATCGAAAAGCCGGTGATGGCGGCGCTCGGATGTCCGTCGGCGGCAGCGCCTGCGGCCTTGACGAGTTCATCGAATGACCAAAGTGGCTGCTTCGTCATGGGGCTCCCAGCGCCTCCGCCAGCACATCGTGGTCCGAGAACGGCAGCACCGTGTCTCCGACGATCTGGCCGGTTTCATGGCCTTTGCCCGCGACGAGCACAACGTCACCCGGCTGCATCATGGCGACAGCCGTGCGGATCGCTTCCGCCCGGTCGCCGATCTCTTTGGCGCCTTTCGCACCGGACAGCACCTCTGCGCGGATCGCGGCGGCCGCTTCCGTTCGTGGATTGTCGTCCGTCACGATCACAACATCGGATTTCTCGACCGCGATGCGGCCCATGATCGGGCGCTTGCCACGGTCGCGGTCACCGCCACACCCAAAAACGCATATGAGGCGGCCTGTGGCGAAGGGCCGGCAGGCGTCAAGCGCAGCGGCGAGTGCTTCCGGCTTATGGGCATAGTCGACGACGCCGAGGCCGCCATTTCTGCGGCCGATGATTTCAAGGCGGCCCTTGACGCCTTTCAGTCCGGACAGTGACGCAAAAACGCGCTCGGCGTCTTCGCCCGTCGCGATTGCAAGACCGGCGGCGACGAGTGCGTTCTCCACCTGATAGCCGCCGACAAGCGGGAGTTCGACTGTTACCTTTTTTCCCGCGGCTTGAAGAGTGAGCCGCTGCGCAAACCCGGTGGCTTCGGCGGAGATAAGCTTGATCGTTTCGCCGCTGCGCCCGACGGTCAGAACCGGACGGCCTGTTCGGCGCGCGATCGCTTCTGCCTCGGCCGCGTATGCACCGTCACGATTGATGACGGCCGGCTTGTCGGGCGGCAGCAGGTTTTCGAACAAGCGCATCTTGGCGGCGAAATAGTCTTCAACGGTCGGATGGTAGTCCAGGTGGTCGCGGCCGAGATTCGTGAAGGCAGCGGCCTCGATGCGGACGCCGTCGAGGCGATGCTGGTCGAGGCCGTGTGATGACGCCTCCATGGCAAGATGCGTCGTGCCTTCGGTTGCGAGTGCGGCCAGCGTCTTGTGCAGCGTGACGGGATCAGGTGTCGTCAGCGAGCCGTACACGGTGGACTTGGGAGAAACGACACCGATCGTGCCAAGCGAAGCGGCTTGGCGACCGCAGGCGGCGAAGATCTGGCGCGTGAATTCTGCAACCGATGTCTTGCCGCTCGTGCCCGTGATGGCGACGACCGTCGCCGGTTGACCCGCATAGATGCGTGAGGCGAGCACGGCGAGCGCAAGGCGCGGATCGGGAACACGCAGCACCGGGATGGCCAGTCCTGCGGGCACGTCTGCGGCCTGCGCGACGAGGGCTGCTACCGCTCCCTTGGCTTCGGCATCGGCGATGAAGCGGCCGCCGTCGGCTTTCGTGCCCGGAATTGCGACGAACACGTCACCCGGTGCCACGACGCGACTGTCTGCGGTGACACCGGTTATCCACAGGTCAGCGACATGCGCAGGGATAGCCACGAGATCGGCAGCGAGATCAGAGAGCTGCATCACAGGCCTTTGCTTCGACATCACAGTGGGAGCACGCTCGATGCGTGAACGATCCAGCGTGGCCGGTTTATGGTGCTCCGAGGGTTCCGTCAAACGGACCTTGAGCCATCCACAATTGTGAGGATTCTGAGTCACATTCGCCAAGATAGTCGGCAATGGAGGGGGCTAGGCGTTGCGCTGGACGGGAATTACTCGATACGCAGTATAGATTATCGACCTTTGCCCGGTTGGGGCGCCCGCAGCAGATTGCGAAAAAGGTGATCGGCCGGATGGCGAAGGTTTTCTGGTTCACCGTGGTGGCGCTCGCCGGCCTCCTTGCCACCCAAACAGCCGCGACCGCCGAACCCCGGATTGGGACCGCTGTCCGGATCGTCAAGGACGTGACCGCGGATGCCCGCGCGCTGGTCACTGGCGATGGCGTCAACCAGAATGAAACCGTCGAAGTGCGTGCGGACTCGCTTGGCGAGTTGAAACTCGACGACAACACGAAGCTGGCCCTCGGACCCGGCGCGCGGCTGAGGCTCGACCGCTTCGTCTACGATCCCAGCAAATCGCAAGGCGACGTCGCCGTCTCACTGGTGAAGGGCGCCTTCCGCTTCGTCACCGGCAATGCGCCGAAGAAAGATTACAAGATCCGGACGCCGAACGCGGCCATCTCGGTTCGCGGCACCGTGTTCGATGTCTTCATCGACGGGTCCGGCGCAGAATATCTGCTGCTACATCAGGGTTCGATCGAAGTCTGCCAGGGCGACGGCAGCGACCGCTCGACCTGCCAGGTTCTGCAGAATGTCTGCAACGTCATTCGCGTCTCGCCGCAGGGTGGTGTGGGGCGGCCTCAGGGATGGGGCCAACGGACCGAACAGCAGATCACGTTTGCGATCGCGTTTCCGTTCGTGATCAATCCGCCGACCATTGACCCAGTCGTTTACAATACGGCGGCCAATGTCGAGGCCAATACATGCAGCCAGCCGCGCAGCCCCGTGCAGCGCGCCGACTACACGCCGCCGCCGACGCAGTTGCCTGATCTTCCCGACAACGCCCGCCGCCGGTTCCGCCAACCCCGCCGCCGTTCTCGTGGACCGGAATTTACATCGGCGTGCATGGCGGCGGCACGCGGAACACGAGCACGAGCGATGCTTCCTGCCGGATGATCCCAGTCGTTACTATATGAGTTCGACTTGGGCGACAGCAATTCGTTCTCAGCTCTATCTACGTGAAGGCAGCCTGGACTTCTCCGGCGTGAATGGTGGGGCAGGCGTGCAGGCCGGCGGCACGTGCAGTTCGGCATTCTCGTGATCGGCATCGACCTCGACGTGACGCGCATGTCGGGGACGGACACGGAAACATTCACCTCATCGAATTCTGAGTTCGGCAATGTACGACGGTCGAGCCAATCCATGCGCTGGTTCGGGACCACGCGTGCGACTGCCGGCATCGCATTCGGCAACGTCCTCGATTTTCGTGACCGGCGGCGTTGCCGTGGCCGACGTGCAGTACGGCGTGGGCGTGGACGGCTACGGAACGGCTCGGCAGTCGGGGACGCAGGTCGGCTGGACCGGCGGCGGTGGCTTCGAGATCGGCCTCGGCGTGATCTCGTTCCGGGGCGAATTCCTGCATTTCGATCTCGGCGACGAAACGGTCACCAACGGAATGAACGGCAACTCCCTGACATCATCGACATTCGAGAACACGGGCGACACATTCCGCTTCGCCATCAACTTCCGCCTGAACTAACCACCTAACCAAATCGTCATGTTCCGATAAGCGCCTGTCTGGCCCGGATCACTCACTGTTACGTGAGCTAAGAAGCGCCCATTTATTGCAGAAAACGGCCCATTCTCGCCTATTCGACCTTTCCGTTCCTTCATGTTGGTGCGCCGGGACTGCTTCCCTCACGCCGGCTCACAATCGCACGTCATCTGCCAACGCCAACGTGAGTGGCAGTGAACCGGAAGAGCCCCTAGATGCCACTCATGGATCGGAGCCGGACACCGGCTTCTCCAACGCGGGGACAGAAACGAGCCCCGCACCGAGGAACGCATCAACGAGGAGACTTCCATGATCCGCACATTCGCACTCGCCGCCGCCCTTTGCTCAGGCCTCTCGATGGCTGCTGTTGCCGGCGACGCGCCCGCCACGTCTGCTGACGCCGACCCGGCGCAGTTCACGTCCGGCCTCAACTACGCCGCGAACGCCGACACAGCACGCAAGATCCTCATCGGCCGTGGCTACACGCAGGTGTCCGATCTGACGCGCGGCGAAGACGGCCGCTGGACGGGCACGGCGATGAAGGACGGCAAGGTCGTCATGGTCGGCGTGGAACTGCCGCCGAAGCCGGCGACCGCCACGAACTAAGTCTCACGACGTATCGAACGTCTGCGCCCGCCAGTTGCAAACTGGCGGGCGCTTTCGTTTTCGGACAATCTCTACTTCTTTGTCGGGGGCGACGACGCGGATCGACAGTTCGCGCAGCTGCTTGGGGCTTGCTTCCGACGGGGCGTTCATGAGCAGGTCGGCCGCCTGCTGGTTCATGGGGAAGAGCGCCACTTCGCGCACGGTCTTGCAGCCGGTGAGCAGCATCACGACGCGTTCGATGCCCGCCGCCATACCGCCATGGGGCGGCGCGCCGTACTGGAAGGCGCGATAGAGGCCGCCGAAGCGGGCTTCCACGTCGGCGCGCGACAGGCCGGTGATCTCGAACGCCTTGACCATCGTCTCCGGCAGGTGGTTACGCACCGAGCCAGACGCGATCTCGTAGCCGTTGCAGACGATGTCATACTGATTGGCCTTGAGAGCCAGGAGGGCATCTTTGCCTTCCTTCTCGGCGGCTTCGAGCGCGGCGTGGCCGCCCTTCGGCATCGAAAACGGGTTGTGCGAGAAGTCGATCTTCTTGTCTTCCTCGCTCCACTCATAGAACGGGAAGTCGATGATCCAGGCGAGCGCGAACCGGTTCTCGTCGACGAGCTTCAGTTCATGGCCGACGCGATCACGGGCAGCGCCTGCAAACTTGTAGAAGTTCGCGGGGTTGCCGGCGGTGAAGAAGACAGCATCGCCCGTCTTGAGGCCGAGCTGAGCCTGAATGGCGGCCGCACGCTCTGCGCCGATGTTCTTGGCGACGGGACCGGCGCCGGCGGCACCCTCCTCCTCGCGCCAGAAGATGTAGCCAAGGCCGGGCTGGCCTTCGCCCTGCGCCCAGGAGTTCATGCGGTCGCAGAATGCTCGCGATCCACCAGTCGGCGCGGGGATCGCCCAGACGCGGACCTTGGGGTCCTTCTCGATCATGCCGGCGAAGACCTTGAACCCGCTGCCACGGAAGTGCTCGGTGACGTCCTGCATTTCGATCGGGTTGCGCAGGTCGGGCTTGTCGGATCCGTACTTGGCGATCGCCTCGTCGTAGGGGATGCGCGGCCAGCCGTTGGTCACCGGCTTACCGTCTGCATGCTCTTCGAAGATGCGGGTGAGGATCGGCTCCATCGTCTGGAAGATGTCTTCCTGCTCGACGAAGCTCATTTCCACGTCGAGCTGGTAGAATTCTCCCGGCAGGCGGTCGGCGCGCGGGTCCTCGTCGCGGAAGCAGGGCGCGATCTGGAAATAGCGGTCGAAGCCGGAGACCATCAGCAGCTGCTTATACTGCTGGGGGGCCTGCGGCAGAGCGTAGAACTTGCCTGGATGGATGCGCGAGGGCACGAGGAAATCCCGCGCGCCTTCGGGCGAGGACGCCGTCAGGATCGGCGTCGGGAACTCGTTGAAGCCCGCGTCGTGCATATGGCGGCGCATCGCTTTCGTAATCTCGAGGCGCTTCATGATGATGCCGTGCAGCGTCTCGCGGCGCAGGTCCAGGAAGCGGTACTGCAGGCGCAAATCTTCCGGATAATCCGGCTCGCCGAAAACCGGGACGGGCAGTTCCTTCGCTTCCGAGAGCACCTCGATTTCGGTCGCATAGACCTCGATCTCGCCGGTCGCCAGATCCGAGTTGTCGGTACCGTCGGGGCGCCTGCGGACGTTGCCGTCGATCCGCACGACCCATTCCGAGCGGAGCTTCTCGGCCATCTTGAAGGCGGGAGAATCGGGATCGGCCACGACCTGGGTCAGGCCATGGTGGTCGCGCAGGTCGATGAACAAGACGCCGCCATGGTCGCGGACGCGGTGCACCCAGCCCGAAAGGCGCGCGACACTGCCGATATTGGAGCTGCGCAGGCCGCCGCAGGTGGTGGAGCGATAACGGTGCAGGCTGGCCGCGGTCATGGCCTAAAGTCCCTTGTCGAGTTGGGGGGAAAATCGGGCCGGAGAAGCGCACGGGGTATGGTGAATGTCAAGCCGCAGGCAGCCGGCGGAGCACCCGCCGGGCCCGGCGCGCTGAGATAATCCGAAACGTGCCATTTGTGCGGCCCGGTAACGGATCGTTAAGCAAGATGGCGCAACTTTCGGTTAAGAAACCGGGCGCCCTGCTCCGTGCGGCGACCCACATCTTCTCGCGTTAGAGATTGCAGCCATGTCGACGTCCGCCACCGATTTCGTTGCCCTGGAAGCTCTGCTTGCCCGTCAGGCGACGCAGCCTGGAGACGGTGGTTCGGCGGAGATCCCGGCCGAGCACCCGCTGGCGCGCGAATTGCGCTCGGTTCTGGCCAACCCTCAGTCGCATCGCATCGCAGACCTGGCGCGACTTGTGAACAGCATCCGGCGCGAGATGAGGATGTTCGAAGCCGGCACCGAAACTGACTTCGATACAGCCGGCTGAGTTGCTTCGGCCCATCTGAAGCTCGCGAGCCACCGCTGACATTAGTCTGCACGCCGCAGCACGCGAGGCTTCCCCCGGCACCATTCTGTTGTATACAAGCCGGAAATGCATCTCGTTACATCCACATCCGATCTCGCCAAAGTTTGTGAAAGCCTCGTCTCAGCCGAGTTCATCGCGGTGGACACGGAGTTCATGCGCGAGCAGACCTTCTGGCCCGAGCTGTGCCTCGTCCAGATCGCGTCGGATTCTGTCGAAGCCATCATTGATCCGCTGGCCACCGGAATCGATCTCAAGCCCTTTTACGAGTTGATGGCGCATACTGGCGTGACCAAGGTGTTCCACGCCGCGCGTCAGGACATTGAGATCATGTACTCGGAGGCCGGGCTCATTCCCGCGCCGATCTTCGACACCCAGGTTGCCGCGTCCGTCTGCGGGTACGGCGACAGCGTCAGCTACGTGAACCTCGTCAAGGACATCACGGGGCATGACATCGACAAGTCTTCACGCTTCACGGACTGGAGCCGGCGGCCGCTGACCGACAAGCAGCTCGTCTATGCCCTCGGCGACGTGACGCATTTGCGCGATGTCTACCGGCACCTGCGCTCCAAGCTGGATGCCACGGGTCGCACATCGTGGCTCAGCGAAGAGATGGCCGATCTCACGCATCCTGAAACCTACGAAACACGGCCGGAAGATGCCTGGAAGCGGCTCAAGATGCGGACCAAGAACCGCAAGTCGTTCGGCGTTCTGATTGAGCTGGCGGCGTGGCGCGAGAAGGCGGCGCAGGCGCAGAATGTTCCGCGCAGCCGCGTCCTTCGCGACGAAGCCCTGTACGATATCGCCAATCAGATGCCGACGACGCCCGAACAGCTGGGCGGTTTGCGGACATTGAGCGATGGTTTTTCCCGTTCGCAGCGGGCGCGGGAAATCATCGAAGCGGTAAAGGCGGGCATCGAACGCGATCCAAAGACGCTGCCGCAGATGAACCATTCACGTGCGGTTTCTGCGGAAGCCGGAGCGACGATCGAGCTGCTCAAGGTGCTGCTCAAGGCAGCTGCGGCCAAGCATGGCGTGGCGCCGCGGCTTCTCGCAGATGCGGAAGAGCTGGAGCGGATCGCAGCCGAAGACGAGCCCGACGTGCTGGCTCTCAAAGGCTGGCGGCGGCAGCTGTTTGGTGAGGACGCGGTGCGGCTGAAGCGCGGCGAGCTGGCACTGACGCTTGCCGGCGGCGAAGTCAGAGTGCTGCCGGGGGCCGGTAGCGGCTGAGTTCTACTTGCGGCCGGGGTCGTAGGAATGGCGTTCGCGCCAGCCGCGCAGGAAGTCCGCCAGTTCGGAATCGATGGTGTCGGGCAGCACAATTCTGACGCTGACCATCTGGTCGCCCGTCGTGCCTGCGGTGGCGTTCACAATCCCTTTGTTTTTCAGCCGGAACACTTTGCCCGAGCTCGTGCCGGGCGGGATCGTCAGGTGGACGCGGCCCGTGAGCGTCGGGATCTCGACTTTCGCGCCGAGCGCGGCTTCGTCGATCGTCAGCGGAACATCGATCGTGACGTCGTCGCCGGAGCGCTTGAAAGCCGGATGTGGGCGCACGCGAACTTCGACCAGCGCATCGCCTGCGGGGCCACCGTTGAACCCCGGCTGGCCCTTGCCTTTCAATCGCAGCACCTGGCCTTCGACCACGCCTGAGGGCACGTTGAGATCGAGGGCTTCCCCGCCGGGCATGGTCACGCGCTTGCGGACGCCGAGGGCTGCTTCATCGAAATCGAGGTCGATCGTGTAGCGTGCGTCCTGGCCGCGACGAGCGCGGGCCTGGCCGCCTGCGCCGCGAAATCCGGCGAAGATATCTCCGAAGGGATCTTCCGAATCAAAGCCGCCAAAGCCGGCGCTCCAGCGTGCGCCACCGGCGGCCTCCCGGACCTGCACCCGGCCGTGGGCCCGTGGGGCGACGCTGGTCGCCGGCCGCGTCGATCTCGCCGCGGTCGTAGGCCTTGCGTTTGACCGGATCGCCGATGATGTCGAAGGCGACGGTGACCTTCTTGAAGCGCTCTTCGGCGGCTTTGTCAGGATTGACGTCGGGGTGCAGTTCCTTGACGAGCTGGCGATAGCGGCGGCGAATTTCATCGTCGCTTGCGGTGCGCGGCACGCCCAGGACCAGATAGGGATCGTCGGCCACGTTCCCCTCCCCTTCAGCGCGCGATGCGAATTTCACCGGTGCGGCCGAGCACCGTGGCGAGACTTTCGAAGCGGCGGCGCAGGCGCTCGCCGTCGAGGTCGGCGTGTTGCGGAGGCAGCGTCAGGATCAGCTTGTCACCGCTATAGGCGAGTTGTGTCTCATCGATGATGCCCGGCATGCCGATCGAAATCATGTGAGCGGCGCGCAGCGCGCCCCCGATGATGCGGGCGCGCTTCAATGCGCGCCGATCAATCCGAGCCAACATCTGCTGCGGCAGGCCATCGGTGTCGCCCGTCTGGGCTCCAGCGTGGCGAAAGTACACGGTGAGACCGAGAAAGATGCGGCCGGGGTGAGTGATACCGGACATGCCAGCATGGGCAATCTTATCGAGGCTTTGCTCACCGCGGTAGTCAGGATGAACGCGCCAGCCGACGTCGGACAACAGGCAGGCCGCGTGGCGAAGGCGGCGCTCTTCGGGCGTTTCGTCCGGACCGTCGTTCTCGAAAAGCTGGTCGGTCCAGTCGCACAGTTCCATTGCGTGAGCGAGCGAGCGCGAGCGCTGAAGCGCAAACTCTTCGCAGAAACTGAGCAGTGGATCCTTCGACCGTTCATGCGGCGACAACAAACCGTAGAGAAGACCTTCGCGGACGCCATGGACGGAGAGCACGACGGCGGAAGGCTGAAGCTGGAGGAGCAGGCGTTCCAGCACCAAGGCTCCGTAGGGCAGCGCTTCACGGCGGGCGCGAGCAATCTCCTCGATGCCGGGCAGAGCCGCGATCTTTTTGGTGCGGCGAATGCTTTCGCAGAACTGGATCGCATCGCGCGTAGGGATCGTGTAGCCCTGCATAATGCGCAGAGGGTACTGCGTCTGCTCCATGTGCAGCTTGGCCAGCGCGCGCCACGTTCCGCCCACGGCATAGAACGGCCGACCGCGGCCTTTGCTGAGCCACGGCAGTGTCTGGAGATGCGCGTCGGCGATTTTCAGCGCATCATCGATCTTGCCGCCGGTCTGATCGATGAGACGCAGTCCGCCCAGGGGCAGCGTGACCGCTTCGTTGAGCGTAGCGGTGCTCATATCGATCAGTTCCAGGCTCCCGCCGCCGAGGTCTCCAGCGAACCCATCCGGTTCCTCGAAGCCCATGCGGATGCCTTGCGCGGCCAGTTCCGCTTCCCGGTGGCCCGAGAGGATTTCGATCTTTGTGCCGCATGCCTTTTCAGCGCGCGCGATGAAGCTCGGCCCGTCGCCGGCATCGCGCACGGCTGCCGTCGCGAAGGCCTTGAGCGTTTTAACCTTGAGCACGCGCGCGACCGCCTTGAAACGCGTCAGCGCCACAAGCGTCCGCTCCACGGCTTCCGCGCCGAGGTGGCCTGTGGTGGCCACCGTGCGACCGAGGCCGCAGAGCACCTTCTCGTTGAACAACGGCGTCGGCGAGCGAACGGCGCCTTCGTAAACGACGAGGCGCACGGAGTTAGAGCCGATGTCGATGACACCGATCGGCTCGAGGTCTCGCGGGCGGCTGGCGCCGCCCAGCATCTGCATCAGGCTCGTCACGTCGGTTTCCTGCTTCAATCCGAACCTCGAACGCGGAACTTCGGCGGCGAACTCGTCTTCAGGGCCTGACCTCGGCCGGATAAGCTTGGGTTGGTCATAAAGTACTTATGGGCGTTGAACGGCGCGTCCTTGGGACCGGCATGGACCCGCTCAGATGATCCATCGGACAGAATGCGCCAACTCTGCTGGTTGTCCATCAGGTTCGCGACCATGATCTGATTGAGCACCTGTTCGTGCACCGTCGGGTTCAGAATGGGCAGCATGGCCTCGACTCGCCGGTCGAGGTTGCGCGGCATCATATCGGCCGAGGAGATGTAGACCGCGGCCTTGGGCGAAGGCAACGGCTCACCACGGCCAAAGCAGTAGATACGGGCGTGCTCGAGGAAGCGCCCGATGATGCTCTTGACGCGAATGTTCTCGGATAATCCTTTGATTCCCGGTTTCAGGCAGCAAACACCGCGGCAGATGATGTCAATCGAGACACCGGCACCGCTGGCCTCGTAGAGCGCATCGATGATCTGCGCATCGACGAGCGAGTTCATTTTCATCCAGATGGCCGCAGGTCGGCGCGCCTTGGCGTGCTCGATCTCCTCGCGGATATGCGCCAGGATTTTTTGGCGGATGCCGTTCGGACTTGCCGACATGACATCGAGTTCGCCCGGGCTGCCATATCCAGTGACGAAGTTCAGAATGCGGGTGACATCGCGGGCGATCGCAGGATCACGGGTGAAGAGCGAGAGGTCGGTGTAGATCTTCGCCGTCTGCGGGTGGTAGTTGCCGGTCCCGATGTGGCAGTAGGTGGTGAGTTCGGAGCCTTCACGCCGCACCACAACGCCGAGCTTGGCGTGTGTCTTCAGTTCGATGAAGCCATACACGACGTGCACGCCGGCGTTTTCAAGATCGCGCGCCCAGCGAATGTTGGCGGCTTCATCGAAGCGGGCTTTCAACTCGACGACAGCGGTGACGGATTTCCCGGCTTCCACGGCTTCCTTGAGCGCTTGGACGATGGGGCTGTCGCGCGAGGTCCGGTAGAGCGTCCACTTGATCGCCATGACGTTAGGATCGTTGACGGCCTGGCGGAGGAACTGCACCACCACATCGAAGCTCTCGTAGGGATGGTGGACGACAAGATCCTTCTTGCTGATCGCGGCGAAGCAATCGCCGTTGTATTCGCGTATGCGCTCGGGAAAGCGGATGTTGAACGGCTTGAACAGCAGGTCCGGGCGGTCGGCTACAATCAGCTGGCTGGTATCGGAGAGGCCCAGCACACCCTCCTTCACGAACACCGCTTCCGGGCCGACTTCGAGTTCGTCGGCGACGAGTTGGCGGAGCTGTTCAGGCATCCGGGCTTCGAGTTCGAGACGGATCACCATGCCGCGGCGGCGGCGTTTCAAAAGCGTTTCGTAGGAGCGCACCAGATCTTCGGCTTCTTCCTGCAATTCGATATCGCTGTCACGCAGCACCCGGAAGGCACCCTTCGCCTTGACCTCGAAGCCCATGAAAAGCTTTTCGAGGAACATGCCGATCAGCTGCTCCATCTGAATGAAGCGGATCTGCTTGTCGGAGGCCGCTTCCGCGCGCATGCGGATGAAGCGTTCGAGCTGGCCGGGAATGGGTATCAGGCCGCTCATGACCATCCCGTCCGTCCGGCGTTGCAGCTGGACGGCTATGGTCAGGCCTTTGTTGAGGATGAACGGGAACGGGTGCGCCGGATCGACGGCGATGGGCGTCAGGATCGGGAAGATGTGGGTGAGAAACAGGTTTTCGAGCCAGACCCGTTCGCGATCCGTCAAATCGTCGGGTTCGACGAGCTTGACGCCGCTGGCCTCGAGTTCGGTGCGAATTGTTCGCCAAGTCGCCTGCTTATCGGCGACGAGACCAGCAGCAAATTCATTGATTGCCGCCATCTGTTCGGCCGGCGTCAGCCCGTCCTGGGTTGTGGTCGTCACGCCGGCTGCGATCTGGCCGTAAATGCCGGCCGCACGGACCATGTAGAATTCGTCGAGGTTCGAGGCCGAGATCGAGAGGAAGCGCAACCGCTCGAGGATCGGGTGATGCTCGTTCTTGGCTTCTTCCAGTACGCGGCGATTGAATTGCAGCCAGGACAGTTCGCGGTTGTAGAAGCGCGCCGGTCCGGTCGGGGGAGCGGTCTCGGCAAGTGCCGTCTCAACGGCGGATGCGCTCTTCGATTTTCCTTTTACTGTCGACATGCCCGGACACCTTTCCTGCTGTGGCGGGGTCGACTTAGGCCCGCAGTGTGCGACACTTGCATGACAGTCAGTCCTTGCCAACGCCGGCGGACGGCGCGTGCAGGCGCTCCAGGGCTTCCGACGCAATGGCGCGGGTCACGCTACGCTGGCGCGAGAGGGCAAGCTGATCGCACGATTCGACAAGCTGAAGAGCCGCCTCGAACGAGCGCTCCATGTGCAGCGCCAGATGAGTGATGACGTGCGGTTCAGGCGTCAATTGGCGGTCCGTGAAGAGTTTTACAAGCACCGCTTTCAAGACGTCGTCGCCGGGGGGATCGATCCGCACCATTGGCAAGGCACGCAAGCGCGATCGCAGATCGGGAAGGGCAACCAACAAATCGCCGGGCGCCGTTCGCGAGGTTGCAAGCAACGCGTACCCCTTCTCCTTCGTCAGATTGAGGAGATGAAAGAACACACGCTCGTCAGAGATGCCACGATCGAGATCTTCGATGGCAATGGCGCCGGTCCGTTCAATTTCTGCCACGGCCTCTTCCGTCAAGGCGGACGCGGCGAGACTGCCGGCTCCAGATTTCAACCGCCAGACGTTGGTGAGGTGGCTTTTGCCGGAGCCGGTGGGGCCAACGACGATCGCGGCCCTAGCCGTCCAGTTCGGCCAGCCATCGACCAGCGCCACGGCCGCTTCGTTGCTCGCGCCGACGAGAAAATCCTCCAACGCGAGCGCGGGCCGGTGAGGCAGGTTGAGCACGAGCTGCTCGGGAACGGCTTTGGGCTCGGGAGCGATCATTGCCACCTTTCCAGAGTTGCAGGCGGCGGCCATCGGGCGACGTCCGGTCAGGTTCGTGAGCCGGGCACGTCCGCGGCCGACATATGCCGAAGCCAGAGGTCGAGATAGGCCGCCAGGGACGCGAACGTCAACGCGCCCGTCAGTCCAATCAGCAGGATCTTGAGCGTATCGAGCCCGAGAGCAAAGGCTTGATCGGCCAAGACGACGGCGACGAGAACCACGAGGGCCGCCGTATTCGCCTTACTGACGCCCAGCGGCTTCATCTGAAACGGGCGGTGCATGAGCCATGCGAGCACCACACCGGCCACAATCAATATGTCGCGCGATACAACGGCGATCACCAGCCAGGACGGCAATGCTCCGGACACGCCGAAAGCGACAAATATGCTGACCACCAGAAGCTTGTCGGCGATAGGGTCAAGGTAGGATCCGAGTTCGGTTTTCCAATCGAAGCGATTGGCAAGGTAGCCGTCCACCGCATCCGACAGCCCCGCGACGAGGAAGGCGAAGAACGCCAGCTGAGACTGCCCAGTCACCAAAAGCCAAAAAATGACCGGGACCAGAATAACGCGGCCGGTCGTAATGATGTTTGGCAAACTCACGGTCAGATCTTCGGATGTTTGTTGTTGGGCCCATCGGCCATGCTGGCAGGCTTGAGGCCGCCGGGTGCGTCACAGCTGCCATGCTTGAGCACATCGGGCAAGCCTCCGGCGGGAAAAACCTTTCCACCACCGGATGTCGGGCTGCCCCGACCCGTCATCGCGATTGCCGCATCACCCACAAACCGCCGGTATCGGTCAGGGAAATGCCGTATGTGGCCAGCGCCTGGGCAAGGGCCGGACCGCCGCCGGGATATTTCACACTCACCGAGGCCCGGTCGGACGAGATCGAGCCGATGCGGATATCATCGATGCCGGGGGCCTCGAGCAGGACGCGGCGCATGGCATTCCATTCGCCCGTGCCGCCGAATTGGGCGTCGAAGGACACTTCATCTCCACCTCCTACGGCGGCTCCGTAGGGATTGGCGACCGTGGCTGCCGCGGCGACGGCGCCGCCGCTGTTGATCGCCTTCCAACGGCCCTCGATAACGCCTTGTGAGACGACGGCGGCCAATTCGAGGGTGTAGGCGAGGTCGCCGTCGCTCAACCGATAGGCGCGCTTCAAAGCGAAGGGACCGGCGGAATCCTGGCCCGCCAGCAGAACGTTCACCTTGCCGCCTTCGGTGTCGACTTCAGCCACCGCGACGATGATCTGGTCGGTCCCATAGGCCGCTGCCAGCGTCATCACCGAGGCGGAGAGTGACGCTTCCTCGTAGAGGCCCCGCAGCGCATCCGGGCCGATCTCGGGCTTCAGGGCTTCGGCTTTCAGCGGCGCGACCGAGTTCTGCAGATCGAGCGTCGGCCACACCGTGCCCCAGGTTCCGCTGGCGGCGCGAAATTCGCCCGCTGGCCCGGCGGCGGCTTTCGCATCGCGCGTCAGCGGCACGATGATCGTCGCGGGAGCCTGTGTGTCGACAAAGGGAACGCCCTGGCGTGTGAGCAGGTCGCGGACTTGGTTGGCTTGGAAGGAGAAGTCGAGGTTGGCGATGTATTCGGTGGCGGAGTTGCGTTCCGAGCGGACGGCAACCCCGTCAATCAGTGATGCTGGATCAACGGAGGCCAAGCGCTCCATGTCACGATAGGCGGTGACGGGAACGATGCGTTTCAGGAGCGAGCGGAAGGCCGCCTTCTGGCCGTCGGCAATGGCTGTGTCCTTGGCGGTCACCGCATTGGCGGCGCGGGCTTCCACGGGATAATTCGCGATTGTGTAGGCACGGTCCGCTCCGGGCTTGGCCCAGGCGGCTGTGGCGATTGCCGCCGACACGGCGACGAGTGCCGTCAGAACGGCGATCCGGGCCGCATCCACCGTCGAGCGCATTTGAGAAAACCTTGCCTTTGAAGACCTTGACGGAAAAGAACGCTGTGCCGTATTGCCGGAACATTGCCCCGGCTTCCTTAAGCTGATAGAGCGCCCCATGTTCTCGCGAGCAATCGGGCGAAAATCGGGTCGCGGCGCTGTTACCGCCGGCGGAACACTGCCCCCGCGCGACGTAACACCGCTTCCGGCGAGCGCCGGGACCGCATCACATGGCCGGGGTTGCATGAGTACCACCAAAGACGAGAAATCCGTACCGGTCACTTATCGCGATTCAGGCGTCGACATCGACGCTGGCAATGCCCTCGTTCATGCCATCAAACCGCTGGTGAAGGCGACGCGACGGTCGGGCGCGGATGCAGACCTGGGCGGGTTCGGGGGGCTCTTCGATCTCAAGGCGGCCGGCTTTCGCGATCCCATTCTTGTCGCTGCAAATGATGGGGTCGGCACCAAGCTCAAGATCGCCATCGACAGCGGGCGGCATACGACCATCGGCATCGATCTCGTCGCCATGTGCGTCAACGATCTCGTGGTGCAGGGCGCGGAGCCCTTATTCTTTCTCGACTACTTCGCGACCGGACATCTCGATGTGACCGTTGCGAAAGACGTGGTTGCCGGCATTGCTGAAGGCTGCCGGCAGGCCGGTTGCGCGCTGATCGGTGGCGAGACGGCCGAGATGCCCGGCATGTATCACAAGGGCGATTACGATCTCGCCGGCTTTGCCGTGGGTGCGGTGGAGCGCGGAGAAATCCTGCCGCGCGCCGACATTGCGATCGGCGATGTTTTGATCGGGCTGCCGTCGGCGGGTGTGCATTCGAATGGTTACAGCCTCGTGCGGCGACTGGCGCAGAGCGAAGGTCTCGGGTGGGGCGATGCAGCGCCTTGGTCGCCGGGCACGACACTGGGCGAAGCGCTGCTGACGCCGACGCGGATCTACGTGAAGTCGGTGCTGGCCGCGATCGAGGCCACGGGCGGGGCGTCCGATGGCGCGGTGAAGGGGCTTTCGCATATCACGGGCGGAGGATTGTCGGAGAACTTGCCGCGCGTGCTACCCGATACGGTCGCGGCGGCGGTCGATCTTTCCGCGATTTCGGTGCCGCCGGTGTTTGGGTGGCTCGCGAAAGCCGGTCGTCTCGACGATGCGGAAATGCTGCGCACGTTCAACTGCGGCATCGGCATGATCGTCATTGCTGAACGCGGGCGCGTGGGCGACGTCATGCAGGCGCTCACAGATGCGGGCGAAGCACCAATTCTTCTCGGTGCCATCGTCGCACCTACCGGTGAAAAATCCGACGCCAAAGGCAAGGGCGAAGCCTGGGCAGTGAAGTACGAAGGACGACTGAAGTATTGAGCGGGCGAGTGCCCTCTCCCATCGCCGTCGATGGGAGAGGGAAAGCAATCACGCCGCCTTTTCCATGGCTTCGAGTTCGTCGATCATGCCTTCGATCACGCGCAGACCCTTGTTCCAGAATTCGGGATCGCGCGCGTCGAGGCCGAAGGGCGCCAAGAGTTCCGAGTGATGCTTGGAGCCGCCGGCTTTCAAGAGATCGAAGTACTTCTGCACGAAGCCCGGGTGGGCTTCCTGATAGAGACCGTAGAGCGAGTTCACCAGGCAATCGCCGAATGCGTAGGCGTAGACGTAGAACGGCGAGTTGATGAAGTGGGGGATGTAGGTCCAGAACACTTCGTAGCCGGGCTTGAAGTCGATCGCGGGGCCGAGGCTCTCCGTCTGCACTTCGAGCCAGAACTGATTGAGCTGGTCTGACGTCAGCTCGCCTTTGCGGCGGGCTTCATGCACCTTGCGCTCGAATGAATAGAACGCGATCTGGCGCACGACCGTGTTCAGCATGTCCTCGACTTTGCCGGCAATCATCGCCTTCTTCTCGCGCAGATCTTTGGTATCGGCGAGGAGCGCGCGGAAGGTCAGCATCTCGCCGAAGACCGATGCGGTCTCGGCGAGCGTCAGTGGCGTTGGAGCGAGAAGCGCGCCCTGCTCCCGGGCCAGCATCTGATGCACGCCGTGGCCCAACTCGTGGGCGAGCGTCATCACATCGCGCGGCTTGCCCTGGTAGTTCATGAGCACATACGGGTGCACGCTTGGAACCGTGGAGGCCGAGAACGCACCTTGCGCCTTGCCTGCGCGCACGGGAGCATCGATCCAACCCTTGTCGAAGAATTGCTTCGCGGTTGCCGCCATCTCGGGGGCGAACTGGCCATAGGCGGAGAGCACCGTGTGCTCGGCCTCCTGCCAGGTGAAGATGCGCTCAGGCTTATCGGGCAGGGGCGCGTTGCGGTCCCAGTGGTTCAGCTTCTCCATGCCGAGCCAGCGGGCCTTCATCGCGTAGTAGCGATGCGAGAGGCGCGGATAGGCGGCGCGCACCGATGCGACAAGCGCATCGACAACGGGGGCTTCGACGCGGTTGGCCAAGTGGCGGCTGTCGGCAACGTCCTTGAAGCCGCGCCAGCGGTCGGAGATTTCCTTGTCCTTGGCGAGCGTGTTGGTGATGAGCGTGAACAAACGCACATTCTCGCCAAAGACCTTGGCGAGCGCTTCGGCACCGGCTTTGCGGCGTGCGCCGTCCGGATGAGAGAGCAGGTTCAGGGTCGGCTCGAGGGTCAGAAATTCAGCTTCGCCTTCGACGGGGAAGCGCAGCGTCGTCATTGTCTCGTTGAACAGTCGCGAGAAAGCGCCACGCGAGGTCTGTCCTTTTTCGGTGAAGAGGCGTTCGAGGCGCTCTTCCAGCTGGTACGGCTTCTCGCGGCGAAGGTCTTCCAGCCATGGCGCGTACTTGGCAAGCTTCGGCGCCTTCACGGCGGCGGCGAGAACGGCTTCGTCGATCTGGTTCAATTCCAGTTCGAAGAAGATGAGGTCGGTGCCGATGCGGGTGAGGGCTTCGTTGGTGTCGCCGTAGAACTTGGCGCGGTCCGGGTCGGCCTGGTTGGCATAGTAGTAGAGGCCCGCGTACGAGGCGAGCTTGCCCATCAGGTCGGAGAGATCTTCATAAGACTTGATAACGGTGCCGAGCTTGTCGCCATCCTTTGCGATCTCCGCAAGCTTGCCCTGGCACTGCTCTTTGATAGCCTGGGCTGCGCGTTCGGCACGGGCGAGGTCGTGAGCGAGTTCCGGTGCGTCAGGTGCGGAGTAGAGATCGGATAAATCCCAAACCGGCATGGGGCCAAGGTCGGGCGTCTTGGAAGCCAAGTTAGCAGTCGTCATGAAGTCCTCTGAGTTTGAAACATGCGGGCAGCGCCGGGAGGGCCAGCCAAGTCATGCCCGGAGCCAAATCATGCCCTGAGTTAGAGGTGTTAGGCGGCGGTAGCAAGACGTCGCAGCGGGGCGACTAGCGGTCGTGAAACGATTGATCTTAGTTTCACGGGACAATCTTGGCAAAACTTCAACCAAGGCCGCGAATAAACTCGCCCGAATTCGAGGCGGCAACTTGAAAAAACAGGGCAGACCGGAATAATGCGGGTAGTTGAAACAAGTATATGAGGACTGATTGAGTATCGCCGACCTACCGTTCTGGACGCTTATTCCCACTACGTTTTTCGCGCTTATCGCATCGCAATTCTACATTTACCGGCGCCGCCTCCGTTACATTGACACGTACTCCTGGCCACCCGGCCTCGTTGCCAAGCTGAGGCGACACTATCCCAATCTCTCTCCCGAACAGATCGACCGGATCGGGCTTGGGCTGAAGCAATTCTTCCGAGCTTATCACCGCGGCGCGTACCGGAACGTTGCGATGCCATCGCAGGCCGTCGATGTTCTCTGGCACGAATTCATCCTCTACACGAAGGCATATGACGACTTCTGCCGGAAGGCCTTCGGGCGCTTTCTGCATCACACGCCTGCGGCCGTCTTGAAGCCCGGCCAGAACAAGACGAATGAAGGGCTGCGGCGCGTGTGGTGGCAGGCCTGCAAGGAAGAGCGGATCGACCCCAAGGCACCGGCCACATTGCCGCTGCTCTTTGCACTCGATACCGATCTCAACATCTCCGACGGCTATCGCTACGTGCCCGATTGCGGCAGCGTTCGGACGGTCTCTACGACTGTGGGTATCGAGTTTTCCACTCAGTGCGGCGGCGATTTCTCTTCGACGTCCTTTGACGGTGGCACAGACGGACTGGGCGATGGAGATGGCGGCAGCGGAGACGGCGACGGTGGCGGCTGCGGCGGCGGCGATTAACGAGTTCGTTTCCCGAAAAACCAAATTTCCGACACCTTTGATCAAAAAAGCTACAAGCCAGCGTTTCGTGAAACCTCCTGTTTACCGTTATGGGGCACTCTGACCTCGTAGCGTCGAGTTGCCGGTGGTTACCACGTCCCTGTCTGGGACAGCCGCAAAGAACCCACGGGCATCAGTTCAGTTGAGTTGTGTCGAGTACGAGTGCCCAATGGCCAAGCGTGTTCTAATCGTCGATGACGATCCTGCCCAGCGCCGCATCTTGGAAGAGATGATCAAGCGCCAGGGCTTCGAAACCAAAACCACCAATTCCGGCGAACAGGCGATCCAGATCCTCGAGGGTCCGGATCATGGCTCCATCTCGCTCGTTCTCCTCGATCTCGTCATGCCCGGCATCGACGGCATGGCCGTTCTCGACCGCCTCTCGCAGAAGCCCGGCATTCCGCCGATCATCGTACAGACCGCGCACGGTTCGATCGACGCCGCCATCAACGCGATGCGCGCCGGTGCCGCTGACTTCGTCATCAAGCCGGCTTCGCCAGAGCGGCTGGAAGTTTCCATCAAGACCGCGCTCAAGATCGAAGCGCTGTCGGGCGAAATCAGCCGCATCAAGAAGAAGGCCGAGGGCACCCTCACCTTCAACGACCTCATCATTCGCGGCGATGCCATGCAGCGGGTCATCTCGCTCGGCAAGCGCGCCGCGGCCTCCAACATCCCTGTCCTGATCGAGGGTGAATCGGGCGTCGGCAAGGAACTCATCGCACGCGCCATCCAGGGCGAGAGCGAGCGGGCCGGCAAGCCGTTCGTCACCGTCAACTGCGGCGCGATCCCGGAAAACCTCGTCGAAAGCATCCTGTTCGGCCACGAGAAGGGATCGTTCACGGGTGCTTCTGAAAAGCGCATCGGCAAGTTCCAGGAGGCCGACGGCGGCACGCTGTTCCTCGACGAAGTCGGCGAACTGCCGCTCGAAGCCCAGGTGAAGCTGCTGCGCGCGCTGCAGGAAGGCGAGATCGATCCGGTCGGGTCGAAGAGGCCGGTGAAGGTCAACTTCCGCCTGATCTCGGCGACCAACCGCGACATGATCCAGCAGGTGAAAGACGGCAAGTTCCGCGAGGATCTCTACTATCGCCTCAACGTGTTTCCCATCTGGGTGCCGCCGCTGCGCGAGCGCGTCGAAGATGTTCCGGAACTCGCTCAGCATTTCGTGGCCCGCTTTGCGGCGGAAGAAGGCAAGCGCGTTTCAGGTCTCTCGTCCGATGCGCTGAACCTGATCAAGGCCTACACTTGGCCCGGAAACGTGCGCCAGCTCGAAAACGCCGTTTTCCGCGCGATCGTTCTTGCCGACCGCCCGGAGCTGACGGTCAACGAGTTTCCGCAGATCGCCGCCCACGTCGAAGGCTTCCACGCCGAGGTTCCCGCCGCGCCTGCCGAACCGCTGCGCAAGCCGGCGTTTACCGGTCCGGCGTTGCTGGGAGCGGAAGATCGCATCCCGCAGACAATGGAAGTGCGCAGTGATTTCGGCGCCAGCGCGCTCGGCATTCCGGCGGTGGACGCCTCCGGCGACATTCGCCCACTTGAGGCGATCGAAGCGGACATGATCCGCCTCGCGCTCGGGCGCTATCGCGGACACATGACGGAAGTCGCCAAGCGGCTCAACATCGGCCGCTCGACGCTCTATCGCAAAATGCAGGAATACGGTCTGGAGCAACGCGTCAACTAGGCCTTCGGGCCAGCCCCTTGTACGCCCCTGCAGATCGCGGAGGGTCCGGTGGCTTCACACCGGGCCCTCCTTTGTTTTTCCATTGTTTTTGGCTGACGAGCGGGGTCTTGCGGAGGGTGCCCGGTTGAAGAATCGGCTAACCAATCGCTTGCGCGGCCGGTGTGCATGTGCACACAGGAACGCTCGAACGGAATAAGGGTGCCGCCGGCTGCGTTCCAAACCGGACTTGCGGGAGAGACCACGATGGGCCGACTTCGCTGTGCCGCGCTGAGTGTGCTTGCGCTCACCGTCATATGCCCCGCAACCTTTGCGGCGGAGCCTGCTCCTGCGACCGCCTCCGACGTTCCGGTTCAAACGGGCAGCATTGGCGGTGCGGATGCGGCCATCGGAGCCGCCGCTCGCAAACTGATCGAGCCCGCGCCCGTCGTGGACAGTGCGCATCTCTTGCCGGCAGAGACTGTTTCGACAGGCACTGACGCGCAACCCGCCGCTGCGCCACCCAAGCCGACGCCTGAGGAACTGGATCGGACCGCGCTATCGACTTTTTATCAGGCGCGCGGAGATCAGCCGCTGTGGGTGACCTCGGACGGGTTCACAACGAAGGGTCGGTTGGCATTGGCGGAGTTGAGCCGCGCCGGGCGTTGGGGACTCGATCCCGCAGATTTCAAAGTCCCCGATCTTGCAGGTGCTCCGACGCCGGAGGCGCTCGCGGAAGCCGAAAGCGGATTGTCGCTCGCCGTGATGGCCTACGCGCGCCATGCGCGAGGCGGCAAGATCGCAAAGCCCGCGGAGCAGCTTTCGTCTTATTTCGATCGGCGTCCGCAGTGGAAGGACCGGACCGAATTATTGTCCGAACTCGCCAAGACGGACAACCCTGCCCAGGTGCTCGTCGATCTGCATCCCAAGCATCCGCAGTTCACTTTGTTGCAGCAGGCGTGGCTCGAGACGCTGCGTGCCAAGTCGGCGCGTGGCGCGAAGCTGCCGGCCGGTAGCGATTTGAAGCCGGGCGAGAGCCACGCAGATGTCGAAGCACTGCGTAAACGGCTCGCCGTAGCCGCCGCTGATGGAACCTCGGTGCAGTTTTATGACGATGAACTCGCGGAGGCCGTGCGCGGCTTTCAGACCTTGAAAGGCCTCGCCTCCGATGGCGTTCTCACGGCCGAGACGCGGGCGAAGCTCAATCAGCCGATCAAGGGCAACACCGATCAGCTTGCCGCCAATATGCAGATGTGGCGCTACCTACCTGCCGATCTCGGCGACATGCATGTGATGCTCAATGTGCCCGAGTATGAAATTCGTATTCTCAAATCGGGTGAAGAGGTCTTCCACGAGCGCGTCACCGTTGGCCTCGTCAACAAACAGACGCCGATCTTTTCGGACCAGATCGAACTCGTCACGTTCAAGTCGCGTTGGCGCGTGCCGGATTCGATCAAGGTGCGCGAGATCTGGCCGAGCCTGCTGTCGGGTGGCGGTATGATGCGCCAGCACGGGCTCGAAATGAGACGCCTGGGCACAGACGAATTGGTCGACTGGCGCAAGATCGACTGGTCGAAGACGCCGATGGCCGATTACGTTGTCTGGCAGCCGCCGGGCAAGATCAACCAGCTCGGCATCGTGAAGTTCTCATTTCCGAACAAGCACTACGTGTTCATGCACGACACGCCGGACAAGCACATGTTTGCGTGGACACGGCGGGCGAACAGCCACGGCTGCATGCGCATACGCAATCCGCTGAAGATGGCGGAGGTGATCCTGGCCGCCGACAAGGCGTGGGACCGCGCGAAGATCGACGATCTGGTAAAGAACGGGCCAGACCATAATCTCGTGCCGCTCGACAAGAAGATCCCCGTCCACATCGTGTACTTCACGGCGCGCGTCGAAGAGGGCGGCAAGATCACGACGTTCGGCGACATTTACGGCCACGAGAAGCGCTTCGCACTGGCGCTCAAAGGTCAGTGGAACAAGATCAAGGTTGGGCCGGATCATCTGGCGCCCGTCGATGAGACGAAGCCGCCGGTGGTTGCGCAGCGCAAAGCTCCCAAGGGCAAGAACGACGACAGCGTGCTCAGCCTCGTCAATTCGGCTCTCGGTAGCGGGTTCTGATCGCAAGCGGATGATGACGGAAACAGAAAGGGCGCCTCGCGAGAGGCGCCCTTTTCCGTGCCAACAGACGGGAGGGTCTGTTCGTTAGAACTGATAGCGGAAGCCGGTCCAGAAGGTGCGGCCGAGGCCGGGCTTCATGCCGTCTTCGCGGTCGGAGATATAGAACTCGTTGGTGAGGTTGTCGCCCGAGACCCAGAGGCTTGCGCCCGAGTTGCCGAGGGCCAGATTGGCGCGAGCCGAGAGCAACCAGACGGACGGCACTTCGCCATCTTCACCGGCTTCCTCGATTTCGCATTCGTAATGTGCCAGCGGCCGCACCGTCTTCGCATTCGACTTCGCCACCGAAGCCGAACGGCGTGTTGTCTTCATCGGTGAAGAACGAACCACGATACGTGCAGGTGACGCTCGCATCCCAGCGCCAGCCCGTCGTCTGCTGCACGCCGAGCGTGAGAGCGGCAACGTGGAGCGGAACTTCCGGAATGCGATTGCCGCTCAAGTCCTCGCCATCCGGCGTGGTCAGATCCTCGAACTCGCCGCGGGTGTAGAGATAGTTCGCCTCACCGAAGAAGTTGAGCGAACCGCCCGTGTAAGGCTGCGAGTTCAAGCGGCCGAGAAGTTCCACACCGTAAATTGAAACCTCGTCAGCACGGCCGAACGAACGGTCCGAGGTGTCGGAGAATGAGGCGCCGAACTGGTAGTTTTCGAGGAGCTGATAGAAACCGACGGCTTCGAAGTCGAGGCCCTTGATGGCGTTCGAACGGAAGCCGAGGTTGAAGTTGTCGCCGATCTCGTCTTCCACGGGGAAGTCTTCGTTGCGAAGAACGCCGGTGGACATGCCGCGGTGATAGCCGCCGAACACCGTCGTGAGGTTGAAGCCGGTGTAGGCGAACGATACGCCCGGAAGAGCATTGAAATTGTCAAAGCTCTCGGAGGACGGATCGGGATTCAAGACAATGCCGTCAACCGAGAGGCACTCGTCGTCCGGGGAACGAACGTGCCAACGGGGCAGTCATCGGATCCGCCGGCTTCGCTTTCTTCGCGCGCGACGACGCGGTTGGTGCGGCCCACTTGGTACCATTCGAAACGGATGCCGGGGACGACGTTGAAGTCGGTTGCGACCTTGACGTTGGTCTGCATGAAGGCCGAGACGGCATTCGCGTCCAGTTCACGGTCGAAGATCGTCGCGCCCGCTTCATCGCCCGACTTCAGGATTTCATCATTGCGGCCGATGAAGTTGCGGTTCGTCATATCCTGATATTCGTAGCGCACGCCGGCCTGAATATCCTGGTTGAAGCCCAAGATATTGCGGTTGGCCCATTCGGCGCGCACTTCGCCGCCGACGTGGCGGAAGGTGCGCAGGCGACCGAACATCGTATCCTCGCCGAAAGAAGATTTCGCTCTCTTCATCGGGATCTGTCGGCGCTGCGGGATCAAACACGGGGGCTGCGCCACCTGCCGAGCCGCCGGGAGCCGACTCGAAGGTGTTCAACTGATAGCGATCGCGCTGGTGATACCCAGCATAGACGCGCGTGGTGAGGGTCGTATCGTCATCGATGTAGGCATTGTGCACGATCTGGCCGCGCCAGATGTCGCCCGCGTATGTGTTGAGACCAGCAGCGCCGGCGTAGCAGGTTTTGCAGTGCTTCAGGTTCGCGAACTGCTGCTCGGCAAATCCGCGTTGGCCGCTGCGAACAATCCTTCCGCAGCATGTCGCGGCTTCGTCTTCGTCACGTCTGCTGGCGTAAGCCGGAAGTCGCCGAGATCGCGTTCACCCAGGAAGTTCTGCTCGTCGTAGTTGTCGCGCTGGCGGGCGTACGAGGCCGTCACGACGAGGTCGGAGTCGGAGCCCTTGAAGCCGAGCGAGCCGTAGAAGTCGTTGAAACGAAGCGTTTCGGTGTCCCATGCGCCTTGCACGTTGGCGCCGGTGTACGAGAGCACGAGGCCGACGTTATCGACCATCTGGCGCGTATGCACGTGCCAGCGATAGGACAGGTCGACCTGATCGTCGCCATCAATACGTTCGTCGTCTTCGTTGATGAAGAACCCGCGGTCGGTTTCGGTGAAGCCGATGGCTCCGCTGACGACCGTTTCATTCGGCCCGAAGGGCGACAGGTTGCGGGCGTTGACGACGCCGAAGTTGTTGTTGGGGCCATGCGTGATGACGGTGCCACGAATGACTTCGACGCTTTCGAAGCGCTCGATCGGGCCCCAGTAGTGGACGGATGGGTCGAGCCACAGCGCGAGGTTGTTGGCGTGGCCATCTTCCATCACGAGGACTTTGCGTGAGCGGCGGGCGGGCGAGCCGCGCACCGACACGCCGCCATGCTGGGCATTGGCGTCGTCGTTGATGATCGTGACGCCGGGCACGCGGGTCAGCGCTTCGTTGATGTTACGCGGCTGCTGCTCGGCGAGCATCTTCCGGCGTTACGTTGGTCGCAGCGCCTGAAAACCCTTCGAGGTTGGATGGAATGAGCTGTGTCGGGTTCACAGGTGTGGTGGCGGACTGCTCGGCGCGGGCAGCAGCACCCCTGGCTGCCGGCGAACCGTAAGGCGAATTAGGAAGGACACTGGCCGGATTGAAGGGTTCGGGAGGCGCTACGGCGACCGGCGGCGGCAGCGGGGTCGGCTCCGAGGCAGGTGCTGCCTGCTGCTGAGGCTTCGGCTTGGGCTTCGGTTTGGCGGCAGCGGGCTTTGGAGCAGGCGTCGGTGCCTGCTCTTGCTGGACCTCGACTTCAGGTACCGACGATCCGCTCGAATCCTGAGCGGCCGGCGTTCCAGAAGCCGGAGGCGCTTCCTGCGCCAGGCCTGACGCCGAACCCGCAACGCTCATGCCGCCAATCAAAACGGCCCCCAAAACTTTCTTCATTTGCAGTCCCCCACCCCGCGCCGCTTTCGGCGAATCCGTCCGTGCCACAAAATGGCCATGTCTCTGCCTACGTCCTGAAATCACGGGTCACAATGGTCGGAAGTTCCCGATCTGCTTGAGAATTTGCGCATTCGAGTTGTCAGTGTGGCCAGACTGCTACGGGAAAAATTCCCGCACTATTCCCGATACTTAGGTAATTGTCCGTAGGCGGGAAGATATAGGCTGTGATGGCGAGTGTTTTGCTACCCCTTCACGGCAAGGGCCGACGTTTCTTGACTCTCTTCACGGGGGGTTCCACACCGCGCTTCAAGAGTTCCGTCGTCCCTTTGGATCTGCCGCCACATGACCGCGACCGCACCCGAGACCGCCATCACCGTTCCCGCCGAATGGGTGCCCCAGGAAGCCGTCTGGACGGCGTGGCCGGCCGATGCCGACGAATGGAATGGTGACCTGGAGGCGCCGCGCCGAGACATCACGGGGCTTGTTCGCGTTCTGGCTGAGCACGGCAATCGCGTCCGTCTGCTCGCCAACGGCAAAGAGGCGGAAGAGACGGCGACGGCCGCGGTTGGTGCGCTGGCGGAAATCATCCCGGCCCGCTACGGCGATATCTGGCTGCGTGACACCGGGCCGATCTTTGCACATGCGGGCAAGGACCTGGTTGCGCTGAGGTTCAAGACCAACAGCTGGGGCGGGAAGTATGAGCTTCCCGACGACGTCACCGTGGGCGACGACGTGGCCCGTCTCGCCGGTGCCAAGGTCAAGCGGTTCGATTTCGTACTCGAAGGCGGCGCGGTCGATCAGGACGGCGAAGGCACGATCCTGACGACACGGCAAACGCTGCTCAATCCGAACCGAAACGGCTGGGGTAAGGAACAGGCTGAGGCAGCGCTGCGACAGGCATTCGGTGCCAAGGCGATCATCTGGATCGACGAAGGCTTGAAGAACGATCACACCGACGGGCACATCGATAACATCGCCCGCTTCGTCTCGCCTGGCCGGGTGGTCTGTCAGGCAGCGAGCGGTGCAGACGATCCCAACGCCGAGACACTGGACGCGATTGCCGCAACGCTGGCGAATGCGACAGACGCGGCGGGCCGCAAGCTCGAGGTCGTTCGCGTTCCCGGTGTCGGGCTTTATCGCAACGCGTTGGGTGAGGTGTCGCCCGCGTCGCACATGAACTTCATCATCGCCAACGGAGTTGTCGTGGTTCCGGTCTATGGTTCTGCGAGCGAAGCGGCGGCTCTGGACGCGCTACGCGCCGTATTTCCGGGCCGGGCCGTCATCGGAGTGCCGTCGAAAGGTCTGCTTGGCTGCGGCATGGCCGGTGGCGGATCGTTTCACTGCATCACGCAGCAGCAGCCTCTGTAAGGAGCGCCGTTCATGGCGAAGAACCGTTCGATCACGGTCGCTGGAATTCAGACGCACTATGGTCCCGACATGGCCGGCAACATTGCGCGCACCGAAGCTTTCGTGCGCGAGGCGGCGCGCAGAGGCGCGCAGGTGATCCTGCCGTCTGAATTGTTTCAGGGCATCTACTTTTGCACCAAGCAGGATCCGAAGTGGTTCCTGACAGCGTTCCCTGCCGATACGCATCCGTGCGTGCTGGCCATGCAAAAGCTGGCGAAGGAACTCGGCGTCGTGATCCCGGTATCGATCTTCGAGAAAGATGGGCCTCGGTACTACAACAGCATCGTCATCGTCGACGCGGACGGCACAGCACTCGGCACCTACCGCAAGAGCCATATTCCGGACGGACCGGGCTACCAGGAGAAGTATTACTTCCGGCCGGGCGATACGGGATTCAAGGTCTGGAAAACGCAAGCCGGCATCATCGGCGTCGGCATCTGCTGGGATCAGTGGTATCCGGAGTGTGCGCGCGCCATGGTTCTGCAGGGCGCCGAAATCCTGTTTTATCCGACGGCGATCGGATCGGAACCCTACGACAGTGCGCTCGACACGCATCTGCAGTGGCAGCGCGCGATGCAGGGACACGCGGTCTCGAACGCGGTGCCTATCGTTGCTGCGAACCGCATCGGGCTCGAAGACAACGAGGGTGTGCAGCAAAAGTTTTACGGCCACTCGTTCATCACCGACCATCGCGGCGAACTGGTGGAGAGCTTTGGCGCGAAAGACGAAGGCGTGCTCGTCCACACATTCGATCTCGACATGATCGAAAGCTATCGGGCGGATTGGGGCTTCTTCCGGGATCGGCGCACAGATCTCTACGCCAAAAGCATCATCTGAAGGCTAGAGCGCCAGCTTCAGCTGCACGTCGCTTGGGTCGCGTCGCTCCGTCTTCGGCTGCGCATCGATCCAGCGCACGATCGCGGCGACGGCGTGGTCCTGCGCATCGCTGCTCATGGGTACGCCCGCAGGGATGCCGTGCCATTTGGCGAGGCAGCCGCGACAGCAGGTTGCGGTGGCGTGCTGGGCGATGAAGACGGGATGGCCGCGCATGGGCGTTTGCTTGCCGTCGTTCTTTGGCTGCGCTGGCGCGAGCCGTTCCTGAATGATCCGGCGGGCATGCTGCGCGATCTCGTCCGTTGACCGGAGGCTGACATACGCCTGCTCTTTCGGCCCCAACCGGAACCGCTGGCGGAAGGGCGAGCCAGAGAGGGCGCAGAAGACGTCGTCGAGCGGGCGCATTTTCAAAGGATAGCGGGATTCGCGCCGTCTTTCCTCCTGCTGCACCGTTAGACATTCTGTACAACGGCAGGCAGGTCGTGTTATACAATCTGTCTAACGTGATAATGAGGACCGTCCCATGCGCCTGCAGATCAAAAAAATTGGCAACTCCACCGGCCTGATCCTGCCCAAGGAGCTTTTGCAGCGGCTTGGCCTCGAGCAGGGCGATGAGGTGATCGTGTCGGAAGAGCCCGACGGCTTGACCATCTCGCCCTATGCCGAAGACGACGACGAGACGATGCGTAGATCGCACGCAAAGTCATGAAGAAGTATGCGGGCACTCTGAAAGCACTCGCCAAGTGAGCGAACCACGCTGGATCACCAAACAGCAGGCCTTGAAAATGCATGCGGAGCAGCTGGCCACTTTTGGTGGGCCCGCCGGCGTGCGTGACGAAGGCATGTTGGAGTCGGCCCTCGCACGGCCGCAGAACAAATTTGCGTATGGCGAGACGGATTTGGCCGCGCTTGCTGCTTCTTATGCGTATGGCCTTGCCCGCAATCATCCGTTCGTGGATGGCAACAAGCGCGCAGCCTTCATGTGCATGATGGTATTCCTGCGCAAAAACGGCATCGAGTTTGAACCTCGCGGTCCTGAGGCAACAGTTGCGATGGTGAAGGCTTGCCTCTGGTGAGATCACCGAGGACGGGCTTGCCCGTTGGATCCGGGACAACTGGCCGGCCGCGGTGGTGAAGGCCGCCAAGAAACCCTCAGCTCCGCCTGCAAAGCCGCGCACGAAGAAGACGGCGAAGAAGGCTGCACCGAAGTCGCGACGCTAGACAGAGCGCCCCCCTTTGGCCGCGCGGGTGCCCAGGAATGCCCTCATTCAAAAGTTACCAAGCGTTAAGGGTTTCTCGTTAACCCTTCTGAAAAGACTTTCGCGCAGCGGCGGACGCAGGGTCTGCGGCTGCTTTGCTTCATCCCGGCGATCTTGAAGACGCCCGGAAATTTGGGGGTTCCGCCACTTGGGCGTGCAGCCGGCCGGTTGGGGGAAGACACTCGCGTTCGCAGCAGTCCTTGCTGTGACGGCGATGACGGGTGCCACCGTCGATGCCTCTGGCGATACGCGCACGATCTGGATGTATCACATCCACACCAAGGAAACGATTTCCATCCTGTACAAGAAGGATGGGACGTACGTCCCCGAAGCGCTCAAAAAGCTCAACTGGTTCCTGCGCGACTGGCGCAAGAACGACGCGACCGAGATGGACCCTAAGACGATCGATATCGTCTGGGAGATGCACAACGAACTGGGCTCACAGCAGCCGGTTCACATCATCTCGGGCTATCGATCGCGCGGCACCAATGAAATGCTGCGGCAGACGCGGGGCGGTCAGGCGAGCCAAAGCCAGCACATCACCGGCAAGGCGATCGACATCCACTTTCCCGATATTCCGATCCGGCAGCTGCGCTACTCTGCGATGATCCGCGAGCGCGGCGGCGTCGGCTACTATCCGACGTCCGCCCTTCCGTTCGTCCATGTGGATACGGCGCGCGTGCGCTCCTGGCCGCGCATGACGCACGACGAACTCGCACTCCTGTTTCCGCGGGGTCAATCGAAATACCTCTCTGCCGAGGGCAAGTCACTGGAGCCTGGCGACGCCGCAGTCGCCCGGCGCAGACAGCCGCAACTTGCGCAACAGATGGCGCAGTTCTTCGATATCCGCTCCAATCCGCGCAAGGGTGTCCTAGTCGCCGCTGCCGGCAATCCTGCGCTGCCTGTGCCGCCGATGCCGAAGCCCGCCGTACGGCCAGAGAAAAAGCCGCCGCCATCGACGGTCGTGGCTGCTCTCACACCAGTGCCAACTCCGCGGCCAGCACCACGACCGGAGCCTAAGGTTGCGGAGGCGGCGCCGCGTCTGGTCCGAGAGCCACGGCCCGTCGAGCGGTCGTCGATCTTTACGCCGGGGCCGACGGCTCAGGAGCGAGCCAAGCTCAACGAACTCATCAAGTTGGCGGCCCTCGAGCCGCAAGCCGTGCCGCAGCCCAGTCCGGTGATCGGACCCGCGCCCGCCGTGCGATCGCCGCTTCCCGCGACGGGTGAGGAGGCGGTCCGCTTGCCGGCACCTGCGGTCACAGATCTCGCCAACGGGCTTGGGGCTCAGCCGGCGTCGTTCGTGGCCGCTCCGGCGTTCGACGACGATCATCCGGAAGAACTCGCCTACGCGCCGTTCCCGATCCTGCCGCTGCTCACCGAAACGGCCTCAGCCGACGATCCGGCGCTGGCGCGCATGGTGCACCCGAACGTTGCCCGCACCTTTGACATGATCGACGATGAGGGCCGCATTCTGCCGATGAAACTGCGGCCCGGCGAGCAGACGGCGCAATTGCTGTTTGCGAAGGAATTCCGCGGGCAGGCCGTCGATCTCTCCGCGATCGACGAAGCCTACGGCAAGGCGCAAGCCGCAAAAGCTTCACCGGGATCGCAAGGCCTCGCTGAGCGCAAGGTCAAGACGTCTCCGCGCTGACGTCCCGCCCGGCCGGCTTCTTGTTACTCTCGTGCATGTGGCGCGCCTGCGCGAGCGGCCCATTCTGCCAGGCTTCGATGGCGAGGCGACCCAGTTCGCGGAAGTCGTCCTTGCGCGGCGAGGTGTTGCGCCAGACCAGACCCACGGTGCGCGCGGGCTCCGGATCGGCAAAGCGGATGACGGTCAGCTCGCGGCCGCGTTCTTCGGTGCCCAGGCTCAGCTCGGGCAGCAGCGTGATGCCGAAACCGGCCGAAACCATTTCCACGATCGTGCCGAGGCTCGACGCGCCGAACGTGTTCACCGTGTCGACCTGCTTGAGGCTGCAATATGTCAGCGCCTGATCGCGCAGGCAGTGGCCTTCCTCCAGCAGCAGCAGCTTTTCGCCTTCGATCATTTCCTTGGTCGCGCGCAGGCGTCCGGCCATCTTGCGCTGCTTGGGGAGCGCCAACAAAAATGGGTCCTGGAAGAGCTTATGCTCTTCGAGATCGGGGTGCTTGATAGGTAGCGCCAGGAGGAGGACGTCGAGTTTGCCTTCGAGCAGTTCCTCGACAAGGTGCGAGGTTTGTGTTTCGCGGACGTGCAATTCGAGATCAGGGTAGGCGTCGCGCAAGAGCGGCAGCAGCGGCGGCAGCATATAGGGCGCGATCGAGGGGATCACGCCGAAGCGCAGCGAGCCCGTCAGCACGCGATTGGAATGGTGCGCAAAGGAGACCAACTCGCGCACGTCGCCTAGAATACGCGACACGCGCAGTGCGATTTCTTCGCCTTTCGGCGTCAAGCGTACGCCGTTGCGCGTGCGCTCGACGAGCGTCAGACCGAGCGTCTGCTCCAGCTCGTTGATCTGCATGGAGAGCGCCGGCTGCGTCACGGCGCAGGCCTCGGCCGCGCGGCCGAAGTGGAGTTCGCGCGAAAGCGCGTCGAAGTACCTGAGCTGTTTCAGTGTGACGGACATTGATCAGCTTCTCTTATTTGAGTGACAATAAATAACGATTAGTTCTGATCCGTGAGCGCGTCTATTCTCGAATGCGTGATCAGCGACCTTGATGGCTTGCTGGCTGATGATTTCGAGAGCGGGGGCGCGAGCCGCCGCTTGCGAGAAGACGCCCCGGCCGGCCGCCGAACCGGTCGGGGCGTTTGCGTCCAGGTCCTTCGGCCATTTTTCACGAACGATTTCGAAGACGTGCGAGGGGCAATCAACTACCCCCGAACCTGTGGCGTGAATTTTGTTTACTTGGAAACAAAATCGTATAGTTTCCAGGGAAACAATCTGGTTCCTGCCCATGACAGTCCTCCCCTTCCATTTCCGAACTCCCAGATCATCTTGGCTACTGGCTGCGGCTCGTCTCCAATCAAGTCTCGACCTCATTCGCGCGCCGGCTCGCGGACGAGGACGTGACAGTGGCTGAGTGGGTGATCCTGCGCCTGATCTACGGCGCGCGTGGTATCGCGCCGAACAAGCTAGCGGCCGCAACCGGGATGACGCGCGGAGCGATCAGCAAGATCGCAGACAGGCTCGTTGGAAAAGGCCTCGTGCAGCGGAGCGACCGTCCCGACGACGGGCGCATGCAGGCGCTCGCCCTCTCCGCGCGTGGCAAGCGCCTCGTTCCGCGACTTGCTGCCATGGCCGACGAAAACGACCGGCACTTTTTCGGCGTGCTGGATTCGTCCGAGTGCGAGGCGTTACGCGCCATGCTCGAAAAGGTCGCCAGCCGTCACGGCATCAGCGAAACGCCGATCAGTTGAATTCGAGAACGAGGAGGACACGCGTCAATGACCGATGATCTCAAGGCTGTGGCGGCGCAATGTCTCGCTGCGGCCCATGACGGCTCGCTCGATTTTCCTCACATCGTGCAGAAGCTGATTGCGGCGGGCTTTGAGAGCTATGCGATCGATTTCCGCCGCCGCACCGCGACGTATTACTTGCCGGATGGCGACAGTGTGGAACTGACCTTTGCCGGCGACGTGGTCCCCGTTGCTCCAAGCTTTGCTACCGATACCATTAGGGCCGCCATCCGCGAGGCACAGGCCGGCGGCGCCGGCTATACCTACGCGGGGTTCTGCGAAAAAGTGAAAGCCGCAGGCTGCGCCGGCTACATCGTCTCATTCTCGGGCCGCCGCGCGCTCTACTTCGGCCGTACCGCCGAGACGCATGTCGAACATTTTCCGAGTTGAGCAGCCGTGTGGTCTTCGGTGACCGTCAGATGTAAGATCGATCCTCACAAGTAGCTGTATGGCGCGGGTTTAGGGGCACATATGACTGAGGGGCGTACGTTGAGGAGCGCCGTACTGGCCGCGGTTGGCTATATCGCGATCATGGCCGTCGGCATGTTCACGTCGGGGCATGTCTTCGGGATTACGTATGGCGACCCGACGATGGTGTACGTTCTCGTCGGCTTCGAGGTGATCCTGAGCCTCTACGCTGTCGTCATGGCGCGGCGACTGTTCCGGCACTGGCATTGCGGCTTCAGCCCGATCGATTGGAGCGGGATGTGGTGGCTTGTGCCGAATTTCCTGATCATGGCGGCACTCTTCGCCGTCGTCCTGAGCTCTGGCTCTGTCGAATTGTCCGGGCTGGCTCTCCTTATCATCGTGACGATGATCCTCGTCGGCTTTTCCGAGGAATTGATGTTTCGCGGCGTCGTGCTTCGGGGAGGCCTGAGCGAGGTCAGCACGGGTCAGGCCATCTTGATATCCGCGGTTCTATTCTCGCTGTTGCATTCCGTGAACGTGCTGGCGTTCGTGCCGCTGGACGGGATGCTGCAGCAGTTGGTGCTGACCTTTGTTTTCGGGCTGGCCATGGCCTGTTACGCACTGAGGGTCAACAGCCTCATTCCCTTAATCGTGTTCCACGCCCTTTGGGACATGGTGCAGTTTCTCGGCGGACTCTATCAAGCTGAGTTTGGCCCTTTGATCACGATCGGCATCGTCGTGAACGCCGTCGTCGCTGCTGCCCTTTGGTGGCTCGTCCTGCGTAAACGGCCCGCGTTGGCCGATCCGCGCCACGTTCAATCGGCCGAAGTCTGATGCGGGTGATGCGTGGTGGGTGCCACGAACATGTCAAAGGCGCTCTCCCTGCGGAAGAGCGCCTTTTCAAAATCCAGCAATCCTCGCGGCCTCTACTCCGCCGCTTCCATCCTGAGCCCGCCGGTGGGTGAGGTTTCGTCCAGCATGCCGAGCGCGTGGAGGTAGACCTCCAGGATGCTTTCCTCTTCCTGGCGTTCCTGCTGGCTCTTCTTGCGCATGCTCACGATCTTGCGCAGCGCCTTCACATCGAAGCCGACGCCCTTGGCTTCCAGATACTTGTCGCGGATATCGGCCGCGAGCGCCTTCTTCTCTTCTTCCAACCGTTCAATCTGTTCGACGAGCTGGCGCAGCTGATTTTGCGCGGCGGCCTGGAGCGTGGTCATCGCCTTACCTCTTTGGGAATGTCACTGGGAACACGGGAGGGCGCGGATACGCATGCGCTCGATTAGGGGAGGCTAGCGGCGCCCCTTCCCCCCTTCAAGCGAACGACTTTTTGTTCCAGAGGTTTTTGTGCCACTCTTTTTGGCTGCGCCTTCCGACTCCGCTGCCGCGGAGCCGGCCGGAAGGCGGGTTGGTTCGTTGCGCCTTCCGACTCCGCTGCCGCGGAGCCGGCCGGAAGGCAATGTTACGCTTGCGCCTTCCGACTCCCCTGTGGGGAGCCGGCCGGAAGGCGCGCGGAGGTGCCGGGGTCGTAAAAGGGCCGCGAATCCGGGCTTGGTGAAGGGCCAATCGAGGAGATGTGTGGGCCTGTGAAAGCTGTGCTGAGACCGATATTTGCGGCTACGTTCGGGTTGCTGATGCTCATCGGCCCGGCCACGGCCGACGACCGGCCGACGTTTGCGCAATTCATCGCGGGGCTGTGGCCGGATGCACAGGCGGCCGGTGTTTCGCGCGCCACATTCGACAAGACGTTCGCCGGCCTGCAGCCGAACATGAAGCTGCCGGACCTGGATCTCCCGGGGAAGCCGTCGGACGGATCGAAGGGGCAGGCGGAGTTCACACGCGCGCCGAAGGATTATCTGGACGAAGCGTATCTGGAGCGTCTGGCCGCGACCGGCCGTCAGCTCACCGTCGAACACAAAGCGGATCTGGACAAGATCGAACGCGATATCGGGGTCGACCGATACTCCATCCTCGCCATCTGGGGGCGCGAGACAGCGTTCGGCAATCATAAGCTGCCGCACGACGCCATCGAGGTGCTGGCAACGCTCGCCTGGACCGGGCGGCGGAAAGAGTTGTTCCGCAACGAACTTATCGAAGCGCTCAAGATGCTCCAGTCGGGCGTGGCGCGGTCGGATATGCGCGCCTCATGGGCGGGGGCCGTGGGGCTCACGCAGTTCATGCCGTCTGAGTATTTCACGCACGCACGCGATCTCGACGGCGACGGCAAGAAGGACATCTTTCGCAACGTCGGCGACGCCTTGGCGTCGGGCGCCGCGCAACTCGCCGGCAAGGGCTGGGTTCGGGGTCAGACCTGGGGCTATGAGGTGATCATTCCGCCCTCGTCCGATTGCGGCTTTGAGGGACCGACGCAGGCGCGGCCGATTTCCGAGTGGCAGAAGATGGGCTTCCGGCGTGCGGACGGGCAATCGTGGGGCGAAAAATATCAGCCGGTCGAGGCCTACCTGATGAGTCCGGCGGGCGCGTATGGACCGTCGTTCCTCGTGTTCGAGAACTACAAAGTGATCCGGCGCTATAACATGTCCGACCTTTATGCGGTGTTCGTCGGGCACCTTGCCGACCGGATCGCGGGCAAGGGCGATTTCGTGCACGCGTTCGGCGGTACCGGCGCGCAGAAGACTAAAGTCATCGAAGAGATCCAGACGCGGCTCGGCAAGGCCGGCTACGAAGTCGAAAAGGTGGACGGTAAGGTCGGCTCCAACACCCGCAAGGTGATCGGGCTTTACCAGCGCGCCAATGGGCTCAAGGTAGATTGCTGGCCTTCGGACGAAGTCCTGAGCCACATCCGGCGCACGGCAGCGGCCCAGTGAGGCTTGTCTCGATGCCGCGAAGCGCCGACAATGGTGGTTCAGTTTTCCGGACCGTCCGCATCATGCTGCGCCCCCTCGTCCTTGCCGTTCTTCTGAGCTTCGTCGTTCCGCTGACGGCGTTATCGCCGGTGCGCGCGCAGGAAGAGTCCTCAAGCAGCTTCCTGGCGCCATTTCCCAAGGGCGACGTCTATTCGATCGCGGTGATCGGCGACGATCTTGCCGAAGGGCTTTGGTACGGGATGCAGGAGACGTTTCTGTCCGACGCCCGTGTGCAGGTGCTGCCGAAGCCCATCATGCTCAACGGCCTCATGCGTCCTGACCACGATGAGAAGGTCATTGCGCTGGAGGAAGACCTGAAGCGCGATCCGCCCGCGGTCGCCGCACTCATGCTTGGCGCGTGGGATCGCGTGTCACTGCGCACATCCTCGGGCAAGCGCTATCCAGTCGGAACACCTGAATGGCGGGCAGAGTATTCGCAGCGCGCGGACCGCCTGTTGAAGATGCTCAAGCGGCTCAACATCGCGGTGTACCTGGTCGGCCTGCCGAATATGCGCAAGTTCGACGCCAACGACGACGTTCAGATGATGAACGAGGTGCTTCGCGAGCGCGCCTACCTCAACGGGATGAAATACGTCGACAGCTATGCCGGGTTTCTCGACGAGAGCGGCGGCTACAGCGGCTGGGGTCCGGATCTCACAGGCAAGACCGTCAAGCTGCGCGACGGCGACGGCATCTATTTCACCATGGCCGGCAACCGTAAGCTCGCGCACTTTGTGGAGCGCGACCTGCGCCGCGATTTGAAAGCAGCGCAGGCTGCTCGAAGTGTGCCGCTGCTGGGCGACACGGACGAGCAAGCCAAGATCAATCCAGGCAAAGCCGTCGTGAAGGAAAGTGGAGACGGTGCGCCCGGCGAGGTTGCGAACATTTCGGGCGGCGACGTCAAGTCGGCTGCCGGGACGACGCCCTCGGTGGGCGATCAGCCGGCCGACAACGGCCGCATCAGTTTGAGAACGGTGACGCCCACTGGCAAAGAAGACGTGGTGACGCTCGATATCGTGCGGCCTGCCATTCCGGCGTCGGTCGTGGCGCTGGTCACGCGCAAGGAGAGCCCGGATCGCGCCTCGCAGCTTGGCGACGTGCTTGTCGATCGGATCGCATCGGGCATCAACGTGATGAGCACGTTCACGCCGCCGTCGTCGAGCGCGCTCGGAGGCAGTGGACGCGGGCGGCTGTCGCCAACGCAATCGTCGTTCTATCGCGTTCTAGTCAAGGGCGAACGGCTCGCGCCTCGCCCCGGGCGGGCCGACGATTTCGTCTGGCCGCGTCCCGAACCTCAGCCGATCGAGATAAAGCCCGTCGTTGATCCGCTCGAGACGGGAAGCGCCGAGCCTCCGCCGGCGATTGATGCACCGCCGGCAAAAGTGCGCCGCTAATTATCGATCCGACGTCTTAGTCTTCGCGCTCGATCTGCGCCGGGCGGCGGCGTCCGCGCTCCGCTTTGGCGCTCCCCTTCAAACGCTCGGCGATGTCATCCAGGCGGCGCTTGGCGGCATCGAACGCATCACGAAGAGCGATCTGCAGGTCCTCCTGCGCATCGCCAACCGCACTCTCGTGCGAGAGGATCAGCGGCGCGTGGTCGGGGATGCCAATGTCGATCTTGATCTCGTAGGACTTGCCCTTGTGGTGATGCTTGTTGGGGGCCGCCACCACCACCCGGCAGTGCGTCATCCGGTCGAACACCTTCTCGAGCTTAGCGGTCTTTTCCAAGATCTTGGCTTCGATCGCTTCGCTTCTATCGAGACCTTTGAAGGTAATTTCGAGCGGAGTGTTCATGTGCGGTGCCTTTCGCGGCTTCGTCTCACAAGTGACGGGTGTCACAGAGACGATATTAGGCCTGTTCGTGGCGCGGGCAAGGATTGACACGCCGGCAAAACAAAACCGGCCCGCACGCTGCGGGCCGGTCCGGCTTATTGGAAAAGTTCAAAAGCGGCGCGGGATCAGCGCGGCAAAGCCGTGACGCCCATCAGTGCCTTGTCGATGGCGTGGGCGGCCTGGCGGCCTTCGCGGATGGCCCACACGACGAGGCTTTGGCCGCGGCGGACGTCGCCTGCCGCGTAGAGTTTGTTGTCGCCGGGGAGTTTGTAGTCGCGCTCGGTCGCATCGAGGCCCTTGAAGCGGCCGCGCGGAACGACGGCGAGGCCCAGTTCCTTCACCACATCGTTTTCGATCGGGCCGGAGAAGCCCATGGCGAGTAGAACGAGGTCCGCATCGAAGGCGCCTTCGGTGCCGGGGATCGGCTGCATCTTGTCGTCGACGCGGGTGTAGTGAAGCTTGCGCACGACACCGTTCTCGCCTTCAAAGCCGGTGGTCGAGATCGAGAACTCGGTCTTGGCGCCTTCGGCCTGCGACGTGGACACGCGCAGCTTCATCGGCCAGTGCGGCCAAGACAGCGCCTTGTTCTCCTTGACGGGCGGCTGCGGCATGATTTCGAGCTGCGTGACGCTCTTCGCCCCTTGCCGGAACGACGTGCCGATGCAGTCGGAGCCGGTGTCGCCGCCGCCGATGACGATGACGTGCTTGTCGCGCGCGGAGATCTCGCGCGTGCCGGGGCGCTGGTTCTCACCCGCGACGCGGCGGTTCTGCTGCGGCAGGAAATCCATCGCGTAGTGGATACCGTCGAGATTGCGTCCGGACGACTTGGCAAAGAAGTCGAACGGATGTTCGGAGCCCATCGCAAGAAGCACGGCATCGTGCGTGCTCTCGAGTTCGGCCGATGAAATATCTTTGCCGACCTGGACGTTGCAGTGGAACGTCACGCCTTCGGCTTCCATCTGCTTGACGCGGCGGTCGATGATGTCCTTCTGCATTTTGAAGTCAGGGATGCCGTAGACCATAAGTCCGCCTGGGCGATCGTTCTTTTCGTACACGTGCACGTCATGGCCGGCGCGCGCCAGTTGCTGCGCTGCGGCCAGCCCAGCGGGGCCCGAACCGATCACGGCGATCTTCTTGCCGGTCTTCGTTTCCGGCGGCTCGGGCACGACCCAGCCTTCCTGCCAGGCGCGGTCGGCGATGGCGCCTTCGATCGATTTAATGGTGACGGGCACATCGTCGATGTTGAGCGTGCACGCGGCTTCACACGGTGCGGGGCAGATGCGGCCGGTGACTTCGGGGAAGTTGTTGGTCGAATGCAGATTCTGCGCAGCCTGCTTCCAGTTCCCGCGATAGACGAGATCGTTCCAGTCGGGGATCTGGTTGTTGACCGGGCAGCCGTTGTGACAGAACGGGATGCCGCAATCCATGCAGCGCGCGGCTTGCGTTTTCAGCTCGGTTTCGGCCAGCGGCACGACAAACTCGTGCCAATGCTTCACGCGGGATTCAACCGGCTCGTATTTGCGGTCCGCGCGCTCGAATTCCAGAAACCCTGTCGGCTTACCCATCGTCTTTTCGTCTCTCTTTCGCGTCGTGCGGACGGATGTTTCAGGATCGTGTGTTTCGGACGGTGTGTTCTTACGCCTGCGGGCGGGAGTTTTCGCCACCCACTTCGGCAGCCTTGGCCAGTTCGGTCAGGGCGCGGCGGTACTCCACCGGCATCACCTTGCGGAACTTCGGCAGCCACGCTGCAAAGTTGGCGAGGATGGTCTTCGCCTTCTTGGAGTTGGTGTAATGCGCGTGGCGCACGAGCAGCGCGTGGATGCGCTCCACGTCCTGATTGCGCATATCACCCATCACCGTCTTCAGCGCGACGGCAACTTCGCCGCCCTGCTTGGCGAGTGCCTCGAGTGAGCCTGGGTCAGCCGTGAACTGCTCCAGTTCCACCATCTCCTTGTTAAGGCGGCCTTCGAACGTGCCGTCCTCATCGAGCACGTAGGCGATGCCGCCCGACATGCCGGCTGCGAAGTTGCGGCCGGTCTGACCGATGACGAGCACGCAGCCGCCAGTCATGTACTCGCAGCCGTGATCACCTGTGCCTTCGACGACGGCGGCCGCGCCCGAGTTGCGGACTGCGAAACGCTCGCCCGCGATGCCGCGGAAGTAGCACTCGCCTTCGATCGCACCGTACAGCACCGTGTTGCCGACAATCATGCTCTCTTCCGGCACGATCCCGGATTCCGGCGCCGGACGAACGATGATTTTGGCGCCCGACAAGCCTTTGCCGACGTAGTCGTTGCCTTCGCCGACAAGGTCGAGCGTGAGGCCGCGTGTGCCCCATGCGCCGAAGGCCTGACCGGCGGTGCCCTTCAACGTGAGCCAGATCGAATCTTCGGGCAGGCCCGTGTGGCCGAAGCGCTTGGCGATCTCCCCGGAAAGCATCGCACCAGCCGAACGGTCCACGTTCTTGATCGCAACCTCGGCCTTCACCGGCGTCTTCTTCTCCAGTGCCGGCATGGCGAGCGCGATCAGCTTGTTGTCGAGCACCTTCTCGAGCCCGTGGTCCTGGCGCTCGCAGTGATAGATCTTCACGCTGGCGGGAACGTCGGGCTTGAAGAACAGGTTTGTGAAATCGAGGCCGCGCGCCTTCCAGTGTTCGATGGCGCGGTCCTTGTCGAGGATTTCCGTTTGACCGACCATCTCGCTGAACGAGCGGAAGCCGAGGGCAGCCATCATCTCGCGCACTTCCTCGGCGACGAAGAAGAAGTAGTTGATGACGTGCTCGGGCTTGCCGGTGAAGCGAGCGCGCAGGACGGGATCTTGGGTCGCAACGCCGACAGGGCACGTATTCAGATGGCACTTACGCATCATGATGCAGCCGGCCGCGATCAGCGGTGCGGTGGCGAAGCCGAACTCATCGGCACCTAGAAGCGCGCCGACGATCACGTCGCGGCCGGTGCGCAGACCGCCGTCGACCTGGACCGCGATGCGCGATCGCAGGCGATTGATCACGAGCGTCTGCTGGGTTTCGGCGAGGCCGATTTCCCATGGCGATCCCGCGTGCTTGATCGAGGTCAGCGGGGACGCGCCCGTGCCGCCTTCGTAGCCGGAGATCGTCACGTGATCGGCGCGCGCCTTGGCGACGCCGGCGGCGACGGTGCCGACGCCGACTTCGGAGACGAGCTTCACCGAGACGTCGCCCGTGGGGTTGACGTTCTTCAGGTCGAAGATGAGCTGGGCGAGGTCTTCGATCGAGTAGATGTCATGGTGCGGCGGGGGCGAAATGAGACCGACCCCCGGCGTTGAGTGGCGAACCTTGGCGATGTTGGCATCGACCTTGTGGCCCGGCAGCTGGCCGCCTTCGCCAGGCTTGGCGCCCTGTGCCATCTTAATCTGCATCATGTCCGAGTTGACCAGGTACTCGGTGGTGACGCCGAAGCGGCCGGACGCGATCTGCTTGATTGCCGAGCGCATGCTGTCGCCATTGGGCATCGGCTGGAACCGGTCAGCTTCCTCGCCGCCCTCGCCGGTGTTCGACTTGGCGCCGATGCGGTTCATGGCGATCGCAAGCGTCGTGTGGGCTTCACGGCTGATGGAGCCGAAGCTCATGGCGCCGGTTGCGAAGCGCTTGACGATGTCTTTTGCCGGCTCGACCTCTTCCAACGGAACGGGCTTGCGGCCCATTTCCTCAGCGGAGCGAATCCGGAACAGGCCGCGCAACGTGTAAAGCTGCTCGGACTGATCGTTGATGGCCTTGGCGAAGTCGCGATACTTCTGCGGCACGCGGCCGGCGGTAGCGTCTTCGACGGCCGTGGCGCGGACGGCGTGCTGCAAGTCGGCCACCGTCGATGGCCGCCAGACGTGCGCTTCGCCACGGATGCGGTACGCATAGTCGCCGCCGACTTCGAGCGCATTCTCAAGGATGGGAACATCGCCGAACGCGAGACTATGCCGATCGACCGTTTCGCGCGCGATCTCGCGCAGACCGATGCCTTCGACCTGGGTGTGCGTGCCGGTGAAGTAACGATCGACGAACGACTGACGCAAGCCGATGGCGTCGAAAATCTGCGCACCGCAATAGGACTGGTAGGTGGAGATACCCATCTTCGCCATGACCTTGAGCATCGCCTTGCCCACGGCCTTGATGTACTTTTTCTTCACGTCCTCGGCGGTCAAGTTGGCGCCGAGATCGGGCAGCATCTGCTCCAGCGTTTCGAAGGCGAGGTAGGGATTGATCGCCTCGGCGCCGTAGCCCGCCAGCGTGCAGAACTGATGCACTTCGTGGGCTTCGCCGGTTTCGACGACGAGGCCGACCGATGTGCGCAGGCCCTGCTTGATCAGGTGGTGGTGCACGGCCGACGTGGCGAGCAGCGACGGGATCGCGACACGATCCGGCCCCAGCGCGCGGTCGGACAAGATGATGATGTTGTAGTCCTTCGAGCGGACAGCCTCTTCGGCTTCGGCGCAGACCACGTCGAGCGCGGGGCCCATTCCGGCCACGCCTTTTTCGACCGGGTAGGTGATGTCGAGCGTGATCGAGTTGAACTGGTTGTCCTTCACCTCGCCGATGGCGCGAATGCGTTCCAGGTCGTCATTGGTGAGGATCGGCTGGGTGACCTCGAGGCGCTTCACCTTCGAGGTGCCCTCGAGATCGAGAATGTTCGGGCGCGGTCCGATGAACGACACGAGGCTCATCACGAGTTCTTCGCGGATCGAGTTGATCGGCGGGTTCGTCACCTGCGCAAAGTTCTGCTTGAAGTAGGTGTGCAGCAGCTTCGCCTTGGAGGATAGAGCGGAGATCGGCGTATCGTTGCCCATCGAGCCGATCGCTTCCTCACCCCTGGCGCCCATCGGCGTCATCAGGAATTTCAGGCTTTCTTCCGTGTAGCCGAAGGCCTGCTGCAGATCGAGCAGGTTGACGTTCGTCTTCTTCGCCGGCTTCTTGGGCGGCAGCGGCAGATCGGACACCATGATCTGGGTGCGCTTCACCCAGGTTTCATACGGATACTTCTGCGCGATTTCGGTCTTCAGTTCCTCATCGGAAATGATGCGGCCCTTCTCCAGGTCGATGAGCAGCATCTTGCCCGGCTGCAGGCGCCACTTCTTGACGATGTCGGCCTCGGCGACGGGCAGCACGCCCGACTCCGACGACATGATGACCATGTCGTCCTTCGTCACGAGGTAGCGCGCGGGGCGCAGGCCATTGCGGTCGAGCGTGGCACCGATCTGCCGTCCGTCGGTGAAGGCCATCGCGGCGGGGCCGTCCCACGGCTCCATGAGGCAGGCGTGATATTCGTAGAAGCCGCGGCGCTTGGCATCCATCTGCGGATTGCCGGCCCAGGCTTCCGGGATCAGCATCATCGCGGCGTGCGCGAGCTTGTAGCCGCCGAGGTAAAGGAACTCGAGCGCGTTGTCGAAGCAGGCCGTGTCGGACTGGCCCTCGTAGGAGATCGGCCACAGCTTCGAGATGTCGTCGCCGAACAGCGGCGAGGATACGGAGGCCTGGCGCGCTGCCATCCAGTTGACGTTGCCGCGCAGCGTATTGATCTCGCCGTTGTGGGCGACCATGCGGTAGGGGTGCGCGAGCCTCCACGAGGGGAAGGTGTTCGTGGAAAAGCGCTGGTGCACGAGGGCGAGGGCGGAGACGCAACGCGGATCGGAGAGGTCGCGATAGTAGGCCTTCACCTGGAACGAGAGAAACATGCCCTTATAGACAAGCGTCCGGCTCGACAGCGACACGGTGTAGTGGCCGATGTCGCGGCCCTTGTAGGCGTTGACGATCGAGTTCGAGACCACCTTGCGGGCCAGGAACAGCTTGCGCTCGAAATCGTCCTGATCGCGAAGGCCGAGCGGGCGCTTGACGAACACTTGACGGTGGACGGGCTCGGTCGAGCGCACCATGTCGGAAAGGCACGAATTGTCGACCGGCACGGACCGCCAGCCGAGAAGTTCCAGGCCTTCTTCCTTCAAGCAGCGTTCCCAAACGCGCTCGCAGTGACGGCGCAGGCGCTCGTCGGACGGCATGAAGACATGGCCCACGGCATAGCGGCCGGGATCCGGCAGAGTAATGCCGAGCTTTGCTGTTTCCTCGCGCAGAAACGCATCTGGGATCTGGATGAGAATGCCGGCGCCGTCACCGGACAGCGGATCGGCACCGACCGCGCCGCGGTGTTCGAGATTCTCCAGAATCTGAAGCGCGTCCGCGACAATCTTGTGAGACTTGCGACCCTTCATATCGGCGATGAAGCCAACGCCACATGCATCGCGCTCGAACGCAGGATCGAACAGGCCTTGGCGCTCGGGCCGCTCCCAAATCCCGGTCTTGGAACCGTTCGGGACAGAACCGTTCGGGGCAGACTGGGACTTCGTCATCGTCGATCCTCGGGTATGAAAGTCGTCGTTGTGGAGAGGGTCTGAAAGTGACCCGCCTTGGTGGTGGGCTGCCGGCGCTCGAGTCAACGTTGGCTCAGCCGCCTTGGGCGCCGCTCGGGAGGGAGCATTTTCGTTTACGCCTCTCGAATGCGTGCAGGTCAGGTGCGAGGCCAGATAATTGCGCGCGTTGATCGGGTGAAGCAATCGCTCCCCGTTGCATGTTCCGAAATTGGCGCGCCGTTCGCTGCACTGTCGATCACCTTTGCACATCCTATCCCTGCGCTAGATGGCGCCGGAATTTTTGGACCGATTGCATGCGAAAGGACGGCACCCGAGCTTGATGAGCGCGGTGACCGCCAGATAAAGGACAGGAATGCTGACCTTTCGCGTCGCGCATTTTGCATCTTTTGCCAACGGGCACAAGACGCAATGGTCCTGAATGGCACACGCGCGAAGGCGCGCCGCACCCCATCTGGCGCGGCGCGCAGGTGATGCCTCAGGCATCCAACACTCCGAGACTGCCAGCGGCAGCCGGAGTATTTCTTACGAGACGTTGGCCTCGATCTGGCGGGTGTCCGTCGCCGTGCCGATCGGAATGCTGCGCGGCTTCAGCCGCTCGGGCACGTTGCGGACCAGATCGATGTCGAGCAGGCCATCCCTGAGAGCCGCGCCGCTGACCTCCACGTGGTCAGCCAGCTGGAATCGGCGCTCGAAGGAACGCGCGGCGATGCCGCGATGCAGATAATGCCGCTCGGCCGTATCGGGCTTCTTCTCGCCCTTCACGGTCAGGGTCTGCTCCTTGACCTCGATCTTCAGTTCATCGTCCACGAAGCCGGCCAGCGCCATGCTGATGCGATAGCGGTTTTCGCCAAGGCGTTCGATGTTGTAGGGCGGATAGGTAACTTCCGCATCGACGCCGGCCACGCTGTCCAGCAGCTGTGCGAGGCGATCGAAGCCGATCGTGGAGCGGTAAAGGGGGGAGAAATCAAAGTGTCGCATGACATATCCTCCATCAGAAGCGACATGTGGAAACGGCACGCCCATCATGGGCCGGGCCGGTGGTGACGCCCGCCGGAGACCGGCCGGGCACCCTTTGATTTAGGCACCCCGGTCCGGCGTTCAAGGGTTGTTGGCAGCAGCCGTTTTTGAACGGCCCGGCGCGTGCTAAAAGCGACCTGGATGCGTGATTTGCGCAGCCTCCGTATTCGCACGACAAGGGACGTCTCGGCGCCATGCAGCTTGTTTCGATTGCACGCAATCCGGCTCCGACAGGCGCGATCACGGGATTGATGATCGCCGAAGACGGGGCGGGGCTGCGCTATGCGCGCTGGCCCGCGACGCGTGGTCCGCGGCGGGGCACTGTCGTCATCGCGCCCGGACGTGGTGAATTCATCGAGAAATACTTCGAAGTCGTCGCCGAACTGCGCCGCCGGGGCTTCGCCGTCGCGGTGATGGACTGGCGCGGACAGGGCGGTTCGGACCGGCTGCTCGATCATCCGCGCAAAGGTCACGTGGAGGATTTCGCCGAGTACGATCGCGACTTGCGGCAGTTCATGAAGGAGATCGTGCTGCCCGACTGTCCGCCCCCCTACACCGCGCTTGGACACTCCATGGGCGGGGCCCTTCTCATGCGCAACGCCATCCGTCCCGGCTCGTGGTTCGACCGGATCGTGCTCACCGCGCCCATGATCGCGTTCTCGCCGGAAAAAATGCCGTATCCGCAGTCGCTCGTCCGGCTCTATGCCGAGACGGCGGCGCTCGGCCTCTCGCGCTCGTTCATTCCTGGCGGCACCGAGACGATGCCGGATCAGGTTCGTTTCGAGGACAACCAGCTCACGTCGGATCGGGAGCGCTGGCAGCGCATGACGGGCGTGCTGGAGGTCGCACCCGCGCTCGCACTCGGGTCTCCGACCGTTGGCTGGGTTAAGGCGGCCTTGCGGGCAATGTCCGAACTGCAGCAGCCGGATTGTCCCAAGCGTGTGCTGGTGCCGATGCTCATATTCGCAGCCGGCGCGGACAAGATCGTCGACAGCCGTGCGGCGGAGGATTTTGCCGTTCAACTGAAGGTCGGCGGGCTCGTCCGCCTACCGGGATCGAAACACGAGATCCTGCAGGAGACCGACCCGCTGCGCATGCGTTTCTGGGCAGCTTTCGACGCCTACATGGGCCTCGAACAGCAGGCGGCTTAGCTGGGTCGCGCCTTCCGGCACGCCTGCGGCGTGCCGGCCGCTAGGCGCGCTTAAGATTTATTGAGTTCGGCGAGAACTGCATCATGGAGCGCGGGATCGCCCGAGGCGACGATGCGGCCGCCGCCGGCTGCCGAACCGCCGTTCCATTCCGTCACGCGTCCACCGGCGGCTTCGACAATCGGTATCAGCGCGACGATGTCGTACGGCTTCAAGCCGCACTCCACGATGATATCGACAAAACCGGATGCGAGGAGAGCGTAGGCGTAGCAATCGCCGCCGTACCGCGTGAGGCGGACCTTGGCGCGCAAGTTCTCGAAGGCGCTCCGCTCAGCGCCGGCGCGAAAGAGTAGCGGATCGGTGGTCATCAGCACCGCCGATGAAAGGCTGTCACAGGATCGCGTGCGCATGATGCGTTTTTCGCCGTTGCGGCTGGCGAAGCTTTGCACGCCGTCCGACCAGAACCGTTCGCCCGTGAATGGCTGGTCCATTACGCCGAGGACCGGCTGGGCTCCTTCGAGCAATCCGATCAGGGTGCCCCACATTGGCGAGCCGGTGATGAAGGCGCGGGTGCCGTCGATGGGATCCACGACCCAGCGGTGGCGGGCGTCGGGCCGGGTGATGCCAAACTCCTCTCCCTCCAGGCCGTGGTCTGGAAAGGCACAACCCAGGTGAGTGGCGATTGCGACTTCAGCGGCGCGATCGGCTGCGGTGACCGGATCAAAGCCGCCGTCGCCATCTTTATTGTCGACGTCGAGGGGGACGCGGAAATAGGGCATCGTCGCTGCCGCCGCATGGTCCGCCAGGGCGTGGGCGCAGGCGATAAACGCTGGGTCGGCAGGGCGGAGATTTGCGGGCACGGCGGCGTCCTCAAGAAAATGTGAAGCTCGAGCAACGGTGGTTGAGCACCTTGAGCAACATATGATGCAAACTCAACTCTCTCATTTTACGAGGATATTTTGTTGACTGTGGTTCAACTGCCGCGTGTACCGGGAATGTTTGGAACGGCTTTCCTAGCGTGTTGATGGTCCAAGCAAACAAAGGCATCGTTGTTGATGTGAAAGGTCGGCTGCACTTCCGGCCGTTTCACAGCCCACTCTGGGCGTTTCCTCCCTAGACTTGGGCCGTTCGTTTCGCACGAACGGCCTCTTTTTGTCACCGCCCCCCGGGCGCGATGTCGACACCTCTCCCACCCCCAATAGCTGTCTCAGAGACAGAATACGCGGCGGCCTGTCGCAGCGCAGCATATCCGCAGCGCTGATGGCTCCGTTATTTCCCTTCCAAGATCAATGATATAGCGGCGTTAACCGCAGAATGGGGGGCAGCCCTGCGTTTTTCGCAGTTGAGCTTTTTGCGGCGCACCATTAGTTTCATCTCATGCAACGGCGAGCTTGCTCGTCCTCTTGCAGCCCTCTCGGGCGTTTCCTCCCTAGACTTGGGCCATCCCTCGCGGATGGCCCATTTTTTTTGGTTATTCGGCAGCGCTTCGGCGCTCCAGAAGGGCCGGCGCCTCCGCGAACAGCTGCTTGGCAAACAGCAGCATGTCGCGCTCCAGCGATACAAATCGCGGCGTCTTCTCCAACGTCTTCTCGTCCATGTAAAGACCGCGGTTGATCTCCAACTGCACGGCGTGCACACCGCGCAACGGACGGCCATAATGCTCCGTGATATAGCCGCCGGCGTAGGGCCGGTTCAGCTGCGCCTCGTAGCCGAGGTCGGTCATGATCGACCGGATCAGCTTCGTAAGCCGCAGATCACATGATGTTCCAAAGCGATCGCCGATGACGAAGTCGGGTCGCTGGACACCGGCATGGGCCATGTGCGCCGAAGGCATCGAATGACAATCGATCAAAATGGCGTAGCCGAAATTGCGCTGCGCCCGATCCAACAGGCTGCGCAGAACGGCATGGAAGGGCTTGTGCAGCAGTTCGATGCGCAGCAGCGCATCCGACAAGGCCAGCGGTCCGTCGTAGATTTCTTCCCCATCCGAGACGATGCGGGCGATCGTGCCTAAACCGCCGGCAACACGCACCGAGCGGGCATTTGCCCAATCGGGCAGCGGCTCCACGAAAAGTTCCGGATCGAGTTCGTAGGGCTCGCGATTGGCATCGATGTAGGCGCGCGGAAACCGCGCTGACAGCAGCGTCGCGCCGCGCGAGGCTGCACGGATGAACAGTTCATCGACGTAGCAGTCTTCCGAGCGGCGGAGCGCCATCGCATCGAGACGAGATTGATCAAGGAAACATTGCGGATAGATGCGGCCCGAATGCGGAGAGCAGAACACAAACGGCGTGAGATTGCCCAGTGGCTCGCGCACTTCGAAAGGCGGCGTCAGTTCTTCGCGGATTGAAAGCTCCTCGGCCGAGGCCATCGAGGTGACGATCCTTTCTGTCAGCCGGTCGGCAGTTGTGCAGGTCCGCGGCGATATACGTGAAAGTTCAAAGGCCTTGCGAGGTTGCACCTCGGCGCACGTCGCAGACCATGATGTTGCAGCACTTTGCCAATCCGCGGCGAGGATGTCCACGCTCGTCTCGGGGCCGTCAACACGTGGATGGGATGCACTCCGTCGCAGTGGAGTTCCTCATAGACCGTGTGAGGCTGTCCTACACCTTCATTCTAGATTTACCAAAGTAACGTCAGATTCGACTGGCATCACCGTTTCGCTGCGCTAGATTGCGCTCCAAGTCCCGCCAGTTGCAAAGCGTCCCATGACAATCAGTCCTTCCCGTGTTCCCGTGCATCGCATCCTCCTGGCGGAGGACGACGACAGCATGCGGGCGTTTCTCGAGCGGGCTCTGGCTCGCGCCGGCTATGATGTCATCGGCTTTGCCAACGGCGTCGAAGCCCTGGAACGGCTCGAACGGGAGCCGTTCACGCTGCTGCTCACCGACATCGTGATGCCGCGCATGGACGGCATCGAACTGGCGCGGCGGGCCAGCGAGATCGATCCAGATCTCAAAATCATGTTCATCACGGGCTTTGCCGCCGTGGTTCTCAACAGCGAAAACCAGGGTCCGAAGGACGCCCGTGTTCTGTCGAAGCCCTTCCATCTCAAGGACCTGGTGCGCGAAGTCGAGCGTCTGCTCGACGAGTAGGGCGACCACCCGCAGGGCGGCACAACAGCGCCGTCCGGCCCATCGCAAGTCCGCTTGCCACCACCTGCCATTATCGATATACGAGGCCTCCGCGCATGACCCGGCGCGGATTAGGGGCGCTTAGCTCAGCGGTAGAGCACTTCCTTGACATGGAAGGGGTCAGAGGTTCGATCCCTCTAGCGCCCACCATTCTGTCCCTGTTTACAATTCGTTACGGCGCCAGGATGGTCCGGTTTTCGACCGGTTCTGCGGCAGTTCGGATTTTCCGCGCTTTCGTTGGGGCTGTTTGTTGACAGGGCGGGCTGCCCCGACTAGTTTCCGGCCAGCTTTTCCAGCGCTCGATGACTTGGGCGATCCAGACCGGCCTCCGGTCTGGCATCCCGCACGTTTCATCCGGCCGCCCAATTCGAGTGAACCGCCATGAAAGTCCGTAACTCTCTCAAGTCCCTCCGTGCGCGCCACCGCGACAACCGCATCGTGCGCCGCAAGGGCCGCGTGTACGTCATCAACAAGACGCAGCGCCGCTTCAAGGCCCGCCAGGGCTGAGGCTTCTGTTTTCTACGTTTGCGCGGCCTCCGGAACATCCGTTCCGGGGGCCGTTGCTCGTTGGAGGCGGCTTTAACGCTTCGGCCTGAGGGGCTAGACTGTGACCATGAAAAGCAATCGTAGATACGTCCAGCCCCTCCTCGCCGCTGCCGCCGCAGGCGTGCTGCTCGGCTCGGGACCTGCTTGGGCCCAGTCGCCGCCGGCCGGTGCGCCGCCGAGTGCTGCTCCGTCCGGACCTGAGGCCGCCAAGCCTCGGCGCGAAGCGCCCAAACCCGAAAGCAGGGCGGATGTCCTGCAACGTCTCTACGGGGAGCTGGCGAAGGCGCCGGATGCCGCGGCGGCCGAACCGATCGTGCGCAACATCGAACAGCTGTGGGTGCAGGCGGAGAGCCCGACCGCGACGCTCCTGATGAACCGCGCGCTCGTGGCGGCGAATGAGAAGAATTATGATCTCTCGCTGAAATTCCTCGACACCGTGACCGAACTCTATCCGGCCTGGACCGAGGGCTTCAACCGGCGCGCCTACCTCTACGTCATCCAGCTCGACTACAATCGCGCACTCGGCGACCTGCGGCGTGTGCTGGCGCTCGATCCCGGCAACTTCCGCGCGCTCGAAGGGCTCGTGCAGGTGCTGCGCACGATGGGCCAGGATAAGGCGGCACTCGACGTCGTTAAGACGCTGCTCAAGGCGCACCCGCATTCGCCCGGCGCGCAGGAAACGCTGAAAGAGCTGGAAGAAGCTGTCAACGGCCGCGGAATTTAATTGGTTTGCACCCGGCGACTCCGCTGTGCGGAGCCGGCCGCCGGGCGGGTTTTTAAGTCGGGATCTTTGTCACCGCAGGCGTGCGGCGCTTGCCGCCGGTCGGGAACTCGTCGGGCGTGTGGCCGTCGGGCAGGCCGTACTCGTCAATGAAGGCGAGCCGGATCATGTTGGTCGCTCCGGGCGAACCGAGCGGCACGCCGGCGGTGATGACGAGCCCTTCGCCTGCTTTGACGAAGCCTTCCTCGAACGCGATCTGCGAGGCCTTGCGGACCATGTGCGCGAGGTCTTCCGGATCGGCGGTCAGCACCGTCTGCACGCCCCACACGAGGGCGAGGCGGCGGGCTGTGCTCTCGATCGGCGTCAGGCCGATGACGGGAAGGCCGGGACGTTCGCGGGCGACGCGCAACGCCGTCGAGCCGGTCGCGGTGTAGCAGAGGATGGCGGCGACTTTCACCGTGCTGGCGATGGCGTATGCCGCGGCGGCTATCGCGTCGGCGCCAGTGGGGCGCTTGGAGAATTCCGTTGCATGCACGAAGGCATCGTAGCTCGGGTCGCTTTCGACCTCGAACGCGACGCGATCCATCATTTGAATGGCTTCGATCGGATACTGGCCGACGGCCGACTCCGCCGACAGCATGACGGCATCGGCGCCATCAAAGACGGCGGCGGCGACGTCGGAGACTTCGGCGCGCGTCGGCATCGGCGAGGAGATCATGCTTTCGAGCATCTGGGTCGCGACGACGACGGGCTTACCGGCTTCGCGCGCCTTGCGCGTGATCTGCTTCTGCAGACCCGGCACGCGCTCCACTGGCATTTCGACACCAAGATCACCGCGCGCGACCATGAAGCCGTCACCGGCTGCGATGATGGCGTCCAAATCGTCGATGGCCGAAGGCTTCTCGATCTTCACGATAATGGCGGCGCGATCGCCGATGATGCGCTTGGCTTCGAGCACGTCCTCATGGCGCTGCACGAACGAGAGCGCGATCCAGTCGGCGCCGATGGCGAGCGAGCAATCGAGGTCGGCGTGATCTTTCTCGGTCAGCGCGCTCACAGGAAGCAGCGTGTCGGGCAGGCTGATGCCTTTGCGGGACGCCAGCGCGCCGCCGGTGACGACTGTCGCGATGATGCGGCCCTTGCCGGCGCTCTTCACGCGCATGCGGATCTTGCCGTCGTCCAGCAGCAGGACGTGACCGGGCGCGACGGCTTCGAAGATCTGCGGATGAGGGAGGAACACGCGCTCGGCGCTGCCGGGCGTCTTGTCACCATCGAAGACGAATTCGGCGCCGTCGTTGACGAACACGCGGCCGCCATGGAACTCGCCGAGGCGAAACTTGGGTCCCTGCAAATCGCACAAAACGCCAACGGCATGGCGCGTGCGTTCGGCGACGGCGCGTATGGTCTCGACGTAGGTCTTGGCCACCTCGTGCGAGGTGTGGCTCATGTTGACGCGAAAGACGTCGACGCCGGCGTGGACGAGTTTTTCCACCATCTCGGGCGATGACGATGCGGGGCCCAAAGTGGCGACGATCTTCACGCGGCGTTTGCGTCTCATTGTCTCTTCATCTCGGATCAGGTGCGCCGCGTCAGCGACGGTTCATTTCTTAGTAGCGGGCTCGGGATCGGTCAGGCGCACGGTCCATTCCTTGGCGTCGCCTGTATCGACTTCGAAAAAGCCCGTCGCCTTGTAGCCGCGGGAAACGCAGTCCTGAACCCCCCGGATCGTGAACGACTTCTCCCCGGTGCACATGTCGTTTTTGCCGGCCCACTCGCCACCGCGGTCATAATCGATCGCATGGACGTAGATGAACCGGCTCGGCACCGCGCCTTTGAGCAGCGTCTCGCAGGTTTGCGATGCGATGTTCCACCAGCCTTCCGTCGCCCAGCCTTCCTTGTCCTGGTAACCGATGGCGACGCCGATGCGGCTCGCCGTCGAGTTGCAGAGTTTCAGATCGGCCGCTGCCGGCGCGGACTGCACGACGATCGGCACGACAAAAACGGCGAAGCTGAAATAGGAACGGCGAACGTAGGACATTTCGATCCGGGCTCTCTCGTCGTCTGAACCGGCCGGTCTGCCTAGCACGCCACCGGGCACTCGGACAGGGAGCTAGGGTCGCGCCCCCGCGATCCTTTCTGGTGCCTGGCCTGGTGCCGGGCCCCGCCTTACGGATCGACCAGCAAAACGCGGAAATCGTTCACGTTCGTCTGGGTCGGGCCGCACTCGAGAAGGTCGCCGATCTGGCGGAAGAAGGCCGTCGAGTTGTTATTGGCCAGCATTGCGGCTGGATCGAGGTTTTTGGCCTTGGCGCGGGCTAGCGTGCCGGGATCGGCCATGGCGCCCGCGGGGTCGTCAGGGTTGCCGCCACCACCATCGATGCCGTCCGTGTCGCCGGCGAGCGCAGAGATACCCGCTGCGCCGTCGAGGCCGAGAGCGACGCCCATCATGTATTCCTGATTGGGGCCGCCCGCGCCATTACCCGTGACGGTGACCGTGAACTCGCCGCCCGAGATGAACGCGACCCGCTCGCCGCGGGCTTTCGCTGCCAGTGCGAGGGCCGCATGCTGGCGTCCGACTTCGCGGGCTTCGCCTTCGAGGCTGTCGCCCAGCATTTCAATTTTGTAGCCGGCCGCGCGTGCGATCTCGGCTGCACCCTGGAGCGAGGCTTTGGGTGCCGCGACCAGATGATAGGTGGCGTTGGCCAGCTTGGGATCGCCGGGCTTCAGTGTTTCGTTCTTGGGATCGTTAAGTGCGCGCACGATTTCGTCCGCGGCGTTGATCTTGTAGCGCGCGAGCACGTCGCGGGCTTCCGCGAGCGTGGTGCCATCAGGCACGGTCGGACCCGATCCGATCGCATCGGGATCATCGCCCGGCACGTCGGAGATCGCGAGGGTGATGAGGCGGGCCGGATAGGACGCGGCGGCGAGGCGTCCGCCCTTGACGCGCGACAGGTGCTTGCGGACCGTATTCATCTCGGAAATGCGCGCGCCGGATTTCAGCAGCTGCTTCGTCAGCGCGCGCTTGGCTTCGAACGAGACGCCTTCGACAGGGGCGGACCACAGCGCCGACGCGCCGCCCGACAGGAGGCACAGCACCAGATCGTTGGGACCACCGGAGCGGGCGAGTTGCACGGCGAATTTGGCGGACGCCACCGAATTTGCGTCCGGCACCGGATGGCCAGCTTCCATGATCGGAATGATTTCAGACGGCAGGCCGTAGCCGTGCCGCGTCGTCACGAAGCCCAAAAGTTTGTCGCCCTGGCCCAAAGCGGCGTAATGCTTCTCGGTCGCGCGCGCCATGGCGGCAGCAGCCTTGCCCGCGCCGACGATGATAATCCGCCCGCCTTCGGGCACCTCCGGCAGGAACGGCGGCACGCACACGTCGGGATGGGCGAGCGACACGGCCTTATCGTACATTGCACGCAGCAATTGACGTTGCTCAGCCGTTCCGATCGAGGCCATGACGGTTTCCGTTCGTTGGAGGGGGGACTTCGACTTTGGTCGTGTTTGGGGGATGCCTTTCATGCCGTCAAGCGGCCATCCGTCGCTGAAAGAGATGATCGCGGGGGGCGCCCCATGTTAATCACAGCATGCAGGATAAGGACCCGTCAGCGTGCAGCGCGAACATCTTGAATCGGTTCGGATACTCGGGGAGACGCGGATCGGCTCCTCGCCCTTCCTCATCCTCTGCGACCATGCTTCCAACCACGTGCCCCCGGAATTCGCCTCGCTCGGGCTGCCGGCGGCCGAGTTCGAGCGCCACATCGCGTGGGATCCCGGTGCCGCCCTCCTCGCCGAGGCGCTGGCCGCGCGGCTCGCCGCCCCCGCGATCCTCTCCTGCTTCTCGCGCCTGCTGATCGACCCCAACCGCGGCACCGACGATCCGACCCTCGTCATGCGGCTGTCGGACGGGACCGTCATCCCCGGCAACCGGCACGTGAGCGACGGCCGACATCGCGGCGCGGATCGCGCGCTTTCACGATCCCTATCACCGGACCATCGAGGATGCGATCGAACGGGCGCTGGCGATCGGCATCGCCCCGGCGCTGATCTCGATCCACACCTTCACGCCCGTGTGGCGCGGCGCGCCCCGACCCTGGCACGCCGGTATCCTATGGGACCGCGACGACCGCCTCGCGCGTCTCTTTCTCACTGGGCTTCGCGCCGATCCCGATCTCGTCGTCGGCGACAACGAGCCCTACCACGGCCGTCTCGAGAACGACTGCATGCACCGCCACGGCACCGCGCGCGGCCTCGCGCACGTCCTTCTCGAAATCCGCAACGATCTGCTCGCTACGCCGGATGGCGTCAGCCACTGGTGCGACCGCATCGCGGGCGTGCTGGAGGAGGCGATGGCGGACGCGAGCGTGCGGTTACAGCTGGGCGTGGTGAAGCGGGGCTAGACTAAGGTCATCCGCCGTCACGCTGCGGCACCTCACTGCGAGAGATGCAGTTGCGATATCTGATCAGCAATCTGTTCGAAGGCTCTCAAGAGGTCCTCCGAATTGTCGGCTGTCAGGAACTTCGAAGGGTCGCTGGCGCAGTTCTTGATCATGTCGATGGTATCCACGTCGCTGACTTCGAACGCGACAGAAAAGATATCAATTCCGTCGGCCTTTGCGTTCGCGCACGTGTCCACGGTCAAAGTGTTTGCCGTCCTGCGATTTGTCGCCGAAGTGCGGGCATCGCGCGTGTGGGCTGGATAATTCGGCGACCTCGTGTTCGTGCCGTCCGTCATGAACACCATCACCTTACGGATGCCCTGAGTACCTTTCGCCACGGCCTCCTCCAACGGCGCCTCCTTGGTCAGCGAATACCAGCCCCATAGAACGCCGGGCTGCGTATACGTTTCGCTATTGGCGGTCGTCACATTCAGCAATCCGATCTCCCTGAGGACGGCATCTTTGTCGCTCGTCAGCGGTGTGATTGCGCGCGGGCAGGAGGTGACATTCATCAAGCCCGGGATGAGGCGGCCAGGTACAATATCGCTGCGTGTGTCGAAGGGATTGTTGCGAGATCCCACGCAGCCGCTCCAGCGGCTGTTCGTTGTGGGTCGGTTGCACCGCCATTGCTTCGGGCCGTTTGGAGTTGTCTCGACACAGACGTCGCTCGTTCTGGTTTGCGGAACACCGTCGATGAAAGTCGTCGTTGTTCTCCGCTCCGTACGCACGCATCGTGTGGGTTGATGCCAGTTGCAAACTTCATCTCCAACCTTTGAAGAGTCATCTGCGACGGAGAGCCAACTCGCTGACCGGTTCGCGAGGCCTACGTTGACGTATTGGCTGAAGGGCACGACTGCGATCTTCGGCTTTTCGTCTTCGCTGACGCTGTCACTTCCCTCGAACACGATTTCCACCAGCCGGGTCGCAGCGTCTCGCAACGCCACGATCTTGGTGCCGCTCATCGACCATGTGTTATCAACAACGAGCGCGATTTCGGCCGTACTGCGGGCTCTCTGCGCGACGCTCTGGGCATAAGCGGGTAGCTCATCAATTCCGATGAGAGGGAGAAATGTCGTCGGAACGTCGATTTGCGCCTCAGCAAGGATCTTGCCTTCTTCGTCCTTGGTGAAGTCCGTGTGTGCATCCGTGAGACCCATCCGCGACGACCATGCCTGCGAAAGCATGAGATTTCCGTACTCGTCGACATTGATCTCCTCTCTTCGGGCCCGCACAGCAACCGCCAGGGTCGCGGCGTCGAGGGCATTTTGAAGACGCGTGCGCTCATTGATCGCCACGGCGACGTCCACAACACCTCCGCTGATGGCCACAAGGATCGTCGCGAACAAGGCGAAGGGCACCATGATCGCACCGGCTTCCTCGCGCCAGATTTGCAGAGACTGGCGCAATGAAGCCCCGCCAGCCGGTGAAGACCGTACTTCGGCTGTGGAATTGATGGTCTCAGACATGCGCTGCTCTCCGCTCACTCAAGCAGCGCGACTTGAAGACCCGGAGAACTTGGCGGTCAAAAGTACCGTGGGATTAACGTTTGGGATTCATTAAGACAGGAGGCATGCAGAACGACCGTATTCGTCCAGCCGGTCGTTCAGCATTCGACCGAAGGCTGAACCGATCTGCTAGAAGTTGACCTTGCACGCCGGCGCGACGCTTCAGAGCGGGTCAAACCATCGTCTCCGGCATGAACTTCGCCGTCGAGGAAAGCGCTGGCTGAAGCGCTAAGGCGCGTCGTGGCTGTCGCGCCGATGAAGCCGGTCACCTGACTGTCGTCGCCGCCCGGTGCGAACGCGATGGCTTGACCGAGCAGCACGGCCGAGACGTTATCGTTGTCCGAGGTCCAAGCCTCGACACCAACACGAGGCGCGAACGTCACCTGCTCCGTAGCGAAGGGGAAAGCGATCTGCATCCGGCCGAGCCATAGCGAAACGTCCTGATCGCCGACCGTGAGATTGGCAGCTGATCCTGTCTCCGTGTAGCCGTCGAGCGAGAGAAAGGCGTAACGGCCGCGTGCGCTCGGCTCGATGGTGAAGCCGCCGACCTCTAGAGTGGTGCCGATCGTAACTTCGGGCGAGATGAAAGCACCGTCATAGGAGGCGCTTGCCGTCTCTAGGCCGCCGGCGACGAGGTTGTTCGCGATGCGGCGATTGCTGTCGTAGTCGGAGGTGCCGGCCGTAATCATGACATGCGCGAAGGACCGGTTTCCGCGAAAGCTGGCATAGCCGCCGCCGAAGAAGCTGTCGGCCTCGATGGCTTCGCCGTTTAAGGCGACATCAAGCGTGCTGCGGGCCGCGCCACCGAACGCACCGACGAGCACGCCCGGCATGAGGCGGCCGTCGATACCGGCAACGCCGCCGAAATACTGAGTGTCGGACGCGAACGTCGTGGCGGTGGCATCGTCGTTACGCAGTCCGCCAAATACGTCGGCCCAAACGCCAGGCTTGGCTTGCGGTGCTTCGGTTGCGCTCTCTGCAGCACCCAAATTCATCATGGCGCCGCCGAGCATCATGGGGGACATGCCGACTTGCATGGCGCTCACGCTGTTGAAGCTCGCGGCGCCTCCGCCGGCAAGACGAGCGTGGATAGAGTTGAAGATGCCGCCGGTGAGATCGGCCAACATCTCGTCCTGCTGCGCGAAGGCAGTGGTGTCGAGTACGGCTAGCTGGGTACCGGAGATGGCAAACGGAGCGCCGATGTTGATTGTGTTCGGCAGCGCATCAAAGGTCAACAGAGCGTTGAACCCCTGAGGGATGTTGAGGGTTGCTGTCCCTGGATTACTAATGCTGAGGGCACCCCAGACCACAGATCCTGGCAAGAGCGTAAGGCTAGAGTCGTCACCCTGAGAATTATACCGCCTGTACCTTGGAGCTCCAAGCCGATCGACCCGGAGTTGGTCACGCTTGAGTTGCTACCTTGGGTAACGATCCGCCACCCACCGAGCCGGAGTTGGTCACACCGGAGTTAGCGCCAACGGGTACCAATATCTCTGTTCCACCGAGCCGGAGTTGGTCACAGCGGAGTTAACGCCAGAGGTAAAAAATATTTCCTTCCACCGAGCCGGAGTTGGTCACACCGGAGCTAGCGCCAGAGGTAACAATATCGTTTTCTACCAAGCCCGCGTTGGTCACGGTGGCATGCTCACCCTTCGTCTCAATTCGGCCAAACACGATGCCCGAGTTAGAGGTACCGGAGTTGTCACCCTCAGTCGTGATCCCGCTTCCGACCGAGCCTGAGTTGGTCACGCCGGAGTTCTTCTCGAAGGTCAAGATTGGCCCTATGACCGTCCCCGAGTTGGACACGGCTGAGTCGATGTCACCTGTCGCGATAATGCCTCCAACGAAGCCTGAGTTGGTCACGCCAGAGTTGTCACCGTTGGTCAGTATGTCGTTGGTGATCGAACCTTGATTGATAACGGCGGAACTGTCGCCAGAAGTCAAAATGCCAAAGTGAACTGCCCCTGAATTGGTCACGCCAGAGTTGATGCCAGAGGAACAATGGCGTTCCCGACCGAGGCCGAATTGGTCACGGCGGAGTTGTCGCCGTGTTTCAATGATGCTTCCCACCGACCCCGAGTTGGTCACGCCCGAACCATCTGCTGTGGTCAATATGTACTTCGAAACCAAACCAGAGTTTGTGACACCAGAGTTGTCGCCATCGGTCTGGATGTAGTCTCCCACCGAGCCCGAGTTGGTCACGGTAGAATTGTTGCCACGTGTTCCGATACGCAAGTGGACCAAGCCGGAGTTCGTGACACCGGAGTTTTCGCCATTGGTTTGGATGATTGTTACCGAGCCCGAGTTGGTCACGCTTGAATCGGAGCCAATAACGCTTATGAAATTGCCAACCGAACCAAAGTTCGTAACGTCAGAATTGATACCGATCGTTTGAATAGTTCCTACGACCGAGCCCGAGTTGGTCACGCCGGAATTGTCGGACGAGGTGGAAATGCCGACCAGCGTCACGCCAGCAGGGTTGCTGCACGGGCCGGGATTTGCTCCATCAATGCAGGGAACCTGTGCCTGGGCGGGACTTACGGCTATGACGACGGCCGCCACGACTATGCCGGCTGATCTGTTCGCGACTCTGCTCACTGAAATCCTACGATACTGGCACGCGGCACATCGGCCTCGACGTGCAAAAACACGATCCGGGCACTGGGCCTACTACACGAAATAAGGTCGCTGCGTTCAATACAGATATTCGGCAGTCTGCAAGGTCGGCGTAGTCGTTCGACTGCAGTTGCCGCCGTGCCACAGCGGAAAGTGAAGTCTTGGCTGATGGCGAATGAGCCAGACAAACTGCACTGGGCATATGATTTGGTCACTTTGCTCAACCCACTTATCCCCGCGCTTTCGCCCTCCCCTAAACTCCGCTCATCTCCGTCCCTCACTGAAGGGGGCGTCGCTTAAGAGGCGTCTTGTGACGTGGGACGGGGTGCAGTGTCGCTGACGGAGGGTCGCATCCTCTCTCGGTGAGGCTCGGATCGGCCGCCTGCTGGAACGCAGGACGCGAAGAACGCGCTGAAACGTCGATCGTATGCCGGAAATCCTGCGCGGGGCGGTCCACGGGCCGCACCTTACTACCCACCTAGCGGCTCATGCGCCGCCCCGCCCCCTTCGCTCGATGGAGCGAGGATGAATTGAAAAGGAGCCGCGGCGAAACTCGCGATCGGCGCTTTTGGTTGTATCGACTTCATTTGCGCCGTGCAGGACTCCCGCTACCGGGGAGCCGGCCGCACGGCGCGTTAAAGGCGCAGGTCCGCGCCGCGCAGCTGATAGAGCACCAGCGCGGTGGCGACGGCGAGGTTGAGGCTGTCGAGTTTGCCGGCCATGGGGATGGTCACGCGTCGTGTGGCGATGGCGGCCATGGCGGTCGAGAGGCCGGGGCCTTCGGAGCCCATCATCAGGAGCACGGGCGATGTGTACGCGGCGCGGCGGAAATCCTCGCGGGCATCGAGCGTGGTGGCGACCGTGTCGCCGGGCCAGCGCGGCACCCACGTCAGAAACGTGTTCCGGTCCACGGCGACGAGCGGCACGTTGAAGATCGAGCCCATCGTGGCGCGCACCGCTTCGCGCGAATAGGGGTCGGTGCATTGGCCGACGAGGATGATGCCCGCCGCGCCGACCGCGTCTGCGGTGCGGATGATGGTGCCGAGGTTGCCGGGGTCGCGGATGTCTTCGAGCGCGAGCCAGACGGATTTATGCGGGATCGATTTCAGATCGGGCAGTGTTGCCCAGCGCTGCTTGAAGACGCCCAGCATCGTCTGCGGGTTTTCTTTGGCGGCGAGTTTTTCCAGCACCGCGCCCGAAACTTCGAGCACTTCCGAGCCTTCATCCAGCGTCGTGTTGACGAGACGGATCTGCGTGTCGGTTTCGAGTGCGCCAGCGCGATAGACCAGCGTCTCGGGGCGAAAACCCGCCGCCCGCGCCATCATCAGGATCGACGCGCCTTCGGCGAGAAAGAGCCCCGTTTCCTTGCGTTCCTTGCGCATGTCGAGGGCGCGGATCGCCTTCACGCGCTCGTTCGTCAGGCTCGTGATCGGCTTGATCATGCGCGTCATGGCGTCGAGACCCAGCGCGTGAACAGCGATGTCGGCACGGCGTTGCCGCCCTTGGCGCGGATCGCCAGTTCGCCTGTGTGGAAGTCGCCGCGCTTATCCTTCAGCGTATCGCGCATCAGCTGGTCGAAGGCGAGGGCGGAGGCGCGGATCGCGTACACCGTCAGGATCATCGAGGATTGCTTCGGATCGAGGAGCTTGGCGCAGTCCGTCAGGAAAGCGGGCAAGTTCGTGAACAGGTCCCAGACCTCGCCTTCGGGTCCGCGGCCGAACTTGGGCGGGTCGACAAGGATGACGTGATACGTTTTTCCGCGGCGGACTTCGCGGGCGACGAACTTAACCGCGTCGTCCAGGATCCAGCGTATCTTGGCGGCGTCGAGCTTGGAGGCGGCCTGGTTCTCGCGGCCCCAGGCGATGGCTTTCTTGGAGGCGTCGAGGTGCGTGACCTCGGCTCCGGCGGCGGCGGCGAGCAGGGTTGCCGCGCCGGTGTAGGCGAACAGGTTGAGGACGCGCGGGGGGCCGTCTTTGACGGCGGCGATGCGGTCGAGCATCCAGGTCCAGTGCGGCACCTGTTCGGGGAAGAGACCGAGGTGCCAGAGGCCCTGCATCTTGAGAAGAAGTTTTATGTTTGCGCCGGGCGACTCCCCTGCGGGGAGCCGGCCGCCCGGCGCGGAGTCGGATGGCGCCATCAAAGAGAGCCGAATGGGCCAAGACTCGGGGACGGGTTTGTCGATGCGCCAGCGGCCCTTTTCTTCGTCTTCGGCGGAGGCGGAGAAGACGGCGTGGGCTTTTGCCCATTCGGATTTGGCGAGCCGTGGCGTCCAGAGCGCCTGCGGTTCGGGGCGGTCCACGACGATCGCGCCGAAGCGTTCGAGCTTGCGTCCCCCGCCGCTGTCGAGGAGCGCATAATCAGCGAACCCGTCCGTTTCGATCAGGTCGATCGGCGGCGGGTGCGCGGCGGTGGTGGCGGGTTTGGCGTGCATCGGCCGCGACCTAGCACGTTCGGCCGCGCGTGGGCAGGGGGATGGATTTTGCCGGCCCTATCCGACACGCCTCCGGCGAGCCCGCCGGATAGGGCTTAGGGGCAGGTTTTAACGACGGTCTTCGTAGCGGCCGTCCTCGAAGCCCGGGTCTTCGTCGTAGGTGCGATCATTGTCGCGGCTGCCGCCGCTGTAGCGATCGTCGTCGACGCGGCCGGACAGAAGCGGGCCGATGCGCCGGACCGCGATGCGGCGGTTGGCACGTTCGGGGGCGTCGGTCGGGATCTTCAGGTGCTCTTCGCCGTAGCCCTGCGTGACGAGGTTTTCAGGCGCGACGCCGTATTCCGTCGTCAGGATTTCGGCGACGGACTGGGCGCGGCGGTCGGACAGGGTGAGGTTGTCGTCCTGCGAGCCCACTGCGTCGGTATGGCCTTCGATCATGAAAATCTCGTCCGGGTTGCGGGCGAGCACGCGGTTGATGCCTTCGGCGAGGCGGTCGAGCGCGCGGCCCTGATCGGGGCCAACTTCCCAGGAGCCGAAGTCGAACGTGACCGTGTCGAGATCGATGCGGCGCATGCGGTCACGGAGGGGGGCCGAGTAGCGGATTTCCTCCAGCGAGTAGCCGCGTTCGAGGCGTTCGATGGGCGGCGCGGTGAGGGCTTCGTAGAGGTCGTCGTCGGAGGCGCGCCCGTAATCGACGATGTACTCATCGCGCGGGATGCGGACCTCAGGTGCCGAGAGCGCGATGGCACTGCCGATGAAGAGGCCGATGCCCGCGCCGATGAGGACGTCGCGTGTGCGATTGTTGTCGCGGCGGTAGTAGCGGCGGTTGTCGATCAGCACCACTTCCCGGCCGCCGGGATAGCGGCGGTAGCGGTAGAGAAGGCGGCCGTGGCGGTCGGTGACGTCGTAGATGCGCACGCCGCCGCTACGGGTCATGAAGGTGGTGGAGGTGCCGTCCGCGCGTCGGATCGTACGGGCATCGGGCGCGATGCGGCGGAAGCGTTCGGATTCGTCGTGGCGGATGAACGTACGATTGTCCTGCTTGACGATGACGCGGCGGTCCGGTTCCTCGATGACGCGCAGTTTGCCATCGGCAATCGAGCGCTCGCGGCGATTGCGTTTCAGCTCGTCGAACGAGCGCTTCTGGGGCGGAGCCTGTCGATAGCTCTCGCGAATCTCCTGGCTGCGGACTCGGCGGCGATCGCGTGGCGACATCTGCTGTGTCGATTGCGGCTGCGTGGACTGGACACCGGGTGTTCCTTCGGGCGGCCGTGCGACGTCAGGATCGCGGCGACGGTCGCGGTCACCGTCGCGGGCCGGACGAGCGCCGTCGGGAGTGGTTTTATCGTCGCGAGCTTTCTGCTCCTGGCGCTGCTTATCGCGGAGTTGATCCTCGCGAACGCGCTCCTGCTGCTGGCGTTCGTTCTCCTCCTGCTTCTTGGTGCGCTCGGCTTCCTGCTCCTGGCGCTTCTGGTCCCGCTCCTGATCCTCGCGAACGCGCTCCTGCTTCTGGCGTTCGTTCTCCTCTTGCTTCTTGGAGCGCTCGGCTTCTTGTTCCTGGCGCTTCTGATCCCGCTCCTGATCCTGGCGAACGCGATCCTGCTGCTGGCGTTCGTTCTCCTGCTGCTGTTTGGTGCGCTCGGCTTCTTGCTCCTGACGTTTCTGATCGCGGAGTTGATCCTCACGCACGCGGTCCTGCTGCTGGCGCTCTTTCTCCTCCTGCTTCTTGGTGCGCTCGGCTTCTTGCTCCTGGCGCTTCTGATCCCGCTCCTGATCCTGGCGAACGCGATCCTGCTGCTGGCGTTCGTTCTCCTGCTGCTTCTTGGAACGCTCGGCTTCTTGTTCTTGGCGCTTCTGATCCCGCTGCTGATCCTGGCGAACGCGATCCTGCTGCCGACGCTCCATCTCCTGCTGACGCTGCTGGGCGCGCTCCCGCTGCTTCTCTTTCTGTTCCTCGGTGCGCTGCTGATTTTGGTTCTGCTCTCCCTGCGGAGCCTGCTCCCGGCGCTCCTGGCGCTGCTTGGACTTCTCTTCCCGGCGCTGCTCTCGCTCCTCCGCCTTGGATTTTTTCTCGTCCTTCTTCTCCTCGACGTCAGGCGGCGCTGTATCTTGCGCGAGAATGATCGGCGAGGCGTCTTCTTCCGCTCTTGCCTGCAACGGCGCTATCGCAGTCGCGACAGCAAGGAGAAGGAATGCGACGTGACGGGGATCGTGCGGCATGTGTGTCCTCGAGCTGAGCCTCGCGCTCCGGCGACCTTTAACGGCGCGATTACGGCGAGGTGAAGATCAGGAGAACGTCTGGCGAAGCGGATTGTTTCCGCCGCTCATGTTCCGCGATTGTAACGCCACATCCGGACGAAGGTATCTTTAATCTCCGGGGCCGGCTTATCGAGGATGTCGAGGGGGATTCGGATTTCGGTTTTTGACTCCAGCCGCCAGGGAAGGCGCATGGGTCGCCTCAGCAATGGCCGCGAGCGCCAGTCCGCCAGCAAAGCTTCAGACACGGGCTTCTTCAAGTTGATGACGAGGTCGTGCGTTGTTCCCCCGCGCTCGACAAGTTCAATGGTTTCGATGCTATCAACGGCGCGCCAGGAAACGAGGCCCAGCCCTTCAATGAACAGGCCGTATTGGCCCGAGCCGATCCTGGGGCGGCCGCTCTCGATGAGGGGCAAGTTGTAGTAGGCGACGGCGGCAGGGAGAATGGCGACGACCGCCAGGAGCGGCACGCCCTTCACAACACCCCCGACGACGAGCAGCACGGCAAATGCCGTCATCGCGTAAATCGGGAAATGAATATCTTCCTGATCGTACCCGATCGTATAGCCGATGATATCGTTGTCCGTGGACATTGGCGGGCTTGGGCTCAATATGCTCTGAGTGATCAACGCCAAAACCTGGCGGTCGGATGCAGGTGCGCGCGGGTCGCAACACGAAATACTAGAGCGATGAAATCCACTGCGGGCGGAAAAATGCAAGCTTCGTCACGGCGTTCTGCACGCAAGACGAACGGCATGGAATGAGTGGTGAGGAAAGCGGCAGATCTGGTTTGCAGATTGTCTGTTTTTCGCGCTGATCGCGCGATGTGCCTATCAGTAGAACAGGCTGGAGACGCTCTCTTCGCGGCTGGTGCGGAGGATCGCTTCGCCAATGAGCGGTGCAATCGAAAGGACGCGGATGTTTCGCGCCGCTTTGACCGCTTCCGTCGGCAAGATGGAATCGGTGATGACGAGCGATTTGAGTTTGGAGTTTTGTATCCGGCTGACAGCACCGCCGGAGAGCACGCCGTGCGTGATGTAGGCGGAGACTTCTGTGGCGCCGTACTTCAGAAGCGCCTCGGCGGCATTACACAGCGTGCCGCCGCTGTCGATGATATCGTCGATCAACACGCACCGCTTGCCCTCGACTTCGCCGATGACGTTCATGACTTCGCTTTCGCCGGCGCGTTCGCGACGCTTGTCGCAAATGGCGATCGGCGCATCGATGCGCTTGGCCAGCGCACGGGCGCGGACGACACCGCCGACGTCGGGCGAGACGACGACGACATCCTTCGCGTCGTTCTGATCCTGCAGATCTCGCGCAAAGATCGGAGCGGCGAACAGGTTGTCTGTCGGGATGTCGAAGAAGCCCTGGATCTGGCCGGCGTGGAGATCGAGCGTGAGGACGCGGTCCGCGCCGGCGCGTTCGATCAGGTTGGCGACGAGTTTGGCCGAAATCGGTGTGCGGGGTCCGGGTTTGCGATCCTGGCGGGCGTAACCGTAATAGGGAACGACGGCCGTGATGCGCTTGGCGGAGGAGCGCTTCAGAGCGTCGATCAGGATCAGCAATTCCATCAAGTTGTCGTTCGCCGGGAACGACGTGGACTGGAGGATGAATGCGTCCTGGCCGCGGACGTTCTCCTGAATTTCGACGAAGATCTCCATATCGGCGAAGCGCTTCACCTGACCCTTGGTGAGCGGTGCCTTGACGTAAGCGGAGATGGCTTCGGCGAGGGGGCGGTTGGAATTGCCGGACACCAGCCTCACGCGCGGATGGCCCCGGTCCCTGTCGTCTCGGGCATCGAACGGCATGACGCGCCTCTCGCTGGCATGGTCTGTAACAGACGTGTGATGCCGCGCTCTCTAGCAAGGGGCTGGAGGCGTGTAAACCGCAGCCGGCAACACATTGATGGATAACGATCGTACTGCAACCTCAGAGCAACCGTCCCGGCCAGATTGGAAGCTGGCCGGGTTTGGTCTCAATTCGCCTTTGGCAGCAACTTTATGATGCCCTGGGCAGCGGCGGCAGCGGCCGCGTCGGCCGTTTTGCCCCAGGCGCCGTCGAGGGAGCCCTGAGGGACCTCGTTCTTCTGCGACACTGTCCCGAGCTGCTTACCCTTGGGATCCTTGACGTGCCAATCGATCGTGATCGGCTGCTTGCCTTCGCGTACCGTCCCGACGGTAACCTTGCCCTCGACCTTGTAGGTTTCCCCACCCGCGCCGGTCAGAGAAATGCCGTTGCGGGCCAGCTCGCGCTGGATCGCACCGGTGAGCGCAATACTCCCGTCACCTGGTGCGCCCGTGACGTTCGGCACCGAGGTGAGAACGGCACCTCCGCGGCCAATGCTTCCGGTTGCAGTTGTCGTCGGCGGAGGAGTGGCGGCGGCCGTGGTTGCAGCGGCAGGAGCGGGCGCGGCGGATGCCACCGGCACGCCGTTGGCAGAAGAAGCTCCAGCAGGAGCCGCAGCTGGTGCCTGGGAGGGCAGCCAGGTGGAAACCTGCGTGGCCGTCTTGTTGGCAATCTGGTCGATCATCGTGGGCGTCACGGCCGCCCACGTGTCTTTGGAGCCTGCACCCGCCGCGATTTCTTCGCCCGTCACGCGATTGACGCGTTTGCCGGACGGATCGGTCACATCCCAGATGTAGGAGATCTTGGTCGAGGCTTTCTCCTTTGCGGCCACGACGTAGCCGCGCAAGGTGTAATCTGATGGGTCGGTGGGCTGCTTGGCGACCGACACCTTTTGCCGTTCAAGGGCTGCAACGACCTGCGTCTGGAGGGCCCGCGACGTGGCATCCGGCGGACCCACGATCGGCGCAACAGCCATTTTGGCGCGTTGCTCCGCCGGTGGCTGCGTTGCGGCTGCCAGCGGCGTGGTGCTGTCACCACCGCCCGCGAACAAGTTCGAGCCCGTCTCGCAGCCTGCGAGACCCAATGCTGAAATCAGTAGTAACGCTGCCCGTGCGACCGGCATCCCAACGCCCCTCGCCGCAGCACGATCAATGGTCGTCACTTTGACGCCCCCCCTGTTTGACCCGCTGTTCTCCGGCGGCCGACGTACTGACTTTGCGGCCTCGACTCCCCTTTAGCACCGGTACCCACTGTGTTTTGCCTAACCTGCTCCAGGCCTCAGCGACAAGGCAGTTGGGGCTGAAATCTGGGAATCTCTCTGATAGAGGGTGCGCTATGGGGTCCATACTTGTGGATTGTGCAGTTAGGTCACAACGATGGCGGAGATTTGACGGCCGTAATCGGGCTCGGAGCGGTGCGTCGTGCGCCGAAATGAGAAGAAAAGCGATTCGTTTGCGTAGGTGCAGGGCGCAACCCGATCAACGACCGCCAGATCCAGTTGTCCGAGGCGCCGGGCCACGTATCCGGGCAGGTCGAAGTGCGCCTTCGCGTCCAAAGATGGGACCATGAAGAAGTCTCGGTTGGCGGCATCCAGTGCAAGGACTTCGGCCTCGAACTCAGGACCCACTTCGTATGCGGCCTGACTGATCGTCGGACCGACGGCGGCTCGGATGCGATCGCGGCGTGCACCGGCCTTTACCATTTCCTCGACCGTGGCCTCGATGATGCCGCCGACAGCGCCGCGCCACCCGGCGTGCGCTGCGGCAACCACCTTGGCTTGCGGGTCGGCGAATAGAACCGGGGTGCAATCGGCTGTGAGCACGCCGATCACGAGGCCAGGGACTGTGGTGACGACAGCGTCGGCTTTCGGGAGTGCGTCCCGGGAGAGGGGACCATGGGCGCGAACGGCGATGCCGCTGTGGACTTGGTAGACCGTCAGAACTTCACTCGTGGCACCACCGAGGTGCTGCGCGACACGGGCTCGATTATCGAGGACGCGCTCGGTTTCGTCCTTGGAACCAAGGCCGCAATTGAGACCTGCGTACAGCCCCTCGGAGACGCCGCCTTCGCGGGTGAAGAAGCCATGGCGGATGCCGGGAAGGTCTAGCGACGTGCTGGAGATCGGATTGAGCATAGAGCGTTAGATAGACGCGGCTCGTTCAATTGGAAAGCGACACACAGGATGACGTTGTCCCCGCCCGACGGCGGTGTGTGATTATTCAAAGCCCGGCAGGCACGGCAGGTGAGCGGATCGGATGCCAATTACTTTGAAGCGGGATCCCATCCCCTGCGGGGCGATAAGCCGGGCAACGCTCAATTCTATTTCGGCGGCTTTTGCGGGGTTTGCATGCATCAGGCGGGAAGCCCGTTCGACGATGCCGAGCCGGCCGAGGAATTCAGCTTGCGTGATCGGCCCATCGACGGCGAGTGCTTCCCGTGGGATGGCGGCGGCGAACGCGGCAAAATCTACATGCACGGTCAGATCGGCCTCGCCCGGCGAGCAGAGCGGGTGTTCAGCAGCGTGACCGCGCAGGGCTTGCAAGGTCTCGCCCGCGGCCGTTTCGAAATGGCCATAGTCGATGAAGAGTGCCGCCAATGGCGCATCGCTGGCACGAGACGCGAGTTCCATCGTCAGTGCCAGGTGATTTTGGCTCTCTTTGATGACTCCGCTGGCTGGTGCAAACACGAGGCGGTCCCTTCCATCCAATGTCACGCGCCGCTCGGCACCATCGACGCTCTGCTCAACGGCAGCCGTGTCGAGGAACTCGTTTGCGATGAGAAGCACTGGACCCTTAGGGACCGATTGCAACGATCCGTGCCAGCGCAGCGTATTGCTGACGGTTTCGAGAGTTTTGCGCTGCATTCGGATCAGACGTTCGTTGCTTTCGACGAGGTGCACGTCGAGCGCGTCGATGAAGCCGGGGACCTTCGCGGCAGCACGCAGTGCATCGCGCATAAGGGTGCCGCGCCCTGGGCCAAGTTCAACGAGATTGATGCGCCGCGGCGAACCCATCTGCTGCCACACGACAGCGGACCAGAGGCCGATCAATTCGCCGAAGATCTGGCTGATTTCGGAAGCGGTGATGAAGTCGCCGTCGCGGCCGATGACCGATTGTTTGACGTAATAGCCGTGCTCGGGATCCTGCAGGCAGGTCTGCATGTATTCGGCGACCGAGATCGGACCGACGCGACGGATGAGATCTTTAAGTTTGAGCGCGAGCGGCGTGTCGCGGCGCGCTTCAGGATCATAGGTCATGCGCTTGCAAAGCTCCGACGCCGCGACGGTCGCGGCGCCGGTTTTGAACTCATCGAGACGAGAATGGCAATCCAGGTTAAGACGCGATCTTGAAGCTGGCGAGATGATCTTCCCACGACAAGGCATGGCGCACAATTTCGTCGAGGTCGTCGTGGCGTGGCTGCCATCCAAGCTGATCGCGGATTTTCTGCGAGCCGGCAACAATGGCGGCGGGATCGCCCGGGCGTCGCGGAACCAAACGCACGTCAAAGTCGACGCCCGAGACGCGCTTCACCGCCTCGATAACTTCGAGCACTGAAAAGCCCTTTGAATAGCCGCAATTGAAAATCTCCGACTTGCCGCCGGTGCGAAGATAGTCGAGAGCGGCGACGTGAGCGCGGATCAGATCGGTGACGTGGATGTAGTCGCGAATGCACGTACCATCGTGTGTCGGGTAATCAGTCCCGAAGACCTCCATGTGTGAGCGCTGGCCAAGTGCGGTCTCGCAGGCCACCTTGATCAGATGTGTGGCGCGCGGGGTGGATTGGCCGGAGCGGCCCTTCGGGTCGGCGCCGGCGACGTTGAAGTAGCGGAGCGCGACGTAGTTGAAGTCGTGGGCGCGGGACGTGTCGGCCAGCATGACCTCGGTCATCAGCTTCGACCAGCCATATGGCGACATCGGCGCGGGCTGGGCCGCTTCGCTCACGGGGTTTTCGACCGGGTTGCCATACACAGCAGCCGTCGAGGAAAAAATAAACTGTTTCAGCCCCGTGGCGACGGCGGCTTCCATCAGGGCGCGCGACTTGACGGTGTTGTTGTTGTAGTAGCCCAACGGATCAGCGACCGATTCCGGGACAACGATGGAGCCGGCAAAATGGACGATGGACTGGACGCCGTACTTGCGGATCACCGTGCGGACCAGGTCCTGATCTCCGACGTCGCCCACGACCAGCGTTGCGGCCGGCGGAACAGCCCAGCGAAAGCCCGTCGACAGATTGTCGAGGACGATAACCTTCTCACCCGCATCCAGTAGGGCGAGAACCATATGACTGCCAATGAAGCCTGCACCGCCTGTGACGAGAACTGCCATACGGTTAACGCGCCTCCCTGCCGCTTGGTTGTTCGAACCTCAGGTCCGATGTTGGGAACTTGAATATTAGGTAGGAATTGCGGTTGCCTAACTTTGACTAGCCACAATCCGTTCCTAATTGGCCCTGATCCATTCAACATTCGTGCCCGGATCGAAGTCTCCTCCATCATACTGTCAGCCGTCTCTCTTTCGCCCGCCCTCTGGCGTCCCCACTCAGATCGAAATTCACCATTTCCCTTGGAGCTTGCCCGCATGCCTGCCTCACCATCCCGTATCCGAAAAGCCGTGTTCCCCGTGGCAGGTCTCGGCACGCGGTTCCTGCCCGCCACAAAGGCAGTCCCGAAGGAAATGCTGACTGTGGTGGATCGGCCCGTCATTCAGCACGTGGTCGATGAAGCGAGGGCTGCTGGCATCGAGCACTTCGTGTTCGTGACGGGGCGCAACAAGGCTGTCATCGAGGATCACTTCGACATTCAGTACGAACTGGAGCGGACGCTTGCGGAGCGCAAAAAGACAAGAGAGTTGGAAGCGCTGATGGCCGACTTGCCGGTTGCGGGTCAGGCGAGCTTCACGCGGCAGCAGGCCCCGCTCGGTCTCGGACATGCGGTGTGGTGCGCCCGTGATATTATCGGCGACGAGCCGTTCGCGTTGCTCCTTCCCGATATGCTGCACCATGGCGCGACGCCCTGCCTGAAGGACATGATCGAAGCCTACGGTGCCACAGGCGGGAACCTCATCGCTGTTGCGCCTGTGCCGGAAGATCAGACACACCAGTATGGCATCGTCGGTGTGACGGACACGGATGCAAAGGTGGCCACGATCACGGAGATGGTTGAGAAGCCGCCGAAGGGCACCGCACCGTCAAACCTGCACATCACTGGCCGTTACATTCTGCAACCGGAAATCTTCGATCTCTTGGCAAAGCAGGAAAAGGGAGCCGGCGGCGAGATCCAGCTGACAGACAGCATGATCCGCCTGATGAGCGATCTCAAGCAATCGTTCCACGCGGTTCGTTTCGATGGGACGATCTATGACTGTGGCTCTAAGGTGGGCTTCCTGGCAGCGAACGTGGCCTACGGACTGGAGCGTTCCGACATTGCTCCCGCTCTTCGTGCCGAGATCGAGCGGCTGCTCAAGTAGGGCCCGGCTGGCGCATCTCTCCATCGGAGAAACCAATCATAAGTGTCGGAAAGAGGAGAAGTTTAGCGGTCACAGGCATCATGTTGCCCGTTTGCGATGATACAGCCATCGGATAATGTCGACGTGCAGACCGGGCGCCTTTGCGTTCGCTGGAGGTTTTTGGAATGATCCTGAAAAAGCGGAGTGCGGAGAGCAGCGCCTCCCAGATTCGAAAACTGACGCCGCCCGGCGTCTTCGTTTTGCGGATGCTGATCTTCCTCATCCTGGTCGGCTTTCTCGGGGCAATTCTGTATGAGCAGCTCAGAACGGCCTTCATGACAAACCCGGGCCTCAACGGGCTCATTCTCGGCGTTTTGTTTCTCGGCATCATCTATGCCTTTCGGCAAGTCATCCGGCTGTATCGCGAAATAGGCTGGGTCAACGCTTTCCGCATTTCTGATCCTGGCCTCGTCACCGACACCCAGCCCATTCTTCTCGCGCCCATGGCGAACATGCTGCGCGACCGCACCGGGACGTTCTCGCTTGCCACGGTGTCGATGCGATCGATCATGGATTCGATCGGATCGCGTCTCGACGAAGCGCGCGACACAGGTCGTTATCTGGTGGGGCTGCTCGTCTTCCTCGGCCTGCTCGGAACATTCTGGGGCCTGCTCGAGACGATGTCGTCGGTGGGTGCCACGATCGCGACGCTCAACACGACAGGCGAAGGGGCGGCTGCTTTCGACGAGTTGAAGGCCGGGCTTGCCGCGCCGCTGAAGGGCATGGGAACGGCGTTCTCGTCATCTCTGCTTGGGCTTGGGGGTTCGCTGATCCTCGGCTTCCTGGAGCTACAGGCGAACCATGCGCACAACCGCTTTTATAACGAGCTTGAGGAATGGCTGTCGGGAATTACGGAGCTGACGCCGGGTTCGTCGTCAGCGACGGATCTGGCCAGCCGGCAATTGACGACCGCCGTATACGAAATGCAGCGAGCGGTGGCGGAGTTGTCCGACAAGCTGGGTTCGATTTCACTTCCGAACCTGCGGGCCTTGGAACCGTCCGCGCCCGCGGCTGCGGGAGGCGACGAGGCCGTCAAAGATCTGGCGCGCGGCGTGAACCAACTCGTTACGCTCATGCGCAGCGAGCAAAAGGTCGTGCGCGAGTGGGTTGATGAGCAGGCTTCGCAGCAGGCCGAATTAGCCGGGGCCTTAAAGGCGCTTGCGGACAATTACCAGCGCAGGACGACCTGAGATGGCCATGGGGCGCGGCCGCCGCCGCAGCGCCGAGTATGGCGAGTTCTGGCCGGGATATGTGGACGTGCTGTCCACACTTCTGCTGGTCGTCACCTTTCTGATGTCCGTCTTCATGATCGCGCAGTTTTTCGCGACGCAGGAATCGGCTGGCAAGGACACGGTTCTGCAGCGTCTCAATCGGCAGCTTTCGGAACTGACGAGCCTGCTTTCGCTCGAAAAAGGCAAGGCCAAGGAGAGCGAGGATCAGGTGGCGGAGTTGCAAGCCATGCTTGCGACCCTCAAGTCCGACAACGAAAAACTCTCCGGTGTGGCCGCCCTCGGCGACGAGAGTGCAAAATCGGCGACGGCTCAGATCGGCGTGTTGTCTTCGGAACTGGATGCGCAGAAGGCCGTGTCGACCGAGGCGATGGCGAAGGTTGATCTTCTCAATCAGCAACTCGCACAATTGCGACGGCAGATTGCGGCTCTGAACGACGCACTCGAGACATCGGAGAAGAAGGGCGCGGAGAGCGACAAGACAATCAAGGATCTCGGGCAGCGGCTGAACGCGGCTCTCGCGCGGCAGGTGCAAGAATTGCAGCGCTACCGATCGGACTTTTTCGGGCGGCTGCGCGATCTGTTGAAGGATCGTAAGGACATTCGCGTGGTCGGCGACCGGTTCGTCTTCGAGAGCGAGGTTCTCTTTGGATCGGGTGCAGCGTCGTTGACGCCGGAGGGTTTGGCGGCGCTCGACCCAATTGCGACTGCCATTGCCGATCTCGGCCGGCAGATCCCCAAAGAGATCGATTGGGTGGTGCAGATCAACGGGCACACCGACATCCGCCCGATCGCGAGTGCGCAATTCCCCTCAAATTGGGAACTCTCGACTGCGCGCGCTTCTTCGGTCGTCAAGCACATGATTGCGCGCGGCGTGCCACCGGAACGGCTCGTGGCGGCTGGCTACGGCGAATATCAGCCGATCGAGAGCGGCACCGATGAAGCATCGCTGCAAAAGAACCGACGCATCGAACTGAAACTCACGAGCCGATAGAGCTCGGCTATTCCGCGGCTTCCTTGCCGAACTGGAGCGCGGCGAGGCGTCCGTACAGGCCACCCTTGTTGACGAGTTCGGCATGCGTGCCGCTTTCCACCACGCGACCTTCCTCCATCACCAGGATGCGATCGGCCTTCTGCACCGTCGCAAGCCGATGCGCGATCACGAGTGTCGTGCGGTCGCGCATGACGACTTCGAGCGCCTGCTGGACGGCACGTTCGTTCTCCGCATCCAACGCGCTGGTCGCTTCGTCGAGAAGCAGGATGGGCGCATTCTTCAGGATCGCGCGGGCGATGGCGAGGCGCTGGCGCTGGCCGCCGGAGAGCGTGACGCCGCGCTCGCCGAGGCGGGTGCCGTAGCCGTCGGGAAGGGCACGAATGAAGCTATCGGCCTGAGCAGCGATGGCGGCTTTATGGACATCTTCCTCGCTGGCCTGAGGGCTGCCGTAGCGAATGTTTTCCAGAACGCTATCGGCGAAGATCGCCACATCCTGCGGTACGAGCGAGATACGGTGGCGCAGTTGCTCGAGATCGGCGGAGGCGACATCGACGCCGTCGACGCGCACGCGGCCCGACGTCGGGTCGTAGAAGCGCAGGAGAAGGTTGAAAATCGTTGTCTTACCGGCGCCGGAGGGCCCCACGAGAGCAACGGTCTCGCCGGGCTTCACATGCAGGGTGAAGTCGCGGAGCGCCGACACATTGGGCCGCGATGCGTAAGCGAACGTGACATTATCGAAATCGACGGCACCGCGTGCCGGTACAGGCAGCGGCACCGGATTGTCAGGTGAGCGGATTTCGGGAACAACCGCCAGGATTTCCGTCAGGCGTTCGGCAGCGCCCGAGGCTTGGCTGATCTCGCCCCAGACTTCGGCAAGTTCACCCAGCGCGCCGGCGACGAACAATGCGTAGATGATGAACTGGCTGAGTTCACCTCCAGACATCTGGCCCGAGATAACGGCGGATGCGCCATACCACAGCACGGCAACGATGCTGGCGACCGTGAGAAAGACGGTGAGTGCGGTGAGGCCGGCACGCGCCTTCATGCGGTCGCGGGCTGCATCGAATGAGCGCTGCACGGCATCTTCAAAGCGGGCAGAGACTGCCTTTTCGTGCGCGAACGATTGCATCGTGCGCACGGCGGAGAGATTTTCGGCGGCGTACGCGGAGGCTTCAGCCAAGGTGTCCTGCGCCTTACGCGACAGGTTCTTTACGGCTTGGCCGTACGCCATCAGCGGCAACACGATGACGGGAATGGCGATCAGCGTCAGGCCGGAGAGGTTGGGGCTCGTGATGAACATCATCACAAACGCACCAACGAGCATGATGATGTTTCGCAGGGCCTGAGAGATGGTATGGCCGGCGACCGCCTTGATCTGCGTTGTGTCGGCGGTGAGGCGGCTCATCACTTCGCCGGAGTGCGTTTTTTCGAAAAACGCGGGGCCCAGGCGCGCCAGATGTGCAAATACGTCATGGCGCAGATCTGCGACGACACGTTCGCCAAGCCAGCTGACGCAGTAGAAACGGGCAGCGATGGAGGCCGCGAGCACGGCGCCGATGACGACCATCATTGCGAAATACTGATCGATAAATCCAGCATTCTCGGCGGAGAACCCGTGGTCGATCATGCGTCGAACGGCAAGCGGGACCGACAGCATCGCACCGGCCGACAGCACAAGCGCTGCCAATCCGAACACGAGCATGCCCTTATGCTTCATGAGGTAGGGCTTGAGCCTCATCAGCGGCTGCAGCGAATTCAGGCGGCTGGAGGCGCGAGCTGCTTCACCGTCGCGATCGGGCGATGAGTTGCTCAAAGGCGCGGTCGCCTTTGGAAGGCTCACGACCGTGGATGGTGCTTCTGGAGATTTACCGGACGTTGCCATTGATTCCCTAGACACTTTCTTGGCCTCAGCTGCCCCGTTCTTCGCGGGGTCATGCTTCATATAGGGCCTTCTCGTCCCAGTGGTGACGTTCCTGCAGTCGCGTCAGAACGTAGCAGGAACGATGGAGGCGGAGTATTCTATCGAGCGGCCAGCGTTTAGCGAAGACCGGCTGCTTGTGCACTTCGGGCATCTCGACTATAGAAGCCCCTTCCCGAATTCAAGGCTAGTGGAGGCTGCGGGTTTACACCCGTTCCCGTCGCGGCCGTTTTCCTATGACAGAGCGCCTCACGATGAAAAAAGAACCCGGCCTGCACCCCGACTATCACCAGATCAAAGTCAAGATGACGGACGGTACGGAATTCATCACGTACTCGACCTATGGCAAGGAAGGCGATGAACTCCACCTCGACATCGATCCTTCGACGCATCCGGCCTGGACCGGCGGCGATACGAAGCTGATGGATCGCGGTGGCCGCGTTTCGCGCTTCAAGAAAAAGTTCGAAGGTATCTTCTAAGCTCCCGGCAGAAGGCGGCTTAGACACAGAAAAAGGCCCGGGTGATGCCCGGGCCTTTTTTCGTGTTCGGATCGACGTGCTCTCAGTTGAGCTTGGCGAACGCTTTCTCAAGCCGCGAGAGTTGGGCGCCGACCGGATTGGCTGGGCGCGCAGCCATAATCTCTTCTGCTGGCGCCGTCATCGCGAGGTCGAGCTGCACGATGCGATCGTGCAGGGCAAAGCTTTCTTCAATCAGCTTTTGCAAGCCGTCGGGAAGATCGGAGAAGCTGCGGATATGCGAGGGGCGGCCGAGGCTCTGAAGCTTCACGCGGGCGCGCTTCTTTTGCGCTTCCGCTTCGGTGATTTCGCCTTCCTTCAAGGCGCGGCGGATGAGCAGCCAAGAAGCCAAGTCAAGCAAACGCGTCGTCAGTCGCATGCTTTCGGTGGTGTAGAGGACAGTGGCATGACCGGTGAGCGCCTTGGCGGCTTTGCGGCCGTCGCCATCCAAATAGGCGGCGGTGCGCTCGACGAGGGCCATGCCCTCTTTGAAGACCCGGTCGAACTGTGCAGAGGCCTGGAACCGTTCACCGAATGAAACGGTCACGCCCTCGGCGTCGACGTCACGGAACTCGAAACTCGATTTTTCTGTCATGGAACGCTTCGACACAGACGCTTACTCTCTCGTCACCATTACACACCGCCAGCCTAACTGGCCATAGTTAACAACTGGGTTCTAAACGCGGCACAACGGGACACATTCCGCGGGACCAGCTCGAAGTCTGTGGATCACCCAAAAAGTGAGCCGCCTTGCGGGCGGCTCTGAGGCAAAACAGGGAGGCGTAACAGAGCGGTGGGAACCACTCGGGTCCAGAAATCTGGATGCCCTGATCTTGGACCAGGTCGGTAAATAAAACGTTTTGATGTGTCGCAGATTGGGCTGCGACAGTCTCGGGCGGTTCCAATCAGCTCTTGCCGGTGAACAGTTCGGACGCGGCGGCCTCGTGGGCCTTCTTTCGCTCGAGTTCTTCTTTCAAGCGCGCGATCTCGGTTTCGAGGGTTTGCATCCGCGTTTGAAGCTCGTCCTTGGACAATTGGTCGAGGGGCTCGCCGACGGTATGGCTGGCGGTCTGCGCCTTCGATTTCGGTTCGTCCCATTCCATTTTCGACCTCCGTTCGAACGTTTGGTCTCGCTCTCCCCTTGCGGACGAGAATGGCACGCCATACTCAACGTCACAACTCATGCAATCGATCAGGCCTTACGGAACCCCATCATGCCCGCACTTCCCGAGACTATGACTGTTGTTGCGATCGCCGGGAAAGGCGGGCCAGAGGTGCTGACGGCGCAAACTCAGCCAGTCCCCGCGCCTGGTGCGGGACAGGTTCTCGTCAGGGTACAGGCGGCCGGCGTCAACCGTCCGGATGTGCTGCAGCGCATGGGGCTTTATCCCGCGCCGAAGGGCCATAATGAACTGCCGGGGCTTGAGATTGCCGGTGAGGTTGTGGCGACGGGCAGCGGCGTCACGCGGTTTGAAGTCGGCCAGCACGTCATGGCTCTCGTCAACGGCGGCGGGTATGCCGAATACTGCCTCGCTGACGAAGGCTCGACGCTGCATGTGCCGGAAGGGCTGTCGATTATTGAAGCTGCGGGGCTGCCGGAGACGTTCTTCACCGTCTGGCACAATGTGTTCGAACGCGGCCGGTTGAAGGCCGGTGAGTGGATCCTGATCCACGGAGGCACGTCCGGGATCGGCGTGACGGCAATCCAGCTGGCGAAGGCTTTCGGGGCCAAGGTCATCACGACGACAGGCTCTGAGGCGAAATGCGAGGCCGCCCGCAAGCTCGGCGCCGACCGGGCGGTGAACTATCGCACGGAAGATTTCCTCGATGCGGTCAAGGCGGAGACGGGCGGACGTGGCGTCGATGTCATTCTGGATATGGTCGGCGGGCCGTACATCGAGAAAAACATTCGCGCTCTCGCAGATGACGGACGCCTCGTCTACATCGGCTTCCAGTCGGGATCGAAAGCGGAAATCGACTTCATGCGGGTGATGCTGAAGCGGCTGACCATCACCGGCTCGACACTGCGCATCCGGCCGGCTGAGGTGAAGGCGCATATCGCACGCAAGGTGGAGGCCGACATTCTCCCCATGCTCGCGGCCGGCGACGTCAAGGTTCTCATCGACAGCACATTTCCGCTGGCCCATGCCGCTGACGCCCACCGGCGCATCGAAGAAGGCACGCACATTGGAAAAATTATTCTGACGATGGGCTGAGGCCTACCCGGGTGACAGCATATAAAAAGAGCCGGAGCAGCGGCTGCTCCGGCTCTTTCCATTTTCTTTTATTGGCGGGTTCGGGGCAGTTGCTCAGACCGCCTGGAACCAGCTGAAAACGCAAGGGAAACGCCACACACGCGGATGGTCCCGCAGACGCGCACCATCCCTCTCGCACCCCATGTCCTCTCCTTTCCAAGGAGGTGCAAGACACGCGGCACCATCATCCGGTCTATCTGCGTCGCGGATTCCTGTCACGCGCCAGGCAAGAGGCCTTGTCTTGCGGGGCGCGCGCGGTGCCCGTAAGACACTGCCAGCGACGCGCCGACGGCCCATGGGTTGCATTTGCTACGCCCTTGAAACCGCTGGTGCCTTGTCCCTCGGACCCGGTTCAGCGGCAGTCATGTCACACAATACGTTCGGTCATCTCTTCCGTGTCACCACCTGGGGCGAGAGCCATGGGCCAGCGATCGGCTGCGTGGTGGACGGCTGCCCGCCGGGGCTGCCGATCACACCGGAGGCGATCCAGGTGTTCCTCGACAAGCGCCGGCCGGGGCAATCTCGGTTCGTGACGCAGCGCCAGGAACCGGATGAGGTCGAAATCCTCTCGGGCGTCTTCACGGATGCCGAGGGCCGGCAGGTTTCGACGGGCGCGCCGATCTCGCTTCTGATCCGCAACGTTGATCAGCGGTCGAAGGACTATGGCGACATCGCGCAGAAGTTTCGGCCGGGGCATGCCGATTACACCTATCAGGCAAAGTACGGCATCCGCGATTATCGCGGCGGTGGGCGATCCTCGGCGCGCGAGACAGCGACGCGGGTGGCGGCCGGCGGCATCGCGCGACAGGTGTTGGGCTCGGGCATCACCGTGCGCGGCGCGCTGGTGCAGATGGGCAAAGTGAAGATCGATCGCGACCGCTGGAATTGGGACGAGGTCGACAACAATCCGTTCTTCTGTCCCGATCCGATCGTGGCGAAAGAGTGGGAAAGCTACCTCGATGGCATTCGGAAAGCGGGGTCGTCGATCGGTGCCATCGTCGAGGTCGTCGCCGAGGGCGTGCCCGCAGGCTGGGGTGCACCGCTCTACGGAAAACTCGACCAGGATATCGCGTCGGCGATGATGTCCATCAACGCTGTGAAGGGCGTCGAGATCGGCGCGGGAATGGCAGCGGCAGAACTTACCGGCGAAGAAAATGCCGACGAAATGCGGCCGAACGCTATTCCTCACGGGCGCCACCACGGGCCCGGTTTCATGTCGAACCACGCGGGCGGCATTCTCGGCGGCATTTCCACGGGACAGGCGATCGTCTGCCGGTTCGCGGTCAAACCGACGTCTTCGATCCTGACGCCGCGCAAGACGGTGACGGTTTCAGGCGAGGCGACGGAGATCTTCACCAAAGGCCGTCACGATCCATGTGTCGGCATTCGCGCCGTGCCCGTTGGTGAAGCAATGCTCGCCTGCGTGCTTGCCGACCATATGCTGCGCCATCGCGGCCAGTGCGGCGGCTGATTGTTCAAAGCGAACCTTGCGGAGACCGTCCATGCGCGCTGCCACGACGCAAAGTCTCATGCTTTCGGTGCTCGCCAGCGCGCTTTGCGGTTCATTGGCATTCGCCGGCCAAATCGATGACGCGCGGCTGAAGTCAGCGGCCAGCGATCCGGCGAACTGGATCACGCATGGCCGCGATCTTGCCGCGACGAGGTTCTCCCCGTCGACGCAGATTACAACCGACAACGTGGCGCGGCTGCGACCCGCTTTCATCTACCAGACCGGAACAGCGGCAACGTTCCAGACCACACCACTGGTCGCCGACGGGATCATGTATCTCTCGGCTCCGTTCTCACACGTCATGGCGGTGGATGCTGCGACGGGCAAAGAACTCTGGCGGTACGAACATAAGAGCAAGGCGAAAAAGCTTTGCTGCGGACCGGCCAATCGGGGGGTCGCGCTCGGCTACGGCAAAGTTTATGTCGCAACCGTCGATGCGCGTCTTGTGGCTCTCGATCAAAAGACCGGCGCGCCCGTCTGGGACATCCAGATGGCGGACACGAATGCTGACACGACGGAAGACAAGGGCGCACTGGATGCAACCGATCCCGCCCTGAAAGGACAGGTGACCGGCTCGACGGGTGTCGGAGCGGCCTCCGCTCCGCTCGTCTTCGACGGCAAGGTGATCGCGGGCATTACCGGCGTCGGCTACGGCCTCCATCTCGATAGCGACCGCCCAGGTGCACCGCTGGGCACCGTCGTGGGAGTCGCGGGACGATATGGGCGCCCTGGCTTTATCGCCGCGTACGATGCTGAGACCGGCAAGCGTGTCTGGCAGTTCGATACGACACAGAAGGGCTGGGAAGGCCAATTCACGCCTGAGACGGCGTACGGCATCAAACTGCCGCGCGATATCGCTGGAGAGAAAGCGGCTTTCGCGACGCATGCGGACGCATGGAAGTACGGCGGCGGGTCGATCTGGCATTCACCGAGCGTCGATCCAGAACTCGGACTTCTCTATTTTGGTGTCGGCAATCCGTCGCCGCAGGCGGCGGGCGAAAGCCGTCCCGGCGACAATCTCTACACGACGTCGCTGGTCGCGATCGACGTAAAGACGGGACAGTATCGCTGGCATTATCAGCAGGTGCCGCACGACATGTGGGGCTACGACGTGGCGAGCCCGCCGGTCCTGTTCGATATCGACAACGACGGCGAGACAACTCCCGCGGTTGGACAAGCTTCGAAGCTGGGCTGGTACTTCGTCCATGATCGGCGCGACGGCACGTTGATCAGGAAATCCGATGCGTTCGTTCCGCAAGGGAACATGTTCCAGGCGCCGACGCGCGAAGGCGTCGTGATCTATCCAGGTGTGGCTGGTGGCTCGAACTGGTCACCGGCTGCGGTGGACACCAAGAACGGTTTGGCTTTCGTCGCCGCCATGCATATGCCGACTCGTTATCAGAGTGCCGAGTTGCCCGCTGCCGAAGGCAAGCCGGCAGTGACGTACTACACGTTCGAGCCGGCCAAGAACGTTGCGACATGGGGGACACTCAGCGCCGTCGATCTGAAGACCGGCGCCCTTCGCTGGCAACAGAAAACGGCCGAACCCCTGATCGGTGGAACGCTTGCGACGGCGGGCGGTCTCGTCTTCACCGGCGAGGGTAACGGAGATTTCTCAGCCTTCGATGCCGCGACAGGCAAGCGTTTGTGGCAGTTCCATTGCGGGGCCGGCGTCAACGCGCCACCAATTTCCTACGAGATCGCAGGCAGGCAGTACGTGGCCGTTGCGGCCGGCGGCAGCCAGATCTGGGGCTTCCGACAGGGTGGCGCGGTGGTTGTGTTCGCACTGCCGGACTAGCTTCGGGCAGAGCATCCCAGCAGCGGCGGCCCCTCTCGCCAGAGGCAGGGGCATGTCGTAACTTGGAGTGAGCCAAACGCACAAAGAAAAGCGGATGCTGAGGGAATGCCAGACTTCGACCGTATCGTGATCCTAACGGGAGCGGGTATCTCCGCTGAATCCGGCGTGCCGACGTTTCGTGACAAGGGCGGGATCTGGGCGAAATACGATTATCGGGACGTGGCGACGCCGGAGGGATTCGAGAAGAATCCGCAGCTCGTACACGAGTTCTACAACATGCGCCGGCGGGCGCATCAGACCGTGGCGCCGAACGCCGCGCATTTTGCGTTGGCGCATCTCGAGCAGACCCATCCTGGTACGGTGACGCTGGTCACGCAGAACGTCGATCAACTGCACGAGCAGGCAGGGTCGAAAAATCTGATTCACATGCACGGCGAAGCATTGAAGGCCTGGTGCCTGGGATGCGGTTCGCGAATGCCGTGGACAGGCGACATGTTCCTCGAAACGGCCTGCCCTGTCTGCGCAGATGTGGCGACGCTGCGCCCGGATGTGGTGTGGTTCGGCGAGGAGCCGTATCACATGGAGCGCATCCTAAAGGAGCTTGAACAGGCGGATTTGTTCATCTCGATTGGTACCAGCGGCAACGTCTATCCAGCGGCCGGATTCGTGCAGGTGGCGGCCGAGTATGGCGCGCACACGGTTGAGCTCAATCTCGAGCCATCGGAAGGGCGCTCGCATTTTGCCGAGGCAATCCACGGGCCGGCGACCGAAGTCGTGCCGGCCTACGTTCGAAAGCTCCTGGACGAAGTGCTGACCTAGCGGCGAAAGACCGTGACTGCCTCGATATGAGGCGAGTAGATGAACTGATCGATGGGCGTGACCGGGCCCATCTTGAAGCCGGCGTCGATGAGGGTGCGTGCATCGCGGGCCAGCGTGGCCGGCGCGCAAGAAACGGCTATCACCACCGGCACTTTTGATCGCGCAAGACGTTCCGTCTGTTCGGCGGCTCCGGCGCGCGGCGGATCGAGCACGACGGCGTCGAACACCTCCAGTTCCTTGGGCGAAAGCGGTTCGCGGAATAGATCCCGGACCCGCGCCTCGATGGGCTTCAAGCCGGTTGCACGACGGACGGCAGCTTCCAATACGGATATGGCGCGGCGGTCGCTGTCGAACGCTACGACCTGGACTTTCTGGGCGAGTGGGAACGTGAACGTGCCGAGGCCGGAGAAGAGGTCGGCAACACGCTTGGCCTTCTTTGGCAGCGCGCCGACAACCAAATCGATCATGAGCCGTTCGGCTTCCGGGACGGCCTGGAGGAACAACGACGGCGGCACATCGACTTGCGTGCTGCCGAGCGTCAGGCGCGGTTCTGATCGGACGACGATCGCATCTCCGGCAACAACCAGACGCGCGATCCGCGCCGCCTCCGCCATTTTTGCCAGTTCGGCGCGCTCTTCCGGCTTCAGCATCTTGTGGCCGTTGTCGAAGGCGACATCGAGACCGGTGTCGAGTTTCGTGACGATGAGACGTCCGCTTGTTTTCTCCGGCATGGCGATCTTCGCCATGGCCTTGAGGTGCGGGATGGCCGCCATGATGGCCTGGTCGAGGAGCAGGCATTCGATAATGTCGACGAGGGTGTGCTGGCCTTCTTCGCGGAACCCGATACGAACCTCGTTGCCGGTGCGCTCGATTCCAAGGAACGCACGCCGCCGCGAACGCAGTGGCATCTGGCGGACAGGGGCGACGTCGGCGGTGATGCCACGATGGTGAAAGGCGTCGCGTACGATCTGGTGCTTCCAGTCGAGATAGAGCGGGGCGCTCATGTGCTGCGCCATGCAGCCGCCACATGTTCCGAAGTGGGGGCAAGGCGGCCTGACCCGATCCGGGCTATCGCTCAGGCGTTCTGCTTTGCCCGCGGCCGGCAGAGACCAGCGTTCTCCGGGCAGCGCGCCGGCGATGAAGCGGTCACCATCGGCGGTGCGCGCGATGCCGTCGCCTTTGCCGCCGAGCTTCTCGATGCCAACTTCAGTCGCGTCAGCCATCACGGTGGGCTCCGATCAGATATTCGATGTTGCCCGATCCGCCTTCGATCGGTGATGGGATGATACCGTCGACACGCCACGGGGGCGTCTTCGCGATCAGGTCTTCAATGGCAGCTACCGCTGTGGCGCGCGCGGCTTCGTCCTTTACGATGCCGCCTTTGCCGACGTGATCGCGGCCGACCTCGAACTGCGGCTTGATGAGCGCGATCAGCCAGCAACCGGGTGCTGCGAAAGCCATCAGGCCGGGCAGGACTTTTTGCAAGGATATGAAGCTGACATCAGCAACCATCGCTGTAATGGGGTCATCGATCAGGAGCCTATCCAATGCGCGCACGTCCTGACCTTCAAGAGAGACGACTTCGGATCGGCTGGCGATACGCGGATGGAGCTGCCGTTGCCCCACATCGACGGCATAGACGCGCGATGCGCCGCGTTCCAGAAGCACTTCGGTAAACCCGCCGGTGGATGCGCCTGCGTCGAGACATATTCGTCCCGCCGGATCGAAGCCAAAGCGATCCAGCGCCGCGATGAGCTTGAGTGCGCCGCGTGAGACATAGCTGGTGCCGGCTTCAGGGGCGACAGTGAGCCGCGCCGTCGCCGGCGTCGATGAGCCTGGTTTTGTAACCACATCGCCGTCGACTCGCACAAGACCGCGCAGAATGGCGTCGCGGGCCCGAGATCGGGTCGCCACGTGGCCTTGCTCGACAAGGAGCTCATCCAAACGCTTTTTCATAAGGCACGTGTACGCTATCTTGCTCGCCGCACAACCCCACCACCCCTCGCCGGAGTCCCCGATGAAATTCCAAGTTGCCGCAGCTTTCCTCGTTGCTCTCTCTCTCGCCGGATGCGGCGACAGCGGTTCTGAGCGAACACCTTCGCCTTCGGGCGCCAAGGTGTTCTTTATCGAGCCCAAGGACGGCGCGGAAGTGACGTCGCCGGTCACGGTGAAGTTCGGCATCGAGGGTATGGAGGTCGTTCCCGCCGGAACGGAGAAGGATCACAGCGGTCACCATCATGTGCTGATCGATACGCAGCTCGAGGACGTCAATTCGCCGATCCCGGCCGATGACAATCATAAGCATTTCGGCAAGGCACAGACAGAGACGTCACTCGAACTGACGCCCGGCAAGCACACGCTGCAGATGGTGTTGGGTGACCACAATCACATTCCGCACGACCCGGTCGTGCAGTCCGAGGTGATTACAATCACTGTGAAGTAAGCGCTGAGCTTCAGTGCGCGATGAAAACGCCCTGCACGGCTCGACGTGCAGGGCGTCTCTGCTTTCACTACCTATCGTTGACGGCCCAGGCGCCGGGGCCGTGGGCAAAGAGAAGCAGAAAGCCGCCTGCGATGGCGAGATTCTTCAGGAAGAGAACAAACTGAATGTTATCGGCGAAGTTGCCGTGGAAGATGAGGCCCGCCACGATCGTGAAGATCGCCAGAGGAATCGCGGCCAGGCGCGCATAGAAGCCGGCGAGGACAGCGAGACCGCCCAGGATTTCGAGCGCGATCGTGCCAGGCAGAAGCAATCCAGGAACGCCAAACTGTTGCATGTAACCGGCCGTCGTCTCGTAGCCCTGCAATTTGTTGATGCCCGCCAGAATGAAAATTCCGGCCAGCAAAGCACGGCCGAGAAAGCTCGTTGCAGCGGTCATGGTGTCCCCCCAGGCTGATAATGTCCTCTCACGCGCGAGAGGCGCCACCGGCTTCGTTCGAACGGCCGAGTGCGGCGAGGACATTATGCACGATACCAGAGGCGTCGAGGCCGGCATCGGCATACATCTTCACCGGATTATCCTGCTCGATAAAGCGATCCGGAAGCACCATCGGGCGGACTTTCAAGCCGCGATCGAGGAGGCCATTCAAGGCGAGGTGCTGCAGAACATGGCTGCCGAACCCGCCGATCGAACCTTCTTCGATGGTCACCAGGACTTCATGTTCGCGGGCCAGCCGCGTGACGAGATCGGTATCCAGCGGCTTCATGAACCGGGCGTCGGCGACGGTCGTCGATAGCCCCATGGCCGCGAGTTGATCGGCGGCTTTCAGTGATTCAGCGAGACGCGTGCCGAGCGAGAGGATGGCAATCGTGGTTCCTTCGCGCACGATGCGGCCTTTGCCGATGGCGAGCGGTTTGCCTTCGAGCGGGAGTTCGACACCCATGCCCTCGCCGCGCGGATAGCGAACCGCAGAAGGGGCGTCGTCGATCGCAGCCGTCGTGGCGACCATGTGTACGAGTTCGGCTTCGTCGGCGGCGGCCATGATCACGAAATTCGGCAGGCAGCCGAGGTAGGCGAGATCAAAGGAGCCCGCATGTGTCGGACCATCCGCGCCGACCAAGCCCGCACGGTCTATCGCGAGGCGCACGGGCAGCTTCTGGACCGCCACATCGTGCACGACCTGATCGTAGCCGCGCTGTAGAAACGTCGAGTAGATCGCGGCGAAAGGACGGTAGCCTTCGGTTGCAAGCCCTGCTGCGAACGTGACGGCATGCTGCTCGGCGATGCCGACATCGAACATACGGTCGGGAAACTCCTTGCCGAAGATATCGAGACCGGTCCCGTCGGGCATGGCGGCGGTGACGGCGACGATGCGCTTGTCCTTCCGGCCTTCCGCAACGAGACTGTCGGCGAAGACGCGCGTGTAGGTCGGCGCGTTCGGCTTCGGCTTCACCTGCGCGCCGGTGATGACGTTGAACTTGGCGACGCCGTGGTACTTATCATCAGATGCTTCGGCAGGAGCGTAGCCCTTGCCTTTGCGCGTGACGACGTGAATCAGGATCGGACCCTGCTTGGCGTCGCGCACATTTTTGAGGACCGGCAGAAGCGTGTTGAGGTCGTGGCCGTCGATCGGGCCGACGTAGTAGAAGCCCAATTCCTCGAACCACATTCCGCCCTGCCACAGATGGCGCGTGTATTCTTCCATGCGCGCGGCGCGGCGTTCCCAGCTTTTCGGAAGGCGCTTTGCTAGCTGCTTGGCGACGTCACGCCAGTAGAGGTACGTGCCGCTCGATGTGGTGCGGGCGAGATAATGCGATAGCGCGCCGACAGGCGGCGCGATCGACATATCATTGTCGTTGAGGATGACCACGAGGCGTTCGTCGCGGGCGCCGGCGTTGTTGATCGCCTCGTAGGCCATCCCGGCGCTCATCGCGCCGTCGCCGATCACCGCGATGACGTTGTTTGATTTGCCTTCCAGGTCGCGGGCGCAGGCCATGCCGAGCGCGGCGGAAATAGACGTTGAGGAGTGGCCGGCGCCGAAGGCGTCATATTCGCTCTCCGCGCGGCGCGTGAAGCCGGCAAGTCCCCCGCCCTGGCGAAGCGTACGGATGCGATCGCGGCGGCCTGTCAGGATTTTGTGCGGATAGGTCTGGTGGCCGACGTCCCAGACGAGACGGTCGCGCGGGGTGTCGAACACCCAGTGGAGTGCAACGGTCAGCTCGATGACACCCAGTCCGGCACCCAGGTGGCCGCCGGTCACGGAGACAGCATCGATCATTTCCGAACGCAACTCGTCGGCGAGTTGGCGGAGGTCAGATTCGGGCAAGCGCCGCAGATCTTCCGGCGTGTCTATGGTGTCTAGAAGGGGCGTCTTGCTCACGGCGTGGCGTCAACCTCCAATGGCGCGCCGGCTCGTCCGGACGACATTCAGGACATGCTTTCTGTTGCGCGCACCCTAGACCCTAATTCTCGCGGAATGAAGGGCACCTTGGGCGCATTGCAGCACGGTCCTTAGATAAGGGGTGTTGGGCCTCAGTTCACCTGGCAATTTGACTCGTATTTGCCGCAGGCACCGGCGTTGCCTTGGCTGCATTGGGATTGCCAAGTGGAGCAGCCTTCCTTCTTCCATGGCGCCACTTCGAAGCCTTTTTTGTCCTGGGGCCACTGGCATTTGCCGCTGCGCATCACGTAGCCTTTCTTGCAGTAGCAGTCGCCCTCAGGGCTGCGGTAGGCATTTTTTCCGCAATTCTGGAGAAGGACACACTCTCCGTTCTTCAATTTGTAGTTCTTGGCGCAAGTGAGCTTTTCGCGAGGCGGGGACGTTTTCTTTTCGGCTTGGTTCGACGTGGCCTTTTCGGCTTGGCTTGGGGCGTCATCGGCGTCCAGCCGTAGTAATTCCACCTTCGCGGGTTCGGCCGCCGGCAGAAAAATCTGAAGGCAATCGCCCGGCCCCGTCGCGATCATCCAAGGATGCGTCCGATAGGTGTCCAGGACCAGTTCTTCACCCGAATTGAGACCGCCATAGTCCTTCAGCGACCCGTCGAAATCGATCCACATGATGGCGCGATACATTCCGGAATTGTTGACGAAGGTGATCTTGGTCGGTTCGCGAGAATGCTCCGATCGGAGGCTCTTGCGCTCGGAACAGGACCGCTCGCCAGCCCGCGCAGACGACGGCGGCGATTGCGAGTTCTCCGTTGACGCGGGCTGTGGTGGTGCGACCGGCGGCGTGTCCGTCACCTTCTTCAGGTAGGCGCGCGCCATGTCGGCGTAGAAGCCCGTTGAAAAGTTGGCGAGGAATGCGTTCCACGCATCGACGGTGCCGAGTTCCTTGGCGCTTTCGAAAGCTGACTTGGCGGCGTCCTGGCTGGCGGCTTCGGCGGGAGGAGCGGTCTGGGCCAATGCCGATGGACCGCACGCGGCCATGAGCACGAAACACAATGAGGCCGAGAGGACGATCGAGTGTGTGCGCGCCAAGGCGATACTCCAAATACTGATCGTCAGGATTCAGAGCGTATGCTGGCGCCAATGATGCGGCAAGGATATTCCTATTCTGCGTCTAAGGGATCGACGCCCTTCGGGGTGCCATCACTTCCCAGAGTGATCTTTTCGACCTTAGCTTCAGCCTGGCGGAGCAATCGGTCGCAGTGATCGCGCAGCACTTCTCCGCGCTCGTAGATGGCGATGCTCTCCTCGAGTTCGACATCTCCTCGTTCCAGCCGCGAGACGATCCCTTCGAGCTCCTTGAGCGCGCGCTCGAACGTCATATCCTTGATGTCTGCGTGCTTGTTCAAGGCCTTATTCATCGCTGGAAAGCCCCGCGTTGGAGGTGATCCCGCCGGGCGGGATAATGGACGCTACCGGAATCGGAACGTCCTCGTCATGGGGGGATAGCCGTCCAGGGGCGGTTCGCACAAGGCCTGAAACACGGACATTGTCAGGATCCCACGTCCATCAACGTCCTGACATGGACGCCGACCGACTTGGCCAGTCCGTCGAGATCGTAGCCACCTTCCAGCATCGAGACCATGCGCCGGTGGGCGTGGGCTTCGGCCACGCGCGCCAGCTTCTCAGTCGCCCACATGAAGTCGGCCTCGACCAATTGCAGGCCGCCCAGCGGATCGCGGCGGTGCGCGTCGAAACCGGCGGAGATCACGATCAGGTCGGGGCCGAAATTGTGCAGCGGCTTCAGGATGCGCTCGGAGAAGGCTTCGCGGAAGTGATCGCCGCCGTCGCCTTCGCGCAGGGGAGCATTGAAGATATTGCCGACCCCAGTCTCGTTCAGGTCGCCCGTGCCGGGGAACAACGGCATCTGGTGCGTCGATCCGTAGAAGCAATCCTTATCCGCCCAGAAGATGTCTTGCGTGCCGTTGCCGTGGTGGACGTCGAAATCGACGACGGCAACGCGTTCGGCGCCGTGTTTCGACTTGGCATAAAGCGCGGCAATGGCTGCATTGGAGAAAAAGCAGAAGCCCATGGCGCGATCGTTCTCGGCGTGGTGTCCCGGCGGCCGTACCTGCGCGAAGGCATTGGTCGCGTTGCCGGCCATGACTTCGTCGACGGCCTGCAATCCGGCGCCGACGGCGCGGAGCGCGGATTCCCACGATGCAGGCGACATCACGGTGTCGCCGTCGATGCGCACCAGGCGGCTTTCGCCCATCGCCTGTTCGCCGACGCGGCGCATGCGGTCAAAATGATGCTTGGGATGCGCAAGCAGGATGTGTGTTTCGACATCGTCGCGCAAGGGAGCGTCGAGCCGCTTCAGGCCGGCGTAGCTCTCATGTCCGAGCACCTTGTCGATGGCGCGCATGCGATCCGGCCGTTCGGGATGTCCGAATCCGGTGTCGTGCTCGGTGAAAATCGGGTGCGTGACGAGCAGGGTTGTCATGACCCGGACCGGTCCTTTCGTGAAAGCATTATGCGATCTTAGCCAACCGACGTGACTGGGCGCCAGTGGGACAGAAGGCGATGTCGGCTCAGGCACCCGGCAGGGTCAGGGGGATCACCTCTACACCAGGCGGAGGTGGCCGATCATCGGGGACAAAGAAGTCCTGCACCAGGGGTTTGGACGGGTCGACACGGTATGGCGTGAAATCGGTAACGCCACCTTTTTCAAAAAGAAAGCTGTCATCGATCAGGAACTGACCGGTCAACTCGCCGGACGGCTGGGTCAGGATCAGATGGGCGGCATCTGCCATGATGTCCGGGGTGCGGCTCATGGCGATGAGATCGCGGCCGAGAACATTTGCTATGGCGGCGGTGGCAATGGCCGTGCGGGGCCAGAGAGCATTGACGGCGATCCCATCCTTGCGGAACTCCTCCGCCATGCCGAGCACACACAGGCTCATGCCGTATTTCGCGATCGAGTAGGCGACATGGTTCTTGAACCATTTCGGCTGCAAGTCGAGCGGCGGCGATAGGACGAGGACATGGGGGTTCGCGGCCTTGCGCAAGTGAGGAATGCAGAGCTTTGTCGTCAGGAACGTGCCGCGCGTGTTGATCGCGTGCATCAGATCGAAGCGCTTCATGTCGGTCGCTTCGGTTCCCGTAGGCGATAGCGCCGAGGCGTTGTTGATGCAGATGTCGATGCCGCCGAAGGTCTCGACCGTCTTGGCTACGGCGGCGGCCACCTGATCCTCGAAACGGATATCGCAGACAATCGGGAGCGCGCGACCGCCTGCAGCATCGATCTCGGCGGCAGCGGTGTGCACCGTGCCGGGAAGCTTTGGGTTGGGGTCACTGGTTTTTGCGGCGATGGCGATGTTGGCGCCGTCCCGGGCAGCGCGAAGGGCGATCGCAAGGCCGATGCCACGGCTGCCGCCGGTGATGAAAAGCGTCTTTCCGCTGAGGGTTGCCATGCCTGCATTTCCTTATGTGTCGTTGGCAGCGATGGTGGCGTCACATCGCGCTCAGGGCAAGCCGTTCGCGCAGCCAGCGCATGAAGCGCACAGGGGCGGTCAGGAGCGCCCAAAGTTGCAATCCGACGTAACGCAGGAACAACGGCAGACCGACAAGCGGCAGGAAGACGAGGACGAAGGCCGTTCCGCGGATGAGGCGCGCAAGTGCGTAGCCGATGGTGGAACTATACTCCGCACGGTCCTCCGTTGGCCATATTCCGGTCCACCACGACCAGCCGGTCCCAAGTCCAAAGAGGCCTGAGGCCAGGAGCAAAAGGTAGCCGATCTGAATGGATGATGGGATGCCGGGAACGATGCGACGGTCGAGCTCGGTTTGACGGCTTTCGTCGCGCAGGTCGGCTTCGAACCCTGCCATCGCGATGCGGCCCATGGCATCACCGGCGAGGCTATCCATCCAGCCGGTGAATGAGTTCGAGAGTGGTCTGGAGCTTGATGGCGGCAGCGCTTCGAGCACGACCCGGTCGAAACCATCCCGCCGCGCAAGAATGGTGAGTGGCTCGTCATCGGGCGCTATCCTGGCGAGGAAGTCGCCGAAGGTCGGCTGCTTCACGGCGGCGTCGAGACCGGGAATAGTGGCGGTCTGCCAGAGCCAATTCTTTCCACCGGGCTGGCGGCGTGTTTCGGATTTCACGACGACGAGGTTGACGTCCGCGTTACGCGCGGCGGTTCGAATATCCTCCAGCGGCAGCGATCCGTCGCCGCCGTTGGCGTCGATGAACGACAAAGCGTCGTTCTCGATGCGGCCAGTCAGAACGACGGTTTGGCCTTGCACGTGGTCGAGCGAGGACGCGAGCCGCGCGGGGTCAAGACGGTCGACCAGTGCCATGCGTGTCTGCGGATCGAAACGCGGCACGACGGGGAGACTATCGGCGCTGCCCGTCTCTAGAGCGAGTACACGAAGTCGGGACGGCTTGAGCGGCTGATTGAGTTGGAACAGTGTCTCGCTAAACAGATCTTGGCTGTCGATGCGCGTGCGCAGGTTGGGCTTGATCTGCGCCAACACGATCTGCGTTTCGCCCGAACCTTCGCGCACGAGACGATAGGCCCCTGAGCGGGCGGCAACGAAGAGGTCCGCTTCGGGTGGCAAGTCGCGAAGGAAGGCACGCCGTGTGGTGACTGTTTCCGGCGTCAGATACAGCGCAAGTTTGCCGGATGTCCCGGGCAGCAGACTGTCGCGCATGCCGGCCATCTCGCCGGCATTGGCCGCCGTGTAGGTTTCGCCCTTAGCATTGACGAACCGCCAGTGGCCTTCCTGACCCGCCTCGGCCGCGAGAGCATGGACGCCCGGTCTGTCGGGCAAGGCTTTGACGTGGGCCAGCGCGTCGCCAAGATCATGACTGAACCCGTGAACGCTCCGGGATGAAAGTTTGCTTGCGTCGCCGGAAGTGTCGAGAGCTTTCGTGAGCCAATTGGCGGATGCAGGGACGATGGCCATGAGCAGACCCGCGACCATGAGCATCGCCAAGCGCAGCGCCATTATGCCCGCCCCTTGTCCGAACGCGAGCGCGCGAGGAAGTTTTCGAATGCAGCACGGGCTTCGGGTGAGGCGAGGCAGCGGGCAAATTCGGTTGCTTCTTCGCGGGTTCGTTCCACGACGGCGTTGACGTTGCCGCGCATGAGGCGTTTGGCGGTGAGGAGCGCATCCGGCGGCTTCTTGGCAAGGCGGGCGGCAATCGACATCACGTGGATCTCGAGGCTTTCGGGATCGACGAGTGCGTTGACGAGACCGGCATTACAGGCGCGGGCGGCGGAGAATGTTTCGCCGAGGACCAGCATTTCGAAGGCGCGCTGATAGCCCATTACCTGCGGCATCAGTAGGCTGGACGCCGCTTCAGGCACAAGGCCGAGATCGAGGAAGGGCGTGGCGAACGTCGCGCGCGGGGTCGCGTAGACGAGATCACAGTGGAGCAGCAGCGTGGTGCCGATGCCGATGGCCTGACCGTCGACGCCCGCAATTACAGGCTTCCTCATGCGCGGCAGGATCTCAATAAAGCGGAGCACTTCGCGCGGGGCACCCTGCTCGCCTTTGGCTGTGACGAGAAAGTCGGCGATGTCGCTGCCGCCGGTAAAATGACCGCCGCTGCCGAGGAGAACGCGCACGCGGATGGTGTCATCAGCTTCGCCCATCTCAAGCGCATCCGACAACTTGCAATACATATCCCGTGTCAACGCATTGCGTTTTTCGGGGCGTGTCAGGCGGAGCGTCTGGATACCTTCGATCACGCTGATTTCAACTGGCGCGCTCATGTTGTCACTCCGAGATCAGCATCCAGGACGGAGACGGAGCCCGCCATGATCGTGGCGGCAAGGCCCCATGCCATAACGGATCGATTCTCTGCAAAAAACCTCAGATGCGACGCGGGAACAGGGTCGTTTCCGGCGTTGAGCGCCAAGCGGACCAGCGCATCGCCGCCAGCAACCAGAGCGAAGAGTTGCAAGTAAGGCGTGGCGCCTGCGAGTGCGATCTGTGGATGGGATTGGAGTTTGCGCACGATCCATTCGGTGGCGGTGGCAAGAGCTTCCAACGCGCGCGCCAACTGTTCCAGGGCGAATTCCATATCTGGCAATGCGGCGCTACGCAGGTTGTTCAAAGTGACGTTCACATCGGCGAGATAGGACGTCACAGCGTCCCCGCCGGACAGCGGCAGTTTGCGGGTGACAAGATCGATGGCCTGGATGCCGTTGGTGCCTTCGTAAATCGGGAGAATGCGGGCGTCGCGCAGAAGCTGCGCCGCTCCCGTGTCCTCGATGAATCCCATACCGCCGTGAACCTGGATGCCGAGGGAGGCGACTTCGACGGCGACATCGGTAGCGAAGGCCTTGGCGACCGGTGTCAGCAACGCGACGCGATCGGCGGCTCGGGTCCGGGTGCCGGCATCTTCGGCTTGATGGGATAGATCCGTCGCGGCCGCTGTTGCCATGCAGATGCCGCGGGCAGCCAGCGTCAGGACGCGCATCGTCAGCAACATGCGGCGGATATCGGGATGGTCGATGATGGGCGACATTTCCTTTGCACCCGCGGCACGTCCCTGACGGCGCTCTTGCGCATATTTGAGCGCGCGCTGCGTGGCACGCTCGGCGATGGCGACGCCCTGGACGCCCACGGCAAGGCGTGCTGCGTTCATCATGACGAACATGGTGGCAAGGCCGCGGTTTTCTTCGCCGACCAGGTACCCGATCGCCCCGCCATTCTCGCCGAACTTCATGACGCACGTGGGGCTGGCGACGATCCCGAGCTTGTGTTCGAGCCCGGCGCACACGACGTCGTTGCGCTCACCGGGCGAACCATCGTCATCGACGAGGAACTTGGGAACGAGGAACAGCGATATCCCGCGCGTTCCGGGTGGCGCATCGGGCAGGCGCGCCAGCACCAGATGGATGATGTTGTCCGTCAGATCGTGGTCGCCATAGCTGATGTAAATCTTCGTTCCAGTAATGCGGTAGGTGCCGTCTTCTGCGGGGACGGCGCGGGTCGCGACGGCATTGAGATCGGAACCGGCTTGCGGCTCGGTCAGGTTCATCGTGCCTGTCCAGTCGCCGGAAATCATGCGCGGAAGATAGCGGGCTTTCAGGGCGTCCGAGCCGCCTATGTGGAGCGCATCGATGGCGCTGTTCGTCAGGAGCGGGCACATGCCGAACGCCATATTGGCTGCGTTCCAGATCTCGCAAGCGCTTATGGCGACGGCGCTCGGCAGCCCTTGGCCGCCGTATTTGGGCGGGCAGGGCAAAGCACTCCAGCCGCCGTCCGCGAACTGGCGATAGGCTTCTGACCAGCCGGGAGGCGTGACGACGCGGCCATCGCGGAGGCAGGAACCGGTCTTGTCGCCGATGTGGTTCAAGGGATCGAGCACCTCCGAACCGAACTTACCAGCCTCGTCCAGGATGGCGCGGACGGTGGCCTCATCCAGGGCGTCGCTTCCGTTCATCATGCCGGTGTCGAATACGCCGGCGGCCTTGAGTGCGGAAAGGATGTCGTTTACGGGAGCCTGATAGGTCATGGCTGTCTTTCCAGCAGGGGATGACGGCAAGATTAGGCGCGGATGCTCCCTCGCGAAAGGCGCCTCGACAGGATGTTCCATGCCGATCTTTCCGGCCTCACCGACGACGATCGACCATGCTGCCCGGGTGATCCGCGAGGGCGGCCTCGTCGCATTTCCTACGGAGACGGTCTATGGGCTGGGCGGGGATGCAACGAACGGCGAGGCCGTCGCGGCCATTTTTGAAGCCAAGGGCCGTCCGAGCTTCAATCCGCTGATTGTCCATGTGCCGGACTTGGCGGCAGCACAGCAGTTTGGCGCGTTTTCCGAGGATGCGTGCCGGCTCGCCGGTGCATTCTGGCCGGGGCCGCTGACGTTGGTTGTCGAGCGCCGGGCTGGATGTCCCATCGCTGATCTGGCGAGTGCGGGGCTCGACACGCTTGCTTTGCGCGTGCCGGATCACCCAGTTGCCCAAAGCTTGCTGCACACGGCGGGCCGCCCGATTGCGGCACCGTCGGCCAATCGATCCGGACATGTCAGCCCGACGACAGCGCGGCACGTGGATGAGGACCTCGGGGATCGGGTCACCATGATCCTGGATGGCGGGGCGACGGAACACGGCCTGGAGTCGACCGTCGTCGATGCTTCGGGCCGCGAACTCGTGCTGTTGCGGCCCGGCGCAATCACGACTGAGCAGATTGCCGCGACGTTGGGGCATGCCATCAGGCGGGCGGCGGCGGTTGCCGAGGCTCCACTCTCACCGGGTCAACTCGCAAGTCATTATGCGCCGAAGGCGCGCTTGCGGCTCGACGCGAGCGAGGCGCGGGAGGGGGAAGCGCTGTTGGCATTTGGGCCGGCGGCTCCGTCACGCGGGTTCGTCATCAATCTCAGTCCGGCGGGCAATCTGCAGGAAGCGGCGGCTGTTCTTTTCGCAGCGTTGAGGGCGTTCGACGCGGCGGGATCGGAGGCGGTGGCTGTCATGCCAATTCCGGAGACAGGTTTGGGCGTTGCCATTAACGATCGTTTGCGGCGGGCCGCTGCGCCGCGTCCGTGATAGAATGCAACGCATGCCGAGCCCTCATCTCAAGCCACCGACGCCTGCCCTTCTCGACGCTCTGACGCGGGTCGTCGGTGAGGCGCATGCGATCCGCGCCGGAGACGGAGCGCAGGCGAAATACCTGCGCGAATGGCGCGACCGGTATGTCGGCAAATCGCCATTGGTGCTGAGGCCGAAGACGACCGGCGAAGTCGCGCAGATCCTCAAATTGTGCAACGAGGCGCGCGTCGGCGTCGTGCCGCAGTCGGGAAACACGGGGCTTGTCGGCGGGCAGATTCCGCATGAGGACGGGTCGGAAATTGTGCTCTCTCTCGACCGTATGACGGCGATCCGAAGCGTCGATGCGGCTGGCCTTGCGCTGACGGCTGAGGCGGGCGTGACGCTTTCCGCCGTGCAACGAGCGGCGGAAGCGGCGGGTCTCATGTTCCCGTTGTCGATGGCATCGGAAGGGAGCGCGTGTCTCGGCGGTAATCTGGCGACGAATGCAGGAGGAATTGCCGTTCTCGCGCATGGCAACGCGCGGTCGCTGGCGCTCGGGATCGAAGCGGTCTTGGCTGACGGTCGTGTGCTGTCAGGTCTGTCGAGCCTGAAGAAGGACAACACCGGCTACGATCTGCGCGATCTCTTCATTGGTTCGGAGGGCACGCTCGGCGTCATTACCGCGGCAACGATGAAACTTGTGTCGCAGCCTCGGGATGTGGCGGCCGCGTTCGTTACGCTTCCGTCTATGGATGCGCTCGTGCCGTTGTTCAGCCTGGCACAGCAGCACGCAGGGCCGAACCTGACGGCATTCGAATTCATTTCGGCTCGGGCACTGGAATTCCTCCTGAAGCACGGAACGGCTCCGTCGCCAATTCCAGAGAGTTCGGCGCCATGCTCTGTGCTCATGCAGGTTTCGACAGCTGAAGCTGACCGTGCCGGGCCGCTCATCGAGACGCTGCTTTCGGAAGCGATGTCGGCTGGGCTCGCGAGAGATGTGCGCCTCGCCATATCGGCAACTCAGCGATCAGCTTTTTGGCGGATGCGCGAGCAGATGTCGGAGGTACAGAAGTTCGAGGGCGGGTCGATCAAGCACGACGTCTCGCTGCCTGTCGCGCGCATTCCTGAGTTTCTCGCCAAAGCTGCTACCGTTGTGGAGCGGCTGTGTCCGGGGGCGAGGCCAGTACCGTTCGGTCATCTCGGCGACGGCAATGTGCATTACAACGTCTCGCAACCGCCCGGCATGGATAAGGCGCAGTTTTTGGACCTCTGGGAGCCCTTGTCGGCTGCGATCCACTCACTCGTTGCCGACATGGGCGGTTCTATTTCCGCAGAGCACGGCATCGGGCGCATGAAGCGTGAGGAGTTGCGGCGCTTGAAAGATCCCGTCGCGCTTAATCTCATGCACGCGATCAAGTCGGCCTTCGATCCCAACGGCATTCTGAACCCCGGGAAGGTTCTTTGAGCGCCTACCAGACGCCGCGCATCAATCCTGTGGCGAGATAGCCCCATAGCGTCGGCGGGAAGTACTGCTGCGAGGGCAGATCGACACGGCGCGGGCTGAGGCGATTGGCCTTTGCATCTTCGATGGCGCGCGCGAAGAGCGGTAGCGCGTGGGCGGCTTGCAGGTGCTGGTAGCTGGCGATGGTATCGTCGCGCGCAAACGTGACACGCGCCTGATAGAGCACGGAGCCGGTGTCGACACCTTCATCGACAAGATGGATCGTGACGCCGGCGTTTTCTGCATCGCCTGATGCGAGAGCCCAATAGCCTGGATGCTGGCCGCGATACTTCGGGTTGATCCCTGCGTGATAATTGATGAAGGGCGCGGCGACAGCTTCTAGCGTGGCGCGCTTCAGGATGCGTGTGCCGTAAACGGCAACGACGGCGGGCGCGAGTTTGCGCAACAGCGCTTGGCACTCGGGAGAATTTACAGACGGAACGCGATGTATTGTGAGGACACGCGGCCGCGTTGGATCAAGACCATTGGCCGTCCAGATCGCTGCGATGCGCGCGGAATTTGGCCAGAGCAGTCGCTGCGCGAGACCGAATCCGATCTGACCCAGCGCAGTGAGCCAGCCTTGCAGGCGGGCGCGGCGGCGAATGACCTGCCGCTTTGATTCCGGAGCTTCTTCGATGATGGTGATGGGGCCGAGGCGGGCGGCGAGACCGTTAGCGATGATATTGGCCAAAGGTCCGCCGGCGGTGAGGAGGACGATGCCGCTGTGGCCTGCGCTTGCGTTCTCACTCATGGGGGCCTCGCGCCAATTCGATACGGGCGGGCACGTGTCCGACCCTTCCGATCATCAGGAGCAAGGCATGTGCCGCGTTAACCCTTAACGTTTATGGGTAATTTTGACGGCTTTCAGGTCTTCGGCGATGCGTTGTGATTGTGACGGCCAGCTGGCGGCGACCCAGTCGTCGGTGCCGAACAGCCAGTACCAGAAGCGGTTGCGACGGTAGTAGCGTTCGATGGTCATGCGGTACATGTTTTCGACGGTGCCGGAGAGGCCGTCGACCGAACCGCCGATGCGCTGCGTTTCGCCTTCGATCAGCGAAACACGCGGACCCAGCGCATCGAACGCGCCCGCAAGGTCTGTGGAGGTCACACGCAGATCATCGCGAATGGCGGCGAGGCCGTCGCGGGTGTCGTTGCGGGATTGCTCGATGTTGCCGGCGAGCGTGTGCTGGTTGGCGTTGAGCTTCACGATGGCGTCGGAGACTTCCGCAAGGTCGTCGCGGGCGGCGGTGTGACCTTCGGCAATCAACTGCTCCATTCCGGTGACGCGGGCCGCCAAGGCGCGCATTGTTTCTCCGGCCGCCGACTGGTGCGCCTCGACGGTGGAGCGGAACTCGGCCATGCGATCGGTGATTGGGAGAACCGAATTGGCGATCTCGGAGCGGTGCGTGTCGATCGCCTGGGCCAGCTGTCCGATTTCGCCGCGCAGCACAGCACCCGTTTCCGCAGCACGCGTGCGCTCGCCGGCGAGCGTGGTTTCGAGACGGTCGAGCCGCTCGGAGAGTTCACGTATCGCTTTCTCATGATCACGCGAGAGCACCGCTTCCTCGATGATTTCGAGGCGATTTGCGAGCGGTGTGAGATCGTATTTCTCATGCCCGCGCGCGCGGATGTCGTTTTCGATAGAGGCAATGGCGAGCGAAAACTGCTCGAAGCCAGCGGTGATGGAGCGCTCGATCGTGGCGATACGGTCGGCGATGGGACCCATGTCGAGAGGCGCGGCGCGCAGGTTGGTCACGTCGCGCTGCAGGTCTGCGAGAACGCCGCTGAGGCTCTTGCGATCGTTGCCGAAGTCCGCGCTGATGGCGCGCAGCATCTGCTCCAGTGCATCGAGCCGCCCATTCTGCGCCCCACCAACAGAGGCAGAGACATCGCTGCGGGGCGGTCGCGGAATTTCGCGCGGAGGTTGATTGGAATTCGAAGAGGGCTCGGAAGCGGCGGCGTAGTAGTTGTTGTTGTAGGCGGGGCGGGGCGGACGGGGATAAGCGCCGTTGGAGTTTTGAAAGCGCGGATCGATGCGGGCCAGAAGGCCGAGGCCGGGCAGATCGGGTTCGACGTCGAGCATCACATGCAGAAGGTCTTCAACGGTGGCGGGCGCGTTGCGGCGCGAGGCGATGAGGCTTGCCGCGCGCAGGACATGTTCCAACTCCTCCGAATGGCGTGGGCCGGTTTCGCCCGGGGGCAAGTTTGCCGGCAACTCGCTTGCGATCAGGGTGGCGCTCTCGCGGCGGAGCGCTGCGACGCGGATGCCACGGACTTCGAGCACTTCGGCGGCGGTATCGATGCGGGTCAATGCGTGCAGCAGGTGCTCCAGACGGACTTCGGACGCACGGTGAGCGAAAGCCACATCATAGGCATGGTTCACGCAGGCGAGGACAACTTCATCGACCCAAATGGGGCCGGACGTGTAGGCGCCGCGGGCACGTTCGTAAACGGGCGCTGGCGGGGGGGACGGTTCCGGGGCCGTCGCACTCCAGGTGCGCGGCGTGCGCAAATCCAAGTCTCCGCCTCGATACGCCATCGTTCGTGTCTCCTCGCCAGGACCCTAAGCGGGCCCGGCGTACTCGGGAATACCTGAAACAGCAATTTGTCGGGTGCGTGCCTGACAGGGACTGAAGGATGCTGGCGGGTGGTTGCCCGGTTCCCGTGTGCCTCCCCCCAACCGCAGGCAGCAGTTAACCGGGGACAATAGTCCCTTCCGCCGTCGCCTGCGAGTGGCTGATCGGCCTTGATCGGAGGTTTGGTGAATGGGGGAGGGGCGTACTTAGGGGTGCTCGCCTACTCCACTGGCGGGGCCGGCCGCCGGGGGCGCGGGAGGGCGGTGGCGTGGGCTGGTCATTCGCTCAATCCGCGTCAGCACTTGGTGTGGGGTTCGGTGCCTACGCCGCTTCGGGGGGCTGGTGGAGGTCGGGGCCTTCGTTGCGGGGGTTGTTGAGGCGGGGGTTGACGTCGAGGATTTCGAGAAGGCTCGCGGGCGGGGGCATCAGGAGCGTTTCGGCGAACTTCGCGGTGCCGGTGGTGCAGTCGAGCCAGACGTCGAAGTGTTCGGGCGCGATGATCACGGGCATGCGGTCGTGGATCGGTTCCATGGTGGCGTTGGCCGAGGTGGTCAGGATCGCCATGGTTTCGAGTTCGCTGCCGTCGGCGCCGACCCAGTGCTCGGCGAGGCCGGCGAGCGCGAAGAGGCCACCGTCGCGGGGGCGGAAGAGATGCGGGCGCTTCTGGCCGGGTTTACCGGTCCACTCGTAGAAGCCGGTGGCGGGGACGAGGCAGCGGCGGTGGCGGAGCGAGCCGCGAAACGAGGGTTTTTCAGATGCCGTTTCTGAGCGCGCGTTGATGATGGTCGTGAACTCGCGCGGATCTTTCACCCAGGACGGGATCAGGCCCCAGCGAACGAGATGCTGCTCGCGGTCTCCGGCGTGGTTGCGGCGGACGATCAGGACGGGCTGTGTGGGAGCGATGTTGTAGCGCGGCGGGAATTCGAGAGCGTTCTTCGTGCCGAAATAGGCGCGAACGGCTTCGGGCGGCGAGGTCAGGCTATAGCGCGAGCACATGGGGCCTCACGAATTGTTCTGGCACTTGCTGGTCTGGCACTGGCGAGGAGCGTGCCGCAGCGGGGGAATCGGTGCTAAAGACGAGCGATCCGCCACGACCGTGCCGAAATGCATTTTGATGCTCGCAAGATAATCATCGTCTCCGGAACCGGCAATGCACCCTGACCGCCCTGTTCGTACCCGTTCATGCTGCCGCGCAGGCGTTGCAGCGGTTGTGGGCGCGTGGATGGTTATCGCATCGGGTTTTGCATCGGTTGTTCGCGCACAGGATGCAAAGCCCTACGACGATCAACTCATGCGGCTTTCTGAAATTCTGGGCGCCGTACATTACCTGCGAGAGTTGTGCTCTGCGAACGATGGGCAACTGTGGCGTGATCACATGCGCACGTTCATCGATGCCGAGACGGCCAGCGCGCAACGCAAGGCTCGTATCACGCGCAGCTTCAATCAGGGTTACCGGAATTACAGCCGGACCTACACAACGTGTACGCCCTCCGCACAGACCGCGATTGATCGGTTCATGACCGAAGCCGTCGAAATCTCGGAAGGACTTGCAGAAAAAGCGCCTTAAATAATTGCGCCTTCCGACTCCGCTTACCGCGGAGCCGGCCGGAAGGCGCGTTCTCGAGATAATTGCGCCTTCCGACTCCGCTACCGCGGAACCGGCCGGAAGGCGCGTTCTCGGCCGCAAATCGCGCGATTTTTTGCTGCGCCATAATTTGCACCGAGTTTACCGTGAATTGCTGCTACAGCCCCGCTCAATGAAAACGCGTGTTAAGCGCAGAGAATGGAAGACCGCGACGGAGGCTGGGGGCAGTCGCTCTCTCGCGGTAGGGTGGGAGAGGACTCATGCATCCGGAAGCACGTGAACTGGTTGAGAGCGAAGACAAGAGTTTCAAGGCCCTGGGCCTGATCCTCGCGGCGTGGGACGAAGGCACTGAGAACGGCGTGGCGTCCGAACAGATGGCCTATGCCGCCCTTTTCGCCGCGCTCACCGATCTCGTTTCAATGTATGGCGAGGACGCTGTCGTCGATCTTGCGCGGGGCCTCGAGCGGCGGCTGATGCAGGGCGAATTCACACTCGGCCGCGTGATGCAGTAGGTTTCTTGATGACCGCGTCCGACACGCCGGTGGCGCGCCGGCCGGACGGGTTGATTTGTTTGCCGCGTCCGACACGCCGGTGGCGCGCCGGCCGGACGCGGAAACCATTTAGTGGCCGGGAACGGTGCCGCCCTTCAGGACCATCTCGCCGATCAAGATCGCACCGAAGATCATCAGCGCGGCGCCGGCATATTTGTTGATGAGCTGAAGGCGCGGCCCATCGACGAGATGGCGGAAGCGGCTGATGAGATTGGCGAGGAAGATCCACCACGCGAGGCTGCCTGCCATGATGGCAGCGACCATCGTCAGGGCGTCGATGGTGCTGTGGACTTCGACAAATGTCGAGACGCCGCCGAAAATCGCAAAGAGGCCCAGCACCGCGCCGGGATTGGTGATCGTGAGGAAATAGGTCTGTGGGATGTCCCAGACGAAGTCGCGCAGCGATGTCTTGTCGGGGTCGATGCGGGCTTCGGTCTCGATGGGCGGGACGGTGAGATAAAGTTTAATTCCGAAGGCGATGAGGGCGAGGCCCCCGACGACCTGAATTGCGGTGCGATGGTACTCGATGGCGCCGGAGATGGCGCCGACGCCGAGCGCGGCGAAGAGAGCGATGGTCCCGTCACCCAGAACCGCGCCGATGCCGGCGGCGAGCCCGCCGAAAAACCCGCGCTCGATGGCGCGCTGGATGCACAGCACGTTCACCGGTCCAACCGGAGCGGCGACGAGAACGCCGATGACGAGGCCGACGGGGATGATGAGGGGGTTCGGGATAAAATCCATTCGGCTTTGCCCGATAGCTCCTTGTGCTTTTCGTGGGCGCGCATGTCGTCCGCCGGGACGGCAGCGTCACGACACCCCTGGAACGCGGGCAACTGTTGTCCCGTCGATAGGTAGAGCGACGCGAAACGCTTGTCCATGACGACGGCCTGATCCGGAACATACCGGAGCGGCGGGGCTAGACGCCGCGGCCAGCGCGCTGTGAAGAAAGGCAACCAGTTCAAGTGACAGTTAAAAACAGACCCTCGGCGATCTGCTGATTTCGGCATTGCGGCAAATGGTCAAAAGACGTCTGTCCTCCGAGGGTTCCATCGCGGGCTTTACTCTGTTAGTGAGCAAAAAGCCGACTTCATGGAGCGCGGATCGGTTTCGCGCATTAGAGCGGTTTGTTCGCGCTGGATGTGAAGTCCAAGTTGAAGGGTTGCGTCATGAGAGTTCGTCACATTGCGGCCGTTGCCGGCCTTCTTTTCACCCTATCGTCTCCCGCACTCGCTGATATCCCGGGCGCTTACGGCATGTGGAACGATATGCCCCGCTCCAAACCTTCCAGCGGTGGGTTTGGGATGTTCCAATCGAAGAAGCAGAAGAACCAGGCGACACTGGCCGCATTCGGCCCGGGCATGATGGGGCCGAATGCTCAGCAGTTCAGTGGTCCGCCCAAGGCTTTGATGGACGGTGGCGGAAGGCCGTCGATTTCAGCCAAGAGCCCGCAGGTCGTTTCTTACAGCGGCGGATATGGGGCCGGCTCTGTTGTCGTCGATCACTCGCAGAGAAAGCTTTATTACGTTCTGGGCGGCGGGAAGGCCTATGCCTATCCGGTTGCCGTCGGCAAGAAAGGCTTCAAGTGGACCGGCGCTCAGACGGTTTCGGGCATCAAGTCCTGGCCGGATTGGACACCGCCGGAAGAGATGCGTCAGCGCAAGCCGTACCTGCCGATCAAGATGACGGGCGGCATCAACAATCCGCTCGGCGCGAAGGCGATCTACCTCGGTAATTCGCTGTACCGCATTCACGGCACGAACGATTCCAGCTCGATCGGCACGGAAGCATCATCGGGCTGCATACGCATGCACAACGGGCACGTTGTGCATCTTGCGAAGTTGGTGAAGTCGGGCACGCCGGTGTACGTGACGAACTGATTTTTCGCGTTTCAGATATGCAAGAGGCCGCCGGGGTGAACCCAGCGGCCTTTTGTTTTTTGCGTTCGTTCGTGGGCGGGTGAACTCAGCGAACGAATTCAAAGAGCAGATCATGGAATGGCGACTTCCAGGGCAGCAGATTGATGCCGAGGGCTGATTTGGCTAGGTAGAGCCCGGCCGCCAACGAGATCAGGCCCGCGCCGATCGCAATGGCCGACATCAGGGTGCGCAGGGCGGCCAAGACCGCCGAACCGGTCAGGGCCTCTGCGTCACCCGCGGGTGTCTTGTACGTGGTCAGGTCAGTGGTGGTTGGGATCATGGTGAGACCGGCTTTGCAAAGCCGGTGCCATGTGTTGATTGCGCCTTCCGACTCCGCTGCGCGGAGCCGGCCGGAAGGCGCGTTGCGCGGAGCCGGCCGGAAGGCGATTAGACGTCGTAGAAGCGGACGGGTTCGCCGAAGCCGGATCTGGCGAGTTCGCCTTGCCACATGACGCGGCGGCCGCGGACGAACGTGCCGACAGGCCAGCCGGTGACCTCCTTGCCGTCGTAGGGCGTCCAGCCGACGCGGCTCTCGATCCAGCTGTCCCGGATCGTTTCACGGCGTTTCAAATCGACGATGGTGAGATCCGCGTCCCAGCCGACCGCGAGCCGGCCTTTGCCGCGGATGCCGAAGAGGCGCTGAGGGCCGTGGCTCGTCAGATCGACGAAGCGTTGCAGCGACAGCCGGCCGGCGTTGACGTGGTCAAGCATGATGGGGACGAGCGTTTGCACGCCGGTCATGCCGGAATGGGAACCGGGGTAGGCGTGGTCCTTTTCCTCACGCGTGTGGGGGGCGTGATCGGACCCCAGCACATCGACAACGCCGTCGGCGAGGGCCTTCCAGATGCGGTCGCGATGGCGTGTGTCGCGGACGGGCGGGTTCATCTGAACGTAGGTGCCGAGACGCTCGTAGCAGTCGGGGGCGGCGAGGGTGAGATGGTGGGGCGTGACTTCGACGCTCGCCCACTCTTTGTGGTGCTCGAGAAAATCCATTTCCTCGCCGGTGGAGATGTGGAGTACGTGGACGCGGCGGCGGTGCTTTTCAGCGAAGGCGACAAGACGTTTGGTGGCCATCAGGGCGGCTTCTTCGTCACGCCAGACAGGATGCGAGGACGGATCGCCGGGGACGCGGAGGTGCATGCGCGACTTTAGCCGGTCTTCATCTTCGGCATGGAAAGACGCGCGGCGAGACAGCTTCTCGACGATCTTTTCAAGTGACGGAGGATCGTCGACCAGCAGGTTGCCGGTGGAGGAGCCCATGAAGACCTTGATGCCGGCCGAGCCTTCGAGGCGCTCCAGTTCGGGAATGTGATCGATGTTCTCGCGGGTGCCGCCGACGAAGAAAGCGAAGTCGCACAGCATGCGGTGACGGGCAGCGCCGACCTTGGCGGCCAGCGTCGCGGCGCACGTCGTGAGCGGCGCCGTGTTGGGCATCTCGAACACGGCCGTGACACCGCCGGCGACGGCTGCGCGGCTGCCGGTTTCGAGATCTTCCTTGTGCGTGAGGCCAGGCTCGCGGAAGTGGACTTGCGTGTCGATGACGCCGGGGAGGATGTGCAGGCCCTTTGCGTCCAGCGTATCCAGAGTTTTGGCCGACGCCAGCGCGCCCATAGCCACTATTCGGCCGTCGCGGATGCCGATGTCGCGGACGCCTTCGCCATCGTGATTGACGACAGTGGCGCCCGTAATGAGGAGGTCGAGGGGTAGGGTCATGGGACATTCCGGCAGAACGAGGGTGAGGCGGGTTCCAGCTTGCCATGGCGGGCGCGCGCGCCTTAGGTACGCAGCAGCACATAGCAACCCTAAGGTCCTATGACGAGTGAGATCAAACAAGTGGTTCTTCCCGATCGTGGCATCGTGGCTGTCAATGGCTCCGACGCGACGAAGCTGTTGCAGGGCCTCGTGACGAACGATGTCGCGCTGCTCGATACGCAGCCGGCGATCTATGCGGGGCTGCTCTCGCCGCAGGGCAAGATCCTGTTCGACTTCATCGTGGTGAAGACGCCCGATGGCGCACTGATCGATGTGGCAAAGGATCAGGCCGCGGCACTCGTGAAGCGGCTGACGATGTACAAGCTGCGTGCAGCGGTGACGATCGCGGATGTTTCGGCGGACCATACGGTGGTCGCGGCGTTCGGACCGGACGCGCAATTCGGACAGGGGATCGTTTATTCTGATCCGCGCTTGCCGGACCTTGGGCTGCGCGCGATCGTCGAGACGAAGGATGCGGTTGCGGTGAATTCAGACGCGGCGGCCTATCATGCCTTTCGCATCGGGCTTGGTGTTCCGGAAGGCGGGCGGGATTATGCGTTCGGCGATGCGTTTCCGCATGAGGCGCTGTTCGATCAGCTGCACGGCGTGTCGTTCACCAAGGGGTGCTACGTCGGACAGGAGATCGTTTCGCGGATGGAGCATCGCGGCACAGCGCGCAAGCGTATCGTGCCCGTCGATGCCGACGGACCCCTTGTCGAGGGCGCCGCTGTCATGGCGGGCGACGTGGAGATCGGCAGAGTTGGATCGGTGGCGGGATCGCGTGGGCTTGCACTGCTGCGGCTCGACCGGGTGGACGAGTTCGCAGCGAAGGGCGTGCCGTTGACGGCGGAGGGCGCGCCGATCACTGTTTCAATCCCGGCATGGGCGCACTTCAAGAAGCTGGCCGCTCACTCCTGACGCAGGAGCCTGCAATGGCGAAAACACCGGCGATGGATCGATGCCCGTGGGCCGGAACGGATCCGCTCTATGTTCAATATCACGACGAGGAATGGGGCGTGCCGCACGCCGACGAGCGGCGGCTGTTCGAGAAGCTGATCCTCGAAGGGTTCCAGGCCGGGCTGTCGTGGATCACGATCCTCAGAAAGCGCGAAGCGTTCCGCCGCGCCTTCCACACGTTCGATCCGGAGCGGATCGTGAGGTATGGCGAAAAGGACGTTGCGCGGCTCATGGCGGACGCGGGCATCGTTCGAAACAAGCTGAAGATCGAAGCGACCATCGATAATGCGCGGGCCTATTTGAAACTGCGGGACCGCACGACGCTGGCGGCGTTCCTGTGGTCGCAGATGGAGAACGGACCGATCCTCAACCGCTTTGCGAGCATGAAGGAGTTGCCGGCAGAGACCGTGGAGTCGAAGCGAATCTCGAAGGCGCTGAAGGATGAGGGCTTCCGGTTTGTCGGACCGACGACCATCTACGCCTACATGCAGTCAGTTGGGCTTGTGAATGATCATCTCACCACCTGTCCGCGACACGCCGCCGTGTGCAAGCTTCACCGTAGCTTTGAGCGTCCGCAATGACACAGAGCCAGCACGGGGTGCGCCCGCGCGCATGGCAGCGCATGCTTTCGGGGCGGCGGCTCGACCTCCTGGACCCATCGCCGGACGACATTGAAATCGCGGACATCGCGCATGGACTGGCCCGTGTTGCGCGATGGAATGGCCAGACCGTCGGCGATCATGCCTTCTCGGTGGCCGAGCATGCGTTGATTGTGGAAGCCATCGTGTCCGACCGCGAACCGCAGCGCAGCGATCACGACGCGCTCGCGGCTTTGCTTCACGACGCGCCGGAGTATGTCATCGGTGACCTCATCAGTCCCTTCAAGACGGCCATCGGCCTCGATTACAAAGCGTTCGAACTGCGCATTTTAGGTGCGATACATTTGCGTTTTGGGCTGCCTGCCACATTGCAGCCGCATCTGACCGTTGCCATCAAGGCCGCTGACACCATCGCGGCGTTCTACGAGGCCACGCGTCTTGCCGGGTTCAGCGAAGAGGAAGCACGGCTCTATTTTGGCGAGCCGGATGGGCTCAGCCCCGCGCTCGCGCGCAAGCTCGAGCACCTGACGGCGTCGCCAACTGAAGAGGCCGAGAGACACTTTCTCGACAGGTTCGCGGCGCTGTATCGCGCCTGACCGGAGAGGAACCAACCAAACCGGACAAAGCTTGTACGCGGCTCGGGAATAATCTCTGACCCGACCCGTTAGGCAGAGCAGGTAGCAGCAGTCCGTGCACGTGTTGCGCATCGAAACAGACTGCGGCTTTGATCAACCAACGCTCTAAAGACGGGAGACTGTGCCCATGGTATCGGACGCAAATGTGCGGCGTATTCCGCGCGAGAGCCTCGAGCGTCATCACCCCAAAGGGACGTCGATGCGCCAGGAAGCCCCGGCCGTTGAAATTGGCCTCAATGCAGCCATCGTCGCCGTGCTCGACAACGAGCCGGTGGTTCTCGTCGTGCGCGAAGACGGCAATGGAGTGCAGGACAGCCTGCCTTCAGGTCCGTTTTCGCCGCTCAAGCACCGGACGTTCGAAGGCGGCCTCAGAAGCTGGGTTTCGGAGCAGGCCGGAATCGATTTGGGATATGTGGAGCAGCTCTATTCTTTCGGTGATCGCGGCCGACATGCGCAACCCGATGACGAGATGCCTCACGTTGTATCCGTCGGCTATCTGGCACTGACGGATGCGAGCCAGATCGATGAGGCACAGCGCGGATCATGGCGCAGCTGGTATCATTATTTTCCCTGGGAAGACTGGCGCAAAGGCCGTCCCGCCATTTTGGAATCGGAGATCGTGCCGCGCCTGCGCGAATGGGCGGAGCGTCCGCAGCAGTCAGGGGATCCAGCTCGCCCAGTTGCGCGCCAGGATCGTATCCGGATGTGCTTCGCGGTCGATGGTGCAGCTTGGGACGAGGAAAAAGTTCTCGACCGCTACGAGCTTCTCTATGAGGCCGGGCTTGTCGAGGAAGCCCGCCGCGACGGCCGCGAATCTGCACTCTCGTGGTCGCCGGTTCCGCGTCTGGGCGCGATGATGCGCTTCGATCATCGCCGCATCCTGGCGACCGCCATCGGCCGCACGCGCGCCAAGATCAAGTATCGTCCGGTGATCTTCGAACTGATGCCGCCCGACTTCACGCTATTTGAATTGCAGCGGACAGTGGAGGCGATCCTCGGGCCGCATCTGCACAAGCAGAACTTCCGCCGTCTTGTCGAAGGCGCGGGGCTCGTGGAGCCGACGGGTGAGATGAAGACACGGACGGGTGGTCGGCCCGCCAAGCTCTATCGCTTCCGAAAGGAAGTGCTGCTCGAACGTCCCGCACCTGGTGTGCGCGTGAAGCCGGGTCGCATTTGATCGAATTGTTCTGACAGCACGGCCGTGGCGGGAGGACTGCCACGGCAATTTGAAAGATAGTCCGCGTGATCGCGCTGCGCGTATTTCACGCTCGTGGACGTGAACCGTGAAACTCGGTTCGACCAATCACGAATAATTTGTGTCACGGCACGCCATTCCACTGGAAAAGCGGGTCGCGATCCCTTAAATTAGGCAGAAGAGTGCTCCAATAGAGCATAAGTCGATGCTGCCGGCAAGTGCCGGATGTTCTCAGGCTCTCGTTATGCTCTGATCGAGCATTAATTAGCGCGGGTCTGTGGTCAGGAGGATACGGTTTATGGTGCAGGTGACCCTTCCGCTGAGCCGGTCCGCTGCCGCGACGGCAATGCGTCCGGCCGCTGACGCAAAGCCCGACCATGGCATCACCTTTACGCCCGCACTCGAACGCGAGCTGGCGCCGATCTATGCGCGCATGAAGCGGGTCGTGACGCCGATGGAGTGGGTGCAGTACGCGCCGCTCGTCAAGGCGATCAACGATCTCAAGGCCGAGCGTGGCGCGGTGATCCTGGCGCACAACTACATGACGCCGGAGATCTTCCACGGCGTGTCGGATTTCCGTGGCGACAGCTTGCAGCTGGCGCGTGAGGCGGCGAAGGCGAAGGGGGACGTGATCGTCCAGGCCGGCGTGCACTTCATGGCGGAGACGTCGAAGCTGCTGTCGCCGAACAAGACGGTGCTGATCCCGGACCTGAGAGCTGGCTGTTCGCTCGCCGCGTCGATCACGGCGGCCGACGTTCGTCTGCTGCGTGAGGCGTATCCCGGCGTGCCGATCGTGACCTACGTGAACACATCGGCCGCGGTGAAGGCCGAGTGCGATATCACCTGCACGTCCGCGAATGCCGTCAAGGTCGTCGAAAGCCTCGGCGCACCGCGCGTGCTGCTCATCCCGGACGAGTATCTGTCGAAGTACGTGCAGTCGCAGACCGACGTCGAGATCATCGCGTGGCGCGGACATTGTGAGGTTCATGAGCGCTTCACGGCGGAAGAGCTCGAAGCCTACCGCGATGCCAATCCGGGCGTGAAGATCATTGCACATCCGGAGTGCCCGCCGGACGTGATCGGTGTGGCCGACTTCACAGGTTCGACATCGGGCATGATCAACTGGGTGAAGACGCACACGCCGAAGAAGGCGCTGCTCGTCACGGAATGCTCGATGGCGTCGAATGTCGCCGACGAGGTGCCGGGCGTGGAGTTCGTGCGGCCCTGCAATCTGTGCCCGCACATGAAGCGCATCAGCCTGGAGGCCATCTATGAGAGCCTCCGGGATCTCAAATATGAAGTGACGGTCGATCCGGATGTTGCCGAACGTGCGCGCCGGGCCGTGGAGCGCATGGTCAATCTCAACCACTGACCTGATCCAGATGTCCTGTGGCCTCCTTTGGAGGCTTGCGAGCGAGGTGGCGTTTCATGGCTAAGACCATTCAGGCCAAGACCATTCGAAACGGAAAATTCAGCGGCTTTGCCAAGCCGGAGACCCCGCTCGGACCGGGTGACATCGTCATTGTCGGGGCCGGATTGGCTGGCCTCTACACGGCGCTGAAGCTCGCGCCGCTGCCGGTGACGATCGTGGCTGCCGCGCCGCTCGGCGAAGGGGCGTCGAGTGTGTGGGCGCAGGGCGGGATCGCGGCCGCTGTCGGCGAGGGCGACACGGCTCAGTCGCATGCGCACGACACGATCGTTGCAGGTGCGGGCATCGTCGATGAGGACGTGGCGCGGACGGTTGCGGAAGAAGCGGGGGATCGCGTGCGCGATCTTCTTCGCTACGGCGTGCCGTTCGACCGCGATCTGGAAGGTCATTTCGTGTTGTCGCGGGAGGCCGCGCATTCGGCGAAGCGCATCGTGCGCGTGTCAGGAGACCGGGCGGGTGCCGCCATCATGCAGGCGCTGATCGCGGCGGCGCGGGCGACACCGTCGATCCGCGTGTTGACGGGGCACGAGGCGGAAGATCTCGTGATCGAGAATGGCCGCGTGGTGGGCGTTCGTCTGGCGCGTGGCGAGACGCGCGGCCAGGGCACATATGAGCTCATTCCGGCGAGCGCGGTGGTGCTCGCAACGGGCGGCGTCGGCGGGCTTTATGCGGTGACGACGAACCCGGCGTATGCGCGCGGGGAGGCGATCGCGTTTGCCGCGCGGGCGGGAGCGGTGATCGCCGATCCGGAGTTCGTGCAGTTCCATCCGACGGCGATCGATATCGGTGCCGATCCCGCTCCTCTTGCGACCGAGGCCCTGCGTGGCGAGGGTGCGCTGCTCGTCAACAAGGCCGGCGAGCGGTTCATGCTGCGGCATCATCCCGATGCGGAACTGGCGCCGCGCGATATCGTGGCGCGCGGGGTGTTTGAAGAAATCATCGCCGGACGCGGTGCGTTCCTCGATTGCCGCAAGGCGATCGGTGATCGCTTTGCGACGGCGTATCCGACCGTGTTCGCCCACTGCAAGTCGGCCGGGATCGACCCGGTGACGGAGCTGATCCCAGTCGCGCCGGCGGCGCATTATCACATGGGCGGTATCGCAACCGACATGCACGGGCGTTCGAGCGTGGAAGGATTGTGGGCGGCCGGCGAGGTGGCGTCGACGGGCCTGCATGGGGCGAACCGGCTGGCGTCGAATTCGCTCTTGGAAGCTATCGTGCTGGGCGGACGTGTGGCCGACGACATTCGCGCGCTCGTGCCCGCAGGGCATACGTATCCGGTGGCCGAGCTTCGTCTCGTCAAGGGCGGAACGGTGGTCGACATGCGCCTGCGCGCGGATGCCGTACGCCGGATCCGCCGTATCATGAGCGAAGACGTAGGTGTTGTGCGCGAGGCGAAAGGGCTGAGGCACGCGCTGTCGGCGCTGCGCGAGATCGAACGGGAGGCTGCGGGCGATGCCGTGGTGAGCAACATGGCGCTGACGGCGCGGCTGATTGCGGCAGCAGCGTTAGCCCGCAAGGAAAGCCGTGGCGGCCACTACCGCAGCGATCATCCCGACGCTCAGGCGCGGCTTGCCAAGCGGACGTTCGTGACACTCGATGATCTGCGGATGATCGAGGCAGGCATTGCGAAGCCGCGGCGGGCGCGCGCTGCGCTGGAGATGTCGCTGTGAGCCTTCCGCGATTGCCGAAGGCGCTCGTCGCGCGGGCCGTAGCGGACGCGCTTGCGGAGGATCTGGGACTTGCCGGTGATCTCACGACAGATGCGACCGTTGCCGCGGATGCGCATGCAGACGCGGTGATCGCATCGCGGCAGGCGGGCGTCATCGCGGGGCTCGATCTGGCCGAGGAAGCGTTTGCGGCGATGGATGGAAGCGTTCGTTTCGAACGCGTCAAAGCGGATGGCGATCGCGTCGATAAGGGCGACGTGGTTGCACGCATCTCGGGGAACGCGCGCGCGATCCTCACGGGCGAGCGGGTCGCTCTGAATTATCTTGGACGGTTGAGCGGGATCGCCTCGCTGACGCGGCGCTATGTGGACGCGATTGCAGGGACGAAGGCGGCGATTGCCGATACGCGCAAGACGACGCCGGGACTGCGAGCCTTCGAAAAGTATGCGGTGCGCTGCGGGGGCGGGCAGAACCATCGTACCGGGCTGTTTGATGCCATTCTGATCAAGGACAATCACATCGTCGCCGCGGGAGGCGTGGAGACGGCAATTGCTCGCGCGCGCGCCTACGCCGGGCACATGGTGAAAATCGAGGTGGAGGTCGATACGCTCGATCAGTTGGCGCTGGTCCTGAAGCACAAAGTCGATGCGGTGCTGCTCGACAACATGGCACCGGAAACGCTCGCAAAGGCGATACAGATGGTGGGCGGCAGGGTCATCACGGAAGCGTCCGGCGGAGTTAGTTTGACGACGGTCCGCGCGATCGCGGACAGTGGTGTGGACCTGATCTCCGTGGGCGCACTCACCCATTCGGCCTCAGTGCTCGACCTCGGGCTGGATTTCGAGAGCTAGGCGGGGGCGGCAACGAAAGTTGGCGGGCCGGCGTTAACGGACCGGGCAGCTTGCTTTTGCCGCAATCATCACCCAAGTGCATGAGTGCCCGTTAACCGGGTGGATGAGGAACCGCCCCCGAGGCGGAGCGTGGACACCATGACCTACATCGTCATTTGGGGACTGACAGCGATCGTTGCGGCGATCATCGGCGGGGCGCTGGCCGCGATGAAGAACCGCGACTACTCCTCTTGGGCTGCGTGGTGCTTCCTGTTTCCCCCGTTCGTGATCGCGATCCTCCTTACGCCAAAGAATCCCGGACCGCCGCCCACGCGTCGGCGTCTCGGCGACGATGGCGATCCCGACCGCAGCTTTCTTTGAGCTTCTGATCAGCTTGCGCCGCGGCGGCGTGCGGTGATGGCCGCGCGAGCGGCCGCCAGACGCGCGATCGGGACGCGGAAGGGCGAGCAGGAGACGTAGTCGAGGCCGAGTTCGTGGAAGAAGGCGACGGAGTGAGCGTCGCCGCCATGCTCGCCGCAGATCCCAATCTTGAGACCTGCGCGACCGGCGCGACCTCCCGTGACGCCCATGCGGATCAACTCACCGACGCCGGCTTCGTCAATCGAGACGAACGGATCGCGCTCAAAGATCCCCTTGCCGGCGTAGTTGGAGAGAATGGGCGCTGCGTCGTCGCGGGAAAGCCCGAGGCAGGTCTGCGTCAGGTCGTTGGTGCCGAAGGAGAAGAACTCGGCACCGTTCGGACCTTCGCTCAGTTCCTTTGCACGCAGTGCCGCGCGCGGCAGCTCAATCATCGTGCCGATCTGATAGACGAGGCGGTGCCCGGTCTCGGTTTGGATCTTCTCGGCCGTGGAGCGGATCACGTCGGCCAGGATGTCGAACTCGCGGCGATAGGCGACGAGTGGGATCATGATTTCGGGTTTGACGGAATGGCCCAGTTCCTTTTCCGCCTCGATGGCGGCTTCGAAAATGGCGCGCGCCTGCATTTCAGTGATTTCGGGATAGCGGATGGCGAGGCGGCAGCCACGGAAGCCGAGCATGGGATTGAACTCGGACAGTTCGGCGATGCGTGTTTTCAGGCGATCCAGCGTGATGCCGAGAGCAGAAGCAATCGGCTGAAGTTCACTGTCGTGACGCGGCAGGAACTCGTGCAACGGCGGGTCCAGCAGACGGATCGTGACAGGGTCGCCATCCATGATGCGGAAAAGTTCGACAAAGTCCGAGCGCTGCATGGGCAGGATTTTGGCCAGCGCCGAGCGGCGGCCTTTCTCGTCGTTCGCGCAGATCATTTCGCGCATGGCGAGAATGCGAGACGCGTCGAAGAACATGTGTTCGGTGCGACAGAGGCCTATGCCTTCGGCGCCGAGTTTGCGGGCTTGAAGCGTGTCACGCGGTGTATCGGCGTTGGCGCGGACCTTGAGACCGCGGAACGTATCGGCCCAGGCAATGAGGGTTGCGAAGTCGTCCGACAGTTCGGGCTGTTTCATCGGTACGGCGCCGGCCAGGACTTCGCCGGTCGTGCCGTCGATCGTGATGACGTCGCCGCGACTGAAGGTGCGGGTGGCCGTGCGGACGGTGCCTTTTTCGAGATCGATCCGGATGGCTCCGGCTCCGGCAATGCAGGGCAAGCCCATGCTGCGGGCGACGACGGCGGCATGACTCGTGAGACCGCCGCGTTGTGTCAGCACGCCGACGGATGCGCTCATGCCATTGATGTCTTCAGCGCTCGTTTCGACGCGGACGAGAATGACGTGACGCCCCTGGGCGCGCATCACTTCGGCTTCGTCGGAGGTGAGGACGATTTCACCCGTTGCTGCACCGGGGGAGGCTGGGAGGCCGCGAGCGATGAGATCTTTCTTCGCGTCGGGTTCGATGCGCGGATGCAGGAGATGCGACAGCGCTTCCGGCTCGACCATCATCACGGCTTCGTCGCGCGAGATGATTTCTTCGTGCACCAGATCGACGGCGATTTTCAGGGCGGCTTCGGCAGAGCGCTTGCCTGACCGCGTCTGGAGCATCCAGACTTTGTTCTCCTGGATGGTGAACTCGACGTCCTGCATGTCGCGGTAGTGCGCTTCGAGGCGGGCGAAGATGCTTTTGAGTTCCGCGAACGCGTGCGGCATTGCGGTTTCGAGCGAGGCCTCTTTCGTTTTCAGTTCAACGCGGGCCTTTTCGGTGAGGCGCAGCGGCGTTCGCGTGCCGGCGACGATGTCTTCGCCTTGCGCGTTCGGCAGGTATTCGCCGTAAATTTCTTTTTCGCCCGTCGACGGATTGCGCGTGAAGGCAACACCGGTGGCGGAGGTCTCACCGCGATTGCCGAACACCATCGCCTGCACGGTCACGGCGGTACCCATGTCTTCGTCGATGGCGTGCAGCCGGCGGTAGCTTTCCGCGCGCTCGTTGTGCCAGGAACGCAGAACAGCGTTGATGGCTCCCCACAGCTGCTCGTTCGTATCCTGCGGAAAGTCGGCGCCGGTTTCGGAGCGGATGGCATCCTTGTAGCGGGCAATCATATCGCGCCATTGCGCGGCGGAGACTTCCGTATCGGATGCGAGTGCGTTGAGGTTCTTGAAGTTGTCGAGGAGATCGGCAAACAGCCCGTGATCGACGCCGAGCACCACGTCGCCGTACATTTCGATGAAGCGCCGGTAGCTGTCGTAAGCGAAGCGCTCGTCGCCCGAACGGCGAGCGAGACCTTCGACCGTGACGTCGTTGAGGCCGAGGTTGAGGATCGTGTCCATCATGCCGGGCATGGAGATGGCGGCGCCCGAGCGCACCGCGAGCAGCAGCGGGTTCGTGGCATCGCCGAAGGTGGCGCCGGTCGCGCGGCCCGTGGCGGCGACGGCTTCGCGAATGTCGGCTTCGAGGCCCTCGGGCAGAGTTTCGCCGTTGGCGAAGAAGTGGCGGCATACGCGCGTGGAGATCGTGAAGCCGGGGGGGACGGGGAGGCCCAGGCGGGCCATTTCGGCAAGATTGGCACCCTTCCCGCCGAGTTCATCGGTGAGACCCGCGTGACCATCCGTATGTTCGGGGCCGAACCGATAGACCCAAGCTGGCATCGCGCTGCCGTTTCTGCTGATGTGACGCTGACCCGCACCCGGGCCCCATGTTGCGTGCACGACAATCGCGACGCCAGGGCGTCGCGACATCGCCTCAGGATGCTGGCATAGCAGGTCACAACAAAGCGCAAAAGGCGGGGTTCCGCCACCTTGTAGCTGCGTTCCCGAATGGTTACGCCGATCCTACGTGTCCACCCACTGCGAGAGCACCATGAATCCGCATCTTCCCGCCGTCCTCGATAGACTGGATCAGAACCGCGAGGCGGGACTGGACCGGCTGTTCCAGTTGCTCAGGATCGACAGTGTCTCGACCGATCCGGCCTTTGCTGGATCGTGCCGGACGGCGGCGGACTGGTGCGCGGCGACTTTGCGCGACATCGGGTTCGAAGCCTCGGTGCGAGAGACGACCGGGCATCCGATGGTCGTCGGCCACGATCGGCCGGCGCGGACGCCGGGGCAGCCGCATGTGCTCTTTTACGGGCATTACGACGTGCAGCCGGCCGACCCATTGGAGCTTTGGACGAGTTCGCCGTTCGAACCGCACATCGCGGAGGAACCGGGCAACGGCAAAGTCATCATCGCGCGCGGGGCGCAGGACAACAAAGGTCAGCTGATGACCTTCTTCGAGGCGGCGCGGGCATGGAAAGAGGTCGCCGGTGAGTTGCCGGTCGCCGTATCCGTCATGCTCGAGGGCGAGGAAGAGTGCGGATCGCCATCGCTGCCGGGGTTTCTGGCGAGCTCGGGCGACGAACTCAAAGCCGATCTGGTGCTCGTGTGCGACACAGGCCAGTGGGACAAGGACACGCCGGCGATCACCACGATGCTGCGTGGCCTGGCGGGCACGGAAGCGATCGTGACGGGGCCGTCGCGCGATTTGCATTCGGGCATGTACGGTGGTCCGGCGGTCAACCCGATCCGGGCGCTGGCAAAGGCGATCGCGTCCATCCATGACGACAGCGGCCGGATCGTCATTCCGGGATTTCTCGATGGCATCGTGCCGTTGCCCGAGGCGCAGCGGGCGCAGTGGACTGCGCTGTCGGGCACGGCAGAGGATGCGTTTCTTGCAGGTGTCGGCTTGAGCCGATCGGCGGGCGAACAAGGTTGCTCCGTGATCGAGCAGCTGTGGGCGCGTCCGACGGTGGAGTTCAACGGCATCACCGGCGGATATCAGGGTGTGGGATCGAAAACGGTCATTCCGTCGAAGGCTTCGGTGAAGATCACATGCCGACTGGTGCCGGGGCAGGATCCGGATCGTTGCCTCAAGCTGCTGCAGGACCACATTCGCGCCCACCTGCCGCCGGACTGCTCGGTGGAGTTCATCGGCACGCGGGGGAGCGCGGCGGTTGGATTCGATACGTCGTCGGCGCCCGTGCGTGCGGCGGCTGCGGCGCTGGAAGCGGAGTGGGGCAAGCCGGCCGTGCTGATGGGATGCGGCGGCTCGATCCCGATCGTCACGTCGTTCAAGGACGCGCTCGGCATGGACAGTCTGCTCGTCGGATACGGCCTCGATGATGATCGCATCCACAGCCCCAATGAAAAATACAATCTGACGAGCTTCACCAAGGGGGCGCGGAGTTGGGCGCGTATTCTGGCGGCGTTCGCCAACTCTGAAGGATAGAAAAGGCGGCTTCCGCCGGGCGGTTCTTGCGCTCGTGCGCCGCCACGCTACTGTGCCGCGCCGCTTGAAGGAGCACCGCCTCGTGCCGATGTCGTCCCGTCCGATCCGACTTGCCATTCTTGCAGTCGCCGCTGCCCTTTTGACGGCGGGCGCGGCGTGGGCTCAACTACGTTGGGATGACAGCGGGCGCGACGCGCGCCAGCATGTCGCCGGCAAGTTCGATTACTATGCGCTGGTCCTGTCATGGAGCCCGACGCATTGCTCGCTGCCGCAAGGCGCTGACGACGACCTGCAGTGCAATCGGAATGACGGCAAGCGCTACGCGTTCGTGCTGCATGGGCTATGGCCTCAGTACACCAAGGGCTGGCCGCAGGATTGCCGGACACCGCGACGGCCATTTGTTCCTGATGCAGTCATCAATGGGATGCTCGACATCATGCCGAGCCGTGGACTCGTCATCCACGAGTACCGCAAACATGGAACGTGCTCGGGTCTCGACGTGCAGGGCTACTTCCAACTGTCGCGACAGCTGTTCAAGTCAATTCGCATTCCCGCTGACTTCGTCAATCCATTCGAGACGCAGTACTTTGAGCCGCAGGACGTTAGGCGGGCGTTCGTGGCTGCCAATCCGGGCCTCAGGCCGGATTCCATCGCGGTGGCGTGTGGGCGTGGCAACCGGGCGCGGCTCAGCGAGGTGCGTATCTGCTTCTCGAAGGACGGAAAGACGATTTCGTGCGGGCAAAACGAAGCCGAGCGAAAACTTTGTGCTGCAAGCGAAATCGCAGTGCCGCCGGTGCGTTCGACGAAAAGGGACGAGGACGTGCAGGCCACTCCGCGACAGTCGCCGCTGCCCGGCCCGCGCTGAGGCTGATCAAGCGCGTTGTGGAGAGGGCGTCGGTTTAGCGTCAGGCGCCGAGCTCGCACTTGTCGGGTGACAGCTTCGCGCTTCACACTCGCCACATGATTCGAGGCGCATCCAATGGCGGGTCCGGTGGCTGGCCCAATGGCTGGCCAGCACGTACGCCCACGCTGTGGGCGGGCGGCGGCTTCATTGCGGGGATCGTGTTCTGGCATCTGGTCGGCTTCTGGAGCCTGATCAACATGGCGGTCACGGGGGCGGGCGACGACAGCCGACCGGGCATGGCTTCATCCCCCCAAACCCGCACGAAACCCCCACCGCTGGAGACGGGAAGCGTTCGCAAGGTCAGTTCTGCCGGCTGCGTTGCTCTCATCCGGCACCCGAGGTCAGGCGAGACTCGGTCAGGGCCGTGTCTGGCTGGAACGTTCCACCATTTGAATGCGGGCATCGGCACCAAGGACGATCTGGCCGTGGGCGCGGCAAGCTGGACCACAAGAATGCGCTGAGCGTTACCGGTGCCCTTGTTCCGAATTCGTGATTTGGGACAGGTCTTAACCTCGCATTAGTCATAACACGTCATTCTCGGAGCGCGGACATGATGTCCGTGGGCATGAGGAATGGCATGATGTTGGGGTTGTTGACGCGCATTTGGCGCGTGTTCTGGCGGCCGGAGATCGAGGGTGCCGGCGGAGCTGTGGTACTCACGTTTCCAAACCCTGTGTCGGCATCACCGGCGCAACCGAACCCTCTGCCTGTCGCTCCCGTTGCATTTCTCCGACTGTCGGGCGAAACGGCTCCTCCCATCCGCAAGCCTGCTTCGCGGCACCTGGCAGCGCGTCTTCAGAGCGTGCAGCGGTTGAATTCTCCGACCAGCCGCTCGCGCCCCAAAGCCGCGATTTCTCCCGCCGGAAAGCCGAAAGCGCTCCCGAACGCCGGAAATCCGAAGGCAATCTCGGACGCGCCGCAGTTGAAATCGTCGCGTGCGGTCAAGCCGGGCGTTGTTCTCAATCGTTTGGCCACCCAGTCCCGCCGGGAAAGCGCGGAAATCGTGAACCTGGGCGATGTTCGCCGCAACCGTCAGGTCGAGACGACGGACAGGGATATCGCCGCGATCTTCAACTGAGACCGGCTTCGCTTGAGAGCGCCTAAGCGGATTTGCGCAGGCGCTCGACACGCCAGTGGACCGGTGCCCGCGCGATCAGACCCATGGCGTCGGGGGTTGATTTGGGGCCGAGCGTCGTTGGATCGATGCTCCATTTGCGGGCCACCTGCATCACGTGACCCTCGGTCGGATGCAGGATCAGCGGGCCGCCGGCATCGCCGCGGCGATCGCGCACGCCGCGCAATTCAAACAGTTTCAAGCCAAGCGCCCGCTCTTCCTTTGTCGTTTTGCCCCTGTTCCAGATGATGCCCTCGTCGCCGATCGCGAACGCGCGCACCAGGCGACCGTCGATCACGCGCGCCCAGGCAAACAAATCGACGGGCGGGAAAGCGATGAACAGCTGCACCTCGGCGAAGCGGCTGCCCAGATCCATGAGCAGCGGGGTGGCTTTGTCGGCGAACGACCGGCCCAAGGGTTGCGGAAGAGGAAGGCCGACGACGAACGTCCAGCCATTGACTGGCGGAGACACGAAGACGTGGTTCTGGCCGAGGCGCGCGTCATAGACGGTGCCGATGCCGGAGTTCCAGTTGCACGGCTGGACGTCGTGGAGGTCGAGAGCCTCGATCACGGCACTCTGGTTGCGCGTGCGGATGGCGAGCCAAGCCATCTGGTACCCGAACGGGACGGGCCGATCCGGTGCCGCGGGATAGATGATGCGGCCTTCGCCGATGTGCGGCGCAAGCCCATAAGCCGCCACGGCCACCGTTATCGCGACGAAGATGAGGATCGTCAGAATCACTTTTGCCCTCGCTGTGCCCGAGTTAGCGGGGGCGGGCGGCGGTGATCAAGACGATGCGTGCATTTTCAGGGGACTGTGGCTTCAGGAGACAGCGGCTCAGGGCGCCTGATCAGCAAACGAGGCCAGCTGGCGCGGGGTTCGGGCTGCGGGGGCATACCCGTTTTCTGCTCCGGCTGGCCTCTAACTGCTGCCGTTCCCATCCGCTGAGAGGGCGTGCGGTGCGGGAGCGGGCCGGACATCCGCCGGCTGCATCTTCTTAGGACCGCAGCATAACGCCCGTTTGACGCCGGCGTGACGCTCTCGTGACGGGGCCGACGCAGGCTCGCGTCCGGGCCAGCAAACAAAAACGGGACCCGCGAGGGTCCCGTTTTCCGTTTGAGGCATTGCGCCGGACTAGGGCAGCGTGACCTTGGCGGTGAAGACGAAGCGCTCGTCGTGCAAGGCCTAGTTGCAGAGTCGCCAGCGACGATTGTCGGTATCCGAGATGTCGGTATCCCAGTAGCGGAAGTCCATGGTGAACTTTTCGACGCCGAGCGTCAGACCGGCGTTCCAATAGATGTAATCGTCGTCAGCACCGTAGAAGCCATCGCCGTCGTCGAGTCTTCAGTGTAGCCGACAAGACCGCTAATCGAGGGCGCGAAGATGCCCATCTGCGGAAGAGCGTAGGCCAGCGAGCCTTCGATAGTCGCAGACCGTCGAGGTAACGTTTTCCTGGTCTGGGCGTGATACCAGAACGTCACGCCGCCCGTGAGGCTCTTGACGATCTCCATCGAGGCGCCGGCCTTGAGTTCGACGTAATCGTAAAATCAGCGCATTCTTCGCGCGGGATAGAGATAGCAAGACGACACCGAAGTCGAAGGTCACCGGACCCCAGACCGGCTTGATACCAGCGTAGAGGTCGAGTTCCCACGGCCCTGATCGACCGCTGCCGTATCAAGGTTCGAAGCCCAAGCGCCGGCGTAGAAGATGCCGTAGCTGCATGTCGATCGAGCCCTGAGCGGCCGGATCTTCGTTCGTGAGCGAGACGCCGCGGAATACGTAGTCCGAGGTTCCGCCGACCGTGATCGACCAGGCGAACTCGCGAGCATCCGATGCCGGAGCGGCGAGCGGCGGATTCGACGGCATAGCCGTCAGCGGCTGCCGGAGCGGCAGCCACGGCGAGGGCGAGGGCGGCAACGCTCGCGGCTCCGATGAGTGTCTTCTTAATCGTCATGCTTGTAACCCCCGTCCTATGATTTCTGCACCGGCCCCGCACCGCCACCCGCATCAAGTGGCCGGCGAACTGAATCGGTGCCTGCTGGAGATCAGAAAACAGAAATCCGGCGTGTTTCACAAGCAAAGACGGAGACTTCGCATTGGGTTCGAGTCACGGTGTCACCGAACAGCAACGGACTAGTCTATTTGGACAATTGGGTGCCAGTAAAAGATGTTTTTTTGATCATGCCATTTAATCCAATCGGTCGCACCTGACTGATTTGGCAGCAATTGGCCATGCTGCGGTGCAATTGGTTCGGTCATCCCGTGAGGGTCCGATTGACGTATAAGGGTGTCGCCGACGGTCTCGGCGACCTGTTTTCCACACGTTATCATCAATACAGCCCCGCCAAGGTCCCTGTGCATGTCCACGGCCACGCATCGTCCGCTTGTTCTCATCACCGGCGCAGCACGCCGCATCGGGCGCGCCATAGCGCTCGATCTGGCTGGCCGGGGGTTTGACGTCGCCATTCATTATCGCCAGTCGCGGGAGGCGGCCGAGGCCGTCGTCGATGAAATCCGTGGGCTCGGCGCCCGCGCCGCCGCGCTTCCTGGTGACTTGGCAAAACCTGAAGATGTGGAACGGCTTGTGCCGGCGTGTTGCGATGCGCTCGGGGCACCGACGGTGCTCGTCAACAATGCGAGCGAGTTTCAGCCGGATTCGGTGGTCTCGACGACGCTGGCGAGTTGGAATGCGCACCTGGACATCAATTTGCGGGCGCCGGTGTTTCTCGCCCAGCAGGTGGTCCGGCACCTCCCCGAGGGGATGGATGGAAACATCATCAACATTATTGATCAGCGCGTCTGGAAGCTGACGCCCGAGTTCTTTTCCTACACCTTGTCCAAGGCAGGCCTTTGGACGGCGACGCGCACGCTGGCACAGGCGCTGGCGCCCCGTGTGCGCGTCAACGCCATCGGGCCGGGGCCGGTGTTGCAGAGCATTCACCAGACGGATGCGGATTTCGCCGCTGAGGTTCAATCGACGTTGCTCAAGCGCGGGCCGAGCACGGCGGAAATCGCGGCCGCCGTTCGGTTCATCCTGGAGGCGCCGGCGATGACGGGTCAGATGATCGCGCTCGATGGCGGGCAGCATCTGACGTGGAGCGAGAGCGAGCAAAATAAAGAGTCTTTGATGGCTCATGGCGACTCCGCTGGCGCGGAGCCGGCCGCCATGAGCGGGAAGCTTCTTTGATGGCTCATGGCGACTCCGCTGGCGCGGAGCCGGCCGCCATGAGCGTGAGCTTCTTTGATGGCTCATGGCGACTCCGCTGGCGCGGAGCCGGCCGCCATGAGCGAAGAGCGTCCGCCGCGAGCGGGAGACTCTCGCCACATTTCCTCCGCCGCCTGCCCTAACTGACGCCGCAAAGGTCAGCGACGAAGAGTGTGCCGTGCGGGCCCCTCGTTTACCGGTCTTTAAGGTTAAACCTTTAGGAACGGTTGGTTGTGTTGGGTGCCCTTGTCGGGGTGCCGCGTATAGAACGGAAAAAAACATGAGAGCCCTCGCCGGAGCGACGTTCGCCGCAGTTGCGACCCTGCTGATCCCCGCCCTCTCTTCACCTGCCGCCGCAGCCGACTTACCCGGCATCAAAGCCACCGCTGCAAACACCGTTCCCGCCTGCGCCACGCCGGGCCGCTTGCAGGCCTTCCTGCAGAGCCGCAACGGCAAACTCTCCGATCGCTACGAGGGCCTTGCGACCGAATACATGCGCCATGGCGAAGACCTCGGCGTGCGTTGGGACTACGCCTTCTTCCAGATGATGCTGGAAACCGGCAACCTGACCTACACGGGCGACGTGAAGCCTGAGCAGAACAATTTCGCGGGCCTCGGCGCTACGGGCAAAGGCGCGCGCGGCGAATCGTTTCCCGATGTGTCCACCGGCGTGCGCGCGCACCTTCAGCACGTCCTGATGTACGGTGGCGAGAAGATCGAAAATCCTGTCGCTGAGCGGACGCGCAACATTCAGAATTGGGGCGTGCTCGACGACTGGCAGAAGACGATCAAGACGCCGATCACCTACACGCATCTGGCAAAGAAGTGGGCGCCCACGAGCCGCGCTTACACGCGCGATATTTCGGGCATCGCAGAGTCCTTCTACGACGGTACGTGCAAGGACGCCGATCCACGTCCCGAACTCGTTGCCGAGGCTCGCAAGGGTCAGAAGAGCAGCACCGTCTCGATCGCCAAGGTCGAGAAGACCGATGTGGTACCGGCCGGAAAAGGCGCTGAAATCGCCAAGAAGGCGATCGCAGAGGCGCGCGCCTCCGGCGATGTTCCGACGCGTTCGGGCCTGGGTGCGGGTGAACTCGTGAAGGCTGCCGCTGTCACGGCGCCGGCTGCAACAGCCGGTCCTTCGCCGAGCGTGAAGATTTTGAATGCGACGCCCGACGCGGCCGCTGAGAGTGCAACAAACGGTCTGCCGCCAGAGAGCGACACAGCAAAGATCGATACTGCCTCCTTGACCAGCGTGGCTGGAGCGGCGACGGCGAACAAGGCTAAGGAGCCCGCAGCGAAGTCCGCGAATTGCCGGGTGTGGACCGCGAGCTATGGCGGGGAAAAGGCGATCATCATCAAGGCGGCAGTAGCGGGCGCCACGAATTACACGGTTCTCGACGTGAACGAGGGCGCCGAGAAGAAGGAAGCGGAAGCCTACATCAGCGCCTATGCCAAGGGCGGAGAGATGGTCGCTGAATTCGGATCGCCGACGCAGGCCCTCGACAAAGCGTTCGAGCTCTGCCCGGAAGGTTGAGCGCACTCAGCCGTTGTTGTTGATCTAGGCCTGTGCCCTCCGGGAGAGGATTGCCCGCATGATGTGCCGTCCTCTCCGGTTTGCACTTGTTTCGCTGGCTTCGATGACCCTTGCGATGACGGGCGTGGCGCAAGCGGCCAAACCTGCGCTCCCTGAAATCCGAACCTCCACCGCCAACCCGGTTCCGCGCTGCGTCACGCCCGACCGGCTGATGGCGTTTTTAAAGAGCCGTAATCCGCGGCCTGATCCGCGCTACCGCGATATCGCGCGCTGGTACAAACATTGGGGCGAAGCCTGGCGCGTGCGTTGGGATTACGCCTTCTTCCAGATGGCGATTGAAACGAACTTTCTGACCTACCGGCAGCCCAACGGCAAAATGGGCGACGTGGATCCGGACCAACACAACTTCGCAGGTATCGGGACGACGGGCGGCGGCGTGCCGGGCGACAGTTTTCCCGATGTGAAGACGGGCGTGCTGGCGCAGATCCAGCATCTGGTTGCGTATTCGGGCGAACGGCTGGCGAGCCCTGTTGCACCGCGCACGCAACTGAAGCAGGACGACATCATCGAGGCGTCGCGTGGGCTGAAGCGCAACGTGCGGTTTTCGGATCTGGCGAAGCGATGGGCGGTCGATCCCAAGTATGGGACGTCGATCGCATGGGTTGCCGATCAGTTCCGCCAGCAGCAGTGTCCGAACCCGAATCTCGCACCGCCGGAAGAGGTCGCGCAAAGGCCTGCCAAGCCGTCACCATTGAAAGCAAGACCCATTGAGGCTGCCGCCGTGCGGCCGGCAAGCCCAGCGCCGATGGACGCCTCCCGTCAGGCGCTTTCCGATGAGGCATCGGGAGCATGCCTGATCCAGACCGCATCCTATGGCGGCAGTGCGACGGTGTTGATCCGACACGAGGCCCAGGGCAGAACCGAATACACTGCCTTGACCGTGCTCGACGGGTTCGAGAGCAGCATGACCGACAGCTACATCCGGGCCAGGGCGCCCGGCGGCCGGTCTATTGGGGCCTTCCACGACCAGACGGCGGCTCTCGCCAAGGCACGGGAGCTATGCCCGCCTTCAGGAGAGGCTGCGCCGGCTCGCGAAGCCTCGGCTCGCTGACGGGCATCAGATCGGCGGCTCTCTTACTTTGATCCTCGGGGGCGCCGTCGGCGTACACAGGGGGCATTTGCAAGAAAGGCTCGCCCGATGCTGCGCTCGCTGGCTCTCAAGGCTTTTTCCATGACCCTCCTCGCCACCACCGCTTCCGCTGTTACCGCCACAGAGGCCGAACAGCAGGGGAGCGCCTACGACTTTTCCTTCACGTCGATCGACGGCAAGCCGATGCCGCTCTCGGCCTACAAGGGCAAGACCCTGCTCGTCGTGAACACGGCATCGTTCTGCGGGTTTACTCAGCAGTACAAGGGCTTACAGGCGCTCTACGAAAAGTATGAGGCGAAGGGCTTCGTGGTGGTCGGCGTACCGTCGAATGATTTTGGCGGACAGGAGCCGGGCTCGACTAAGGAGATCAAGGATTTCTGCGAGGGCGCATTCGGCATCACCTTTCCGCTGACGGAGAAGGTGCCGGTGACCGGCGCATCAGCGCATCCGTTCTACAAGTGGGTCGTCGAGACGCTCGGAGCGAAGTCGGCGCCCGGCTGGAACTTCCACAAGTACCTCGTTGCGCGTGATGGCCGCGTCGTGAAGTCCTTCTACTCGGGCTACGCGCCCGACTCTCAGGAACTGGTGGCCGCCGTCGAAGAAGAACTGGCGAAGGCTCCGGCTGAGACCGCGACGCAGTAATGGGCTGTCCGAGAGCCGCGCCTCAGGGCGCGGCCTTTTTCGCCGGAAAAATGAAGTATCCGACGAGGGCCCAGACGAGGCCAGACGCGAAGCCGACGAGCAGCATGCCGGCTTCACCGCCGAGCGCGTGGATGCTGAAGATCCCGACGGTTGCCGCGAGCCAGTAGAGCAGGAAGCCCGCGAAGGCGCCCGCGAACGCGGCGACAGGGATCTTCTGCCACTGGTCAGCCGTCCGGCCCATCAGAAAGGCAACGAGGATCGTAACCGGATTGAGCGCACCGAGCAGAACCACGGTCTGCGGATCGAACGGGTTGATGTCGATCACGCGCCTTTGCCTCCGTTGCCTTCCGTCTGCTTGCGCAGGTTCTCTTCCTCGTACTGGATGAACCAGCCGATCATCTGCCGCCACAGAGCTTCGCACAAATCAGGCGAGACGCCCTTCTCGGTCGCCTGCAAGCGAACCTTGTCGATGACCTGCTGGATGCGCCAGGGCACGACGGCGCCTTCGGCCGATTTCAGCTTCAGTTGCCAGGCGCGATCGACATAGCCGAAACGCTCGGCGATGAGGTCGACAAGTTCGCGATCAATGCGGTCGATTTCGTCACGGACGTGGCTCATGTCCGCGCATTCCCAGGGGCGTTTCGGATCCATCTTCAGCGCCCCTTCGATGCGGAGTGCCACCACGGCTGCGGAGGCGTAAAGCGACCGGCGGCGTCCTCGATGACTTTGCCGGCGCGGAACAGCGTGCCTTCGTCGAACGGCTTGCCGATGAACTGCAAGCCGAGCGGCGTGCCTTCGGACGAGAGGCCCGCTGGGACAGACATGCCGGGGAGACCAGCCATGTTGACGGTGACGGTGAAGATATCTTCCAGGTACATGGCGAGCGGGTCACCCGTCTTTTCGCCGAAGGCGAAGGCAGGCGACGGGGTTGTCGGCGTCAGGACCACATCGACCGTGTTCCATGCTTCATCGAAGTCGCGCTTGATAAGCGTGCGCACCTTCTGGGCCTTGAGATAGTAGGCATCATAGTAGCCGGCGGAGAGAACGTAGGTGCCGATGAGCACGCGGCGTCGGACTTCCTTGCCGAAGCCTGCCGCGCGGGTTTGCGAATACATATCAATGACGTCCTTGCCGGGGACACGCAGGCCGTAGCGGACGCCATCATAGCGGGCAAGGTTGGACGAGGCTTCGGCAGGAGCGACGATGTAGTAGGCCGGCAGGGCGTACTTCGTATGCGGCAGAGAGATCTCGTGGATCGAGGCGCCGGCATCCTTCAGCCACTGGATACCCTGCTGCCAGAGAGCCTCGATCTCTTTCGACATGCCCTCGACGCGATATTCCTTCGGCACGCCGACGCGCAGGCCCTTTACGCCTTCGCGCATCTGGGCGGCGTAGTCGGGAACGGGGGCATCGACGCAGGTGGAATCCTTGGGATCGTAACCAGCCATGGCGCCGAGCATGAGGGCCGCGTCTTCCACCGTTTTGGCAATGGGGCCCGCCTGATCGAGCGACGAGGCGAAGGCGACAATCCCCCAGCGCGAGCAGCGGCCATAGGTGGGCTTGATGCCGACGGTGCCGGTCAGCGCTGCAGGCTGGCGGATCGAGCCGCCGGTGTCGGTGGCGGTGGCGCCGAGACACAGACCTGCTGCGACAGCGGCGGATGAGCCGCCTGACGAGCCACCTGGGACGAGCTTCGCGTCCGTGAGCGTGCCGTTCTTGTCCTTGCGGCGCCAGGGCGAGACGACGGGGCCGAAAGCGCTGGTCTCGTTCGACGAGCCCATGGCGAATTCGTCGTTGTTGAGTTTGCCGAGCATGACGGCACCGGCGTTCCAGAGATTGGCGCCGACGGTGGATTCATAGGTCGGCACGAAGTTGCCGAGGATATTCGAGCAGGCTGTCGTGCGGACGCCGTTGGTGCAGAAGAGATCCTTGTGGCCGAGCGGAATGCCTTCGAGCGGGCGCGCGTCGCCTTTGGCGAGGCGGGCGTCGGAGGCTTTGGCCTGCGCCAGGGCATGCTCGGGCGTCGGCAGCACATAGGCATTAAGTGCGCCGTTGCCGGTCTCGATGGCCTTGATGAAAGCTTCGGTCAGTTCGGTCGCCGTGAACGACTTTTTCTTCAGCCCGTCGCGGGCTTCGGTCAGCGTCAGCGTTGTCAGATCCGTCAAAGCGCTAGTTTCCTTTTCCGCTGCCGCACTTCACGTATTGATGCTTTTCGCCTTCGATCCAGACGGTGATGGCGCTGCCTGAAGGGTCGAGGTCGAAGGTGTTTGTCTCGGTCCATTCCTCAGGGCCTTCGATGCACTGCATCTTCGCCTCGTAGGAGCGGCCTTTTTCCTTTTCTGTAATCGCTACGAAATTGCAGTTGCCCTCCCAGGAGCGAAAGCCATCGGCGGTGAAAGTTTCCGTCACCGTGTCGATGTTCTTCGGGCCTCCGGCTTCGATGGCTTCAACCTTTTTGCAGAGCCCTTCCTTGGCGAAGACGCCGGAGATGAAATCGGCGCGCACCTCGTTTTCGGCGGCTGACGGGTGAGACAGGAGAAGGATGCCCGCGAGGGTCGAGACGAATGACAGCACGGAAAGTCTGAGCATGACTGACCTCAAGCGTTGATGGTTATTCGACGACCTTTGGAACAACGAAGAAATAGTCCTCGGTCTGGGGGGCGTTCTTGGTCACCTGATCGGGAATTTCGCCGTCGGTCACTTCGTCCTTGCGCTTGGGCAGCGCGATGGGGACGACACGGGTCATGGGTTCGACGGACGACGTATCGACTTCATCCAGTTGCTCAACCCAATTCAGGATGCCGGACAGCTCCTTTTCGAGAGCCTTGGCCTCCTCGGCCGTCACCTTGATGCGCGCGAGACGGGCAATGCGCTGGACCGTCGCTTCGTCGACCTGCATGGATGTCCCCTGGAAGTGGGCGCGCGGTGCCGCTAAGCGGCGGATCACCCGGCCGGCGTTGTCTTAACGCCCTTTGCCGCGCGGGCGCAACCATGGCGCGGGGCGTCAGCTCAGGCTCGAGTTGCAGATAGCCATTTCCGGGGCTTCCGGATCAGAACGTGAGCACCTCGCCGACTTTCGGGACGGTGACCGGATTTGGCTTCATCTCGGCGACGAACGCGTCGGCGTTGGGGGCGATGAGGCCGAACGTGCCGTAATGGCAGGGGATCACGGTTTGGAAATTGAAGAACTTGCGGCAGGCGAGAGCGGCCGTGCGGGCGCCCATGGTGAAGCGGTCGCCGATGGGCACGATGCCGATGTCGGGCTGGTGGATCTCGTTGATCAGCGCCATGCCGGGGAAGATGTCGGTATCGCCCATGTGGAGGACCTTCCGACCTTCCCGGGTGTCCAGAACGATGCCGCAGGGGTTGCCGAGATAGACGCCGCCTGACGACGAGGAATGCTTGGCATCGACGAAGGTGAGGCCGAAATCCTGCGCGCAGACGGTTCCGCCGGTATTCATCGGCTCGTACTTCTCGACGCCCTGGCCGGCCAGATGGACTGCGAGTTCATAGACGGCGAAGAGGGTGGCGCCGGTCTTCTTGCAGATTTCGGCGGTATCCCCGAGATGATCATCGTGGCCGTGGGTCAGCGCGACGTGCGTGACGCCGGCGGTGACCGTGTCCCAATCGAGCCCGGAGTTTTGGAATGTGGGGTTGCCCTTCAGAAACGGATCGAGGAGCACCACGCTGCTGCCGGTCTCGATGCGGAAGGCCGAATGTCCGAGCCAGGTGAGTTTCATGCAGTTTCTCCAGAATGGCCCACACTGCGCAGGCGCGTGTGGGGGGTACTCGATGGCCCACACTGCGCAGGCGCGTGTGGGGCTATTCGTTTGAGCAGAGACTTCGGGAACGGCTTTCTATAAAGAGCGGATCGCAGCTTTCAACCCGCTCTGGACACCTTCGTGACCGCAGATGAATCCGACAAGCCTGTGACCGGCACGACGTTCCAGGACGTCGTGGCGTTTTTTGCCGTGCTGCCGCCGGGGCAGCGCCTGATCGGCATCGACGCAGGGACGAAAACGCTCGGGCTTGCGCTCTCAGACGTGAACCGGGGCATTGCTTCACCGCTGGAGACGATCAAGAAGACAAAGTTCACGGCGGACGCGGCGCGGCTGTTGGAGATCTGCGCGGAACACAAGATCGCGGGGCTCGTGCTCGGGCTGCCGATCAATCTCGACGGCACCGAGGGTCCGCGCGCGCAGTCAACGCGGGCCTTGGCGCGCAACCTCAACAAGCTGTCGCCGCTGCCGATCCTCTTGTGGGACGAACGGCTGACGACGGCTGAAGCGGAGCGGATGCTGATTTCGGCCGATCAGACGCGCAAGCGGCGGGCGGAAGTGATCGACAAGCTCGCGGCAACCATCATTCTGCAAAACGCACTCGACCGGATGCGCGGGCGATAACGCTCACGCGGCGACGAGTGGGAAGACGACGCCGATGGCCCAGGCGATCGCAATGGCGTTGGCGAGGCCGGCGACGAGGGGCGAGTGCGTGCGTGCGTACACCCATCGACTGATCAATCCGAAGAAGACGAAAAACAGCACGATCAGCGGCACGATGATGATGAGGAAGAAGAGGCGCTCGAAGTCGAGGGCGACGGCGATGGCGAGTGAGGTGATGAAGGCGACCTTGGAGGCGAAGTAGGCGCCGCGGCCGGCGCCTTCGCCGCGCGTCAGCCATTCGTCGGCGACGAAATAGATGAGCGTTCCGGCGGACATAGCGAGGATGAGCGGCAGGCGCGCAGCCGTGGGCACGAAGTTCGTGAACTCGGCATGGATCGGCCAGACGACGCCGATGGCGTAAAGGGCGAGGAGGATTGCCGTCGCGAGCGCGACTTTTGCGGCGGCTGCGGAGATCTCGCTGCGGTCAGGAAGGCCTTTGCCCGTCCACCAGAGGCAGGCGGCGGTGAGAAGGCCGTACATGGCGAAGTGGCAGGCGAGATAGTCGCCGACGAGGACGGGCAGGAATTGCGTCGGTAGCGGTCGCAAGATGAGCGGCGTGAGGATTGCCGGCAGGACGATCGGGAGCCAAAGATCCTTCCACGCCAGACCGGCGCCGGCGCGTATCGGCGAGACGATGGGCAGGAAGCCGGTCAGCGGCTTTGCGAGCAGCGCGATGCCGATGAAGAGAAGGGCGATCCAGATGCCGCGCTCTGCGACTTCGATTTTGCTTGCGCACCTGAGGCCGAAGGTCTGGTCGAGCCAACGCTGCGCTTCGCGGAGACTTTCGGGCCGGTAGAGCACGCCAACGTGCTCGGCGTAGCTGCTGAAATAGGCGCGACGGGCTGTGCCTTTTGCGATGTCGCCGTAGGTGACGCCGGGCTTGGCTTCTTCGGGCGCCGACACGAGACTGGTCACACGCAAGGCTTCCGTCTTCAGCATGCCTTCCCAGTCGCCGACGACGATCAGCAGGTTTTTCGGCGTGTCGCGTGTGACGGCGGGGGAGAACATCGAAATGGCGATCGTCGCCGCCACGTCGGGGTTCTGGGCTGCGGTGCGCACGATAATGTCGGAGGCCATCGAATGGCCGAGAAGCGCGACACGGCCATCGCCGATCGTGCGAGCGTAAGCGAGCACCTCTTCCGTCTCGGAGACAAGCGTCCGGGTGGCGCCATCTTCGCGCGTGATGTTGCCGCTGAGGGGTTTGGGATTGCGGCCGTGGCCCGCGTAGTCGAACGTGATCGCCGTCAGACCATTGCGCGCGATGGTGTAGGCGAACGAAGCCATCAACGGCTCGGAACCGGCGAAACCGTGCGCGATGACGACGACCGGCGTCTTTTCCGTCCCTGGCATTCTATAGACGGTCGCCGGGATGTGGCCGATTGTGACGGCTTCCTCAATGATACCGTCGCGGGCGACGTGAAGCTTCCAAGATGCGAAGGCGACCGCAAGTGCGCCGATGATGGCGAGGCCAAGCGTCGTCATGCGTTGCGGCATCTGAGGTCTCAAGTGTCAGCACCCGGCCGGGGCAATTCGTCGGGCGTGGGTTTGAGACCGTAAGGCTCAACCAGCGCCCAGACGTGGGGCGGGACCATGTGGCGGATGCGGCGCGGCATGGCGCGGCGCAGGTGGACGACCGTTTCGCAAGCTTTCATCTCGAGCCGGGAACGTGCGAATTCGAGGCCGCGCGGACCGATCCTCGGCATGAGCCAGCCGACGATGGGGCGCAGCCAATCGGGCATCGACCGCAGCGGCAGACCACCGGCTGCGCGTTCGGTGTTGGCGAGGAAGCCGGCCACCGCGCTCTTGCGCTTGCCGGCGCTGCCGGGTTCGGAGAGGCGGACGTCTTCGCCAAGCAGATCAAGCAATTCTTCGCCGCGTTCGTTGCGGATCAGGAGCCATTGCTCACCTTCGCCGCCCATGTAGCCGACCGTGATGTCGGCCAGCACATTGGTGTAGTCGACGCAGGTGCGGCAGGTGAGCGGGAAGAAATCGGATGGGAGCTTGGAAATCGGAAGCTTGAGGAACGGGATTTCTTTTTTGCTGCCGTCGGTGAAGCGCAACTCGACGTAATAGTCGGCGCGGAACTCAAGATAGGTGATCGTCTTGGGGTCGTCGGCGAGGAGATCGAGAAAGGTATGGAAGTTCTCGGTGGTCGTGTTGTCCGAGCAGGGCGTGCCGATGACGTAGAGGCGGTCGAGGCCCAAGTCCTGTTCGATCGCGCGCAGGGCATAGACCTGGCAGGGGATGCCGATGACGGCGATGCGCTTGTAGCCGCGGTCGCGGACGGGTTCGAGGAGGGCGAGCAGCGGTGCGTAGCCCATCCGCATGCCGCGAGCCCGCGACATGCCTTCGGCGGCGGTGATGATCACGGGCATCGGCTTCCAGCTGTCCGCCGGATCGGGGGCCATGGTGAGGACGGCTTCGACCGCGCCGGTCTCCAGCAGGCGCTCGGCGATGCGGGTCGTGATGCCGGTCCACTGCGCGCCGGGTGCAGGTTGGCGGAGTGATGCGCGGGCCATGCGACGGAAGGGGCCGAAAAAGATCTCGTCTGGGCGCGCAGGATCGCGCGGGCGGCCATGGACGCGGGCCTCCATCGCGGGATAGTCGGGCTTGATGAATTGGCAGGCGCGGCCGCAGCGCTTGGCATCTTCGGTGCGCGAGAGGCCACAGTCGGTGCACATGTCGCGCGGGGCAGGCGGCGCCAGGGATGGCGCCCAGACGATTGGATTGGCGCCAATCGCGCTGTCGTCCTGGTCCATCGGCTTGGCTGTTCCCTGATCGCTCGTTTCGTCGGGCGATCCTAGAATGTGTCAAGGCGTATGGACAGCCCCAATAGAACAGCGCTCGCCAGAAGGGCGAGCGCTGTAGGGAAGAAAAGGCCAGGCGACGAGGCCTCAGTACTGCTGGAAGTAGAGCAGGCGCGGGGGCGGCGCGGCCGAGTAGTATTTCTGCGGCTTGCCGAAGCTCGACTTGAACCAGGGTTGGGGTGCGCCGTAAGCGGCAAATGCCGGCCTTGGCTTCGGCCTCAGAGTGGCGATTTCGCCACCCTTGCGCAATTCGTCGTTCTGCTTCTTCAGGGCAAGGGCCGGATCGCGCGATGCGATCAGCTTGATCGACTTGCCGGCGAGTGCATCGCTGTAACGCTTATCATGGCCGTAGATGTCCTTGAACTGCACGAGCGTGCCGTCGGGATTCACCCAGGTGGTGAGATAGGTATTGTACACGGGCAGGTGGGTCTTGAGTTCGATGCGTGCCGTGGACTTCACCTTCAACTGACGGGCGACGTCTTCGGCCGACCAACCTTCGACTTCGCCGAGAATGACTTCGGCGAAGCGCTCCGGATTGCGGACGCGGATGCAGCCGTGGCTGAAGGTGCGCTCCGTGCTGTTGAAGAGGTGCTTGTCGTTGGTGTCGTGCATGTAGACGTCGTGATGGTTCGGGAACATGAACTTCAGACGTCCCAGCGGATTGCCAGGGCCGGGACCCTGAATGATCGGCACGTTGCGGATGTCGACCTTCGACCACTTGATGCGGGCCGGATTGATCACGCGCTTGCCGTCGCGGATCTGCATGCCGCGGCGGGCGAGCACGCCATAGTCGCCACCGCGCATGTGCGGCAGAATCTGGCGCAGCTTGATTGATTCCGGCACGCCCCATTCCGGCTGGAAAATGACGTGGTTCATTTCGTCGGAGAACACAGGCGTCTGGGTGTTGGGTTTACCGATGATGATGCGTTCCTGGTGAATGACTTCACCGGACTTGACCACGCGGGTCTGGAACTCGGGAAGGTTGTTCCAGACGTAGAGCTTGCCCATGTCGGCCGGCATCGTGCGCCAGCGCTCCAGGTTGACGAGGAATTTTTCCAGCTTGTCGCGGTTGGCGATGCGCGCAGGCGGCGCAGCACGGTTCAAGGCCTCGCGCACGCCATCATCGACATAGCGCTTGCTCTCGTAGCCGGCGTTGTCGAGGTAGGTGCGGATTTTGCGCATCAAGGTGCGATCGAGAAGGTCGGCGTCTTCGGAGACTTCGGCTCCGAGCCGCTGGCGGATGATCTGCACGTCAGGATGGCGCTTGCCCGCGTCGATGCGCTCGCCGGGCGACAATAAGGGCAGCGGCTTGCGGGCGATGTCGCCGCGCTCTTCCAGATAGGCGAGGCGAAGGCGCTCGAATTGCGGGTGCTGGGGATGGAAACTCCGCAAGCCAGCCACCACGTCGCCGCCGTTGGCTGCGATGGCGCGGAACACATCGCCGGCGTAGACGGTCCTGGGCGATGCATCGAGCCAACGCGAAAGTTGGGTTGCATCGACGCGACCGCCGCGGGCGTGCCAGGCATAGCGGACCGCAGAGACGGACAAGTCGACCTCGGCTGCCGCGCGGGCGGCGACGGACGCGGTCGAGATGGGAAGATCAGGCAGACGGAATTGCGTGGGATCGAGGCCATAGAGATCGGCTTCGGCAAGCTCATCATAGAGCGCGCGGCCGGCGTCGGTCAGGCCGTGGGCGCTGGTCCAGTGCGGGCCGACACCCTGTTCGCGGTAGTGGCCAGAGAGCTGCGAGAGGTGGCCCTTCTCGATCGGGTCACGGGCCGCTTCCATGCGGCTTTCGACGTCTGCGATGATTGCAGCCACCGCTGCCTGTTCGTCGTCAGTGGCTTCGCCCGCGGCTACGGCGCCGTCGGTCGCCGTCCCGGCAGGCGCGGCGGTCAGGGGAACTGCCCACCCCATCACCGCTGCGAAGGCCGCCACCGCACACACAACCGAACGCATCAAATCACTCCTGCACTCTATGCTCGAAAGGCGCACTATTGCTGCGTCCCTAAAGGTTCGCCAACCGGAACCCATCAATTGCCCGGCTTATCTTTAGAGATGATAAACGGAGCATACGAATGATCGAAACCGTGGCCTGTAACCTACTGTTTTTCCCCAACGCATCATAGCTGGGGAAGATCCCTAACTAATTGTGTTGCAGGAACTAACGGCGTCTTAAATCCGGGGAACGAGGCGTGTCACACGCCAGCCGGTGCCTTCGAAAGACAATGTGGCTGTGAGGTCCGGTGCGGTGGCTTTCGCATCACGCGACAGGCCGATGGAAACGCCCAAGGGACCTTCCAGGCCCACGGACTTGATGTTGCCAAATCCCAACCGGCGGCTCTGAGGGACGATGGGTGCTGCGGTTGCCGATACGCCAATTCCGGCCGGCATCGGGGCCGGGTCCGTTTTCGTGCCGAAGAGATCGCGGACGAAGCCGCCCACCTGACCGGCGAGATCCGGCGTGCCTGTCTTCATGGAGTTGATGAACTCGCGCAGGCTTTTGCCTTCAGCGTGGAGGCGAATGAGCGATTGCGGTGTCAGCAGGGTGTCGAGTGAGGCTTCGACCAGTTTCGGCAACGTATCCTTGCTCACTTTCTCGATGATGAGATCGCTGCCAGGCGTGCCTTTCGTGGCCTCTTTGAGGTTCTGCTCGATACCGGCCGTGACTGCCGGCCGAAGCGAGTTGCGGACGGCAGGAAAATCAATGCCGCGTTCGACGCCGGCAACATCGCCGCTTTCGAGGGCGAGCTTGAGCTGGTAGGCCGACCAGGCGGGCCAGGCGACGTAGAATAGACCTGCCAAGACAATGGCGAGACCGGTCAGCAAGCGCATGTTTCGACAGTCCTCTGGTTGCGGATAGCGACTTTGCTGTCCCCGAGCCGGCCGCATGTGCCGGCCGCCTTGTGGGAGGCGGTTGTAGGTCACGACAGTGGCAGCGTCACGTCAGACGACGGAAAAGTTTGTCTTTCGCGTTTCGCGACGGCGCGGATTTCACGGGACAAGATCTCGGCAGCGGCCGCACGGGAGCCGGAATCATCTAAGAGTGCTGGATCCATCCTCTTGTTTGACCGAACAGAACCCATGCCCCCCGCCGCTCAGCGGAAACCATCGACCGAGGGACCCACGCTCAAGGCCGCCCTCGGTGTCCTCGAACGCGTGTTCGGCTATCACAGCTTCCGGCTGCACCAGTCCGCCATCATCGAGACCGTGCTCGCGGGGCGAGATGCCCTCGTTCTGATGCCAACCGGCGGCGGCAAGTCGCTGTGCTACCAGATCCCGGCCATCGTCCGGGCCGGTACGGGCATCGTCGTCTCACCGCTGATCGCGCTGATGCAGGATCAGGTGGACGCGCTCAAGGAAGCGGGCGTTTCGGCGGCGTTTCTCAATTCGAGCCTGTCGTTTCCCGAACAGCAGGCGGTGGAACGGCAGCTCGTCGCCGGTGCGCTCGACTTATTGTATGTCGCGCCCGAACGGCTGTTGCAGGAGCGGATGATCTCGCTGCTCGGGCAGACGACGATTTCGCTGTTCGCCATCGATGAAGCGCATTGCGTTTCGCAGTGGGGTCATGATTTCCGGCCGGAATACCGGCAGCTGCGCCAGCTCGCCGACCGTTTTCCGGGCGTGCCGCGGGTGGCGCTGACGGCGACAGCGGATGAGCGCACGCGGGAAGAGATCGTCGCGGAACTCAGCCTCGAGCAGGCGGAGCGGTTCGTTGCGAGTTTTGACCGGCCGAACATTCGCTACACCATTGCAGAGATGGGGTCGGTCAGCGCGCGCGAGCGGCTTTGGCAGTTCATCGAGGCAGAGCATCCGGAAGATGCGGGCATCGTCTACTGCCTGTCGCGCAAGCAGGTGGAAGAGACCGCTGCGTGGCTGACGACGAAAGGCCGGCGGGCGCTCGCCTATCACGCGGGGCTCGATCCGCAGATCCGGCGACGGGCGCAGGAGCGGTTTCTGCAGGAGGATGGGCTCATCATCGTCGCGACGATCGCGTTCGGCATGGGGATCGACAAGCCGGACGTGCGCTTCGTGGCCCATTTGAGCCTGCCGAAATCGATTGAAGCCTATTACCAGGAGACGGGGCGCGCGGGGCGTGACGGGGAGCCGGCCAATGCTTGGCTTGCCTATTCGTTGCAGGACGTCATTCAGCAGCGGCAGTGGATCGCGCAGTCGGATGGCGCGGACGCTTTCAAGCAGGTGCAGCGGCAGAAACTCGATGCACTGATCGGGCTCGGGGAAATGGTGACGTGCCGGCGACAGGCGCTGCTGGCTTACTTCGGCCAGGGCGGCAGCCCGCCGTGCGGGAATTGCGACAACTGTCTCACACCGCCGGCGACGGAGGATGGAACCGTTCTGGCGCAGAAGGCGCTGTCGACGGTTTATCGGACGGGCCAGCGCTACGGTGTCGGCTATCTGATCGACATCCTGCATGGGAAAGCAGATGAGCGTTGCATCCGGTCATCGCATGACAAGCTGACGGTGTTCGGCATCGGCAAAGAGACGGACGCGACGGTCTGGCGCGGACTTTACCGGCAGCTCGTGGCGCAGGGTTACCTCACCGGCGATGACGAGGGCTTTGGCACGCTGGTGCTGACGGACCGGGCGAGGCCACTGCTGCGCGGGGAAGAAAAGTTTCTCATGCGCGTGGCAACGGCCAACGACCGCGGCGGCAAGACCAAGCGCGAGAAGAAGAGCCCGGCAGCGGCCGGCGTCGCATCCGAACATCAGGCAGCGTTCACTGCTCTGCGGGCGCTACGGGCCAGGCTGGCGGCGGAAGCGAAGCTGCCGCCGTATGTGATCTGTCACGACCGGACGTTGGCTGAACTGGCCGAGAAGCGTCCACAGACACTCGATGCGCTCGGCGATATCACGGGGCTCGGGGCGAGCAAGATCAAGCGATACGGACAGGCGATGCTGGATACGCTGGCTGCGTTTGCCAGCCATCCCGTCTTGAAGAACCGATTGTCAGCAACAGTGAACGAGACGCTGGCGCTGCACCTGCAGGGTCTCGACGCGGAGACGATCGCGGAGCGGCGCGGCCTCGGCGTGGGCACGATCTACGGCCATTTCGCGGAAGCGATCGAGGCCGGCCTGATCGAGGCGCGTGCGGTGCTGAAGGACCTCGACGACGGCGATCTCGACGAGATCCACGAGGCGTTCGAACGCACGGCGACGCTCGAAAGCGGTAAGCTCGGGCCTGCTCATGGCGCACTCGATGGCCGGTTCGATTACGGCATCCTCAAGTGTGTGCTGGCGGAATTGGCCTGATGGGCTATTTGCCCGACTTGGTGAAGCCGTCGCGCGCAGCAAGGGCGAGGCCGAACAGCAGCCCCGAATGAAAGAACGCGCTCGCCAGCGTCAGTGAGCTCTGGCTCCAGATGAGACCCGGCGACAGCGCCATCAGACCCACGGCCGCGATGTAACCGACGACCAGCCGCGACGGCAGCTCCGATCCGAAGCGCCAAGCCACCAGCCCGGCCGCGGCGAGCACGATGGCGGCTTTCATCAGAGCCATAAAGCGCAGCAGGAGGGTCAAGTCGGCATCGGCCGTGGCGTCGGGTGCAGACAGGTGACCTGCGATCACGCCTGTCATCGCGGCCAGGATCACGACGGAGGCGAGGATGGCCCGCCGGACGGTCAGCGATTGAGCGCTGAGGGGCCACGACTGTGACGGCCGGGCGATATCGATGGCCGTGCTTCCCTCCGAATGGACAGGCCTCCGAGGTCACCTGCGCGTGTGGCGCTTGTCAAGCTGAGCGGTTCATCGGGTTCATCGGTAGGACGCGCGGGGAGCCGCGATCGATAGATTTCGCCGATGTGGCCGCGAAACATCTTCCCTAAGAAGAATTAACCCCTATGTGCTAGACCGAACACCGCGGGCACATTAGCCTCGCACATCAATGCTTTCTGGAGGCGCCCCGTGGCCGGTACCCTGCTCAAGACGATGATGGCAGCTCTTCTCGTGACCGGGATTGCAGCGGCTGCCGCCCCGCGGCCCGCCGAGGCGCAATCGACGTCGAACGGGAAGAAGGCCAAGCCGCTGACCGGCAAGAGCTACTACGGACGCCGGGGCGGTTACACGGTGCGCAAGTCGGACATCATCGGTGACTCGCGGCGGCAGGATCCGTCGATCAATGCCCGTACGTCGGGCGCGCCGCTGATGGGTGATTTCTTCTGGGAACAGCCCACGTCGCCGATTGGTGGCAACACCTCATACATGCACTAAGCGCGCACTGGGGCGCGTTCACGACGCCCGCTGTCGCTCATTTGACCTGAGATTGATAAAGGTGCGCCCGCAACGGCGTGCCTTTGTTGTTTTTGGCGCCGCTTTAGATCAAGCTGTGACCTAGCTGCTTGCAGAACTTGCCGCATCTATGTACGCCAGCCGCGACTGCCAAATATCTGGGCGTTTGCCTATATTTCTTTCATTTTCGACGAAGTTTGTTATCGTGCAGCCCAGTTCAGATCTAGCTTTTTCCGAGCCCCGCAGTTGAGTCAGGGGAATGATTTTCGCAGCGGTCTGCGAACTTCCCCAGCTTCAAACACTTACATGACAGAGACGCAGCGCGTGTAATGGCGCCATGGCGTCCGTCAATCATCGATGGGCCAGTGATCATGACGACAACGACAAAGAATGAACGTGCAGAGCATAAGTCAGGCGAAGCAAGAGATCGCGTGCAGCCTGATTCGACCCTGAGCTTCGCTTCGCAGAGTGCCACGCACTTGTTGCATCGCGCCGGCCAACACGCCGAAGAGCTGTTTGCTCGCGCCTCGGGCGAACTTGGCATTACGGCTCGCCAGTTCATCGTTCTGGCGGCGATCGACGGCTTGGATAAGCCCAGTCAGACCACGCTTTGCGATGTCTCTGGCATCGATCGCTCGACGCTGGCTGACATCGTCCGAAGGCTAGAGATGCGCGGGCTCATCCACCGTCAGCGAACAAAGACGGATGCGCGCATGTATGCCGTCAACGTGACCGAAGAAGGCCGGTCCATTCTCATGCGCGCAGCGCCCATCGCGCGCGAGGTGGAGGAGGAGCTCTTAGCCGGGTTCAGCGAAGCCGACCGTGAAGCGTTCAAAACGCTACTCGGCCGGATCATGTCGCTGGGGTCGAAGGCTGCCTGAGGCTAGACGCTGAGCAGCAGGTGCTCGCGTTCCCACGGGCTTATCACGCGCATGAACTCCTCGAACTCGGACCGCTTCATTTGCATGTAAACGTGGCTGAAGCGGTGGCCGAGGATGTCGTGCAGATCCTTGCTGTCTTCGAACTCGAGAAGCGCTTCGAGGAGTCCGCGCGGCAGCTGATGGGCGTTGCGGTAGGCGTTACCTGCAACGGCGGGACGCGGCTGGAGATGGTTCTTCATGCCGAGGTAGCCGCTGGCAAGGCTGGCGGCGATCGCGAGATAGGGATTGCTATCCGATCCGGGGAGCCGGTTTTCAACGCGGCGGGCGCCGGGGCCCGATACGGGAATGCGTAATCCGGCCGAGCGGTTGTCAAGACCCCACTCGACATTGATCGGGGCGGCGCCGCCGGGCACCAGACGGCGGTACGAATTCACGTACGGAGCAAACAGACACATGGCGGACGGCAGATAGGTCTGCTGGCCGGCCAGGAAATGGTGGAACAGCTTGCTCGGCTGGCCGTGTTCATCTGTGAAGATGTTGCGGCCCGTTTTCTTGTCGACGATGCTCTGGTGGATGTGCATGGCGCTACCGGGCTCATTTTCGAGCGGCTTTGCCATGAACGTCGCGTAGCACCCGTGCTTGAATGCGGCCTCGCGGATGGTGCGCTTGAACAGAAAAACCTGATCGGCGAGATGAACGGGATCGCCGTGCACGAGGTTGATTTCGAGCTGTGCCGCGCCGCCTTCCTGAATGATCGTGTCGATCTGCAGGTACTGGAGTTCGGCAAATTCATAAATGTCGTCGACGATCTTGTCGTATTCGTCCACGGCGCCGAGGCTGTAGGCCTGACGGCCGGAGCCCTTACGGCCCGAGCGCCCCGTCGGCGGTTCCAGCGGATAATCGGGATCGGGATTGGTTTTCGTCAGGTAGAATTCGAGTTCGGGCGCCACGACGGGCGCCCAGCCCTCTTGCGCATAGAGTTCGACCACACGGCGCAAGACTGCGCGGGGGGCGATCTCGACGGGATCTCCATTCTGCCACGTCGCATCGTGAATGACCTGGGCGGTGGGGCTGGATGCCCACGGCGCGGGGCGGATCGTCGTCAGGTCCGGAACCATCATCAAGTCGCTCTCGGCATAGAGCGCCTGGCCGTCCTCTTCGAAGCCCACGTAATCGCCGGTGATCGTCTGATGGAAGATCGAGATCGGCAGATGGACCGGTTCGAGCTTTACGAATTTTTCGACCGGCATCGTCTTGCCGCGCGCCACACCGGCAATGTCGGGGACCGCGCAGTCGACTTCCTCAATCCGGTGAGCGCGGACCCAAGCCCGCACGTCTTCCGCCCTTGTTCCGACGCCCAAAATCTCGCTCTCGCCAGACCCGGACCGCTGCTCGGCACTCATGCTCGCACCTGATGCAATGTTATGTTGCTGATGAAACGCCACCGACGGTGCCGGCAGCCGGAGAGCCTAAGACCGGCTCACACGCGGACTTGATTCATCACCGTCTTTCGAAATGAAGGCCGGCGAATGGTGCATCCGCGCGGGCACCTCCGCCGAATGTGATCACAAATCCGACCCGAACTCAAGGCGGGGCCAGGCACGGACATGGTCGAACGGCGCTAAGTCTTCACCCGGCGCGGGATAAAACCGCTTCGCCGATGAAGCCCATACCTTGCCCGATATCGGCATCGATAGCCTTTCGGAGGTCTGCGGCGCTCCCCTTCTTCATCGCGGCGATCGCGAATTCATGATGATCTTCGATGGTGGACGTACCGATCCGGCCATAGGCCATGCGCATAAAGGGGCCGAACTGGAGCCAGATGCTCTCGACCAGAGCGACGAGCGTCCAGGCCTCCGATTTGCGATAGATCGCAAAGTGGAAATGGTAGTTGGCGCGCATGTAGCCCTCGGTGTCTCCGGCACGCATGGCGGTGTCGATCGACCGGTCCACCGCTTCGATTGCGGCAATATCGGCCTTTGTGAGCTTGGCGAGCGCGCGGGCTGCAAGTTCAGGTTCGAGTGCACGGCGGGCGAACAAAATCTGCTCGAATGTCTCGCGCGTCATCGGCGCAACCATGACGCGGCGATTGTCCTGCAGCAGCAGCGCGCGTTCGGCAATGAGCCTGCGGACGGCCTCGCGGACCGGCATGGGGCTCACGCCCAGTTCATCGGCAAGGCCACGCAGCGTCACCGCTGAGCCGGGCTTGATGCCGCCGTACAGGATCTGCTCCCGCAGCCGGCGATAGACTTCCTCGTGCGTGGTAAGTCCCACGACTGTATGGGTTTCTGGCGGTTCGTCGCCGCCGTTCGCGCCGGCTTTGCCGCCGGCGGATGCACCTGTCAGACGCTTCATGCGACCGACTACTCCTCGACTGTCACCGGCGGGGTGCCGCCCGCTTGTGTGGCACATTGATGAAACGACACTCTTGTAGCGCCGGAATTTTGTGATCACAATGGGGGCACGTTACGAATGGGGCGCGGACGTCTGCGCGGGGCCAGCATCGTGACGACCCACACTCTCCAAACAGGAGTTCGTAAATGTTGCATCCCGGAATAAAGCGCCTTGCGTGTATCGCGGGCGTGGCCGCCGCTGCTCTGGCGGTCGCCTCCGCTTCCTTCGCGAAAGATCGCGAATTGAAAGTCTTCAATTGGTCTGACTACATCGATGAATCGATCCTTGCAGATTTCACCAAGGAAACGGGCATCAAGGTCACCTACGACGTCTTCGACAGCAACGAGGTTCTCGAGACAAAGCTGCTCGCAGGCAAGACCGGCTACGACATCGTCGTCCCGACGGGTGCGTTCCTGTCACGTCAGATCAAGGCCGGCGTGTTCCAGAAGCTCGACAAGTCGAAACTCACGAACATCGGAAATGTCTGGCCGGAAGTCGCCAAGCGGACGGACGTCTATGATCCAAACGGCGAACATGCGCTCACCTACATGTGGGGCACCACGGGCATCGGGTACAACGAAGGCAAGATCAAGGAACGGCTCGGCGATGCGCCGGTGAACTCCTGGGATCTCGTGTTCAAGCCTGAGATTGCCGCGAAGTTCAAGGACTGCGGCATCTTCATGCTCGACAGCCCCGATGACATTCTGTCCTCCGCCCTGCGCTACCAGGGCATCGATCCCAATACCAAGGACGAAGCTGAACTGAAGAAAGGCGCGGAACTGTTGAAGTCGATCCGCCCGAACGTGCGCAAGTTCCATTCGTCGGAGTACATCAACGCGCTGGCGGATGGCGACATCTGCATCGCGGTCGGCTGGTCGGGTGATATCCTGCAGGCCCGCGACCGTGCAGAGGAAGCCAAGAACGGTCACGTCATCAAGTATTCCATTCCGAAGGAAGGCGCGATGATGTGGTTTGACATGATGGCCATCCCGAAGGATGCCGAGAATGTCGCCGAGGCGCACGAGTTCCTCAACTACCTTCTGAAGCCGGAAGTGATCGCCAAGGCTTCGAACTACATCAACTACGCAAACGGAAACCTCGCCTCGAAGGAGTTCATTTCTGAAGAGGTGAAGAGCGATCCGGCGATCTATCCGGACGAGGCGACGATGTCGAACCTGTTCGTGAAACTCGCCTACGACGCGAAAACACAACGAACGGTGACGCGCCTCTGGACGGGTGTCGTGACCGGCAAGTAACCAAGACAACCAACCGCGCTGGAGCCTCGCTCCGGCGCGGTTTTCACATGAAGACCCATCAGGGGTCTTTCTCGTCTCCTCTTCGCAACACCCAGAGGCCTTCCATGAGCGTATCGTCGGCGATCAACGGAACCGCAGCAGGCACGGCGCCCGCAGACCGGCGCTTGAGGACCGCGGCACCGCAATCAGGTTTTGCGCCGTGGAAGGATCCGGCCAAAAAGCCGATCATCCGTTTTGAAAATGTCACCAAGCGGTTCGGTGACTTCGTCGCCGTCGACAACATCACACTCGACATTTACGAGCGCGAATTCTTCGCGCTGCTCGGCCCTTCCGGTTGCGGCAAGACTACGCTGCTGCGGATGCTGGCGGGCTTCGAGAAGCCGACCGAGGGCCGGGTCATCGTGGACGGCCAGGACATCACCGACCTTGCGCCTTACGAGCGCTCCAACATCAACATGATGTTCCAGTCCTATGCGCTGTTCCCGCACATGACGGTGGAGCGCAATGTCGGCTTCGGCTTGCGCCAGGAAGGAATGCCGGCGGAAGAGATCAAGCAGCGCGTCGATGAGGCGATGGCACTCGTTGAACTCGCCAAGTTCGCGCATCGCAAGCCACATCAGCTCTCGGGCGGCCAGCAGCAGCGCGTGGCGCTCGCGCGGGCCATCGCCAAGAAGCCGCGCATCATGCTGCTCGACGAACCGCTCGGCGCACTCGACAAGAAGCTTCGTAACCAGGCGCAGTTCGAGCTGATGCGTATTCAGGAGCAGACCGGCACCACGTTCGTGATCGTGACGCACGACCAGGAAGAGGCGATGACCGTCGCCTCGCGCATCGCTGTCATGAACCAGGGCAGGCTCGAGCAGGTCTCCACGCCGGGCGAAATCTACGAAGCGCCGAAGTCGCGGTATGTGGCGCAGTTCATCGGCGACGTGAACATCATGGAAGGCAAGGTGGTTGCACTTCCTGCCGACGGCACGGTGGAACTCACGCCGACTTCGGGCGATGGGCGCATCTTCAAAGCGGTCGCTTGTGAGGGCTTAACGGTTGGCCAGAACGTCTGGCTGTCGGTCAGGCCGGAGAAATTCCGCATCAGCCTCGACCAACCGCAGAGTGGCGTCAATGTCGTGAAGGGCCGTGTCGACGACGTGGGATATCTCGGGTCAATCTCGCATTACCACGTGCATACGGAAGCCGGAAATCGGGTGACGGCGCTGCGCGCGAACTCTTCGCACAGCGTGGAGCGCGCCATCTCGTGGGACGACACCGTGTGGCTCGAGTGGCCGATCGATGCGAGCGTTTTGCTTAAAGCGTGAGGACGCGATGTTCAGGACGTGCAGATTAATTCCGGCTCAAGAACAGACGGTGTAGCGCATGCGCAAGTGGCTCGTCATCGCAGTTCCTTATGTGTGGATGTTTCTTTTCTTCCTCATCCCATTCTTCATCGTCTTCAAGATTTCGCTCTCGGAATCGGAAATCTCCATTCCCCCCTACACGCCCGTATTCGATATCTTCGAAGGGTGGGAGTCGATCAGAGCCAAGATCGGGGAGCTGGATTTTGAGAAGTACAGCTTCATCTTTTCCGATGAGCTCTATACGTCGGCCTATTGGTCGAGCATCAAGATCGCTGCCGTCTCGACGTTCCTGACGCTCTTGATTGCGTACCCACTCGCGTACGGCATGGCACGGGCGCCGCGGGAATGGCAGCCAACGCTCATGATGTTCGTGATCCTGCCGTTCTGGACGTCCTTCCTGATCCGCGTCTATGCCTGGATTGGCATTCTGAAAAACGAAGGTCTGCTCAACGCGCTCCTCTTGAACCTCGGCCTCATCAGCGAGCCGCTGACGATCATGAACACGACGACCGCTGTCTACATCGGCATCGTCTACTCGTATCTCCCGTTCATGGTGCTGCCGCTCTACGCCAGCCTGGAGAAGATAGATGGACGGCTTCTCGAAGCGGCGGAGGATCTGGGATCGCCGCCGTGGAAGGCGTTCTGGCAGGTGACGTTCCCGCTTTCCATTCCGGGAATCGTGGCGGGTTGCTTCCTCGTCTTCATTCCAGCTGTGGGCGAGTTCGTTATCCCGGACCTGCTCGGCGGATCGGAGACACTGATGATCGGTAAGACGCTTTGGAGCGAGTTCTTCAATAACCGTGACTGGCCGGTGGCGTCCGCGGTGGCTGTGCTCCTGCTGCTCGTGCTGATCATACCGATCGTCGGCTTCCAGTGGGCCCAGCAGCGCGCACGGGAGGCTGGACGATGAACAACCGCTTTTCATGGTTCAACGTGACGGCGATCGTGTTCGGGTTTGCGTTTCTGTACATCCCGATCCTGATCCTCGTGATCTATTCGTTCAACGACTCGAAGCTCGTGACCGTCTGGGGCGGGTTTTCGATGAAGTGGTACAAGGGGCTGCTCGACAACGAGCAGCTCATGGACGCTGCCTGGACAACACTGCGCGTGGCCTTCATTTCGGCGACCATGGCCACGGTGCTGGGTACGATGGCGGCGTTGGTGCTGGTGCGCATGGGGCGGTTTCGGGGACGCACACTGTTCTCGGGGATGATTTTCGCGCCGCTCGTCATGCCGGAAGTCATTACGGGTTTGTCGCTGCTGCTGCTGTTCGTTGCCATCAACTTCGATCGCGGCTTCTGGACCATCGTTCTGGCGCACGCGACATTCACCATGTGCTTCGCGGCCGTGGTGGTGCAGGCGCGGCTCTCCGACTTTGACCAGCGGGTGGAAGAGGCGGCCATGGATCTGGGGGCCTCGCCGGTGGCGACGTTCTTTCAGGTGACGTTGCCGATCATCGCGCCGTCCGTGATTTCAGCCTGGCTGCTGGCATTTACGCTGTCGCTCGACGATCTCGTGATCGCGAGCTTCACGACGGGGCCGTCGGCCACCACGCTGCCGATGAAGATCTACTCCCAGGTTCGGCTCGGTGTGACGCCCGAGATCAACGCGATCTCGACGATCATGATCGCCTTCGTGACCGTGGGCGTGCTGATTGCCTCGTACATGACGAAGGTGCAAACGGCCCGGGTCGAGCGCGATCGACGCGCGGCCGATGCGGCGGCAAACTAGCGCCGATCGATCTAGACAAAACGCGACGCCTTGAGAGCGCGGCTTCGATGGGATCGAAGCCGCGCTCTGCATTTTCGACGCTTCAACAGTCCGAAACGATCGTGGCCTAGAGGGCGGCGCGTTCGCGTTGGGCCCACAGGCAGAGAATGTCGTGGGCGACCGTTGCCGCCGCCAGGGCCGTGATCTCCGCATGATCGTAGGGCGGGGAGACCTCGACGACATCGGCGCCGACGATATCGAGACCGGACAATCCGCGCAGGATCTCGAGCGCCTGCCACGAGGCGAGGCCGCCCGCGACGGGCGTGCCAGTGCCGGGTGCAAACGCCGGGTCGAGCACGTCGATGTCGAACGTGAGGTAGGCTTTCGCATCGCCGACGCGATCGCGGATCGCAGCAATCGTGGCGTCGATGCCAAGGCGGTGAACGGCAGGAGAGGTCATGACTTCCATGCCATGGCTATCGGGATTGTGGGAGCGAATGCCGACTTGGATCGAACGGGACGGATCGATAACGCCGGCCTTGGCGGCGCGGAGGAACATGGTGCCGTGATCGTTGCGGGCACCGTCATCGGGCCAGGTGTCGGAGTGGGCGTCGAACTGGATCAGTGCGAGTGGGCCGTGCTGCCTGGCGTGCGCCGTCAAGAGCGGCAGGCTGACAAAGTGATCGCCGCCCAGCGCGAGGAGCTTGGCGCCACCGGCGATGATTTCGCGTGCGCCTGCTTCGATATCGGCAGCGACGCGGTGCGGGAGTTGCGGCTCGATGTAGAGATCGCCCCAGTCGATGGTTGGCAACGCTTCGAAGGGATTGCCGCCGTAAGGGAAGCTGTCGCAAGAGCCCAGTTCCGCGGAGGCGGCGCGGATGGCGCGTGGGCCGAGGCGGGCGCCGGGGCGATTGCTTGTCGCGCCGTCGTAGGGCACGCCGCAGACAACCGCTTTGGCTTTGGTGAGATCACGGGAATAGGGACGGCGCAGGAAGCTCAGCGCCCCGGCGTAGGTCATTTCCAGCCAACGGGCCGCGGGATTGCTATTGAGAAACGCCTGATCGCCTGCCGCCGTGTGCGGGGGCAGATGCGCGATTGCAGACAGAATACGGGTGGGGTTTTTGTCAGACATGAGCCGCCTCCGGTTTTCAATCGGTGACGGGCCTCTCAGCGCGACCTTCCTTGGCGCCGGGCTGTCCTGCCAATTTGTGATCACACAAGAGATCACGATGGACGGCGGTCGTCAAGTTACAGGTCAAACCGCTGTACAGGCTGCGTTGACAGCATCGGATTTTGTGATCACAAGTTGGCTGAACTTCTTGGGATGCACGCGATGGCCGAGCCGCACACCTCCTCGTATTACGCTGCAACCGCCAACGACCAGTCGCGGCATCCCGCGCTCGAAGGCACGGTGAAGGCGGACGTTTGCGTCGTCGGCGGCGGTTTTTCAGGGATCGCAACGGCGCTGTCGCTGGCAGAAAAAGGCCGTCGGGTCGTCGTGCTGGAAGCACACCGGGTGGGCTGGGGCGCGTCGGGCCGCAACGGCGGGCAGTGCATTGCTGGAATCTCGGGCGAGGCGGAAATCGAGCGGCAGCTCGGCGCGGCCGGCGCGAAGCTCGTGCGCGACATCCGTTACCGGGGGCATGAGATCATCAAGGAGCGGATCGCGAAGTACGCCATCGATTGTGACTGGAAGGACGGCTGGATGGAAGCCGCTGCCCGTCCCAAACACATGGACAAGATCCGCGCCTACTACGACGAACGCGTGAAGGACGGCGAAGGCGATCACCACGAGCTGGTGGAGCCGGGCGCTTTTCGCGATGTGCTGGATACGGGCGTCTACTGCGGGGGCATCATCGACCGGAAGAGCGGGCATTTGCATCCGCTCAATCTGTGTCTTGGGGAGGCACGCGCGGCGAAGTCGCTGGGCGTCGAGATCTACGAGGACTCGGCTGTCATCGAGATGAAGGGCGGTGCGAAGCCGTTCGCGCGCACCGCGCGGGGCCGCGTGGAGGCCGACAGCATCGTGCTTGGCGGCGACACCTCGCATCAATTCGAGCGCGGCCGGCTCTGGGGGCTGCAGTTCCCGACCGGCAGCTACATCATCGCGACGGAGCCGCTGAGCGACAATCTCGCCCGCTCGATCAATCCGCGCGATCTCGCCATCTGTGACAGCAACATCGTGCTCGATTATTTTCGCATGTCGGGCGATCGGCGAATGATTTTCGGCGGGCGCTGCAATTATTCAAATCGCGATCCGCACGACATCACGGCAACCATGAAGACCCGATTGGACGAGATCTTCCCACAGTTGAGCGACAAGAAGGTCGATTACACGTGGGCGGGGCGGATCGGCATCGTGCTCAATCGCGTGCCGGCAATCGGGCGGATGGAGCCCAACCTCTATTACATGCAGGGATATTGCGGGCACGGCGTGAACGCGACGCACATCGCGGGTGACATCGTGGCGGACGCGATTTGCGGGACGACGGAGCGGTTCGATCTCTTCGACAGCATTCGGCACTGGCAGCTGCCGGTGGGTCGGTGGGCCGGGAACCAGATGCTGGCGCTCGGCATGCTCTATTACCGATTGAAGGACCGGCTCTAGAGGCCAAGCGCCTGCATGATTTCATTTTCCGCCTGACGCGCAGCCGGCGACCAGTTCGCCACCTTCGAGGCGATCAGGTTGGCTTCCGACTTCAAGATCACTCCGTCGTCGAGAATACGCAGGCCGTTTGCGGCGAGCGTCGCTCCCGTCGAAGTGATGTCGACGATCAGGTCGGCAGTGCCCGCGGCCGGTGCGCCTTCGGTGGCGCCTAAGCTTTCGATGATCCGGTAATCGATCACACCTTTGGCGGCGAAGAAGCGGCGCGTCGTGTTGATGTATTTCGTGGCGACGCGAAACCAGCGGCCGTGTTCGCGGCGGAAGGTGGCGGCGATCTCGTCAAGCTCGGCCATGGAGCGCACGTCGATCCAGTAATCAGGAACAGCGACGACGACATCGGCGTGCCCGAAGCCCAGCGGCTTCAGAAACGTCACGCGCTCGTCGGCGTCCGATATCTGCTCGCGGATCAGATCTTCGCCGGTGACGCCCATGTGGGCGCGTCCGGTCTTCAGGTACCACGCGATTTCGGAGGCGGAAATGAAGGCGACCTCGACTGTATCGAGGCCTGCGATCTCGCCGCGGTAGCCGCGTTCGTTGCCGGTCTTGCGAAGGGTGAGACCGGCTTTGGCGAACATCTCGATCGTCTGTTCCATGAGCCGGCCTTTGGACGGCACGGCGAGGAGGAGCTTCTCGGTCATGCCGCGCCTCCCTGGACGACGGACAGCAAACGTTCGGTGTGAATGGCGCCCCCGACTGCGGGTATGTCGCGCTTGCCGCCGACGATGCGCATGAGATCGTCATAGCGGCCACCGCCGGCCAGCGGACTGTCGCGGCCGAGTTCGGGCGCAACGATCTCGAAGACGAAGCCGGTGTAGTATTCGAGCTGACGCCCGAATTCGGCGGAGAATTCAGCGTGGACAACATCGACGCCCATCTCGGTCATCAGTTGCAGGCGGCGATGATAGGCGTCGATGACGGGGGTCATGGCGGAGCCGCGCTCGCGCAGCAGATCCTTGAAGCAGGCGCCGGCTGCCTTGGCCGGACCGGAGATGGCAAGATAGCGCTCGATCAGCGAGACGATTTCGGGCGGCAGCGGATCGGACTTGGCGTCGGCGAGACGCCACATCAGATTGGACGCGACCTCCGTCACCGAGCGGGTGCCCATCGCTTCGACGCCGTTCGATGACAGGTAATCGACCACGGCGCGCTCGGAGCGTGCGAGATCGGTCGGCGCGATGGCGGCGCGCAGTTCGGGCGGTATCGACTTCAGGCTTTCCTCTGCCGGACGCGAGAGGCGCTGCAGTTCGGCGCGAAACGCTTCCGGCCTCCAGAAGAGGTGCGTGAGCATCTGGCGCCAGCGATCGGGCATGTCGATCGCCTTGATGAGCGCGCGGAACAAGCCCAGATCGCCAATGCGCAGCTTGAAGTTCTTGAGGCCGGCCGCGCGCATCGCGTCGATAATGGTGGCGACCGTCTGGGCGTCGGTGCGCTCGCGTTCTGGAAGGCCGATGTTCTCGATGCCGGTCTGGCGGAATTCGCGCGGGTGCGCGCTGCCGGCGCCGACCGGCTGGAAGCGGAAGGCGGTGCCGTTGTAGCAGTAGCGGGCCTTGGCGGGCGCATCGCCGTTGCGTTCGATGTGCAGGCGGCAAGTGGGCACGGTGAGATCCGGGCGCAGGCAGAGTTCGTCGCCATCGGGATCGGTGAAGACGTAGGTGCGCGCGCGCAGGCTTTCGCCGATCACGTCGAGGAAGACGCCGGCGGGCTGGAGGATGGCGGGCGACACGGCTTCATGCCCGGCCTTGATGAAGACCTGCATGATCTTCTGGGCCTGGGCTTCGAGCGCCTCGAATTTGCGTGCCGTCTCGGCAACCATGGGACCTCGCGTTACGCCTCGTGACGCGCGAGGATTTCGCGCACCTTCGAGACGAGGTCGGTTTCGGGAATGGCGAATTGCGCGGGGCGCGCTTCCTTCCATTCCTTGTTGTCTTTGATCGCGGCCGCGGCTTTGGCGCCTTCGATGAGATCTTTGAGCGTGACTTCGCCCTTGGCGCGTTCGTCGCTGCCTTGGATGACGACGAGCGGGCTGCCGCGCTTGTCGGCGTATTTCATCTGCGCCTTCATGCCGGCGGAGCCGAGATACATTTCGGCGCGGATGCCGGCGGAGCGCAGCGTCTGCGTCATCTTCTGGTAAGCGGCGACTTCGCCTTTATCCATGACGAGGACGACAACGGGGCCGAGTGTGGCGGCTGACTTTTTGCCGAGCGAGGCGAGGGCTGCCTGCAGACGCGAGACGCCGATAGAGAACCCGGTGGCGGGGACTTTCTGGCCGGTGAAGCGGGCGACGAGATCGTCGTAGCGGCCACCGCCGCCGACGGAACCGAAGCGCACGGTCTGCCCGTCTTCGTTTTTGACTTCGAAGGTGAGTTCGGCTTCGAAGACGGGGCCGGTGTAGTATTCGAGACCGCGGACGACGGAGGTGTCGAAAGAAATCTGGTCTGGGCCGTAACCTGCCGCGCGAACCATGTCGCTCATCTGACGCAGCTCATCCATGCCCGTCATCGCTCGTTCGTTGCTGCCAATCGTCGGCATAACGCGTGCGATCGCAGCCTCCCGGTCGCCTGCCGATGCAGAGAGAAAGTTAGTGATCTTGCCGATGGCATCTGCTTCGAGGTTTGCGCCGGGCGTGAAGTCGCCGCTTTCGTCTTTGCGGCCTTTGCCCAATAAGAGAGCAACGCCTTCGACGCCAAATTTGTCGAACTTGTCCATGGCGCGCAGCACGGTGAGGCGGCGCGCGGCATCAGACGGAGACGCGGGATCAATCCCAGCGAGTTCCAGCACGCCATCGAGAACCTTGCGGTTGTTGACCTTGATGACGTAGTCGCCGCGCGCGATGCCCAACGCTTCCAGCGTGTCGGCGGCGAGCATGCACATTTCAGCGTCGGCAGCGATGCTATCGGCGCCCACGGTGTCGGCGTCGAATTGCGTGAACTGGCGGAAGCGGCCGGGGCCGGGCTTCTCATTGCGAAAGACGGATCCCGTCGCATAGCGGCGGAAGGGCTTGGGCAATTTGTCGAAGTTCTCGGCGACGAAGCGGGCGAGCGGCGCGGTGAGATCGTAGCGCAGCGACAGCCACTGTTCGTCTTCATCCTGGAATGAGAACACGCCTTCGTTCGGCCGGTCCTGATCGGGCAGAAACTTGCCCAGCGCGTCGGTGTATTCGATGGCCGGCGTTTCGAGCGGCTCGAAGCCGTAGCGCTCATACACACCACGGATCTTCGACAGCATCGCCTGCTGTTCGCGGATCTCGGACGCGCCAATATCGCGGAAGCCCTTAGGCAGCCGCGGCACCGGACGGGTCGGCGCGTTCTTGTCTTGCTCGGATTTGGCCATGAAATCTAAAGGGTTGTAGCGGCGCAGATGCGCTGGAAGGTAGCGCCTTATAGCGGATCGCCTCCGGGGCGCAAACTGAGCCTGAAAGGCTGGTCAATCTGACGCCTCGTGTTGATGAAGCGTCGCGGATCGCCGGATCTGACGCCCGGCGTGCCTCGGCGAACACGGTAACGATCAATTCGGACGTGGCGTGGTTGCACAGCCCGGGTTCCTGGCGAATCTCTATACTTGGTACGTAGGAATAAGAGTACCCGGGGCCCCGCATGACACGCATCACGACCTTTCTGGCGCTTATCGTGGCGGGCGTGAGCCTCTGCGCAGGCGGCGCAACACGGCAGGCGTTAGCTGGTGAGCCGAAGCCGGCCGCTCTCCAGGGTGCGCTGGCCGGCCTGCCCGGCCGCTGGACCGGCGAAGGACGGCTCGGGTTCAAGGACGGGAAGGCGGAGACGGTCACCTGCCGGGCGACCTACTTTGCGGCAATGGACGCGCCGGGGCTGAAGCAAACCATCCGCTGCGCCTCGCCGAGCGGCAAGATCGAGCTGAAAAGCCGTTTGGAAGACAAAGACGGTGTGCTGACCGGTGAGTGGTCTGAGGAGGTTTACAATCTCAAGGGCGAACTGAACGGCAAGGTCACGGAGCGGGGGCTGGTCGTGACCGTCAAGGGGGCCGATCTCGACGCCAATATGGACGTCATCGTGAAGGACAACCGGCAAATCGTCGAAATCCAGTTCCACAACACATCGCTGATCGGGCTGACGCTCGTTCTGACGCGGTCGGTGGCCGGCGGGGAGAGCTGATCTGGCGGGCTGCTCTGGCGGCTGCTCTGGCCTCGGGCACGCTCCACGTGTTAGGCAGACGGCGTTTCGCACCTCTTTTGGTTCAGTGATGCCATGACGGAAACCGGCGAAAAGCCCACGCATGCCCAGGCCGCCGCCGCCGCGCGTGCTTCACGGCTGGCCGAGGAACTCAGGGCTAATTTGCGAAAGCGAAAGGAAAAAGCCCGTATGACCGAAGCGCCTGCCGATACGAAAGACAAGCCGGCCGCGGGCAACAAGCGCATTGATTGACCTTGCTGTGAAGTCAACATAGATCGGACGTACCTTTTTCTCAGCGGAGCGACCGCTCCAAGACTCATCACCCGGCAACACTTGGCCAACTCGCCGTCCCAGGCGGGTTTCTTTGCTGCCTGCATCCACCGCCCCTCAGACAGGACGAGACCTCTTCTCATGGATCGCATCAAAATCGTCGGCGGCGGGCAGCTGAACGGCATCATCCCGATTTCGGGCGCGAAGAACGCCGCACTTCCGCTGATGATCGCCAGCCTGCTGACATCGGATCGCGTGACGTTGAAGAACGTTCCCAATCTCGCGGACGTCAACCTGCTGGCCCGCATTCTGCGCAACCACGGCACGGACCTCGCTGTTGATGGCAAGCGGTCGTCGCCCAACATGCAGGGCGAGACATTCCACCTGACGGCGCGCGATATCGTGGACACGACCGCGCCTTACGAAATGGTCTCGCGGATGCGCGCGAGCTTCTGGGTGCTCGGACCTATTCTTGCGCGCATGCGACAAGCGAAGGTTTCGCTTCCAGGCGGCTGCGCGATCGGCACGCGGCCCGTCGATCTGCATTTGACCGGGCTCAAAGCGCTCGGCGCCGAAATCGAGATCGATGGTGGCTATGTGCTCGCCAAGGCTCCGAAGGGGCTGCACGGCGCGCACATCATCTTTCCAAAGGTGTCGGTGGGGGCCACGCATAACGTGCTACTGGCCGCGGCGCTGGCCAAGGGCGAGACCCTCATTGAGAATGCAGCGCGGGAACCCGAAGTCGGCGACGTTGCGGCGCTGCTCGTGAAAATGGGCGTTCTCATCGAGGGGATCGGCACGTCGACGTTGCGTATTCAGGGACGCGACCGGCTCGATGGCGCGATCCATACGGTTCTGCCGGATCGGATCGAGACGGGTACGTTCGCGATGGTCGTCGCGGCGACGGGCGGCGATGTGGTGCTCGAGGATACGCGGATCGAGCTGCTTTCGAATGCACTCGAAGTTCTCGCCGCGACGGGCACGAGCGTGACGCCGACGAAGACCGGCATCCGCATTCAGCGCAATGGTGGAGAGATCGAGCCGGTTTCAGTCGAGACGCAGCCCTACCCTGGTTTTCCGACCGATTTGCAGGCGCAGCTAATGGCTCTCATGACGCGCGCGCACGGGACCAGCGTGATCCGCGAAACGATTTTCGAGAACCGCTTCATGCACGTGCAGGAGCTTGCGCGGCTTGGGGCCGACATCCAGCTGCATGGCGACACCGCGACGATCAAGGGCGTGAAGCATCTGCGCGGCGCACCCGTCATGGCCACGGACTTGCGCGCGTCCGTGTCGCTCGTGATCGCGGGCCTCATGGCGGAAGGCGAGACCACGGTCGGCCGCGTCTATCATCTCGATCGCGGCTTCGAGCGGCTGGAAGAAAAGCTTTCCAAATGTGGCGCGAACATCGAGCGCTTGGCGTCGGGCTGAACCGGCAAGCGCCGTTCAATTGGCCACGGGGATGAGTTTAAGATTTATTTGCAACTCGTTTTCCGGCGTGCACATGAATACCGAGCGTGAGGACGCGTTCATTCGCGCTACTCCATTTTTGATTGTAGAATTGTCCGGGGGATAAAATGAAAATGAAAACCGCTTTGACGGCGACCGCAGCTTTGATGATTGCGGGCGGGGTCGTCGGCTCGGCACAGGCTGCCGTCGGTAAAGTTGGCACCTTGACGTGCAAGGGCGGGGCGGGCGTCGGTATGATCCTCGGCTCGAAGAAGCATTATGATTGCGTGTTCAAGCCCACGAAGGGTGCGCCGCAAAAGTATGAAGGTTCGGTCACGAAAATCGGTCTTGATCTGGGCTTTACATCTTCCGTGACGATCGTATGGGCCGTGTTCGCCTCGACCGATCTCCCGGATCGTGCGCTGGCTGGCGATTACGTTGGGGCGAATGCCGATGCCTCGATTGGCGTTGGCGTCGGAACCAAGATTCTCGTTGGGGGCTCGAAGAATTCCATCAGTCTCCAGCCGCTCAGCGTACAGGGCCAGACGGGCCTCAATGTCGCCGTGGGCGTTGCCGATCTCGCGCTGCGTTGATCAGACATCTTGCCGGCAGGGGCACAGGCCTCTGCCGGTCCACTTGCTTTTTGCGGCGCAGCATGAGATAAGGCGCCATCCGGATCGCTCTGATCCGGTCCATCGGCGCGCGACTGCGTGACGGGACAATCGGAACAAGGACCGCTTTCGAGCGGCCGTTCGTCCTCCGGCCCGCGCCTCTGACCTCCCAAAATCGGCCGCCCCGGCACGCAGGGCGCCTGATGCATCCCAAGACCGCTGCCGGCATGGCCGGGTGGCTGGGAATGCGTCGAGCCCGCGCCATCTGAAGCGCCAAGACCGCCGCCGGAACCAACCGGTCGCGGCCAGACCGCGCACGTGGGCCAACCGAAAGAACATCAGTGACCACATTCCAAGAACTCGGCCTCGATCCGCTCCTCCTGAAGGCGCTCGAAACCGAAGGCTACACGACGCCGACGCCCATCCAGGCGCAGGCTATCCCCACCATTCTTCAGGGCAAGGACCTGCTCGGCATCGCGCAGACCGGCACGGGCAAGACCGCAGCCTTCGCGCTGCCGATCCTGCAGCGGCTCAACGCCAACCGTCAGCCGCCGCTGCGCAAGGGCGTGCGCTCGCTCATCCTGTCACCGACGCGGGAACTCGCAACGCAGATCGCGGAGAGCTTCCGCACGTACGGCCGCCATATGGGCTTCTCCGTCGCCGTGGTGTTCGGCGGCGTCGCACACAAGCCGCAGCGTGATGCGCTCGCGCGCGGTGTCGACGTGCTCGTCGCCACCCCCGGCCGTCTGCTCGACCATATGGGCGAACGCAACGTGACGCTCGAGGGGACTGAAATCCTCGTTCTCGACGAAGCGGACCAGATGATGGATCTCGGCTTCATCCGACCGCTCCGCCAGATCGTGGCGACGCTGTCGCATCGCCGCCAGAGCCTGTTCTTCTCGGCCACCATGCCGCACGAGATCGGGGCGCTTGCCGCCGAACTCCTGAAGGATCCGGTGAAAGTTTCCGTGTCGCCCGTCGCCAAGACGGCCGACCGCGTGACGCAGGAAGTGATCTTCATCGAGCAGACGAAGAAGCGGGCGCTGCTCGTCGAACTTTTTGCCAACCAGGACCTGACGCGCACGATCGTGTTCACGCGCACCAAGCGTGGCGCTGACCGCGTTGCACGGCATCTGGAAAGCAACGGCGTGCCGGTCTCTGCCATTCACGGCAACAAGAGCCAGGCGCAGCGCGATCAGGCGATGAAGGGCTTCAAGGCCGGCAAGATTCGCGCGCTGATTGCGACGGATATTGCGGCGCGCGGCATCGACGTGGATGCTGTTTCGCACGTCATCAACTACGAAATTCCGAACGTTCCGGAGAGCTACGTGCACCGCATCGGCCGCACGGCGCGCGCCGGCGCGGAAGGGATTGCGATCTCGCTCGTGGATAACGAAGAGCGCGCCTATCTGCGTGATATCGAGCGCCTGACGCGGTTGACTATTCCCAGCACGGACCGCCGCAACGACACAACGCTCGTCGCTCCGGTGGAAAGCCGGGCCGAGCGCGATGCAGAGCGGGCCGACCTTTCGCCGGGTGGTTCGCGCGGTCAGCGTCAGGGTCGCAGCTTCGGTGGTGGCCAGCGTGGTTCGGGTCAACGCGGATCAGACCGTGGTGCGGATCGCCGTGACGGCAGCGGCGGGCGTCCGCAGCGTGCACGTCATGACGACCGTGCAGCACCGTCTGAAGCACGCAGCGAGCGCAGCGGATTTCATCCGCTGGCAGCTGGAGAACGGGCACTTGACAGGCGAAGGCCGTGGGCCGGATCGCCGCGATGCTCATCGCGCAAATCGGGATCGTCCGCAGAATGCCCGCTCCGACGAACGCCGCGGCGAACGTGGTGGCGACCGGGGTGGCGAAGGCCGTCCGGTGCAGCGCTACAACGACCGCACGGCGGACGCGCGTCCGCAGGGTGAGCGGTCGTTCGGTGAACGCCCCCGCGGCGAAGGCCGTGGCCCGCGCTCGGATGATACACGCGCTCCGCGTGGCGACCGGCCGCACCGCGAACACAGCCCGCGCGACGGCGACCGCCGTCCGCACGGCGCCGAGGGTCGTCCGCGTCATGCCAACGGACACCGCGACGGCGAGCATCGTTCGGGGGAAGCCCGCACGGGCGAGCGCCCGGCCAATGGCCATGCCAGCGCCCGTCCGGCCCATCGCGGCCAGCGTTCGGATGGACCGGCCAAGGGTCTGGAAGGCGTGAAGTTCCTCAACAATCGCAGCGAGCGTCCCCAGGGCCGCCCGTCGGCGCCCCGTGGCGATGACCGCCGCAAGGCACCGCGTAACGCCTGATCGGTTGTTTGACCCGAAGAGGCGCCTCGAGTTGCTAAGGCGCCTTTGAGAAGTGAATTGGACGGGGGGCGCGGTTGCACGCGCCCCCCGTCGCCATTATCACTGCCGACCTAAGCTTGGCATGGGCCTGCCTTACGGGCCTTGATCGCAGGCCCGCATGTGGCGGCGCCCCAACCGCAAGTGCACGCCACGATGACCGCCAAAGATAGCTCGGGCCTTAAGCTCATCGCCCTCGATGCCGAAGATCTCGACGTCGTCTCTGCACACCTGCAGGACGCGGTGATCAGCGTTGGTGAAATGACTTACTTGAAGGGTGAGCGTCGGTTCGCTGCGATTGCCAACCGTTTCGACTGGACGGATGCGCTCGCGGGCCGAGGTGGACGCAAGAAGTCCTTTACCCGTCGCCGAACGGGGCTCCGCTTCGAGAAGGTGCTGGGTGCGCAACTCTCCGGGATCAATCTCAGCGACAAGCGGCAGATGCTGAACGTACTGGCGATCCGCTTCGAGGCGACGACGGCGCCGGAGGGCACCATCACGATTGCATGCGCGGGCGGCGCGGCCATTCGACTTCACGTGGAATGCGTGGAAGCGGAAATGAAGGATCTCGGCGCCGCGTGGACGACGAAATCCAAGCCTGAACATCCCGACGACGAGCCCGGCGCGCCGGGCTGATCGCCTGACGCCGCCGCTCCGTTAATCCCGCAAATCCCGATCTCCTCCTTCCCGGACCCCTCCATGCCCAAGACGCTCCTGACTTCCGACCCTGGCTTCGAGACCGCGTTCACGGCGCTTCTTTCGGAAAAACGCGAGGTGTCCGAAGAGGTCGACGCGGTCGTGCGCGAGATCATCGCGGATGTGCGTGCGCGCGGGGACAAGGCGCTGATCGACTTGTCGTTGAAGTTCGACGGGATCGATCTGGCCAAGACCGGTATCGCGGTGACGGCGGCGGAAATCGATGCGGCTGTCGCGCAATGTTCGAAAGAGACGCTCGACGCGCTGTCATTCGCGGCTGACCGGATCCGCGCGCACCATCAGCGGCAGTTGCCCAAGAGCGAACGCTACACGGACGAGACGGGCGTGGAGTTGGGCGACCGCTGGACGGCGGTGGAGTCGGCCGGGCTTTATGTTCCCGGCGGTTCGGCATCGTATCCGTCGTCGGTCCTCATGAATGCGCTGCCGGCGATCGTCGCGGGCGTGCCGCGCATCGTGATGGTGGTGCCGTCGCCGCGGGGCGAATTGAACCCGCTCGTGTTGGCGGCCGCGCGACTGTGCGGCGTCACCGAGATCTATCGTATCGGCGGCGCGCAGGCTGTCGCGGCGCTGGCGTACGGGACGGAGACGGTGAAGCCCGTCGTGAAAATCGTCGGGCCTGGAAATGCGTTCGTGGCCGCTGCGAAGCGTCAGGTCTTCGGCACCGTCGGCATCGACAGCATCGCGGGGCCTTCGGAAGTGCTCGTGATCGCCGATAGTAAAAATGATCCGGAGTGGATTGCGGCCGACCTGCTGGCGCAGGCCGAACACGACAAGGCGGCGCAATCCGTGCTGATGACCGATGATGCGGGATTTGCGAAAGCTGTCGAAGCGGCGGTTGCGCGTCAGCTCACCACCCTGCCCCGCGGCAACATTGCCGGCGAGAGCTGGAACGTGTTCGGTGCATCGATCGTTCTGAAGTCGTTCGACGAGGCTCCGGCGCTGGCCGACCGGATCGCGGCCGAGCATCTTGAAATTGCCACGGCCGACAGCGAGGAACTTGCAGGCAAGATCCGCAATGCTGGCGCCATTTTCATTGGCGCCTACACTCCGGAGGTCATTGGTGACTACGTGGCCGGTTCAAATCACGTGTTGCCGACGGCGCGGTCAGCGCGTTTTTCGTCAGGCCTCGGCGTGCTCGATTTCATGAAGCGCACGTCGCTCCTGAAGCTTGACGCCGCTTCGCTGGCGCGTGTCGCGGACGCGGCGATGACGCTGGCGCGCTCGGAGGGTCTCGAGGCGCACCGCCGTTCGGTCGAAATCCGGCTGTCCGGCCGCGCATGAAGGCGTGAGAGCAGAAATGACCGAGATGACGGCCGACACCAGTTCGCAGAACCGAAATCGCATCGCTTCGATCCGCATCGATGATGGATCGATCGTGCGCGGGAACGCCAACATCGAGCATGAACGCGAAGTTGCAATTTTCGATATCATCGACGGCAATTCGTTCGCGCTCGAGGGCATCGACCAGGGTCCGTACCGCCTGGAGATCGCGATCGCCGACGACCGCCTCGTCCTTTCCGTTTTTCCTGAAGGCGGCAGCGAGACGGTGGCGGTGCACACGCTCACCATGACGCCGCTGAAGCGGCTGCTCAAAGACTACTTCATGGTTCTGGATAGCTATTATCAGGCCATAAGGTCGGGTCAGCCATCGCGCATCGAAGCGATCGACGTGGGACGGCGCGGATTGCACGATGAAGGCAGCCGGCTGCTGCAGGAGCGCCTCGCGGGCAAGATCACGCTCGACTTCGATACGGCACGGCGCATTTTTACACTGATTACCGCGCTACACTGGAAGGGCTAGCGACGGTGGTCCAACCGTCCGAGCCGCCACCTCGAATACTGTTTGCCTGTACGCTCAATGCCGTTCGCTCTCCGATGGCGGCGGCGATCCTGCATCATTTTGCCGGAGCCCGGCTCAATGTGACGTCTGCGGGCGTGCGGCGTGGACATGCCGATCCCTTCGTCATGGCTGTGATGGACGAGATCGGTATCGACGTGACCGCGCATCAGCCTCGCACATTTAAAGAGCTCGAGCGGCAAACCTTCACCACCATCATCACGTTGTCGCCGGAAGCACAGCATCACGCCGTGGAATTGACGCGCATCATGAAGGCGGACGTGGAGTACTGGCCAACGTTCGATCCCTCGATGTTGCCGGCGGCGGCTGGACGGGGCGTCATTCTGCAGGGATACCGGAAGCTGCGCGATGATCTCACGACGCGCATCAAAGACCGCTTCCTGATCGGTGGCGGGCCGTCGGTATAAGCGTTCGTTACTCGGCGGCCGCGCGGCTCGCTTCAGAGGGCGACAAGAGGAAGAACGCTTCGCGCGGGCCGAGCCCCTTGATCTCCACCTGGCCGCGGCTTTCAAATTCGAACTGCTGATCGAGCAGCTTCTTGCAGCGGGGGCAGACGAGGATGCGGCCCGGCTCGGATAGATTTTCCAACCGCGCTGCAAGGTTCACCGCGTCGCCCCAGACGTCGTACGTGAATTTCTGTTTGCCGATGACGCCTGCCATGACCGGACCGGAGGCGATGCCGATGCGGATCGACAAGGAGATACCGCGTTCGGCTGCGACGCGGGAAACCGCGGCAAGCATCGACAAGCCCATCCCAGCCAAGCGGTGCAAATGATCGTCGCAGGGTTCGGGGATGCCGGCCGCGACCATGTAGGCGTCGCCGATCGTCTTGATCTTCTCCACGCCGTGCACTCTCGCCAAATCATCGAACCGGGTAACGATCTCGTTGAGCAGAGCGACTGTGTCGGCCGGGCCGAGGGTGCGAGCAAGCGCGACGAAGCCCGAAATATCGGCGAACAAAACGGACGCGTCGTCGAATTGATCGGAAATGCGATCAGCGGGCGCTGCCTTCAAGCGGGCTACGATGGCATCCGGAAGGATATTGCGCAGGAGGTTGTCGGTTTCGGCCTTCGCGTTTTCCGCAAGCCGGAATGCATAATAGACGGATGCCGCGATGAGGCCGACCGTCGTGATCGCGGCCTGCACATAGATGCTGTCGATGACTTCCTTGTCGGCCGGTATGAGGGCCGCTTTTTCCGGAAACCAGAACCAGGCCGCCAAATGCAAGGCGAGGCCCGAAAGAATGACGGGTACGACGAGCCACAGGCGATTGAGCCCGAATACAACGAAGGGCGCGGCGGCACCGACGAAGTACTGCAGGTGCACGCCCGAGGCATGGCCCAAGTATCTGGTGAACGCCAGCAGGGCGGCCCATTCGGCAACGACGATGAGCAGGGCGCCTGCGACGTCGTTGATGCGATGTGCGAGAGGGACAGCGAGCGCGGCGCCCACGAGAGCGAGATTGATCCAGATGATGGGCTTGTAGGTCTCGTAGTCGAGGAGCGCGTGCTGGATGGCATAGACGAGCGTCGAGACGACGATGAGATAGGCGATGAGGTTCAGGATCATCAGCCGGCGTTTGATGTCGGGCGGATAGCCGGAGGTGCCGGCTTGCGAAAGGCGGCTGATGCCGCGGCCGATCGCCTGCAATTGCGGCAGTTCACCGACGGTTGCGATACCGTCGCGGATCGGCAGCAGGGCGCGCTTCAAGACGTCGATCACGACGGCCACCTTGGCGGATCTCGGCGTTGCTCCATCACGCCGTGCCCGCGATGTTCTCCAGTTCGTCGATGTTGCAGATCAGAGCTTTATCGTTGCGTTCTATGGCACCGCTGTCCTGCAGGAGTGCGAGAGCGGCATTCACCTTGGGGCGGCTGGCACCGATCAACAGGGCGAGTTCGCTTTGCGAAATTGGAAGATCGAGCGTGACGCGAGAGCCGGGCTTGACGGCGCCTTTCTGGCGGGCGGCGGCGAGAAAGAAGCGGGCGAGGCGGACTTCGATCGGATAGAGCGCGATGCCCTCGAGCTGCTGATCGGCCTCGCGCACGCGGTTGCAGAGGAAGCGAATGACGGCCTCTCGAAGCGGTGCTCGCGATTCGACGAGCCGCATCAGGGCCGATTTGGACAATGTTTGCGCGACGACCTTCGAAACCGCCGTCGCGTCCGCCGTGCGGAAGCCGCCGTCGAGAACTGCAATTTCTCCGAAGATCTGACCGGCTTCGGCATGGGCGAATGAGAGTTCGCGTCCTTCCGGTGTCAGCACCGACAGGCGCACGCGACCTTCGGCGACCAAGTAGATTTCGCGGCCCGGGTCACCTCGGCCGAACACAATTTGGCCCGGTGCAAACTGCACCTCCCGCATCTCGAGCGCGACGCTGCGACGCTCGTCAGCGCTGAGGCCACCGAAAAGCGGGGTCACGCCAAGCATATCGACAAGCCGATCCTTGGACATGGGTTCCTCCCAACTCGCCGTAGTGCTTGAGACTTATCGAAGAGTTGTCGTCTCAGCGCAACTTGCTTCGATAAAGACGATGACTGCGCGATGCCCGTCGCGGCCGACGCGTTCAATCCTGAGCGGTTGTATCAGCTTGAAGACGAGAGCGAGCGGGCGTCATGGTGAACGGTGCTGCCGAGCCGTGCTATAGAGGCCGCCGCAGATGACAACTTGGGTCGGTTCGACCCTCAGACCAACCGGAGCCTCGCCGGATGTCGACCGCCAAATCGGCCTTCCTTTCCGCATTCTCGCGCAATGACAATCCGCGTCGCGAAACGCTTCGGACCGAACTCGCCAAATCGGCGGCCCGGGAGACCGGCATTCAACCCAGGCCCAAGCTGGTTCTGGCCAGCGCCAGCCCGCGGCGGCTCATGCTGCTCGACCAAGCCGGCATCAAGCCTGACGCCTTGCGGCCGGCAACGCTGGACGAGACCCCCAAAAAGGGAGAAATGCCCCGGGCGCTGGTGGCGCGGCTGGCGCGGGCAAAGGCGGAAGCCGCCCGCGATCAGATCGCCAACGATCGCGATATCGCGGATGCCTACGTTCTGGCCGCTGATACGATCGTGTCGAACAATCTGAAGATTTTCGGCAAGCCGCAGCAGGTGGAAGAAGCGGTGGAGTTTCTCAACCGCTTGTCGGGCCGCTCACACCGGGTTCTGACGGCGGTCTGCCTGATCACGCCTCAGGACAGGGTCCGCACCAAGATCGTCGATACCAAGGTTCGATTCAAATATCTGACGAAGACAGAGATCGAGGCCTACATCGCCACACGCGAATGGCGCGACAAGGCCGGCGGCTATGCGATCCAAGGGCTCGCGGGGTCTTTCGTGCAGAAGATCAAGGGCTCGTACACGAACGTCGTGGGGCTGCCGCTGACGGAAGTCGTGTCGATGCTTGTTTCTGAAGGCTTCCCCATCCATTTCAACTGGATCCGCGCGGCGGAGGCGGACCGGGATTGATAGGATGCCGACGCTGCCAGATGGACCGAGTGCCAATGGATCGAGCGCATGAGTGATCAGAAGGCCGTAGGCCGCTGCCCGACCTGCCGCAAACCGACAGTGCAGCAGCATCGTCCGTTCTGTTCAAAGCGCTGCGCCGATGTCGACCTGGCGCGTTGGCTCGGTGGGACGTTCGTCATCCCGGGCGCTGCTTTGGACGTGGCAGACGATACGGCCGTCGCGCCCCGCGAACAGGGGGCCGGAGACCGCCGGCGACCTGACGACAACGACGACTGAGGGACGCTGCTCCTGGATGAGCCGCCATCTCGTAATGGCCGCTGGACAGGGGCCGAAGCGGCACCTATAAGACGCCGACTTTCGCGTGCGGTCGCATCCCGGCCGGGCGAAAATGCCCAGGTAGCTCAGTTGGTAGAGCATGCGACTGAAAATCGCAGTGTCGCTGGTTCAATTCCGGCCCTGGGCACCATTTTTCCATTTCATGTGCCGACCTGATCGCTCCCCGCACGACGTGTGCTGGCGGCATAGTGGCCACAGTGGCGTTTCGATCGTCGCTGGGATGACCACATAGGGGCGTGTTCGGCTTGTCGCAGGCCGCAACTCATCGCAGACTTGATCCACCAATTTTGAACTGTCTGATCGGCGCGCCGCGGTTCGCGGCCGCCTGCTCGTGTTCACAAAGCCAAGCCATTTATCGACGCGAGGATGCCGTCCATGCCACACGCCCTGACCATCCGGAATTTTGTCGCCTGCCTTTTCGCGGCTCTCGTCGCGCTGAGCGTCCGCCCTGCGCCGGCATCGGCTCAGGACTTCCTGTCGTTCCTGTGGGGTGGCGGATACCGGGAAGATATCTCATTCCCAGCCAGTGTCGCGCCACGGCAGGTCATCGTGTCGTTCGGAGACCGGAAGCTGTACTGGGTCTACGCCAAGGGCGCGGCGCTTTCCTACCCGATCGCGGTTCCGCGCGAGCAGAGCCGCTGGTCGGGCGTGACCTCGGTCTCGCGCAAGGCCGTCAATCCGGGCTGGACGCCGACGGCCGAAATGCGCCGCGAGAATCCGAAATTGCCCTACTACGTTCCGGGCGGACATCCACAGAACCCGCTCGGCGTGCGCGCCCTTTATCTCGGAGCTTCGACCTATCGCATCCATGGGACCGACGCCCCGTGGACCATCGGCACGGCCGTCTCGAAGGGCTGCATCCGCATGTATAATGAGGACGTGCTGGATCTCTATCCGCGTGTTCCCGTCGGCACGCGCGTGACCGTGACGTGGAAGCGGTTCACGACGTAAAGGGACCTCAGGCCTACTCTGCCAGTCCGAGATCGGACAACTCGTAGAGCGGCTGACAATCTATCTCAGCCAGGTTCGAAATTCCTTTTTCATCGCATCGAATAATAAAGTTCCGCGTCGCGATTTCACTCGCTAACGTCGCCCAAACCCGTTGTATGCGATTGAACCACTGCCCATCATCCAGAATAAAAATTTGATGCTTAGCCGCCCTACCAAGAAGAATTGCATAAACTTTCATTGCCGTCTCTTCGTTGAGACAATATTTTAAAGCAGCCCCCAACCACGCACGCCCCGCTTGACGTGAGACAGAAAATCCGCGCGATTTTACTGATCCCACCGCTCGGCGGAAATATCGTTTCGCTGCTGTTCGCCTGTCAATGTCTATGGTGGAAACAATGATCTCATCATATCCACTGCAGATCTTCTCCAACGACTTTTCGTACTCCCTTCGTATCTGCACTTCACTCTGCTGACCCGCTTTTACTTGGCTCACTCGTGCAAGTGTAAAGAGATCAACATGCAGCAAGAGACCATCGGGCGCATCGGTGATTTGTACATCGCCTCGAAGATCAGCAATTGAAATAAACTCGGCTTGCTCAATCCCATGTTCTCCGGTTCTAAAAGATATTTTGCGACCGTCTGGAGATGGCGATAGTGATATCTGCCACGCCACGAACTTCGTCAGGTCACCAAAGATTGGAATAGATGTATCGCTTTTGTATTTCTCACAAAGTGTAGATTTTCCGCTGCAAGAAACGCCCGCAAGCAAGAACAGTCTTTTTCCCATCAACGCCAAACCACGCTATTTGAGCCCTTGCCGGTCATCTATCTTCATCGATCTGAGTCTCTCGTAGACCTGTTCTCCAGGCGCACGCCTCTGAAAGCAGGTTCTTCTCAGGTTGTAGAAATTAGACCATGCGAAAATCGTTAGCTCAAGGGTCTCACTCCCACTCGATGGTGCCGGGGGGTTTTGAGGTGACGTCGTAAACGACGCGATTGATGCCGCGAACTTCGTTAATGATGCGGGTTGCTGCGCGGCCGAGGAAGCCCATGTCGAAGGGGAAGAAATCCGCCGTCATGCCGTCGACGGACGTGACCGCGCGCAGGCCAAGGACGTGGTCGTAGGTGCGGCCGTCGCCCATCACACCCACGGTGCGCACGGGCAGCAGCACCGCAAATGCCTGCCATATGGCGTCATAGAGGCCCGCGTTGCGGATCTCGTCGAGGTAAATGGCGTCGGCCTTGCGCAGGATGTCGAGCTTCTCGGGCGTGATTTCGCCCGGGATGCGGATGGCGAGACCGGGGCCGGGGAACGGGTGGCGGCCGACAAAGGCGTCGGGCAGGCCAAGTTCACGGCCGAGCGCGCGGACTTCATCCTTGAAGAGTTCGCGCAGGGGCTCGACGAGCTTCATGTTCATGCGCTCGGGCAGGCCACCGACGTTGTGGTGCGATTTGATGGTGACTGAAGGCCCGCCGGTGAATGAGACGCTTTCGATCACATCGGGATAGAGCGTGCCCTGGGCGAGAAAAGCGGCGCCGCCGATTTTCTTTGCTTCCTTTTCGAAGACGTCGATGAAAAGGCGGCCGATGGTCTTGCGCTTGGTCTCGGGATCGCTGATCCCCTTGAGTTCACCCAGGAAGAGTTCGGACGCGTCGACGTGGACGAGCGGGATATTGTAATGGCCGCGGAACAGATCGACGACTTGTTCGGCTTCTGCTTGGCGCATGAGGCCATGATCGACGAAGACGCAGGTGAGCTGATCGCCGATGGCCTCGTGGATGAGCACGGCGGCGACGGCGCTATCGACGCCGCCCGATAATCCGCAGATGACGCGGTCACTGCCGACCTGAGCTTTGATCTTAGCGATCATCTCGCGCCGGTAGGCGGCCATGGTCCAATCGGATTTCAGGCCTGCGATCTTATGCACGAAGTTGGCGATGAGCTTGGCGCCGTCGGGTGTGTGCACGACTTCCGGGTGGAACTGCACCGCGTAGAAGCGGCGGGATTCGTCGGCCACCGCGGCGTAGGGTGCGTTCTCGCTGGTCGCGATCACCTTGAAGCCGTCAGGCAAGCGCGTGACGCGATCGCCATGGCTCATCCAGACTTGATGCCGCTCGCCGGTGCTCCACACGCCGTCGAAGAGTGCGGAGGGCTCGCGGACCTCGAGCATGGCGCGGCCGAACTCGCGGTGGTGGCCGCTTTCAACTTTGCCGCCGAGCTGCTCGGACATGGTCTGCTGGCCGTAGCAGATCCCGAGGACGGGAATGCCGCTATCGAACGCGGCCTGTGGGGCACGGGGGCTGCCGGTTTCGGTGACGGAGGCTGGGCCGCCGGAGAGGATGACGGCCCTTGGCTGGAGGCGCTCGAAGGCGGCTTCGGCGCTCTGGAAAGGATGGATCTCGCAGTAGACGCCCGATTCCCGCACGCGGCGCGCGATGAGCTGGGTCACCTGGCTGCCGAAATCGATGATGAGGACGGTGTCGGGGGTCATTGGGCGGGTTGGCTCCGGCGGCGATCTGGGGCCACGGACCGGCCCGTCAAGGCGGTAGACCACCCGGTCCCGGCAGCGTCAAGGCGGGCCGGCGCCGCAAGGTTGGTTTCGCACGGGAATGGCAGGTCATCCCTAGTGCCGACGTGATCGGCACCCACACGACGCCCGGCTTTAGGTATGGTCGCAGCTGAGCAAGGGGGGCCAGTGTGGCGATCGAAACATCCATTCTGACAGTGTTCGCGGCGGCCATGATCACGGCGCTGGCTACTGGGCTCGGTGCGTTGCCGTTCCTGTTCGTCAAGACACTCGACCGGTTCTGGATCTCGATTGCAAACGCAATGGCGGGTGGGCTCATGTTGGCTGCCACCCACAGTCTCGTGGCCGAGGGAATAGAGCTTTCGCCGGAGCGGCTCATTTTTGGAATGATGCTGGGGTTGGCCGGAATCGTCGCGGCGAAGCACTGGCTCGATGATGCGGATCACGTGGAGATCGCGAGCCTGGGCGGCATTGATGCGCGCAAGGCGTTCCTGATTATCGCCGTCATGACGGCTCACTCGTTCGCGGAGGGCGTGGGTGTCGGTGTGTCGTTCGGGGGCTCGGGTGATCTGGCGACATTCATCACAGCGGCAATCGCGGTTCACAATATCCCCGAAGGCTTGGCTATCAGCCTCGTGCTGGTGCCGCGCGGAACGCCGGTATGGCAGGCGGCGCTGTGGTCGGTGTTTTCCAGTCTGCCGCAACCGATTGCGGCCGTGCCCGCCTATCTGGCGGTTGAGGAGTTCACACCGTTTCTCCCCGTCGGATTTGGGATCGCGGCAGGCGCGATGATCTGGATGGTGTTTTCCGAACTCATACCGGATGCGAACCGCAGTGCGTCATCGGGAACGGTCGGCATCGTGGTGACGCTGTCTTTTGCGTCAATGCTGGCGTTTCAATATCTCGTGCTCAAGGGTTGAGACGCCAGACGGCAAAGTTCAGCGCGCCGGCGAACGAGACCCAGAAGAAGTACGGGATGAACAGATACGCGGCGGTCTGGCTGACGGGCCAAGCAAGGATGATGAAGGCGACGATCGAGATCCACAGCAGGACGAGATCAATGAAGGCGAGACCGATTTCCTGACGGCCGAACATGATCCAAGACCACGCCATATTGAACAGCAGACTGAGGCCCCACACGACGAGCGCGGCCTTCACGCCTTCCACTTCCCAGACTTTCCAGCCGGCAACGGCGATCATGGTGTAAAGCACCGTCCACGCGATGGGGAACAGCCAGTTGGGCGGCGTCCACGACGGCTTGTTGAGTGCGGCATACCAGGGGCCGGGCTGGAACAAGGCGCCGGTGCTGGCAGCGACGAACACAAGGCCAAGAAAGGCGCCCAGCGGGAGGTAACTGCTCATCGACCGGTTCCGTTTCCTGAGTTGACCTGATGTGTAAACGATAGTTGTGCGCGCGTGGATGCCTGCAGCGTTCAAGAAACGCGTACGGACGCTGTTGCGTTCTGCGACATGAGAGACGCAAGTTCCGAGACGACGTCCTCGACGTGCTCGAACACCCAGAAATGACCGACGCCCTCCAGGCTGTGCAGCGTGCTGTTGGGCAGTTGACGGGCAAGCCAGCGGGCGGCCTGTGGCGGAACAACGTGGTCTTCGGTGCCCTGCCAGACGACGGCCGGCGCGGTGACGTCGCGGAATTGAACGCCCCATGGACGGCCGTAGATTTCCAGGTCCGCCGTTCCGCCACTGCCGCCCTGACGGAAGGCTTCGAGCGTCATGGTGCGCATCAGCTGGGCCACGTCGGCCCGCGACAGGATTTCGGCATCGACGGACGAGGCGAGCTTCGGCATCAAGCTGATGAACATCTCCGGCCCGTGGCGGTATATCCACGCGCTAAGATCGCCCAGAGGATGGGTCAGCCATGTCCGGTAGGGCATGTGCATAAAGAAGCGATCGTGCAGAAACGAAACCGGATCCAAGGGCTGCATCGGGGCTAGCGGCGTAATCGGCCACTGGACCCATCGGCGAGACCAGGGCGAGGGCGGTGATCCGATCCTTCAGGATTGCGGCCAGTGACACGGCGTAGGGGCTTCCGCCGGAGACGCCCAGCAGGGCGAAGCGGTTGAGACCCAAGGCATTGGCAAAAGCGTGCAGCCACTCGGTTCGCGGTGCGAGGGCGGGATGATCGTCGAACGGCGTCAGACCGTAGCCGGGCCGGTCAGGTGCGACGACGCGCAGGCCGTAGGATTTAGCGGCCGCATCGGCTGCGGAAAACATCAGGCGGGAGGCCGGCGCGCCATGCAAGGCGATCACCGGCTGGCCATCCGGTGCGCCATATTCGGCATAACCGACTGTGCTGCCGTTGGGCAGAACCAGAATTTGACTATCGCGCAACATGGCATCCTTTTTAATGCGCCATCCGACTGCCCGTTAGGCAGCCGGCCGGATGGCGGAACGTGTTATGCGCCATCCGACTGCCCGTTGGGCAGCCGGCCGGATGGCGGATGATCCGCGACACTCGACTCTCACGGTCCTGCGAACTATCACGCTCGCGCCTGCCGCCGCCATGCCCGGAGATGCCACACCCATGCTGCTCGTGAAAACGCGTCTTGGGCAAAGCCCGATCGATGGAACGGGATTGTTTGCTGCCGAGGCCATCAAAGCGGGCACTGTAACGTGGCGCTTCATGCCGGGCTTCGACCAACTTTTCACACCTGAGCAAATCGCAGCGCTTCCAGATGTCGCGCGTGCGGCGATTGAGACCTACACCTACGTCCATCGCGCGAGCGGGCTTTACGTCTATTGCCTCGACAATGCCCGCTTCATGAATCACGCCGACGATCCCAATACAGCCGGCGTCCACATCGAGGGATCGATCGAGGGCTATGACGTGGCGACGCGCGATATCGCCGAGGGCGAGGAACTGACGTGCGATTACCGGCTGTTCGACGGCAATTTTGCATCCAAAATCGGCACCTCGATCAACGGCTGATCGGATGAAACGGCTCACCCGCTTTGCGCCGAAGTTCCTGCCTGCGTTGGTAGCGGGCACGAAGTCGCGGGGCCAAGACATAGGCGATCGGTAGAGCAAGCACGAAGCTCAGAACCGTCACCACCCAGATGAGCGTTGACGCCTGTTCGGCCAAAGTTGGTATGGACAGGACGGCCGTGGCGCCGATGCCGAACAAGACAGCGTTGACCATCATGTAAATCACAGCGGTGATCATCCAGCGTCTGGACATGACGGCTCCTCAGGTTGGCGACGATGGTCTCGACGCCGTGCCTCATGAACCATGCAGCATGCGGCTAAGTTCCCGCCGGCGCGGACCTAAAATCAATCAAAGCTCGTGACGGTGTGAATTCACGCGCGTGCGCGGCTGCCATTTCCGAAGCGGCCGAAGACGCCGGTGACGGGGCGCGTCAGCAGGCGGCGGCGCAGCTTGGCGATACGTCGCTGGAGATAGGGCGAGAAATATCCCTGGTAGCGCGGCCAGAGTTCAGCCCGCTTCCAGTCGTCGCCGGTGACGCGGCCACGGCATTCAGCAGCACCGCAGGCGCAATCGAATTCGTCGTAAGCGGAGCCGTCGCTCATCGCATAATCATAGGTGATGTCTTCGCCGGGGCGAATGTCGCGCATGGCGACAAGTGCGATTTGGCCTGAGAGGCCGGCGTTCGGCGCGCAGCTGTGGTTGACGTAATCGGGCGGTTCGCAATCGGTCAGTGACACCAGATAGTGGTCCTCTTCGACTTGCAGCGAGTGGCGTTTTGCATGAGGTGGGAGTGTGACGAGTTCGGTGCCATCGACGAGCGTGCCACTCCAGACCACGATCAGTTCGCCTTTTGCGATGGGTTCTTTGGCGACCACCGTATAGCCGCCCCGGTCATCGGCTGCTCTCACTTCACACTTCCGGGAAAGAAACGAATTCTGACTGCTCTGCATCCACGAGCCTCACAAGCCTGACCAACCGCGCCTAACGTGGAGCGGCGAGGAACGTTCAAAAGTTCGAAAGCGAGAGGAAGAAAGGAGCGCATTCGCCGCTTGCGAGGCGAATGCCTGGAAGGCTGGGATCGCGTGGCACGAGGGCCATGATCGACGATCGTCTCCCGTGTCGTGTGCGACGGGGACCGTCCCCGTTCAACTACGACGGCAGCTCGGATAGCAACGTCCGCGATCAACCGGGTGGCCGCCCGCGGACCGGAAACCACACGCGCTGCATGGCCCGACTAGGATAGCTATCGCAGCATTGCGACATTGCAAGATGCGCTCACGAACTTTTCGGCAGAGAAGTCGTCAGGCGGCGCGGCGTTCCAGGATGGCGATGAAAAAGCCATCGGTTCCGTGGGAAGCGGGCGTCAGTTGGAGCGTGTCGGTGCGGCCGTCAGCGGATATTGGCGGTTCGGTGCCGAGGCGCTCCGTCCAGACGGCGCCGAAAGGAACGACCGAGAATTCCGGCGCGGCGTCCAAGAACGCTTCCATCGTGCCGCGGTTTTCTTCCGGGAGAAGCGAGCAGGTGACGTACACGAGACGACCGCCCGGACGGGTGAGGCGGCTCGCGGTGGCCAGCACAGCGGCCTGTTCTGTTTGACGCTCTTCGATGTTGCGAGCTTTCAGTTTCCACTTGCTCTCCGGGCGGCGGCGCCAGACTCCGGTGCCGGTGCAGGGGGCGTCGACGAGCACGAGGTCGAATTTCGGGCCCAGCGCTTCGAGCGCCTTCTGGTCGCCACCCTTGAGGATCTGGACGTTGCGAACGCCGGCGCGTTTGACGCGCTCGAAGATGGGCTTCAGGCGGTTGCGATCATCGTCGTAGGCGAAGATCTGACCGGTGTTCTGCATTTGCGCCGCGAGCGCCAGCGTCTTGCCGCCGGCTCCTGCACACAGATCCAGCACCTGAAGGCGCGGGCCGGCTCCCGCGAGAAGGGCGGCAAGCTGGGAGCCTTCGTCCTGTATTTCGCACCAGCCGGCTTGAAAAGCGGCTTCGGCTTCGAGGTTGGGCGTGCGCGCAGTGCCGACCGGGGGCGGCACACGGATACCCAAGGGTGAATGCGGGCAGGCTTCGGCGCCAAACTCGGCCAGTGCTTTCAGGACCTTTTCCTGCGTCGCCTTCAGCGTGTTGACGCGCAGGTCGGCGGGGGCGCGTTCGGCGAGTTTGCGCCCTTGCTCGATGGCGGTATCGCCAAAGGCTGCCGTGAAGCTCGGCCACAGCCACTCCGGCACGTCGGCCTGGACGTGGGGCGGGGCGTCTTGCAACGAACGGGTGAGGCCTGCGCGTTCGGTCTCGCTCAGCGGTTCGGGAGCGTGGTTCTGTCCGTCGCAGGCAGCGTCAACAGCGTCGGGTTCCATGCGGAAGGCGGCGGACGCTGCGCCGATGGCGAGCGCACGTGGACTGTCAGCTCCCATCGCCCAGGCGATCGAGGAGCGGCGGCGCAGTGCATCATAGACGAGGCCGCCGATGGCATTGCGGTCGCCGGAGCCGGCGAAGCGATGGGATTTGCCCCAGTCTGCGAGCGCGATCCCTACCGGCTGGTGCCGGGTCACGATCGTTTCGAGAACTTCGATTGCAGCCGCGATGCGCGCGCCGGGCTTCATTGGCTCATCCCGCCGTGAAGACGTGGATGGCGAGCTTCACCCACATGGCGAGCAGCACGAGGTTGCTCAGGAGGTAGACCAGAAAGCGATGCATGATCTTATTGTAGGTCGTGAAGATCGCGGCGTGGATGATACGCAGAATGACGTAAACCCAGGCCAGTGCCGTCATGGGATAGTCGGCCGAGCCCGTCAGGATCGCGAGGATCACGACCACAAAAAACAGCATCGGCATTTCGAGCTGATTGTGGAATGCGTTCGAAATTGTTCCCGCACGCCCGGGCCACGTTGGACGCACGCCGGGATCGTTGCGAATGACTGTGCCGGCGCGGACCGCAGCGAGGCGCTCCTTGGCCATCCAGAACATCAGAACAAATGTCAGGCCGGCCTGCAGGAGCAGGGGCTGCACAATCGACAGGTTCGGGTTCATTGAGGTTCCTTACAGTCCGCCCGGATAATTCGGGCTCTCGCGCGTGATGGCGACGCCGTGGGCGTGGCTCTCGCGCATGGAGGCTGGAGAAATGCGCACGAACTCGGCCTTCTCGCGAAGCTCTTCGAGTGTGCAGGCGCCGGTGTAGCCCATGCCGGCGCGCAGGCCGCCGACGAGCTGATGCAGAACGCCTTCGGCCGGACCCTTGTAGGGCACCTGTCCCTCGATACCCTCCGGCACAAGTTTCAGCGTGTCCTTCACTTCCTGCTGGAAGTAGCGGTCGGCGGATCCGCGCGCCATGGCACCGACAGAGCCCATGCCGCGGTAAGCCTTATATGTGCGGCCCTGATAGAGATACGTGTCGCCGGGAGCTTCGTCGGTGCCGGCAAGCAGAGAGCCGATCATCACGCAATCGGCGCCTGCAGCCAATGCTTTGACGATGTCGCCGGAGAAGCGAATGCCTCCGTCGGCGATGATGGGTACGCCATGCTTCTTGGCTTCGGCGGAACAGTTCATGATGGCGGTCAGCTGAGGCACGCCCACGCCGGCGACGATGCGCGTGGTGCAGATCGAGCCGGGACCGATGCCGACTTTCACCGCGTCGGCGCCGGCTTCGATGAGTGCGCGCGTGGCGGCGGCCGTGGCGACGTTGCCGGCCGCAACCTGCACGACATTCGACAGCTTCTTGATGCGCTCGACCATTTCAAGCACGCGCTTGGAGTGGCCGTGAGCGGTGTCGACGACGATGAGATCGCACCCGGCCGCAATGAGTGCTTCGGTGCGTGCAAACCCGTCTTCGCCCACGGTCGTCGCGGCGGCGACGCGCAGGCGGCCTTCCTCATCCTTGCAGGCGTTCGGGTGCTTCTGCGCCTTCTCGATGTCCTTCACAGTGATCAGACCGATGCACTGGTAATCGTCATCCACCACGACCAGCTTTTCAATGCGGTGCTGATGGAGGAGCCGGCGCGCGTCCGCCTGGCTCACCGACCGCTTCACGGTGATCAGCTTGTCTTTCGTCATCAGTTCGGAGACGGGTGTCTCCATGTTGGTGGCGAAACGCACGTCGCGGTTGGTGAGGATGCCGACGAGCTTGCCCTTGCCGTGCGGCTTCTCGACGACGGGAATGCCGGAGATCGAATGATCGGCCATCAACTTCAAGGCTTCGGCCAGTTTGGCGCCCGGCGTGATCGTCACCGGGTTCAGAACGATGCCGCTCTCATACTTCTTGACCTGAGTTGCATGCGCTGCCTGGTCCTTCGGTTCCAGGTTTCGATGCAGCACGCCAATGCCGCCTTCCTGAGCCATGGCAATTGCAAGACGGCCTTCCGTGACCGTGTCCATGGCGGCCGAGATGATCGGGATGTTGACCTTGATCGACTTCGTCACCTGCGAGGCGACGTTAACCTGTCCTGGCATCACCTCGGAAGCCGCCGGGACGAGCAATACGTCGTCAAACGTCAGCGCCAACGCCAAATCGTTGACGATCGGGCTTTTCGCCATGGGTTGCTCCTTGTCGAGATGGTGACAGACGGGCCGCCGCACGGGCCCCAAATCATGTCGGCAGCGCTATATCACCCGCACTTGACGAGGGGAAGTGCGCCCCTCCGCACGCCCCTGGACGTCCACGGCTATCGGCGGAACCCGGTTCGGGTGGTGTTACCGAATACTGTTACATATCAGGCGGTCTGATGCCCGGGACAGGAAAATTCGATTGGACCGGAGAAATGTTTCCCGGTATCCAAACGACGCTAGACACGTGCTTAGCAAATACGAAACTGGAGGAAACACCATGAAGACCTGGACCAAGCCCGCCGTTCGCGAGCAGGAAGTCGGCCTCGAAGTCACGTCTTACCTGCCGGCCGAAATCGACGTCATCTAAAACCGTCGATTTACTCGCTCGAGCAGCGAGTGGTCACACGAACGGCGATCGCATCCGCGGTCGCCGTTTTTATTTTGCCCGTTTAATCTTGCCCGGTCATCTCTGTCGTGATCGCCGGGGCGACCGCGGAAACCGCTCGCCACCACATAGAGTTCAGCAGAATCGCTGCGGCTTGCCGGCGGCTTGACGTGACGGACGACCGTGAAAGATTTCTTGAGCACTTCGAGCAGGTCTTTCTCGGTGCCGCCCTGGAATACCTTGCAAACGAACGTGCCGCCCGGCGCCAGAACATCGAACGCAAAGTAAGCGGCGGACTCGGCCAGCGCCATGATGCGCAGGTGATCGGTGTTGGTATGGCCGACGGTGGGTGCGGCCATATCGGAGAGAACGACATCGGCGCCGCCGTCGCGCAGCATGCTCTTCAATTTCGTTTCGGCGTCCGGGTCGTTGAAATCCAGTTCGACGATTTCCACGCCGGCCAGCGGTTCCATGCCGAGATAATCGATCGCCACGACTTGGCCGCGACCATCGATCGACTTCACGCGATCGGCAGCAATTTGTGACCAGCCGCCGGGTGCCGCGCCCAGATCGACCACGCGCTGTCCCGGCTTCAGGATGCGGTACTTGTCATCCATCTCGAGGAGCTTGTAGGCCGCGCGCGAGCGAAACCCTTCGCGCTTGGCAGCGACGACATACGGATCGTTCAACTGCCGCTCGAGCCAGCGAGCAGAGGACGTGGAGCGCTTCGCAGCCGTCTTGACGCGGACGCGCATCATGCGCTGACCACCGCCTGGGCCCTTTGTCGGGGCCTTGCCTTTACCTTTGCCTGCCATAATTCCTATTCGCCTCTGCGCCGGCGGCGGCCGGCGCGGAACGTGTTGTCTTCCATCATCAGCGAGGACAGGATGCCCTCGCGCAAGCCGCGGTCCGCCACGCGAAGGCGCTCGCAGGGCCATGCCCGAATGATCGCTTCAAGGATGGCGCAGCCGGCGAGTACCAGGTCAGCGCGATCGTGCCCGATGCACGGTTCGGCAACGCGCTGCTCATAGGTGCGGTTCAAAAGATCATAGGTGACGCGGTTCACGTCGCCGACCTTCATCCAGCATCCATCAACTTTGCTGCGATCATATCGCGGCAGGCCGAGTTGGATGCCTGCGACCGTGGTGACCGTTCCGGATGTTCCAAGAAAGTGAACCGCGCTCCCGGAAATGCGTTTGCGGAATCCGTGCCGCTCTTCAAAGGGTGCGATGAGGGCTGCCACGTAGGTCACCATCGCCTCGAAGACATCGGGCGTCACCTCGCAACCGCCGAACCGTTCAGCGAGTGTGACGACGCCGACCGGAAGCGACGTCCACACCGACTGGCCGTTGCCCCGGCGGACGCTATCGATGATGCGACTGGCGGCGTGCTGCCCGCTGCCCGAGATACGACGCAAATCGATCCAGACAAGTTCCGACGATCCGCCGCCGATGTCGAAGACGAGTGCATAGTCGACGTTCGTATCGATCAGCGTGGCGCAGCCGGCGACGGCGAGGATCGCTTCCTCTTCGGGCGTCAGAACTTCGATATCGAGGCCGATCTCGCCTTTGACGCGGGAGAGAAAATCGCTCGAATTGACGGCGGAGCGGCAGGCCTCGGTGGCAACGAGGCGAGCGCGGTGGGTGCCAGCACGTTCCAGTTTCTGGGCGCAGATCCGGAGCGCATCGATGGTCCGGTTCATGGCTATGTCGGAGAGTCGTCCCGACTGGGATACACCCTCGCCGAGCCGGATGATGCGGGAAAACGCATCCACCACCCGGAAGCCGCGGCGCGACGGCCGTGCGAGCAGGAGACGGCAATTATTTGTGCCGAGATCTAGCGCGCCATAGACCGGACCGCGGGAGTCTGTTGGGAAACGATCGGGAAAGCGTCGGGCATCATTGAACGCGGGGGACCGCGAGGGGTCGTTCCCCTGGGGTGCTGGTCCAGCCTTCTCCGGCTCGTCGGCGAAACCGTTCACGTTCTCGATCCCCAGAACCTGGTCCAGACCGCGTTTTGCCGTGACCGGCGCGCGGACTTCTCATCAGGCTTCAACTGGCTGCTGCTTGAGCGACACTGTAGCAGGTGTTCTTGTGGGGTAAAGGAAAAGCGGGCGCGCTGATCCAGGCCAGGGATGCGATAATTCGTTGATGTTCATCAGATACTTAATGGTTTTCGCGGTGGGTTCATCGTTTGCCGTCTTTGGCGCGCGAGCGGACGGCGTGAGCCCCGAGGAGGCGGGACGTCGGTTGCAGATGGCATATCCCGATCACATCGTCGGCGTGGCGGACGGCCAGGTCGTGTGGCGGGACGGCACTCGCACGGCGATCGACGACGGCCGAGGGGCAAAGTCGTTCGACGAACTGCTGAGCTCTCCTGATCTGCAGGACATCTTCGCGATCGCATACCCTGACGGCGATCCTTCACCACCGCCATTGGATGCCGATCCGGGGCGCGCCCGGCCCGAAGCCTTTTTCGATAAGATGTATGGCAACTGCCGCAAAGGCGAGGTCACGAAAAACCTCGTCGATGTCGCGTGGATGCCGTCACGCGGCAAGACGACAGTCAAGGTCACGCGCATAAACGGCGTGGCTGAACAATTGCGGGCGGTTTCGGCGAAGTTGGACCGATTGCCGCGAACGTTCGACGTTTATCTGAAGCCGGTTGCCGGAACCTACGCGTGCCGCGTCATCGCGGGCACGGAGCGGCTATCGACGCATGGCCACGGCATCGCCATCGATATCGCCTTGAAGCATGCGCATTACTGGCGTTGGTCGAAGCCGGACGCCGCGGGCCGGTATCGCTGGAAGAATGACATTCCGGTCGAGATCGTGCGGATTTTCGAAGAGCACGGGTTCATCTGGGGCGGCCGTTGGTATCACTACGACACCATGCACTTCGAATATCGCCCGGAATTGCTCATCAAATAGCAGACGGGCGCCACGTTAGCGCAGCGCCCGTCTGGCCTTTTGAGAACAGTCCGATCAGTCGACCATCGACAGGAATTCCTGCCGCGTGATCGAGTTGTCGCGGAAAATGCCGAGCATCCGGCTGGTCACGAGATCGGTGCCGGGCTTCATCACGCCGCGCGCGGTCATGCACTGATGCTCAGCCTTGATGACGACCGCCACGCCCTGGGGCTTCAAGACGGTATCGATGGCGTTCGCGATCTGCGCCGTCATCTTTTCCTGAATCTGCAGGCGTTTTGCATAGGCTTCGACGACGCGCGCGAGCTTCGAAATGCCGACGACACGACCGTTTGGAATGTAACCCACCCAGGCGCGACCGATGATGGGCGCCATGTGGTGTTCGCAATGGCTCTCGAAGCGAATGCTGCGGAGCACGATCATTTCATCGTAGCCTTCGATTTCCTCGAAGGTCTTGTTCAAAATCTCTTCCGGATCCTGCTCGTAGCCGCGGAAGTACTCCTCATAGGCGCGGACGACGCGCGAGGGCGTCTCGTGCAGGCCATCGCGTGTGACGTCGTCACCTGCCCAGGAGATGAGAGTGCGCACGGCGGCTTCGGCCTCGGCGCGGGACGGGCGGGCCACCAAAGGGGGAGGCGCGGTTATCAGCTTGGTCGTTTTGCTTGCCATGTGATGCCAGATTCCAGGGGGCGCTATCGTTTGTCGTGCGAGGTCTACGTAGTCATTCGGGCAGTGGATTGCATCGGCGGCACCCCAGGCCGCGCGGGCCTCGTTCAATCGGGTCCGAGTTAAACGCACGATGTAGCACGGCGATCCCGACCTGCCGAGATGGCCATGGAGATCGGTTACCGCAGGCTGCCTGCCGCTGCCGTGTTGCCGGTAGGAAATGCTGGCTGCGACGGAGATTTAGGATGGTGCAGCCGGACCGGATTAAACTCTCGGCCTCCATTTATCAAAAGGGCCGGCGCCGCACTCCGAAAAACCGTAGAGCAACGTCTTGAACCGCATCACGTTTTTTTGATCTTCGTGAGTGCACGATGTTTTGGCGCGTCGGGAGATCGCGACAAAAGTTTGATCGGCGTAACACCAGCGATATTGGCCGAGCACGCCGGCTTCATTAACGAGCCCGTGCTGAGAAGCTGATCAACCCTATTTCAGCGTGATCGCAAGTCCGCTCAGGTCCAAGTTCGCCAATAGCCCAACCTGCTTGCCGCTCAGTTCCAGCACGGCGCCCTTCTGATTGGTCAATACGATTGCGCGCGCCCCGGAACCCACCGCAAGTCCTGCACCCGCTGCGCCGTAAACGCCCGCAACATCGGACGGCCGATCGATGTTTGTCACGCGGCCTCGCAGCACCGTCTTCGAACCGCCAAAGACGAGACCGTAGTCCAAGCCGCCGGTCGACAGCCCATAAGTCCTGCCGCGGAATTTAAGAGTGCCGCTTCCTCCCGAACCGCCAATGACCCATCCGGCTTTGTAGATTGTGAGCGTGACGTACCCGCTGTCCGCAAGGCTCTTCGTCGACGATGCGGCGACGGCGATGAGCGCAACCAGCGCTGTTCGAACCGCGGATGTCATTTTCATTGAGATCGTCTCCCCCAGAAGTTTCCGTGCCGGCGCCGTAAAACCGCGCCGGCCAATCTTTGCCTGTTGATTGGGGAGGTATGATGTTCGCTGGTGACGTGCCGCCCCCTTTTCCAAGAAACTCGAGCCGATAGGGGATGGGCTTTTTCGGATCGGCGATATCACTAGATGCGGCGGCGCTGACTGCATTTCCGCTACCCCGGGGCACGCGCGCGCAATTCGCAGCGCACTCAAGCCAATGTTTTCGTTTGGATAATCTGGTGCTGCCGGAGGGGATTGAACTCTCGACCTCTCCCTTACCAACAGCAGGGCGCGGAACTCCAGGGAACGCCATGGGGTAACGTCTTGCCGTAGCTGGCGTTTTCGGCGCCTGTTTCAGTGAGCACCGTCAAGTATCGCCGTGTTCCACCGAAAACCGAGATTTCCGCTACCCCAGCGCTACCCGGGCAGCGGCTCGGCACGAAACTGACCGGTAGCGCTGAGACGAAGAACTGGTTCGCAATAGGGACCCAAGGGCCCTGAATAGCATCGTACCTTAGACGGGAGGTCTCGATGCCAGAGCGCCTGATCACTATGGCCTCACTGCTAGAACGAATCTGTCTCTCGAAGACTCAGCTGTACCGCAAGATCAACCAGGGCGATTTCCCGCGACCGGTGCCGATTGGACGACAACGAATAGCGTTCCTGGAGTCCGAGGTTGAAGAGTGGATTGCCTCGAGAATTGCTGCACGAGATCGAGGCGACTTCGCACAACAGAGACGTGCGCGATCATTCCAAGCTATCGCGCTTGCGAACAAGTCAGATCGGCGCCCATAGCACACTTGCCGTCGGCGCCTAGCCTAAGGCTGCGGAGTCCCTAGTGCTAACGAGCATCCAGTAGCAAGTGATGTACAAAACATCATTCCTTATTATTATTGCTTTTATGATGATTGTAAGGTCTATTATTGTTCATGGGATTATAAACGAGTCTTCAATGATCACATCTGCTCAAATGCGCGCTGGACGTGCTCTTCTGGGAATCGACCAGCAGACTTTGGCGGATCTCGCAGGCGTCTCGTTGCCAACCATTCAGCGGATGGAGGCCAGCGAAGGGAATGTGCGGGGCGTGGTCGACACGTTGACCAAAGTCATCGCAGCGTTCGAACTCGCGGGTATCGAGCTGATTGCGGAGAACACGCCGAGCGTCGGACAGGGGCGAGGGGTGAGGTTCAAGGTCGGCGCAAGAGTAAAAGCAATTGAGCACCCGCGTGCAACGTTGCGCAAGAAGGGGCTGCTCGCGCGCTTCAAATAAAGCAAACTGCGACGGCGACCGCCGACACCACTGGCCGACGATCCCGCCGCTCCTTGTCACAAGGAGACGGATCTCTTGGATATGTCTGCACCTCAGACTCGCAAGCGAGCCAGAGCCAACGTTCGCGGAGCTGTTCACACCCAAGCTCGTGACCTTGCTGCGAGAGGGGTACGGCTGGACCGACTTTCGCGCCGATGCGATCGCTGGTCTGACGGTTGCGATCGTCGCTCTGCCGCTGTCCATGGCGATTGCCATCGGCTCAGGGCTCTCTCCCGATAAAGGTCTCTACACGGCGATCATCGGCGGCTTCTTGATTTCGGCGCTTGGCGGCAGCCGCTTCCAGATCGGTGGCCCCGCCGGGGCCTTCATCGTCCTCATCGCGACCATCGTCGAACGCCACGGCTATGACGGGCTCGTGCTGGCCACGCTCATGGCGGGGATGATGATGATGGCGGTCGGGTTTCTCCGGCTCGGGACGTACATCAAGTACATTCCATTTCCGGTCACGGTCGGGTTCACCGCCGGTATCGCCGTCATCATCTTCGCTAGTCAGGTGAAGGAACTACTCGGTCTCGACATCGCCAAGGAACCGGCGGCAGCTCATCCCTAAACTGGTTGCCATCGGTGAGAGTATCGCGACGGTGAAGCCTGCCACCGTCGGCCTGTCCGTTCTCGCAATTGCAATCATCGTCGGTTTGCGCTGGTTTCGCCCAAAATGGCCCGGCCTGCTCGTCGCGGTGGCGGTCTCCGCTGCTGTGACCGGGCTCTTCCAACTCGATGTGGCAACGATCGGGACGCGGTTCGGCGGCATCCCACAGACACTTCCTGCGCCATCGCTTCCCGCATTTGATTTCGCAAAGATCCGCGCTGTCTTTCCCGATGCCATCACCATTGCGCTTCTCGGCGCGATCGAGTCGCTTCTCTCGGCCGTCGTTGCCGACGGAATGACGGGGCGAAAGCACCGGTCCAACTGCGAGCTGGTGGCCCAGGGCGCGGCCAACATGGCTGCGGTGACCTTTGGCGGCATGTGCGTGACCGGTACCATTGCTCGCACGGCGACGAACATCCGTGCCGGCGCGCATGGCCCCGTCGCCGGAATGATGCATGCGCTCTACATCCTGCTTTTCATGCTGGTCGCTGCGCCGCTTGCGAGCTTCATCCCACTAGCGGCTCTCGGTGCCGTTCTCGCGATTGTCGCCTGGAACATGGCCGAGAAGGAGGAATTTGCCGGGCTGCTACGCTCGTCCTGGGGCGATGCCACCGTTCTTCTGGCGACGTTTCTGCTGACGATCTTTGCCGACCTCACCGTTGCTATCGCGACAGGCGTCACGCTGGGTGCATTCCTGTTTCTGCACCGCATGGCTGAGGCAGTCGAGATTGAAGGCGGCGGCCAACTCATCAGCGAGGACGTTGCCGACACCAAAGGGGCACAACGCTCGATCTACGATCCCAGCAGGCTCGATGGAGACGCTTTGGTCTACCGGATCAGCGGCGCCTTTTTCTTTGGTGCAACTGCGACCGTGAGTGCCGTGCTCGATCGGATCGGTGAGCACCCCAAAGTCTTTGTCCTCGACTTCACCGATGTCCCGCTCGTTGACACGACCGCAGCGAGGTCGCTCGAAGGCTTCGTGGACAAGCTTCATCAAACGGGCACGAGCGTCTACTTCGCGGGGGCTCGGCAATCTGTTCGGCGCACACTCCTGGCTGCTGGACTGCGCCGGCCGCTGGTGCGCTACGCCGCGACCGCCGAAGACGCGATCAGTCAATGGCGGTCGCCATCAACGAGAGTCGACGGAGCGTAATGCTCACTCCCGACCGTTGCTTTCCTTATCGCGGTCAATTTTGTGCACCCTTGTTTGGTTGGCTACGTCTTTTACAACCGGCTACTCCTCGATGAACGCGCTTCGCAAGGATCGACATATGAAACTGAGACAAATCATGTCCGTGCTCCTGATCTGCGCCCCGGCCGCTGCAGGCGCCGGGTCATTGGAGGAGTCGCTGCTCAAGCTCCCACCAGAGGAGCAAGCCCGCCAAGCCTGTATCGTCAAAGGTATCGATCAAATCCGCCAGGACAAGCGCCTCGTTAAGGCGGATCGTTTGAAGACCAGCATTCTTAATCCCGCAGAGCTCGATGGAACAGTGGTCATCGCAAAGGGTGCTGCGGTGCATGCCAAGGACCGATGGTATGCCTTGACGTTTACCTGTGCGGTATCGAAGGATCTTGTGAAGGCAAAATCCTTTACCTACGAAATCGGTCCGGAGATCCCACGGGAAAAGTGGGACGACCTGGGGCTATGGGAATGACGTTATCGCAACCTACCTTAGTGGTTGAGACATATGTTTTTCCGAGTTGAACGGAAAGTGTCATAGTCCTCACGCAAATCAGGATCGCGCGATGACATTAAACCCGGAGATGCTCAACGCGGACTGCACATGCGTTTCACTGGATAGGCTGGCCCTGTGCCGCGCGCTAGAAGCCGAAGTTGGCGACGCCCAATTCTGTCGGGATCTGCTCGCCTCCCATCCCACCCTCATCTCGAACATTCCCTTATTCATGCGTGCCGAACATGCCACGGGCATGGCCGAGGTCATTCACGCCATTGAGCGCGTTGCCAAATTGCCGGGCTATATCGCTAGCGTGCAAGACTGTGACGACCCGATCGTTCGCTTTCACCCGGGCGCGATCGGCGTGCTTATGGGCTACGACTTCCACTTAAGCCAAGACGGCCCCAAACTCATCGAGATCAACACGAACGCAGGAGGCGCATTGATCAACGCCTTCGTCGCACGCGCTCAAAAAGCGTGCTGCGCTCCAGTTGAAGCGTTCGTGCCAGAATGCGGCGAAGTGGACCGATTTGAAGCTGCCGTCCTCGAGAGTTTTCGCTCCGAATATCGCCGCCAACGCGGCAGCGCGCCGCTCACGCGGATCGCGATCGTCGACGCCGATCCACGCTCTCAATACCTCTATCCAGAATTTGTTCTCTTCGAGCGTATGTTCCGTCGAAATGGGATCGATGCAGTCATCGCCGCGCCAAGCGACCTTGCCTATCGGGACGGCAAGCTTTGGTTCGGGACCGCGCCCATCGATCTTGTGTACAATCGCTTGACCGATTTTCGCCTCGCCGCACCGGAACACGCGGCTTTGCGGGCGGCGTATCTAGCGGATGATGTCGTGGTGACGCCCAACCCCTGGGCGCACGCCATGTTCGCGGACAAAAGCAATCTCGTCCGTTTGACCGACACCACTCTGTTACAGAGCTGGGGCGCCGAGCAACAGGACATCGACACGCTGCAAACGGGTATTCCTCAGACCGTTATGGTGACCCGCGACAGAGCGAACGATCTTTGGGCGCGCCGCGCGGCTCTTTTCTTCAAACCCGCGTCCGGATTCGGAGGCAAGGCCGCCTACCGGGGTGACAAGCTCACGCGAACTACCTGGGAGATGATCCTGGACGGCGCGTTTGTCGCGCAGGATTTCGCTGCGCCCAGCACGCGAACCATTGTCGTAGACGGCCAGCGCCATGCCATGAAAGTGGACATTCGCAATTACGCTTATGACGGCGCCGTGCAACTTCTAGCCGCGCGCCTCTACCAGGGGCAGACAACAAACTTCCGAACGCCCGGCGGCGGGTTCGCTCCAGTCTTCTGGGATCGCGGCAAAATCGAACGTGTCGGCGACAGCAGCTGCGACTGCCAACCTTGAAGCCGCTCTTGGCTTTGCCACCCGAGCAGCATCATCCAGATTGCGCGCCGGAGATCAACCATCGCGGCAACTTGCTTCTCGTCGAAGACATCGCTGGTAAGGCCGATCGCAGTGCCGCCCTCGCTGTCAATACGGGCGGCCTTGTGCGTGGCAAGCTCGCCGTCGAGATCTGCCAGAACGACCGAAGCCCCGTTTTTGGCAAACATGCGAGCGGTTGCGAGACCCATGCCTTTGCCGGCGCCGGTGACCAGGGCGACCTGGTCGTTAAGATCGTAAATCGGGTTCATGTCATTTGATCCAGCTTGCAAGGGCCGGCTGCTAAGAACCAAGATGTTGATTGAAGAAGATCTTCAGCTTGTCCCACGGGATAAGGTCCACTCGGTCGTAGAGATCGACATGGCCGGAGTTCGGAACAATGAAAAGTTCTTTTGGCTCCGCGGCGAGCTTGTAGGCGTGCTCGCTGCATTGCGCGAGTGTGCTTTGTAACCCGTAATGAAGAGAACCGGACGCGGGGAAATCCAGTGGAGGTGCTGATAGGACCAGAACAGAGACATTGAGGCATCGCTTGCCTTCCAGAACGCGGTCGTAGAACGCGGATGCTGGCCGCGCGGTGTGCGGTAGTAGTCGAAAAACTCGCGATCGATCGCCGCTATCGAGCGTATTGCGCGTCGCTAACGTGCTCTAGCCAATCGACGGCTTTGCCATCGAGCAATTCTTGAATAGCGATGTGGGTCATGGCCTTCGTCGGCGTGGCGCCGTGCCAATGCTTCAAGCCGGGTGGAAACCACACGACGTCACCGGCTTTCACATCTTCAACCGGCCCGCCTTCCCGTTGCACCCAACCCACGCCGGAGACGATGATCAGCATCTGCCCCAGTGGATGCGTGTGCCAAGCCGTGCGCGCGCCCGGCTCGAAGGTCACGGACGCAGCGCCGACGTGGGCGGGTTCAGTGGCTGTGTGCAAAGGGTCGATCCGCACCTGCCCCGTAAACCAATCCTGAGGTCCTTTCTGAGAGGGTTGATCCTCGCTACGCTTGATCAGCATGTCGGCGCTCCATTGTCCTAATTGTTGTGCGGCTTGCGCTGTGCCCGTCGCAAACAGAGCAATGAGGTAGCTGCCGAGTAGAAGTCGTGGCACGGGCGTCCTGGCTCTACTGTTCATATGGTGAGCAAGGTTTTGATGGCTCGGCGCTCATCCATCGCCTTGTAGCCGTCGGCGACCTCCGCGCGGCAGCGTCAAGTCGAAGCTCTGTGAATTGACGGCGATTGTCGTAACTTAATCGCGACAGTACCTACGGCAGTCTAATAGGCGACTGCGGCCGGGTCAGCGTTCTCTACTACCACAGATACCGTTAGCCCAAGATGGCAGCCGCGTTCACCGATGAAGGATCCAGATAGCGGCCTCGCTTGGCTAGGATTCCGCGCTACCGCGATACGGATAAGATCACGGTTTCCGAATATGCCGTTGGTGGGATCCATCTCAATCCAACCGCAGCCTGGCAAGTACACCTGCACCCAGGCGTGGGTCGCGCCTCCGCCACGTGAAGCTGTCCAGGTGGGCGAATAGATGTAACCGCTTACAAAACGCGCCGCAAATCCGAGCGAACGGAGCGCTTCAATCATCAGCCACGCGAAATCTCGGCACGTACCAGTTCCGAGTGCCAATGTCTCAGCGGGCGCCTGTGTACCCAGTGCGGATCGCCTCTTGTAAGTGATGGTGCTGCGCAACTCGTCCATCATGGCGTGAAGGATCGCCAAGGTTTTGCCGTTGGCAGTTGTCACGACAGACCGGGCCCATTCGCCGACAACGTCCGAGTGACTGTCTAACTGAGGCGCCATCACGGGAAACAAATCCGGCTTCTCGTCGTCGGTGTACGAGAATGGAAAGCGCTCTGCCGACTCCAGCAAAAGCTGTGTTGGCTGCGGTGTTTCATAGTGGAGGATGTCAATCTCGCTTTGAAATATCAGCTTATTGGAAGTTCGCTTTCCAAACTCGGCGTGGGCCACAGAGTTACCAAAGACATCATAAGTCCACCTTATCCGCTCGGGCTGGGGGTAGATCGTCAGGTTTGTATTTAGAAGACGGAGCGTGTGACTATCGCGGGGCCGGAACATCATACGGTGTACACCGAAGCCAACTGGCTCACGGTAGCTATACTCAGTTGTGTGTCGGATGGTGAGATGGCAACTCATGGGTGAGGGGAACTCACTATGCCGTCACCGCCAACGATGTCCGTTCATTGGTCCCGCGGTTCGGCGCCTCAACTTGAATTTCCGGAGGCTCGAAAGATACTTCTCCCTGCGGCCAGGCGAATGCAACATCCGCGGCGTCGCGACCGGCCGCGATCCTAACGACGCTGTCGACGGAGCTCATGCGGCTGGCATCGAATGCAAACCATTCGCCACCCTTGGGACCATTCAGGTAAGCCTGGAAGATCGCATGGAAATCCTGTGGGCTTAAACGATCTGCATAAACGCTGGCATATCGCGCTGGAATACCAAGCGCGCGACAGAGGGATATGCCGAGGTGAGCGAAGTCACGACAGACCCCTTTTCGGCCGTGAAACACCTCTGCTGAAGTTGTGTTTGGCCCGGTGCTGCCGCTTTGATAGGTGACATGCGCAAAAATCCAATCGCAAATCGCGGTGACACGTACATGGCCGCGGCGATGTTGACCAAATGTAGTGTGTGCGAAATTTGTAAAAGTATCGGACGGGCAATACCGGCTGGGGGACAGGTACTCCAGATATTCAAGTGGCAGGTCCATGAAATCAAATTCCAGGACGCTATCGGGATCAAACTCACTCCCACCGACATCTGCGCTGGCACTGTACAAGACCTGCACAGCACCTGGCCCGAGGACCGTGCGAAACTTGCGAGTCATCGTGACCGGATCGCAATAGGTGTCGAACTTCGCGCCGGGTGGCAGTGTCAGCACTTCGTTGTTGATAATCTGAGCGTCAGCCTTGGCGGCTTCAATCTGAAAGATAAAGGCAGTTGCTACAGGAATGTCGTAGCACAGCCGGCATGACACTTTGATTTCCATTGGATGTTCCCGCCCGCTCAAATACAAGTCGCTATAACACAGCGGGCGAACATCAGTTCCGCGAATATTCATTGTTCAAAATGCAGCGCCGTGCGTGCATT
>CAVZTR010000013.1:0-212066 GCA_963778225.1 uncultured Alphaproteobacteria bacterium
GCAATGCTGACCTTGCCGATTGATATTCTTCTTCGAATTTGACGCTATCATTCGAGCACAAATGACTTGAACCCGCCCGCAATTCGAGCATTGCTAAGACCGTCATGACGCAACCGCGTCTCCTTCCCACCGCCTCGGAGTACCTCCGGGGCTTTGGGTGGTGCGAGCACCGGCACTGGGCCGGCGCTTCCGAATGGAGACGGCCGTCATGCCCCGCCCCCGCAAAGCAAATGCTATTCTCGAAACTTCGAAACCGGTAATGCCTGCACCCTCCGCGCGACCCGGAACAAAGAGCGCTACGTTGCTCGGTCTGCTCAAATCGAAGCGCGGAGCCACGCTTGCTGAAATGATGGACGCGACCGGTTGGCAGGCACATTCAGTCCGAGGCTTCCTCGCTGGCTCATTGCGAAAACGTCATGGATTGACGGCCAAGTCCGAGTGCCGTGACGGCGAGGATCGCCGCTATCGCATCGCCTGATATTTTAGGCGCGATCGACAATGGCATCCAATACGAAGTTGTACGAACGGCTCCGCGCGCTGGAAAACGCTTCGCGCGTGGAGCTTGTGGAAGAATGGCACCGGGTCTTCAAATCCGCTCCGCCTCGGTACGCCAGCCCGAAGTTCATGGCGCAGGGAATTGCGTACGCGTTGCAAGAGCGCGCTTTCGGCGGTCTATCGCAAGCGATCCAGCGCCAGCTCTCAAGCATCACGAATGGCAAACCTGTGCAGGCTACATCTCCGAAGATTAAACCGGGCACCCGTCTGCTGCGCGAGTGGCACGGGACCACCCACGAGGTGATGGCCACAGACAAAGGGTATGTCTGGAACGGCACGACCTATCGCAGCCTAACTGCCATTGCACGCACAATCACCGGCACCCAATGGAATGGCCCGGTGTTCTTCGGTCTCAAAAAGAAGCGTGGTGCTAAGGATGGCTGACCGTCGCGTCGTCCGTTGCGCCATCTACACGCGGAAATCTTCCGAGGACGGCTTGGAGCAGGACTTCAATTCTCTCGACGCTCAGCGAGAAGCTTGTGCAGCCTACATCGCCAGCCAAAAGCACGAGGGCTGGAAGGCTCTAGCCCAAACATACGACGATGGCGGGTTCTCGGGCGGCAGCATGCAACGCCCGGGCTTGGCGCAGCTCATGAACGACATCAAAGCCAGACGAGTCGATGTAATCGTCGTCTACAAGGTCGATCGCCTGACGCGTTCGCTGGCCGACTTCGCCAAGATCGTCGACATTCTCGACGCGCATCAGGCTTCATTTGTTTCAGTCACCCAGCAGTTCAACACGACCACCTCGATGGGTCGGCTGACGTTGAACGTGCTCCTGTCGTTCGCACAATTCGAGCGTGAGATCGCTGGCGAGCGCATCCGCGACAAGATCAAGGCGTCCCGTCAGAAAGGCATGTGGATGGGCGGGACCGTGCCGTTGGGCTACGAGGTTAGAAATCGCGCGCTCGTCATCAAGCCAGCAGAAGCCGAGATCGTTCGGATGATTTTCCGACGCTATCTCGATCTAGGTTCTGTCTACACGCTTGCCGATGAGCTTTCTCGGAGTGGCATCCGTTCGCCGCACCGGATCAGTCAGAGCGGGCACGCATCGGGCAATCGGCCTATCACGCGTGGCAATCTCTATTTAATGCTGACGAACCAAGCTTACATCGGTATGGCGGTTCACAAGGGCACGCCATACCCAGGGCTACATCAGCCGATCATCGACCGCACACAATGGGATCGTGTCCAGCAGATGCTCGCGGACCATCGGGTTGAACGACGCAACGGCACGTACGCAGCCGAGCCCAGTCTTCTAGCCGGTCTGATCTTTGACGATGCGGGTCAACGACTGACGCCAAGCCACGCGGTCAAGTCCGGGCGGCGCTATCGTTATTACGTATCGCGCGCTTTGATCACCAAGCAGAGTGGTACTGTGAACGACGGCGCCAGCACGAGATGGCGCATCCCAGCTGTCGAGATCGAGGGCGCGGTCATTGCTGCGCTACAATCGACTTTAACGGATGCCAATGGATTGCTTGAATTTCTGTCTCTCGAGCAGGCCCAATCCAGCTCACGTCGAACGCATTATCAACTCTGCTGTTGCCCTCGCCAAGCGTCTCGACCACCATGGACCGCACGAAAATAAGAAGTTGGTTGGCGAGACCGTCTCGAAAGTTGTGATCTCCGATACTCAAATTTCAATCACACTTCATCGAAGCGCGATCCACAAAGCTCTCAGTGTTGAACCACCATCACAACCGGATGATGCGCTATCTTCTGCCCAGCTTATCTTGCCGATAAGAGTCACGAAGCGAGGCGTCGAGCAAAAGTTGATCATTCGAGCAGGTGTTCCTAAGCGAGCCAACGTCGATGAGACTTTGATCAAGGCCATCGCCCGCGCGCATTGTTGGTTGCGCGATCTGAAGACCGGAGCTGCTCCCGACATCACGGTCATTGCGCGGCGCGAGAAGATCCCGGCGTCCTACGCCCAGCTGATGCTGCCCCTTGCCTTCCTAGCGCCGAGCATTGTGACCGCCATCCTTGAAGGCCACCAGCCAGCCGACCTCAGCCTGGATCGGCTTATCAAGAGGACGACCCTCGCCCTCGATTGGTCCGCTCAGCGCCAGCAGCTCGGGTTCTCGGGCTAACCTGCCAACCGGAAAATTGCCGACCAGAGAATTCGAAGGCCGAGACCGCCCAAATTCCCATCTGGAGACTGTTCTCTGTGTCGGATCAGGAGAAACGGCGAGGCCGATACCGCGCCGCGAATACGGGGCATTTGCGCCGCTGATCCACCGTGCCCGCAACCCGCAAAGGACGGCAGGTTCGAGGACAACACGGCTGCGATCGGTCCACCGGGGGACTGGTTGGCTGGGGCGGGAGGGTTCGAACCTCCGCATGGCGGAATCAAAATCCGCTGCCTTACCACTTGGCTACGCCCCAAAACCGGCGGTGCGGACACCGCGCGGCGCGCACCATACTGGCGGAGCGGTCCGCCAGCAACGCCCCCGTTCGGCCCGGCACATCATGCCGCTGGAAAACGCACCCCTTGGTAATGCTTGCGGCCAAGGAGCCGGATGGCTATAAAGCGCTCCCGCCCGCACTTTGGCCCCACACTGAGGCCATCGCGGACACGCTCGCTCGCCCCGTCCTGCCGCTCCTCTCTGGGAGCGACGTTCGATGGAGGCGGCACCGGTCGGAGCGTAGCGCAGCCTGGTAGCGCACTTGCTTCGGGAGCAAGGGGTCGGAGGTTCGAATCCTCTCGCTCCGACCATTCCTCGTTGCCGCCCATTCTTTCTTGCCGAGCCCCTGCGCTGTTGCATGCCGTTGGGCCACACGGTCCATTCATGCCACTGTGCGTCCCGCGCCGCGAGCGAGGCCTGCCTTGACCGAGATCCCCTTCAAAACGTCGATGTCGTTCCGCTACGGCCACCCCGAGCCCATGGCGCCAGGTGTCGTGCGCGTCGTGGCACCCAATCCCAGCCCGTTCACATTTCGCGGCACCAATACCTATCTCGTCGGCACGACAGGGCTCGCCGTCATTGATCCGGGGCCTGAGGACGAAACCCATCGCGCCGCCATTCTCGCCGCCGCCGCTGGACGCCCGATCACCCACATTGTCATCACCCACGCCCACCGCGACCATAGCGACGGCGCACCCGCTCTGGCGGCTTCCACCGGTGCCCCGATCCTCGCTTTCGGTCGTGGCGGTGAGCGGACGCGGACAGAGGCCGCTCACATGCCGTCCGGCAAAGAGTTCGTCGATCATGCGTTTGCGCCCGACATGCGCATCGCTCACGGCGACGAGATCGAGGGCGCGGACTGGGCGCTCGAAGTCCTCCATTCGCCCGGCCACGCCCCCGACCATCTTTGCCTCGGCCTCAAGGGCCAACGCCTGGTCTTTTCCGGCGATCATGTGATGGCCTGGAATACAACGGTCATCGCGCCACCCGAAGGTCGCATGTCGGATTACATCGGCTCGTTGGAATTGCTCTTGAAGCGGCGCGACCGGCTCTATCTTCCAGGTCATGGTGGCCGGCTGGAAAAGCCCTTGCGAACGGTAAAGGCCTATCTCGTCCATCGGCAGTGGCGCGAGCAGGCGATCCTCGCTGCGATCCGCGCTGGTGCAGCCAGCATCCCCGAGGTCGTGGCGATTGTCTACAGCACGATCGACAAACGCCTCATCAAGGCGGCGGAGCTTTCCGTTCTTGCGCACGTCGAGTACCTGGCGGACCGTCGTCTGGTGACTTGCGACGGACCCCTTTCTCTCGATCAGCGCTTTGCCCCGGCTTGAGTGTTCTTTTGTTGGCACTCGGCACTTCGCCGGGCGCGGGCACCGTCGCTTCCAGGCGCGCCACGATTTCTCGCATGATGCTGCGCAGCCGCTGCGCATTGGCGCCGAAGTCAGACCGCCCGTAGCGCGACGATGACCTGAGATCGATCCGCGCGCTCGGATCGGACAAATCGCCAACCGGCGTCACGCGCACGGCAATGTCGTCGTAGAAGCCGAGAATGAGCGTGCGGTCGACCGCCTCCGCGCGACCGATCGGATTTTCATCCGTCGGTTCTTGCTCTGCCACGATCGACATTTGAAGCCGCTTCAAGGCATCGATCACGAGATCAAAAACCTCAGGAGCGGGACGATTGACGTCGAGCGGAACAAGATCGGGATAGGCCGCCGCCTGCCGTGCGGCAAAGGCCTCGCCCGGATACGCAGCCGGATTGGCCATCCCGCTGCGCAACGGCGCCAGCGCCTGAAACGCGGGCGGATCGCGAACGTCCGTCGTCAAGTCATTGATCGTGGGATAGGCCCGCGCCGCCAGCACGATTGTGACCGGTAGGGCAAGAACAGCGAGCCCGAGCGACATGCCCAGAACGATGCGCGCCGCGCCGCTGCGGCCCGTCCGCCACACGCCGATCGCGGCAATCACCCCAAGCAGCACGGCGACCGCCGCCAACAGGATGCCCGCGCCCACGAGATTGAGCGCGACCGCTGTCGGCAGCCCGAAAAATCGGTGCAGGAGAAGCGTGGCGGCGATCAGCACGATGGCGAAGACGGCAAGCCTGGAACACCAGAGACTGGCGACCTGAGGTGGTTCGGCCTGTGCATCGCTCATCGATCGTCTCTTCTGTATCTGAAGCGATGTCTTATACGGCAGAATCGGACCAAAAAGAGAGGCGGCAGTTCAACAGCCCCATGCGGCCCACGTTGTCTGCGGAGGCCGACCTATGCGCCGAAAGCTTTCAGCTGTCATGTCCGCCGTGGTGCTGGCGACGTGCGCTCAACCCAGCGCCGCCCAGGATGCGACCACCGCCACACCGACACCATCCCCACCGACGGCGGCACCAGATGATTCCCTCGTCCTCCTCTCCGTCGATGTCCGTACGATGCCGGACCAGGTCACCAGATCGGCCGATCCACCCGCACCTCAGTGGCGCACGACGTTCGGCTCGGAACGCCGCTCGGAGCCGGTCAAAGCGAAGCCATCTACATCCGTCGACGCGGACATCGTCCTGTTGCAGGGTGTGACGGACGTGCCGACCCTGCGCCGCTGGTTTCCCGCCGGACAATGGCGCCTCGTCGTGTCGCGCCAAATTCACGCGACCAGTGCGGATCCGAGCGAAAACGCAACCGTCGTAGACCGCGCCCCTGTTCCCACAACGGCAGTGGCCGTGCGCCTGCGCCGCGGACTGCGCGTGACGGGCCAGGATCACCTGCTGGAGCTTTCCGACGCGTCGGGCCGCGGGCCAGCGGCGGTGACGGCCGCCGGCACAGCCGTTCGCGTTTTCATCGAAGGCCGCCAGACCTGGGCGGTCTCCGTACTCCTGCCCGAAGACTGCGGCAGCGACTGCCCTGGCCGCATCGCCCTTGATCGGTGGCACCAGGACCGCGAGCGCGAAGAGATCCGCCGCGTCACAGGGGGACGATTTGCACCAGCAGCGGCCGGATCCGTCGGCTGCGGTTCCTACGGGCTGCGGCTCGATCCCGCTCCGCCCCCGCCCCGGCAGCCATATGTTGCAGCAACATTAACGCCGTTACTCGGTTGCGCAGCATTAGTGTCGGTCGCAAAATAAGATTTGATTATAACACATTACGCTGCTTTGCTCCGGCGACCATACAAATTCAAGCTCAAGTCCATGATGGCCTATCGCGTTAAATTCAATGCGGAACTCGAAAAGGATGTCCGGCGCCTTCTGTCCACTCAGATCGGCCGAGCCATCGGCCACCTGTCCGGCGTACTCGACGACGGCGGCAGCGCGATCCATTCGACACGAAAGTCGCTGAAGCGTTGCCGGTCAATTCTGCGCCTCGTTCGGCCCGGTCTGAGCCGCGCAGACTTTCGCACCTGCGATTTGGCTTTCCGTGACATTGGCCGCTTACTCTCCCATGATCGTGACCGCGAGGTCATGACCGAAACGCTGACGCATTTGGCAGCCGATGCTGAAACACCAAACGACAAGGCCGCACTCGCCGCGGCGTTGAGTGAGTTGGGCACAGGCACGATCAACGGCTTTGCGCACACCCAGGCGACCCAGAACATAAACGCCGCGATCGGCAGGCTGCATGACGCGGAACACGCCATCCACGCCCTGAAGGTCAAGCGCGCCAATATCTCCACGCTCGCCGCCGGCTTCGCCGAAACCTACGCTGACGGTCGCAAAGCCCTGAAAAAGGCCTACCGGGCGCAGGATGACGAAGCGTTTCACACGTTCCGCAAAGCCCTTCAGCACCATTGGCGTCACTGCCAGCTACTCGTTCAAGTCTGGCCTGAGATGATGGACGTCCGCATTGCGGCTGCCCGCGAACAGTCCCAGCTGATCGGCTTGGATCACGACCTCAGCCTGGTCACGGCCCACTTCGCTGGCGACAATTCCAGCAAGCTTGAGCCAGACATCCGCCAGCACATTTGCGCTCTGGCCAAGGCCGAGCAATCTCGAATCCGTGCCGCCGCCAAGCCGCTCGCGCGCCGCCTTTACGCCCTTCCGCCGGCCGATTTGGAACGGATGATCTTGAAAATGTGGCCCGCGGCGAAAAGCTTGGCCCGCCACCGCCGCAGTCCGTCCGCAGCAGTCATCATATCCTCCGGACAACCTCTACCCGCGAAAGACGCCGGTCCGGACTGAATATCTGGCTGGTCCCAGGCGTTCTGCCCCGACGACGGGTCGCGTGTGCGACCTGCCGCAGGCGACGGCGTTGTCGGCAGCAATCGGATACGCTACGGGTCACGTATCGAGGATTATCGAACCACTCCAGCACCTGGATACCCATGCTGAAGCCTTATCCGCCCCGCGCCGATGTCTCCAACCTGCCGGAAACGCATCCGCAGGTTGCTTTTGGCCGCGTGGGCGTTTTGCTCCTCAATCTCGGGACACCCGACGGGACCACGTACTGGCCGATGCGCCGGTATTTGAAGGAGTTCCTCTCCGACGAGCGCGTCATCGAGGAGCCGAAGTGGAAGTGGTGGCCGATCCTCAATCTCATCATCCTGACGGTCCGCCCGTCCCGCAAGGGACGCGACTACGCGACCATTTGGAACAATGAACTCGATGAAGGTCCACTGAAGACCATCACCCGCTCGCAGGCCGACAAGCTGGCCGAGCGCCTCTCCGAACATCCCAAGGTGATCGTCGACTGGGCGATGCGTTATGCGAGCCCCTCGACCGAGAGCCGTATCCGCGAACTGCAGAAGCAGGGTTGCGAGCGCATCCTGCTCGTGCCCCTGTATCCGCAGTATGCCGCCGCCACTACGGCAACGGCCTGCGACCAGGCCTTCCGCGCGCTCATGAAGATGCGCTGGCAGCCGTTCGTTCGTGTCGCCCCGGCTTATCACGATGATCCCGTCTACATCGACCGCCTTGCCAAATCGATGCAGGCAAGCCTCGCCGGTCTGGACTTCGTGCCAGAGAAGATCGTGGCGACCTTCCACGGCATGCCGCAGAAGTATTTCGACCGCGGTGACCCCTACCACTGCCACTGCCAGAAAACCTCACGCCTGCTGCGCGAAGCACTCGGCTGGCCGAAGGAAAATTGGCTGACCACCTTCCAGTCGCGTTTCGGCAATGATCCCTGGCTGCAGCCCTACACCGACATGACCGTGGAGCGGCTTGCCAAGGAAGGCGTGAAGAAACTCGCGCTCGTCGCGCCCGGCTTCTCGGCCGATTGTCTGGAGACGCTGGAAGAACTCGACGGTGAAAATCGCCACATCTTCGAGGACAACGGCGGCGAACAGTTCGCCTATCTGCCGGCGCTGAACGACAGTGACGAAGGCGTCGATGTGCTTGAAGCTATAGTGCGCCGAGAATTGGCCGGCTGGATCTGACCGCTTGCGAGCGCGTCCGTCAGGGCCACAACCATGACGGCGCGCCGAACTCCTCGTCCCAGGTTTCCCAGACCACATCGCTGAACCCGACCGAGTAGGTTACGAGCCGCCATCCGGATCCCTCGCGCGCCAGCAGCACCGCCGCTTCCCCGCTGAATGCGCCGTCATCCGCGATTTGCGCATAGATCGACTTGGAGTAGTCCACCGGCTTGCCATCCGCCAGCTTCGGGATGCCGTGCAAGAAAGCCCAATCCGGTGTGACGCGCAGCGTCTTCACCTGGAAAATGATAGCCTGCCCCAGGTCCTTCTCCACCCGAACCCGCGCCGCATCGAGCACAGCACTGCGCTCCGCACTTCCCGGCGGCGGGGTCGCATACCGTTGATCGGCTACTCCCGGCCGCACGAGAACCATCGCGGCAAGGAGAGCAATGGCAACACGTCCGAATTTCACCTGACGCCCCTTAAGTTGCAGGCACAGACCGGCCCGTGACACCATTCGAGCACACATCATGCCTAGAAGTGTGGCGGTAAGACACTCTGTTTACTTTGTTTTTCATAATCGTAGGCAATGGTTCGGGCTGATCCTTTCAACCGCTAGGCCTTGCTCGGGCCACCCAAGGGAGTGCTTCCATGTACGTTGATGGCTTCCAGATTTTCGGCCTGCTGCTCATCGGCCTTGCGGTCTTCACCCTGTGGTCCACCGTGAAGGTCGTGCCCCAAGGCTACAACTTCACCATCGAAAACTTCGGCCGCTTCACCCGCACGCTCCCACCGGGCCTGCACTTTCTGATCCCCATCGTTGAGCGCGTCGGCAGTCAGATCAACATGAAGGAGCAGGTCATCGACATTCCGAGCCAGGATGTCATCACCCGCGACAACGCCATGGTCCGCGTCGACGGCGTCGCGTTCTTTCAGGTGCTCGATGCCGGCCGCTCCGCCTACGCGGTCGACAACCTCGAGCTCGCCACCATCAACTTGACCATGACCAACGTCCGCACAGTCATGGGCTCGATGGACCTCGACGAACTGCTCTCCAACCGCGATGTCATCAACGCAAAACTCTTGACCGTCGTCGATGCAGCAACGGAGGCGTGGGGCGTCAAGGTCACCCGCATCGAGATCAAGGACATCGCCCCTCCCCGCGATCTCGTTGACAGCATGGGTCGCCAGATGAAAGCGGAACGCGAAAAGCGTGCGCAGATATTGGAATCGGAAGGCCTCCGTCAGGCTGCGATCCTCAAGGCCGAGGGCGCAAAGCAGGCGGTCGTTCTCGAAGCCGAAGGCCGCCGCGAAGCCGCCTTCAAGGATGCCGAAGCGCGCGAACGTGGCGCCGAAGCCGAAGCCAAGGCGACTGAACTGGTCTCCAACGCGATCTCGAACGGTAACATTCAGGCCATCAACTACTTCATTGCCAACAACTATGTGAAAGCTCTGGAATCGCTCGCCTCCGCACCCAACCAAAAGGTCATCATGATGCCGCTGGAGGCCTCATCGGTCATCGGCTCCATCGCCGGCCTTGCCCAGCTCACGGGCGAAGCCTTCGGTGGCGCGCCCAAGACACCGCGCTCGTAACCCGGGGACTCGCCGCAGATGGAAGACTTTTTCGCCTTCATGAGCAGCCTTGGATTTTGGAGCTGGCTTGTCGTCGCGCTCGTGCTCATGGCACTTGAAACGATCGTCCCCGGCGTTCACTTCCTCTGGTTCGGATTGGCCGCTTTCATCGTCGGTCTTCTCGTTGCAGTCGCAGGTGCATTGGGAGCGGGCGAGGCCTTCCCATTCGGCGTGCAGCTCGTTGTTTTCGCCCTCATTGCGGTCGCAACCGTCTTTGGCGTGAAGCGAATGACGGGCGCCAGCCCGAGCGATCATCACCCCGATATCAATGCCCCGGGCTCGCAGTTCATCGGCCGCATCATTGTTGTCGAGGACGCCATCAAGGGAGGCCGCGGCAAGGTCCGCGCAGGCGATAGCGTTTGGCTGGCCGAAGGCGAAGATGCCCCAGCAGGCACACGCGTCCTCGTGACGGGCGTCAACGGCACCGCCCTCGTCGTCACGCACGACACGGAAGAGTAGTCGGCAGCGCGCTTAGCGCAGCCTCACGCAACGCCTGCCCGCAGCAGGTCGTGCACATGCACGATCCCGACGGGCTTGCCGCCGTCCACGACGAAAAGTGCCGTAATCCTGGACGCATTGATGACTTCGAGCGCGGCTGACGCCAGCGTTGTCGGCGAGATCGTTTTTGGTTTGCGCGTCATCACTTCGCCGGCCGTCGCCGTCAGCAGCTTTTCGCCCATGTGACGCCGAAGATCGCCGTCGGTCAGAACCCCGATGAGCTTTCCCTTGCCGTCCACGACGCCGAGGCAACCGAAGCTCTTTTCCGTCATGATGACGAGGGCCTCGCCCATCGGCAGCCCGCGCGGCGCCAGCGGCAAGCGCTCATCCTTGTGCATCAAGTCCGCGACGTACTTCAGGCTTGCACCCAGCGAGCCGCCTGGATGGAACATCTTGAAGTCTTGCGCCGTGAAGCCACGGCTTTCGAGCAGCGCGACCGCCAGACAATCGCCGATCGCCAGCTGCATGGTCGTCGATGTCGTCGGCGCCAGCCCATGCGGACAGGCCTCTTTCGTGCGCGGCAGTTCCAGCACCACATCTGAGTGCTGGCCCAGCGCCGAGCCGGCATTGGAGGTGATGGCGATCATCGGAACTGAAAACCGGCGCGAAAAGGTGATGATGTTCTTTAATTCCACCGTCTCCCCGGACCACGACAGCGCCAGAATGACATCGTCGCGCGTGATCATTCCCAAGTCGCCGTGCGAAGCCTCGCTGGGATGGACAAAAGACGCCGGCGTACCGGTGGACGCCATCGTCGCGGCGATCTTCTGCCCGATGTGCCCGCTCTTGCCGATACCCGAAACGATGACCCGGCCCCGCGCCTTCCTGATCATCGCAACGGCTTCCGAAAACGGACCTGCAAGCCCGTTATCGAGAGAGGCCCTCAACGCACCGAGCCCTTCCGTCTCCAGTTCCAGCGTCCGCAAGGCGGATGCGATCACCGATCGCGTCTCTGAACGACCGCCTGGAATGGCTCTCAATTTCCTGCTGATCCCCGCCACGGCTCACCCCAAGATCCAAGAAATAGCCCCAAGCCCCGGACAATGACCCGACAGCCCCTGCTGTGAACTCAAAACCTGAGCGAGAATGTCTAGCCGATGGCGCCCCTGCAACTGAATTGGCGCTCCATCCTCGGCTTTTCTTTGGCACGTGCAAGGCTGACGCCCTTAAAGACGCATTAACCGGGCTTGCCTAGCATGAAATGGCCGTGTGTGCGTCCAAGAGCAGTCGTTGAAAGTCCGCGCCGCCTATGGGCGATGGGCCAGCTAGGTCGCCCCGTGCTCCGAGCCGAGTTGTTATCCTGTGGTTTCGACCGCCGCGTACCGGTATGGGCGTTCGGCGTACTTCTGCTGTGCGCCATCCCGGCCCACGCGCAGGAGCGCGATGCAGGCCGGGCACCTGGCTTCAGAGGGACGCTACCCGACAGCCTGACGCTGCCCGGCCGCGGCGCCTTGCCGTCGCGAATCACAGCCGGAGTCTCGCCCGATGACCGTCTCGCCGCGACCGAATTGCGCCCCGCTATCCCTGACGACGACCCAACCGCTGATCCGGTCGACCCGCTGCTCGACGATACGGCCCGCCCTGCCCCAGGCGAACGCATCCCAGTCGTCGATGGCGACCTGACGCTCCCCGAGGAACCCAACGCCATTGCGCGCGACGGTATCGTTGAGGTCGGCGAACCACCCGCGCCTCAAGATGGCGTCGACCCCACATTAATCGACAGCCGTCCACAGGAAGACGCCGATCTATTCAACACGCCCCTCGAAAACCCGCCGGCCGGGTACGACCCACTGCTTTTCCAGATCGAAGACATCGATCCCATTCGCACAGACCGGCGCCCACGCCGCCTTTTCATCCAGGAGCCCTACGACCCCATTGGCATCCGCATTGGCAGTTTCGTCTATTTTCCCGAAGTCATCATTGCAGGAGAGGCGACCTCCAACGTCCTCCGCCGGACACCGGCCAGCAGCGATGTCTCCGCCGAGTTTCTCTCAAGAGCTCGCCTCGTCTCCAACTGGGCAGTCCACGCTCTGGAATTCAACGCGACAGGCCTCACCTCCTTCCATGATGAATTCCCGAGCGAAGATGACGCCGCTTGGAACCTGGAGGCCCGCGGCCGCCTGGATGTGAGCCGCCTCACGAATTTCCAAGGCCTCATCGCCCACGATGTTCGCCAGGAAGGGCGCGGCGCAATCGATGCGGCCCAATTCGGCGACCGCGCGCAAGTGACCACCGACAGCGTGGATTTAACCTTCAATCACCGCTTCAATCGCCTCTCGGTCCAACTCCGCGGAGGCTACGACGACATCGATTTTGGCCCCGGCGACGGCGATACCAACACCAACGACGACCGCGACACCATCGTCACCACCCAAGCCGCCCGGACCACTTGGCAATTCCGGCCGACGTTCGCCGTCTTTGGCGAAGTCGAAGCCAACCAGCGCGATTACAACGTCGCTGCTGTCTCGGACGGCTTCAGCCGCGATAGCGATGGCCAACGCTACCGCGCCGGCATCGACTTCGGCTCCACAGGCCAAATCGTTCGCGGTGAGATGAGCATCGGCTACGGTAACCAAAATCCGAGCGACGCAGGTCTGAGCGATGTCGACGGCGTTCTGATCGACGCCAACGTCGCCTGGCGCCTCAGCGATCCCACGACGCTCCGCTTCATTGCCCGCACCGACATTTTCGACACCAATACGACCGGTTCTGCCGGTGTCCTATCGCGCACCATCGGCCTTGAGGCGCGCCATGCCTTCCGCCGCTACGTCATCGCCACGGCGGGCATCGCCTATACGGATCAGGACTACGACAACGTCCCAATTAATGAATCGGAGCTCAGAGCCTCGCTTCTGCTCGAATACTATCTCAATCGCGATTGGACGCTCTTCGGCCAATGGGAAACCATCGACTTCGACAGCAATCAGCCTGGCAACAGCTGGACCGCGAACGATGTCCGCGTGGGCGCCCGCTGGCGGCAATGACGAGGAAACGGCTGGAGACCTGTCCCCAGCCGCCCATTTCGATGGTGTTCTTTGACTTACTTGGCGGCCTGACGCCGTGAGACGTCTTCCTTTGACACTTCACCCGCCGCGACGAGTGCACTCACGCAGCGATCGGACAACTTCAGTCCGTTGGCCCGCATGCACTGCCTGACGGCCGGGCTGGTCGGTGAATGCTGGCTGCAATACGAGAAGTAGTCGCCGGCACAGGCCATCTTGACCCGGGCGGAAACGGCGCCCGCCTCGGACGGACCGCCACTGAGTGCACCGAGGGCGAGGATGGCGGTGAGGCCGGCACGAGCGGTTAGCAGGGTTGTGAGCGGTGTCATGGCAGTACTCCTGGGGACGGGAGAGCCGAATGGCGTCTTCTGAGGTTGAGAATGCCGCAACCCGTCCAAGACGGCTGTTCCACGCGGAACGCCCCGGGAAAAAACGTGTTTTCCTTGCCATCGTCCGTTCATGACAAACAAAAAGGGCAGCCCAACCGGGCTGCCCGAAAGCGCTTCAGATACCTGCGCCTATCGGTATGTGATCGACTTCGCCGACGGCCAGACGACGCGATACCCGAAATCGACCACCGCCTCCTCGTCTGCGTCGATCTTCAGATCCCACGCCAGCACACCGCGCTTATCATCGACATCGGTCTTGCTCGGCGTGGTCCGCCCGATCGGCTCGACCTTGATATCGGCGTTGTTCGAAACCGGCATGTGATCGAGCACCGTGACCGCCATCGGACGCTCGTGCAGGTTCTTCACCGTGATCTTGAACATCCGCACGTCCGTCCGCGATGTTGAGATCAGACCCGTCTCACCGCGCTTTTCTTCCACGAGCGCGTGTTTCACCCGTATCAGGTCATCCGCGCCAAATCCCAGCTCGTGCTTTTCGCCGGGAGACAGGATCGGCAAATCGCCGGTGCCAACGAACGTCCCGTCGCGAAAGAGAGCAACCGGTCCGGACAGGAGCGGTGTCCCCGCCGGAACGAGCAGCGTCGCGTAGAGAAAGGCTTTGGGATCCTCGCTTGGCACCGTTTTGATGCCGAGCTGCGGTTCGATCTTCTCCACCAGCAACTGAACACGCTTTGCTTCGTTGGTATTGGGAACGCTGCTCCGCCCAGGCACCGCAAACATGGCTTGGAACGGAGACGCGATGACGCTTGCCTGTTGTGCTTCGACGGCCTGAGGCGGAGCCGCAGCAAGTTCTGCCATCGCAACGTCTCGCTCACTCACTTCCTTGCGCCGGACCGAAGCATCATCCGACATTGGCGCAGCGGCCATCGGCCGTGGCGGCGGAGGGGGCTGTTCGAAATCGACCGTGATCGTGTCGAGTGGAGGAATGGCTGCACTCGCGTTCGGACGCGTCGTTGAAAGCGTCAGAGCCGCATTATCCCAGCCCTCACCGCTGTTCTGGCGGATTTCCGCTCGCCGGACGAGCGACAACGACGGAGCCGCTGTTTTATCGCCCGTCGTGAGCCGAGCATCATAGAGCGGCGACCACGACGCTCCCGGCACCTGATACCGCACAACAAGATCTGCATCGACGGGCGCCAGAGCCTCCACATGCACCTTGACTTCCGTCCGCTCCTCCTCCGCCGGAGACAGCGCGGCAAGCTTCTTCTCCAGATCCTCGATCTGGCGGTCGAGCGCGCGCATCTTCACGAGCGCATCGCTGGCGTTGCGCTGAGCCTCCAGACTTCCAGTGGCAATCGTGGTCAAGATCTGCGACCAGTCCTCGCCGCGCTCCGTACCTTGCGAAGGCGCCGGCCGCGTCGGCAACTGGCTCAGGTTGCCGATCAGGGTCTTTTGCGTTTCTGCAGCCTGCAGCTGCGCTTCCGCCGAACTGCGTTGATCGCGCAGGATTTGGATCTCATCTTCCAGACGCCGCCGCTCGCTGGCAGCAACAACCACATCCGTGCTCGGCACCATCAACCGCCGACTGTCCACCGAACCGATTTCAAGCTTGCCCGTTGCCAATCCCTCGACGCGAATGGAACTGGGATCGGCGTCCGCCGGCACATCCGAGAGCACCACCGTGTGCATGCCCTTCTCGATCTTCACTTTCGCAACGCGGCTGACCTCAGCCCCCCGCGGAAAAACCGTCACGGCGTCAACGCGCGATGTCACGGGCAACTCGGCAGCCCATCCCGCCGCAGGCCAAGCCAAAGAGATCACGGAGTAAGCAAGACGGCGCATGAGACAAACCCTGAACGGCATGTTGGCGACTTAATGTGGGGCAAGCTCGCTACGCTATTCCCGATGACGGCAGGTGCGACCGCAACCCGCCCGAATTATGGCTCACCCCGGCGGGCGAACGGCCCCCTCAGCCCGGACAGTCCAAAACGCCCAGTCGAGCCAAGGCAGCACGGCTTGCAGATCATCGGCCTCGATCGTCGCCCCCGTCCAAATCCTCAATCCTGGCGGCGCGCCGCGATGGCCGGCGATATCGTAGGCCGCCCCTTCCTCTGCCAGCAGCGTTGCCATATCTGCGATGAACCGGCGTTGTGCCGCCTCGTCCAAACCCGTGAAGCTCGGATCAGAGACCGTGATCACGACCGACGTGAGCGAGCGCGTCGCCGGATCGGCGACAGGATCGGCTGCCCACTCCGACGCCGCGACCCAATCCGAAACGATCTTGGCATTGCACCGCGCCCTCGCCTGCAAGGCCTTGAGCCCGCCGGCAGCCTCCGCCCATGCGACCGCCTGCTGGCAGTCCTTCACGCACAACATCGACGGCGTGTTGATCGTCTGCCCATCAAACAGTGCCTCATCGAGCACGCCCTCCCGCACGAATCGGAACAGCTTCGGCACCGGCCACGGGGGCGTATAAGACCGCGCACGCTCAACCGCCCGGGGCGAAAGGATCAGCACGCCATGCGCTGCCTCTCCGCCCAGGCATTTTTGCCAGGAGAACGTCACGACATCGAGTTTCGCCCAATCCATGTCCTGCGCAAACACGGCCGACGTTGCATCACACAGCGTGAGCGCTTCGCGATCGTCCGCGATCCATTCGAAATTCGCAACGCGCACACCCGACGTCGTGCCGTTCGCCGTGAAGATGATATCGCGCTTCCCGTTCGCACGCCGCAAATCGGGCAGAGACCCGAACGGCGCCTCGTGAACGGCAACGTCCTCGATCTTCAATTCATCGAGAATATCGCGCACCCAGAGCCGACCGAACACGTCCCACGCGAACACGTCGACAGCGCGCGCACCGATGAGCGACCACATCGCCATCTCGAATGCCCCTGTATCGGAACCCGGAACAATCGCGAGCCGGTAATCCGCAGGCAATTCTAGAAGCCTCTTCAGGGATGCGATGAGACGGGAAAGCTCCGCACGCCCTTCGACGGAGCGATGCGAACGCCCGAGCAGCGCGCCTGCAAGATGGTCCGGCGACCAGCCCGGCGGCTTTGCGCAGGGACCGCTCGAAAAGTACGGGCGTGCAGGCTTTATCGGCGGTTTTGAGAAGCCGGTCATCGGGTTATCTGTGGTGCGTGTGAGAGGAGAATGGCTGCGAGAGTGGCGCGCCACTTCCACTCCGTCAACCCCGGCCCGCCCATGCAAAAAGGCGGCTTCCCTTGAAAGCCGCCTTTGCTGATTTTCCGGTTAACGCCGTGTCTCAGTTGAGATCGAGACGAATGCCGGTGCGCAATTGATGCTGCCCGATGTCTTCAATCGTTATGTCGCTCGTACCCGCAAGGGTCATACTGGAAACGGTGAGCCCACCGTTCTGCCACATGTACCGGTATCCGGTATCCCAGATGACGCTGTCCGTCACCTGCACCGACACACCGGCCATCAGTGCCGCCGCGAGATCCCAGCTCTTTTTTGTCGTGGTGCCTTCGGTGATGGTCGACGTATCCGGCAGCGTATTTGCGCCACAGTCCAGCGTTCCGGCGACCGAATTGGAAAGGCCAGTGCACTGGGCAAATTCGGAAGACTTTCGCGTCAATTGACGGTAGGTCACGCCGATGCCTGCGCCGACATATGGCGTAAAGCGCGAGCTGTTGCGAAAGTCGTAATAGAAATTGAGCATTCCCGTATCTTGCTCGAACTTGACCGAGTCCTGCCGCGTGACGTCGTAGGTCACAGAATCGATAGACGCATCGGGCAACACGGCATTAATCACTTCATTGAAGTTGCTCTCGCCCTGTTGAAGATCGCCCCGCGTGTACAAGTCCACCTGCAATTCCACGCGGATCGACGGCGTGATGTAACGACCGGCACCGATACTGCCGAACTCGAGCGGCTCGACATCGCCGATATCGTCGAGCGTCATGGACGAGCCGGTCTCATCAAGCGAGCCGTCGGACAGCCACGCCGCACCTACATCGAAGCGGACGTAGTATTCGGGCTCATAGATCGGGATCGGAGCCGGAGCCGGCACGGGAACGGCGGCAGCGTAGGGATCTTTGACACCGGTGTAGATTACATCACCGCCGGCCAGGGCGGGTGCACCGAAAGCGGCAACTGCGGCAAGCGATAGGCCCGCAAGTTTGGTCTTCATCGTCTGATCCCCTCAACAGAGCCGCGGGGCAAACCGCTGGGCTCCGGCTAACCGCAACTAACGTCGGGGATCGTGGACTGCGCATTCGGTTCACCATCGAGACATCCAGGGCCTGCAGCCGGATTGAGGGGCTGCCGCCAGACGCATACAGGAACCAGGACAAACATCGTCTCGTCGATGACCCGTATTCGCTGGCCGCAAACGCGCCCCGCCGGGTCTGCCCGGGCTCCCGAAGAAGCCCGGACCTGTCGTCATCTCACGGGCAGAGCCGAAACCCCGCCCAATTCATGTCCGCCAAATCAGCGGAAGTCGTAGCGAAGGCCGACGCGGAACTCGTGCGCCGTGATGCTTTCAACTGTCGGATCTTCGGCGACCGGAACCGTCGTCACGATGGCGCCCGTCGCCACTTCACCGAGGTAGAGGAAGCGGTACCCCACATCGAGGTAGAGGTTGCGGCCGGTGTCGACCGTCATCGGGCCATCCTTCGAACTGCCGCCGACGACCGTCTGTCCCCCGCGGATTTTCGTGGTGAAGCCCGCCATCAGAGCACCGGCGACTTCGGTATCTTCGCCTTCTTCGATGATGCCCGTGCATCCGCACGTGCTGGTGGCGACACCCTCTGTGGTCCTGTTGAACGTAAAGCCGAGGCCGGCACCAACGTAGGGCGAGAAACGGCCGCCGCGGTTGAAGTCATAGTAGAGGTTGAACAGCACGACATCGCTTTCGATGCCGAACGTGCGCTCGCCATCCAGCGCCGCGTAATGGTCGAGCAACGTGCCGCTCGCATCGGCTTCAAAGCGATGATCGTAGGTGATGTCACCGCGAATTGTGGGCGTGAAGTAACGACCGATGCCGCCACCCAGCGTCCAGGTGTCGTCGATGGATTCATCCACGAGATCATAGATGCCGATTTCGGTCATCTCCGGGTCGTCGTGGATGGCATAGCCGCCGTCGATGCGTGCGTACCACGACGGGCTTACGGCAAGCGGCGCCTCATAGCCCACGTCCTTCATCCCATTGCCGTAGAGGTCGGCGGCCTGTGCAGGACTGGCCCCGGCGGCAAACAGTGCGCAGCCAATGAGAAGAGCGTTACGCGAGATCATTCGTGAATTCCCTGCTGTCGACCCATGGACCTCCGCAGGTGCGGCGGCATCACGGGTGTCCTTCACAGAGAAAAATGCCGGATAAGGTTTAAGGGACACTTAACCGCCGGCACAAAATGAAACACCGCCATCCAGCGGACGGCGGTGCGCAAATCTGAATAAAGTGTAAAGACGTTACGCCGCCTGTGCAGCGACCTTCACCGCATCCACGATGTCGCCGACCACCGCGTTCACGAGCGTCTCGTCGTCCCCTTCGGCCATCACGCGGATGACGGGTTCCGTTCCCGACGGCCGAATGACGATCCGGCCCTTCTCGCCGAGCTTCTGCTGCGCACCCTCGATGGCCTTGCGCACGCGCGTGTCCTCGAGCGGCTTGCCATTCGCATAGCGCACATTCTTCAAGACCTGCGGCAACGGCGTAAACCGCGCACAGACTTCTGAGACAGGCTTGCCCGTCGCCACGACGCACGCCAACACCTGCAGCGCCGAAACGAGACCATCCCCCGTCGTCGTGAAGTCGGACAGAACGATATGTCCCGACTGCTCGCCGCCGACGTTGTACCCGTGCTTGCGCATGTGCTCGACGACATACCGGTCACCGACCGGCGTGCGCACGAGACCAAGCCCCTGCGATTTCAGGTACCGTTCCAGCCCGAGGTTGCTCATCACCGTCGCCACCACGCCGCCCGCGGAGAGCTTGCCGCGCCGGTGCCAGCTTTCCGCGATCACAGCCATGAGTTGGTCGCCGTCGACGATCTGGCCTTTCTCGTCCACGATCACGACGCGGTCCGCATCCCCGTCCAGCGCGATGCCGATGTCAGCGCGGAACTCTTTCACCTTATTCACGAGCAGATCAGGCGCAGTGGACCCGCACTTGTCGTTGATGTTGCGGCCGTTCGGCTCGACACCGATCTTGATCACCTCCGCCCCAAGCTCCCAAAGAGCTTCCGGCGCGACTTTGTAGGCAGCCCCGTTGGCGCAATCGATCACGATCCTGAGCCCAGTGAGCTTCAGGTTCTTCGGCAGCGTGCGCTTGGCGAATTCGATGTAGCGCTCCTGGGCGCTTTCCACGCGCGTCGCGCGTCCGATGCGATCCGCCGAGGCGAGCAGGCTGCGCGTATCGGAATCGATCAGCCCCTCGATCTCCAGTTCCATGTCGTCGGAGAGCTTGTAGCCGTCCGGATCGAACAGCTTGATGCCGTTGTCCTCGTACTTGTTGTGCGACGCCGAAATCATCACCCCGATATCCGCCCGGAGCGACCGCGTCAGCATCGCCACCGCCGGCGTCGGCATCGGCCCCAGAAGGAAGACATCGACACCGACCGAAGTGAACCCCGACATCAGTGCCGCTTCGAGCATGTAGCCCGACAAGCGCGTGTCCTTGCCGATCACCACGCGATGCCGATGGCTGCCGGTCTGAAACAGCTTGCCCGCGGCCATGCCCACCTTCAGCGCCACCTCGGCCGTCATGGGGTGCTTGTTCGCCAGACCGCGAATACCATCGGTGCCAAAGTAGCGGCGGGTCATTGTCTGCTCCTCGTCTTGAAGCCATCCCGATACGCCGCATTTGCAGCGTGGGGAGCGGCGAGCCGGCGGACTATAGGTGCCGGTTTGCGCACTGTCGCGTTCCGGCAGGCAAGCGCTCATCAAACTCTGTTTCGAACATAACACAGTCGAAGCGGCCGAGCGGGCCGCAAACACGCAGAGCGTTGACGCTCCGGCAGAAATTGGCGGCTGACCGGCCGACAGGAATCAGATCATAGCAATCTCTTGTGCATCCGGCAGCGGCCGAACGCGAGAACAAACGAAGGGGGAACCCCATGGCCCATTTTCTGTCGGTTGCCAATCGCAAGGGCGGTGTCGGCAAGTCCACGACCGCCGTGATGCTCGCGCACGCGTTCGCAGCCTGGGGCGGCAAGCGCGTCCTCGTCATGGATCTCGACAGCCAGTGCAACGCCTCCCTGATCCTGATGGGCGGTGAGGCCTGGTCGGAAGCCCGCAAGAAGGGGCTCACAATTTCCGACTACTTTTTCGACCTCTTCGACGAAACCTATCCCGAACCGCGCGACTTCCTCGCCCACAACGTCGGCGATGTGCGCCAGCCGTCAGGCAAACCTCTGGCGATCTCGCTGCTGCCCGGCTCGCTCATGCTGGAAGACGTCCAGGGCGAGCTCTACGTCAAGGAAGCTCGCCAGTCCAAAGATCCCGAAGTCGTCGGCCAGCGTGTTCGCGGCCGCCTCGAGCGCCTGCTGCGCCGCTTCGAACAAAGCTACGACGTGGTGATCTTGGATTGCCCACCGGGCCTGTCGTTCGCAGCCCTCGCCGCCCTCAAGATCGCCGACCGGATCGTGGTTCCGTTCCGCCCCGATTACGTCTCGCAGCTGGCCGTCGACCGCATTGCGCTCCTCATCGAGGAGAAGCGCAACGAAGCTGATCTGGCGGAAATCCCACTGGCCGACCGCCGCTACGCCTGCCTTGCCAACGGCGTCCGCCCCACCGGCAGGGACCGCCTGCTGATCGAGGAAATTGGCCTCCTCCATCCGCTTCTCGAAGCCCAGATCCCGCATTCCGACGCCATCGCCAACGCGTTTGACTGGGAAGCACAGGGCAAAACGATCGAGGAGAAGTACGGCGCTGGTGCTGTTCCCTTGCGCGCCGTCTATGATGAGATCGCGCAAGGCTTTCCTCATGCAACGCGCGGCGTAAGGACCTGACCATGGCTAAAGCGACGCGGCCACTCTCCGGAGCCAGCCAGAAGAAATACTTTCGCGATCTGTTCCAGTCGACCGAGGGCCTAGCACCCGAGACGGCCGACATCCTGACCTCTGTTTGCGAACGCGAGATCGCGCAAGTCCGCGTCCGCTTGCCCATTCCCGAACGCGGCAAGAAGAACAGCTCGGCAAAGAAGCTGAGGTCCGAAAGCGCGGCCAAGCTCAGCGGCACCGAACCGGTCGTAGGCGACGCCGTGTTCGACCCATTCGCTTTCAGCGTCGTCGTGGTGATCACAAAAGAGGGCCGCGACGGCCTGGCCCGCAAGCTGCAGAGCGTCGCCTCGGCCGCCGATCTCAAATCACTCGCCAAAGCCCAGCACGTCGCTCTTCCCGAAGGTGATTTGAGCGCTGATGAACTGCGCGCTGCAATCGTCGAAGGCGCCCTCCAGCGCATCGCCAACCGCAAGGCCGCCGCGAGCTGACTTAAGCCAGCCCCTTCTCCGTCCCACGCATCACCGCGTTCCACACGCAGATCGCTTGCACCGTCTCGGCCACGTCGTGCACCCGTATGATCTGCACGCCTTGCGCCACCGACGTCAGCGCCGCCGCGATGGATCCGGGGACGCGCTTCGTTGGCTCCTCCACATTGCACAACTGCCCAATCAGCTTCTTGCGCGACGCACCCAGCAACACTGGAACACCGAGCCCGTGATAAAGGCTCATCGCCTGCAGCACGGCGACGTTATGGTGCAGGTGCTTGCCAAATCCGATCCCCGGATCGACGACGATCTTCTCGCGCGGAATGCCCGCCGCCTCGCAGGCCGCGATCCGGTCCGCCAGGAAATCGAACACGTCCAGCACCACGTCGCGGTACTGCGGATTGACGTTCATCGTCTTCGGATCGCCCTGCGCATGCATCAGCATGATCGGCTTGCCGCTCTCGGCCGCCGCCGCCAACGCCTCCGGGTCATGCGTCAGTGCTGACACGTCATTGAGAATGTCGGCACCCGAGGCGGCTGCCCGCCGCATCACCTCGGCCTTGCGCGTATCCACGGAGATCTTCGCATCCGTTCGCGCGCGCAAGCCCTCCAGTACCGGCATCACGCGGCGCAGTTCCTCGTCTAGCGCCACCGCGTCAGAGCCCGGACGCGTACTCTCCCCGCCGATGTCGAGAATGTCGGCGCCCTCCTCCACCAGTCGCAATCCGTGATCAATCGCCGCCTGCACGTTGGAGAAGTTGCCGCCATCGGAGAAGCTGTCCGGCGTCACGTTCACGATGCCCATGATACGCGGCCGATCCATCGACAGCCCCGCATAGTCCGGCCGCGCTTCGATCAGATGATCGAACGTCTGCCACATCTCCTCGCCGTGGAACGGCGGGTGATACCAGTCCTGGTTGGCAAATCCGTACGTCCCTTCGGCCGGAATGAGCTGCACGCGCTTACCCGCAGCCGCCTCGGCATCGATGAGTTCGATGTCGGCAAACCCGAGGTCGTCACGGCCGCACAGCTTCTCCTGCCCGCCGGACCGGTCGCGGTCGAGACGGCTTCGGTCATACGCGACCGAGACGATGGGGCGGAGATAAAAGCGGCGCGCCACGGGAGATCCTCATCAAATGCGAAACAGCCCCCGGAGCGATCCGGGGGCTGTCTCTGTGTCTTGCTTTTTCTGGCTGGGATCAAGCCCAGACGGATCAGGTACCGGGCTGCGGAGCCATGCCGCCGGCATCCGGCTCTTCGCGCGGCTTGGAGCGCCCGGCCGTCGGAACCGCCGAGTTGGCCGGACCTTTCGAACCGTCGTTGTCGTCCCGACGCACGATGTTTTCGCCGCGCATCAAAGCCTTCACCTCTTCGCCCGAGAGCGTCTCGAACTCCAGCAAGCCTTTGGCGACGCGATGGAGCGCATCGATCTTGTCGTGCAGGATTTCACGCGCCTTCTGCTCACCCGTGGTGATCAAGTTGCGGATTTCCTGATCGATCAGCTTCGCAGTGTCATCCGACAGGTTCTTCGACTGCGTCACCGAGTGCCCCAGGAAAACCTCCTGCTCGTTGCCATTGTAGCGAACGCGTCCGAGCTTGTCGGACATGCCCCACTCCATGATCATCGCGCGGGCAAGCTGTGTCGCCATCTGGATGTCGCCGGTCGCACCGTTCGTGACGTTGTCCGGTCCGCCGAGAATGATCTCGGCCTCACGGCCACCGAACAGAACAGCGAGACGCGCTTCGCACCACGCCTTCGTGCGGCTGTAGCGATCGCCTTCCGGCAGGTTCATGGTCACGCCCAGCGCACGGCCGCGCGGGATGATCGTCACCTTGTGCAGCGGGTCGTAAGGCACGAGGAGACCGACGATTGCGTGACCCGCCTCATGATAGGCGGTGTTGCGCTTCTCTTCGTCGCTCATGACCATGGAGCGGCGTTCCGCGCCCATCATCACCTTGTCCTTGGCGTCTTCGAACTCCTGCTGGGTCACGAGCCGTTTGTTGCGGCGTGCGGCAAGCAGGGCTGCCTCGTTGACGAGGTTTGCCAGATCGGCGCCCGAGAAGCCCGGGCAGCCGCGCGCGATCGTCTTGGCATCCACATCCGGCGCCAGCGGCACCTTCTTCATGTGCACGCGCAAAATCTTCTCGCGCCCGACCACATCCGGGTTGGGAACTGTGATCTGACGGTCGAAACGGCCCGGACGAAGGAGTGCCGGATCGAGCACGTCGGGACGGTTCGTCGCCGCGATAACGATGATGCCCTCGTTTGCCTCGAAGCCGTCCATCTCGACGAGCAACTGGTTCAGCGTCTGTTCGCGCTCGTCGTTGCCACCGCCGAGACCGGCGCCACGATGGCGGCCGACTGCGTCGATTTCATCGATGAAGATGATGCACGGGGCATTCTTCTTGGCCTGCTCGAACATGTCGCGCACACGGCTCGCGCCGACGCCGACGAACATTTCAACGAAGTCGGAGCCCGAGATCGTGAAGAACGGCACGTTCGCTTCACCCGCCACGGCACGCGCAATGAGCGTCTTACCGGTACCCGGAGGACCGACGAGCAGCGCGCCGCGCGGGATACGACCGCCGAGCCGCTGGAACTTCTGCGGGTCGCGCAGGAATTCCACGATTTCTTCTAGGTCCGTCTTGGCCTCGTCCACGCCCGCGACGTCGTCAAACGTCACGCGGCCCTGGCGCTCGGTCAAAAGCTTTGCGCGGCTCTTGCCGAAACCCATGGCACGGCCCGAACCCGACTGCATCTGGCGCATGAAGAACACCCAGACACCGATCAAGAGAAGCATCGGGAACCAGTTGAGCAGCACGCTCATCAGCGACGGCACGTCCTCATCCGAGGGACGCGCCTTGAACTTGATGCCCTTTTTCTCAAGGCGCTCGACCAGCATGCGGTCGTCCGGCGCGTACGTGGTGAACTGCTGTCCACCCTCGCTGAGCGCGCCATAGATGCGATTGCCCGCGATCGTCACCTCGCTGACGCGGCCACCATCGACCGCCGCGATGAATTCCGAGTAGGTAATCTCGTTACCGCGACGGTTTTGCGCCGGGCTGTTGAACAAATTGAAGAGCGCCGCGAGCAGCACGAGTACGGCCACCCAGATCGCAAGCTTCTGAAAGTTGGGGTTCATCGAGCGTCCTATCAGGCCGCGGATCAGGGCCGCTGGCCGTTGGTCGAGGGTCCCGGCACCGATCCCGGCCCCCTAGAGTGGTTAAGATAGGGGGAGGGGCAGGATTTGCCAAGGCTCGCTAGCATGACGACGATCCCCTGCCCGTGTTTTAGTTTACGTCAGCGCGCGCAATCCGATCCTTTCTTCGATGAATATGCTTACGGCGCCAAGCCCGCGAGTTCGGGAAGGAACCGCATTTCAACCTTGGAAACCGCGTCGCCGGCCTCGCTGAACAAAGTGGGAGGCAACCCTCCGACAGACACGAGGGCATCATCGAACCAGACCGCAGGCAAAGTTGCAGCTGCACGAAACGGCAGTGTCAACCGCGGGGACGCGCGCCGACGCAGGACCTCCGCCGACCGGGCATCAAGTGGCCGCACCACCATCGAGCCTGTCATCGCCGGCCCCGAACCCACCTTGTGCCGGATGTGAAAGCGATGATCCCAAATCGCTTCTTGGCCTGGATCAATTTGAATGGGAGTGAGCTGTGCGCGTCCTCGTTCGCGGAAGACGCGAATTTCACGGTCGCACGCGCGCACTTCGCAGCCACCGAGTGTGACGCGTGTCGCCGGGGCGGTCATCATCATTTGCGCGAGACGCTCCACTTGCGCCATCTCTGCCGGGCCGGAGCTTCCCCCGAACATCTTCAGGACCCGGTTGAGCAGCCTGATCTGAATCTCGGCAGCGGCGGACCGGAAGACGCCAGCGTTGATCGACGCAAACATCCCCCCGTGAACATCGACAGCGGCCGCAGCGGTCGCATCCGTCGCCGCCTCCAGCGCCGCCACGGCACGCTGCTGTCGCTCTGCCGCAAGCCCCAGCATGGTTGGCGTCAAGCCAAGGTCGAACAGCGTGCCTGCCGCCGCGCGAAGCCGCACCCGCTCGAACTGCGCATCTTCATTGCTTGGATCGTCGAACCAACTGACTCCATGCGCGACGAGAAAGGAACGCAACTGGTCCCGCGACTGGTTGAGCAGCGGGCGCACGAGGACCAGGTTTGAATAAGGTTCCAGCGCGCGCACGTCGCGCATGCCCTGCAGCCCATCCGGACCGCTTCCGCGCGCCAACCGCATCAACACGGTTTCCGCCTGATCATCGCGGGTATGCGCCGTGAGAATCGCACATGGACCGAACCCCGTCTCAGAGGCGTACTGCGCCAGCAGCCCATAGCGCATCTCGCGCGCCTTCTCTTGGATGCCCCGTTCAGGCTTGGTGCCGCACCAGGTCAGAACACGCGCTTCAACGCCCAGCGCGCGGGCCGCCTCTTCGACCTGACGCGCCTCGGCCGCCGACCCTGGCCGCAATCCATGATCGACCGTTGCCACTGAAATCGTCGGTGCCCCGGCGCCGAGTGACCGCGCCCACCGCACGGCGAGATGCAAAAGTGCCGTGCTGTCCGACCCACCCGACACGGCCAGGATGAGCCGCGCGTACTCACGCACAGGTGCGAAGATCGCCGCTAGGTCCTCAGAATTTGGTGTCCAGGGCTCTGCCATATGACCCTGCCTTCCGCCATTGGCGCTCGGTTACCGAGCGCCATCTGCGCTCAGGTGCAGCCAATCCGCTGGCGCTCACTGTCGGCCTTGCTCTTCAGATGCGGCGGCGCGCTTGGATACTTACCCGGCAGCTGTCCGAGCACGCCACATGCGTCGGCCTTCTTGCCTAATGCCGCCAACGCCATGCCGCGCTTCAGCATGCTGTCCGGAGCCTTGGGACTGTTGCCATAGGCCTGTGTCACGAGATCGAACGCCTCAGCAGCGTCGGCGTAACTGCGCTGCACGTAATGCGTTTCACCGAGCCAGTAGAGGGCGTTCGGCACCAGCGAGTCGCGCGGATAAACTTTGAGGAAGTCGCGGAAACCAGCCTGCGCCGCCGCATACTCTTGCTGCAGCAAGAACCCGTAAGCCCGCTCATACGCCTGCTTGGGATCGCCCGCCGCTGCTGGATCGACCGCAGCCATATCCGATGCCGGACGGACCCTGCCGGCTGAGCGGGGGAGATCCGCTCGTTCACCGGAGGCAACGGAGCCGGCGCCACAGCGCTGTCCTGCGCAATCAATCCGCCGATCGGATCGCCTTCACCGGCGTTGACCGTCGTCGAACCAAACGTCGACGGTGCAGCCCCGCTCATGGGGGCCGCGGAGTAGGACGGCGCCACACCTCGACCTGATTGCAACTGCTCGATTTGCGACGTGAGCGCGCGAACCTGCGTTTCGAGCGCATCGATGCGGCCCGGATCGGCGCCGCCGCCGCCAACCGGCGCGACGACGCGCGGCGCGGGCGAAGCGCCACCCGAGCGCGCCAGCAATTCGAGCGTACCGATCACGACCTGGAGATCGACGAGTTGCTCCTCGAGTTGCTGAACCCGGCGGCGAAGATCTCCATCACCAGCACCGCCTGCCGGCTTTGCCTTGCTGGCAGCCGGCGGGGCATCCGTTGCCGTTTGCGCGTTAGCCACACCTGCGGCCGCAAGCAGCGCCGCAACCACAGCTGCGAGCCTCAAGCGTCCCATTGAAGTCATGTCAGCCCGCACGGCTTTGCTCTCTTGATCCTGGATCCAGCCCCGATCGTTCAGTTTCGAGTGCTAGTACGTCTCGCCATCCACGCCAACCCGCTTAACCCGCCAGCTTGCGCTCGTCCACGGATTGATCAGGGCCGCTGGGGTCCTATCAGCGGATCCGCGGTCGGCAATTCACTGACCCGTTGCGCCGTCAAAACCGTTACCGCACGGCGATTCTGCGCCGCACAGTCTGCCCCTTTGCACACCGCAATCGGCCGTGTCTTGCCCTGAGGTGCGATCGCCAGACGCTCTGGAGCCACGCCTTCTTCAAGTAGCCGCTGGAACACCGCGTCGGCGCGCTCGGCCGCCAGGCGGTCAAGACCGCTATCATCTAGTGCGGGATCATCGGAATGGCCTTCGATCACCGCAGACAAGCCGGCATTGCGCTTCAGCCACCGTGCCTGAGCCGCAAGAACCGATCGCGCCCGAGACCCCAGTTCCGAACTGCGCGGCGCAAAGAAAATGCGGTCCCCCGCTTCGAGCATGAAGCTGTCTTCGAGCTTCCCGCCGACAGACCGCGGCGTCGCGACCACGCGCGCGGCAACGGGCACAACTGGAACTGCCGCTGGCGCAACGTCGGGCATCGCAGCCGTTTCGGCGGGCCCGCCGTGCAGGACGGCTTTCGAATCAATTTGGTAAAGTTCCGACAGATGCCGCCGCGCCTCCGCCACCGACGGGTGCTGCGGATCGCGAACGACGAAGAGTTCGAACAGACGCCGCGCCTCGTCAAAGCGCGCGCCTTGTAATTCAGCCATTGCAGCGTCGAACAAAGCGTCCGCTGATCGCGGGTCTTCGTCCCGTGCCTGCGGAACGAGCCGGTCTGGTGGTGTCTTGATGACGTCGAACAGTGTCTCTGGCTGAGCTTCGGACGAGAAATCCTGCGCCAGCACGATCGGAGCTTGCGAGCACGCCGTCCAAGCGAGACAGGCGAGCACAGCCGCGCGCAAACGAAGGCGCTGCGAGCTGTCCTTCTGCTTTGCTGTTCGTCGCACTGTTCTGCCCTCGGTCATGCGAAGCCTTCCAGCACCCCAATGACACCTCAGGTGCCCGAGCATTGGGGCTAAACTTTGCCTGTTCCGCCTGGAAACTGTCCGCGCCGATCACGAATCGCAAAAACGAGTGAGAGGCGTTGTCGAAACGCCCCACCGCTGTTCGCTCGACCGCTGCGGTCGAAGCAAAGATTAGGAAGCGACGCGGCTGTTCAGAACCGTCTGCGCGCGCCAATTCTGCGCCCAGCAGGAGATATCGTCGCAAACAGCAACCGGACGTTCCTTGCCGTAGGAAATCGTGCGCATGCGATTGGCCGGGATACCCGCCGACGCGAGGTAGTTGCGAACCGTCGTCGCGCGGCGCGCGCCGAGCGCAATATTGTATTCGCGCGTGCCACGCTCGTCCGCATGGCCCTCGACCGTGATCGTGAAGGCGGGATATTGCTTCAGCCACTGCGCCTGTTTGGCCAACGTCGTCTGCGCCTCAGGCGTCAGATCCGAACTATCGGACGAGAAATAAACGATGTCGCCCGCGTTGATCGAGAAGTCACGTGGCGTTCCGGGCACCACCGGTCCCTTGCCGTCGGGTCCGAGGTTGGCGCTGTCAGGACCATTCTCTTTGTTCGCGCAACCTGCCAGCGTGACCGCACAAAGCATCACGAGGAGAATACGGGCAAATCCACCGGCCAGGGAGTGAAACGTCATATCGACCTCATCGCGCTCGTCCGAAAGCTAGGGGCGTCTTGCCATCGGGAGTTGGACCCGCGCCCAGCATATCTGGAGCGCGTCGAACAGGCCCACCAGACGCTCGATGCCACTGAAATGTGGCAGTTCGACGAGTAACCCTGGGGGAACCGGTTCGAGCCGGAACTGTATTTGTTTGAAATTGCTTAGCCTGCTCCGGTGCGTCCGCCCACCCGCAGTGCTGTCGCATAGGGCGATCTGCCGGATATCGCTGGGGATAAGGCCACAGCGTTGAATTTTGGCCACGCGATCGATGTGGGCCACGTTGAATCCGGGAGAAAAAAGGATACCTGACGCCGGCAACTGGCGTATCAGCGCCGAACCAGAAACGAGGCTCCAAAAAAGAGAAAGACCGAATTGCAATCGCGTGAGCGAAGGCAATTCGGTCTTAATCTCACGATCACCCGGTTCAAAGAACCGGATAAACCCCAGAAAGCTCTTAGCGAGCTTCCGAAGCGACCGGCAGATCAGCGCCGAGCTTCATGGGAGCAGCTTCTTCACGGCGGCAAGCACCGAGAGCAACGGCCACGATAGCGGCAGCGAGAACGATAGCGCCCTTCATAGTCTTTCTCCTGATAGTGTCCCAGAGTTTTCCGGGAGGGATTAGCGTGCCACTTCCGTGGCGGCCGGAACCTCGGCACCGAGCTTCATCGGTGCCGCTTCTTCGCGACGGCAAGCGCCTAGTGCAACAGCTATAATGGCAGCGGAGAGAACGATCAGCCCCTTGGTACCCTGCATAACGATCTCCTGTTGCATTCAACGCCCAACCACATACTGGGGTACTGGTATGGGCTTATTCGATCAAGAACCGAGGCGTTGGATGGACTGTTTTCCGACCCGGTAGATGCGAAAATGCCACTCAGTGTTTTCTGCTCCTCAGGTCGCGATTCCCACGCAGGTGGGAAGAGCCAACCCTCAGAAACTCCAAACTAAAAAACCGGAGCGGTAAAGCCCCGGTCCGAGCAAGACAATGCCCTAAAACGGTTAAACGACCCTTAATCCGTGTTTCAGTTCAGGAGCGGCGACCACGCAGGGTCCGACGCGAATGACGGAGTTGGAATCACTCGCTCGTTGTAACCGGTGATGTCGACCGAATAGATTCGGGCTCCTCCGGTGGCTCCCTGCCCCTCGCGAAAGAACATCACCACACGCCCGTTCGGCGACCACGTTGGCCCCTCGTTGTGGTAGCCCTCGGTGAGCACGCGTTCGCCCGATCCGTCCGGCCGCATGACCCCGATCAGGAATCGACCCGCGAGTTGCTTTGTGAAGGCAATGTTGTCTCCGCGCGGCGACCAGACGGGCGTCGAATACCGCCCATCGCCGAAGCTGAGCCGCCGGACGCCTGATCCGTCCGAGTTCATGAGGTAGAGTTGCTGTGTCCCCTCACGGTCGCTTTCGAATACGATCTGCTTGCCGTCGGGTGAATAGCTGGGCCCCGTATCGATCGCGTCGGTCTGCGTCACGCGCCGGGTTTGCCGGGTCCGAAGATCCAGCTCGAAAATCGAACTCGACCCCTCCGACTGCATGGAAAAGATCACCCGCTGTCCGTCGGGTGAGAACCGCGGGGCGAATGTCATGCCCGGGAAGTCGCCCACGACTTCGCGTTGCATCGTCTCCAGATTGAGCAGGAACACGCGCGGCTGATCCCGCGTGTAGGACATGAACGTGATCTCGTTGCGCGTCGGCGAGAATCGCGGCGTCAGCACGATTTCCGATCCCTTCGACAGCACGCGCACGTTCGCCCCGTCCTGATCCATGATGGCGAGCCGCTTGACGCGCTTATCCTTGGGGCCCGTCTCGTCCACGAACACCACGCGGCTATCGAAATAGCCCTTCTCCCCCGTCAACCGCTCGTAGATCTGGTCGGCTATGATGTGGCCCACCCGGCGCCAATTGGCTTCCGCCGTCGCGAATCGCTGCCCGGCGAGCTGCTTTCCCGTCGCCACGTCCCACAGCCGGAACTCCGACGACAACCGCCCGCTGGCATCCCGCGTCACGCGTCCGACTGTCAGCGCGTCCGCACCGATCGACCGCCAATCGACCATGCGCGGCGGCGCATTGATGTCGCGAACGGCCTCCAGAAACGACGCTCGGTCCAATGGCTTGAAAAGTCCGGAGCTTTCGAGATCGTTCGCAACCACGTTCGAAATTTCGATGGCAAGTTTCGGATTGTCGCCGACGAATTCCGGAATGGCGATAGGGATCGGCGACAGCGAGCCTTCTGATTGTCGACCTGTGAGCTGCGCAGAAGCCGGTAGCGCCGTCACCACGGTCATGGCCAACGCAAATGCGACCGCAAAGCTGCGCGAATGCAGAAACCCTCCCCTGCGATGGGGCGAGGTCTGTGTGAACAAGGAGGAGATCATGAATTCCGTCTTCTGATGGGCGGGTGGCACGTCGGCCATGTGTTTAAAACGATATAACTGCATGTGACCCTCGAATAGGGTCAAAGCGCGGCAGAAACACAGTCGTCTGCCCCACTAGAGCATGCTGCTGGGATCGAACTCCCAGATGATCTCTTTCCAGCCGCTTTCATAAAGGTCGGGCGGAAGATCATACGGCTGGCATCCTTTGACCGCGCGGAGCGCGGATTCGGTCGCCAGTGACGCCAGCGGCCCGGATGCGGGTTTCTCGATGCGCGGATCGGCCTCCAGCGTTCCATCCGGACGCATGCGCCAGCGCAGCGTCACGATCGGCGTCTCTGTGCCACCGCCGGCTCCCGGCAAGCGCCAGCAGCGTGCGATCTGGGCGCGCAGCATTCCCCGCAACAGATCCTGCTCGCGAACCGACAGAACCGTGTCGTTGCCCGTCGCCGTGCCCGCTGTGGGTCCACGATAATCAGTGGGCTTGGTCGGCTCGGTCGCGCTTGTCGGCGCGCCCTTCTTCGTGGGATCTTTGTCGAGCAGATGCCGCGAGACGGTCGGAGACGGAGGCCTGCTTCTTCTTTTCTTCCTCTTGCTTTTTGCGCTTCGCCTCGGCGGCTTTCTTTTTGGCGTCCTCAGCCTTCTTTTTCTGCTCGGCCTTTTTCTTTTCTTCCGCCTTTTTCTTTTCTTCTTCGGCTTTTTTCTGCGCGTCCTCGGCCGCCTTCTTTTCCTCCTCCTGCTTTTTCAACTCGTCGGGCGTCGGCCCCGGCGGGGGCGGCGGCGCCTCGGCGAGCTTTTCAGCAATCGGGTCGGGCTTTGGCGGCTCCGGCTTGGGCGGCTCGGGCGGAGGCATTGCTTCCGCAGGCTTGGGCGGTTCGGGGACAGGTTCGGGCTTGGCTGGTTCCGGCTCCGCCGGCGGCGTGGGCGCGAGAATGGGTTTGGGCTTCTCCGCCTCTTGGATGGACTGGACTTCAGTGGGCTTTTCGGCGGCCTTTGCTTCCAGTTCCTTTGACGTTTCGCTGCCCTGCTTCAAACGCAGGAATTCAGACGGCGTGATCATCGCCACCGCGATCGGCTCCGGTGCCGGACGCATCAATTCAGGCGTCTGCTGGATGGTGATGATCGACCAAGCCAGCAATGCCGCATGCATCAGTACCGATATGAAGAGCCCGGCGCGCACCGCTGCTCTAGCCTCCGTCCTCGACCTCGGTCACGAGTGAGACTTTCTTGAAGCCGCCCGCGCTGATCCGGCCCATCACCTTCATGACGGTGCCGTAGTCGATGCCCTTGTCGCCGCGCACATAAACCTGCTCGTCAACGCCGTTCTTGGCGATGGCCTTCAGTTTTTCGGCAATTTCGGCGAGCGGGACTTTCGTTTCGCCGATGAAGGTTTCACCCGATGACGAAACGGAAATCGTCAGCGGTTCCTTCGAACTTTCCAGCTGCTTGCCCTGCGAGCCCGGCAATTCGATGGGAACACCCACGGTCAGCATGGGGGCGGCCACCATGAAGATGATGAGCAGCACGAGCATCACGTCCACCATGGGCGTGATGTTGATTTCGCTCATCGGCGACTTTCGGCCCCGGCGCTTGCGCCGTCCCCCGCCGCCGCCCGAGTTCATTTTGATACTGGCGCCCATGACGGCTTAGCTCCTGACGTCGATCTGGCGCGAGACAATGGCCGAAAATTCGTCGGCGAACGCTTCGAGGCGCTGGCTGATGGCGGCGCTGTCGGCGGAAAACTTATTGTAGAAAACGACCGCCGGAATGGCCGCAACAAGGCCAATTGCGGTGGCGAACAGCGCTTCCGCGATACCCGGAGCCACGACCGCGAGGTTGGTGTTTTTCGAGACCGCGATGGCCTGGAAGCTCACCATGATGCCCCACACCGTGCCGAACAGCCCCACGAATGGCGCAGTCGAACCGACCGTCGCCAGGAACAGAAGCCGCCGGTCGAGCCGCTCCATCTCGCGGCTGATGGTGACATCCATCACCTTCTCGACGCGCATCTGAATGCCGCCCATCGCGCGAATATTGCCTTCGACCGAGCGCTTCCACTCGCGCATGGCCGCAACGAAAAGAGCCGCCATAGAAATGGTCGGCGCGCGCGACAGCTGATTGTAGAGTTCATCGAGCGACTGTCCTGACCAGAACGTCTGCTCGAAGCGATCCGCTTCCATCCGCGCTTTCCGGAACGCGAACAGTTTCTCGATAATGATCGCCCACGACCAGATCGAGGCGATGAAAAGGCCCGCCATCACCAACTGCACGGTGAGCGAGGCATGGATGAAGAGCTCGTAAAACGAGACGCCCGGCGTTGCGGCCGGGAGGGTCGCCTGGGCGACGTCCGTAGGGTTCATGGGTCTTCCGCCGTTCGAGGATCCGTTGAGGACAAGACGTGTCTGCGCCGCGTGAGCGACGTTCGGGCCAATCACGTCACGAGTGACATCACCAGCGACGTCACCGGGCTCCGGGACCTTGATCGCGACGCAGACTTGAGACTTGCCCCGTATCCCCCGATACCGCCAACGCCATGTTGCCGCGCAATATGACGAAACAGAGGCTTTGTCCGCATCTGCCTAAAGCTGATTCGGGATTGTGCATCATGGATTTGGCGCGGCCACCGAGACGACCCGCACCTATTCAGCGGCTTGCGACAGTAATTCCCGCCATTCGCCGCTGACCCGATCGTAGATCACGATCTCGCCGCTCTCCATGTCGTAGAGCCAGCCATGCAGCCCGATGCGGCCCTCGGCGACGCCGGCCCGGACGATTTCGTAGGTCATCAGGTTGTCGAGCTGGAATTGGATATGCGACGCGATCGTCGCCATCAGCCGGTTCTGCGGTTCAATCCCTGCAGCGCGGACCAGATCGTGCGCCGGTCGCGTGTATTCGACCCATCGCCCCAGATGCGCCTCCTGCCCCGGCGGTATCGGCTCCAGCAGCGCCTGAATCCCCCCGCATCCGGTGTGCCCGCACACCACGATGTCGTCGATACCCAGATGGCCGAGCGCGTAATCGATGGCCGCGCCGACGGAGTTCTCGTCCGCCCCCGCCGGCGGCACGCAGTTGGCGATGTTGCGGATTTCAAACAGTTCGCCCGGATCCGCCGACGTGATCTGCGACGGCACCACCCGGCTATCGCAGCATCCGATCCAAAGTAGCCTGGGCTTTTGCTTCGTCTGAGCAAGACGGGAATAGAACGCACGGTCCCTGTCGAACCGCTGCCTAAACCGCTCATACCCCTCCATCGCATCCTTGATATCGAGGTCGAGGCCGTTCTCGTCGGTCTTGGTCGTCATGGTCACCCTGGTACGCAAACACACTTGATCGTCCAGTCTCAATCCCGCGGGAGCTATTGTCCAGCCGCCCCACCAAATCCGCCGCGGATGGCGCTCGTGAGGCGCAGCGGCTTGCCCGAGACGGCGACGAGCACAACCGTCACCTCCGCCTCGAACACCGCCCGGTCGCCGTTTCGAACGGTCTGAACGAGAGTCACGCTCGCCCCGCCCAGCGCTTTCACCCGCGTCTCGACCTCGAGAATATCGTCCATCCGCGACGGCCGCAGGAACTCGCAATTCATGCGCCGTACGACGAATGCCGCCGGCTCGTGACTGTCCGACCCGTCGATCAATCGCCGGCTATCGGTCCCGAGAAGCCTGAGAAAATCCGTCCGACCGCGCTCGCACCAGCGAATATACGACGCGTGGTACGCGATCCCGCCCGCATCCGTATCCTCGAAATAGACCCGGACGGGCAGCGTGTGCCAGCGCCCAGTCCCATCCTCAACGAGTCTACCGGCGAGATCCGGCCATGCTGTCGATTCCGTCACGCCTTAGCCCCCAGTTCCACGATGACGATCTCGGGCGGCACGCCAAATCGCACCGGCAGAATGGAGCACCCCAGTCCACCCGACACCACGAGACTGCGGTCATTCTCCACGACGTGCCCATACGCATACCGGTTACCGTAAGCCGATGGCACGATCGGCGACCAGCCGAACAGACGCACTTGTCCACCATGGGTGTGCCCCGAAACCGTCAGTGCCACGCGCGCCGGCACCTGAACAAAGATATCGGGCTCGTGGGCCATCAGGATCACCGGGGCATCGTCCGTCACCTTCGCCAATGTTCCACCGAGATCATCCAAACCCTCGAACTGCAGGGATCCGTTCCGCCGCCCGGTGATGTAGGCAATCTGATCCGCAAGCCCCGCGAGCCAAAAGCCCTGTCCGTCTTTCTCCAGTCGAACGACGTCGTTTTCATAGACCGGCACACCCGACTTCTCGAGCGCCACGCGACCGCGCACCGGACGTCGCCGCGAAGCCTGGGCCTCCGGGTCGTCCCAATAGTCGTGATTACCGAGGATCGCATGCACGCCGAGCGGCGCCTTCAACTGAGCCAGGATCGGAGCCCATTCGTCCGGCATCAGAGACCGCTGCATGACGCGTTGGCTCGCTTCGTAATCGCCGAGCAGAAGTACGGCATCGACGCCGAGCCCGTTCGTCACCGCGACGATCTCCTCGATCCGCACCGCCGGCATCGTCGGCTCACACGCGTGCAGATCTGCGAGCAAAGCGATTTTGAGCTGCAGTCCGCTCGGCCAATTGGGCGGCGTGATCGCGTAGCGCGTCACCGATAATCGGTAGAGCGGCTCGATCCCGAACGCATAGCCGGCAAGCGCGATGCCGCTTCCCACGGAGGCACCCAGCCCGCGCAGAAATGTGCGCCGCGTGATCACGCGTCGTCGGCCCCATCCGTCTCGGAAAAGAGGTCCGGCACAGCGCCACGCGACGGACCGGAAAGCCCCAGATGCCGCCACGCCTTGAGCGTGATCACGCGCCCGCGCGGCGTCCGGCCGACAAAACCCTGCTGCAAAAGGTAAGGTTCGACGATCTCCTCGATCGCGTCTCGCGGTTCCGAAAGTGCCGCCGCCAGCGTCTCCACGCCCACCGGACCACCCTCGTAGTTCTTCGCGATACACATCAGATAGCGATGATCGAGCGCATCGAGCCCTTCACTGTCGACCTCCAACGCCCGCAGCGCCGTATCCGCAATCCCAGCATCGATCGTCTCGACACCCGCCACCGCTGCGAAGTCGCGCACTCGCCGCAGCAGCCGCCCAGCGATACGCGGTGTCCCCCGCGCCCGTCGTGCGATCTCTCGCGCCCCATCTGCCCGCATCGGCGCACCCAGAACCCGCGCCCCGCGCGCAACGACGAGTTCCAATTCTTCATTGGTGTAAAAGTTGAGCCGCACGGGGATCCCGAACCGGTCCCGCAGCGGTGTCGTCAGCAACCCCGACCGGGTCGTTGCACCGACGAGAGTGAACTTCGCCAGATCGATCTGCACCGACCGCGCCGCCGGTCCCTCGCCGATGATGAGATCGAGTTTGAAATCCTCCATCGCAGGATAAAGGATTTCCTCCACGGCCGGATTGAGACGATGGATTTCGTCGATGAACAGCACGTCCCGCTCTTCCAGGTTCGTCAACAGCGCCGCCAAATCGCCGGCCTTGGAAATGACGGGCCCGGACGTCGCGCGGAACCCAACGCCCAATTCCCGCGCCATGATCTGCGCCAGCGTCGTCTTGCCAAGCCCCGGTGGACCGGCAAACAGCACATGGTCGAGTGCGTCTCCCCGCGCCTTGGCCGCCTGGATGAAGACCTTCAGGTTCGCGCGCGCCTGCTCCTGCCCGATGAACTCGTCGAGCGACTGCGGGCGGATCGAGGCCTCGAAGGCATCAACCTCTCGTTTGGCCGGCGAGATCATGCGGTCGGTCATGTTTTGTTCGTGGCGCTATTCGCTTGGCCCGTCAAGCCGATGAAGTCGATGGGACGCGCCGCGGGGCGATCATGGCACAGACGCCCGCCGCAATCGCACCGACCGCTCCTGCGGCACCGCCGAAACCCAACATAACCGTTTCAAGAGGATTCTCGACATCCGCCACATTGAGCAGCAGCAAAAGCGTCACGCAACTGCCAGCCATGATGGCCACCGGCGTGCGATAGGCGCCAAGATCGATGACACAGTCGGCGGTCGCAACCGCGAGCCCAGTCAGCAGGGCCGGCAAATAGCCGAGCATGTAAGCGAACAACGCGCCGACCGGCAGCATTGCAAAGGCCCCCAACAGGCCCTCGAGGAAGCCAAACGGCCCGTCGATTGCGGTCAAAGCGATGGGCAGCATGACGGCGAAGTATCCGACCAAGGGTCCGACGACCAAAAAAACAAGAACGGTCGGCACGATGGCTTTGATAAGCGCCCATATACGCGCACCCATCGTCCAACTCCGCCGATGATCTGTCTTCTCGTCCTCCGCCACTTCGGTCTCCCGCATCGTCCGCCCTGAACCTCGTCCACGACCGTGCCGGAGTTATGGCGGCGCGCTTAATCGAGGTGCATGTTGAGCGTGATGTCTGCCTAGCAAGGTCTCAGCGGCTCAACCAGCGACCAAGCCAAACGACGAGCACTGCCGGCACGAGTGCTATGGCTGCGAACATCAGCGCATGCTGCGTCCGCGCCGCATTGAGCGCATCGATGGTGCTGGGATCGGTGGCACTCACATCGAGCGGCAACTGCGGCAACGATGTCCACCCGAACCACGCCACTGCTGCGATCCAGATCCCTGCAATGATGAGCCCTAGAAGTCGCATGTGAACTCCATGTCCGTTAGCGCGCCAATTCCTTGAGACCGCGCCGGATGAGTTGCGCCGTGTCGGCGGCGGTGCCGAGATCCTTCAGCGCCGCCGCAACCGCAGCCGAAGCCTGGCCCGGATTGTAGCCGAGGTTCGACAACGCCGAGATCGCTTCCGCGGCGGCCATCCCCTCGACCGGCCCGTCATCCGAGGCCGGCGCACCCTTGACCGCCGTACCCGCATTGAGTCCGGCAACCGAGAGCGCGGGCGCCTTATCCTTCAACTCCGCCACGATCCGCTGCGCGAGTTTCTTGCCGACACCCGGCGTCTGCTCCAAGGCCGCCGAGTTCTGCAAAGCAATGGCATTGGCAAGATCGTTCGTCGAAAGCACGCCGAGCACGCCAAGCGCCACCTTCGAGCCGACCCCCTGCACCGTCTGCAACGTGCGAAACCAGCTCCGCTCAACTTCGCTCGTGAACCCGTAAAGCCGGATCGCATCCTCGCGCACGTGCGTGTCGATCGTCAGGCTGGTCGGCTCCCCGACCTTCAATTTTCGCAACGTCCGCGACGAGATCTGCACCTCGTAACCGACGCCGTTCACATCGATAATCGCGTGGCTCTCGCCGATGGCGTCCACGATGCCCTTCAACTTGCCGATCATCGCGCACTCTCCCTTGCCACGCGCGCCGCCAGCGCCCGCGACGCCCGGTGGCTCGCATGGCAAATGGCGATCGCGAGCGCATCTGCCTCGTCCGCACTTTCAAACTTCGCCCGCGGCAGCAGGAACCCGATCATCGCCTGGATCTGATGTTTCTCCGCATGCCCCGCTCCGACAACACTCTTCTTGATCAGGTTCGGCGTGTATTCCGCAACCGTCAGCCCCTTCATGGCCGGCGCCAGCAGCGCCATGCCGCGCGCCTGACCGAGCTTCAGGGTCGAACGCGGGTTTTCATTGACGAACGTTTCCTCCACCGCCGCCTCTGCCGGCTTGTGCGCGGCGATGACACTGAGAATGCCCTGATAGAGTTCTGCGAGCCGGTAGGCGAGTTCGTCCTCGCCGTTCGACGTGATCACGCCCGAGGCGACATAGGATAGCCGGACACCATCGCTTTCGATGATGCCCCACCCGGTGCGCCTGAGACCGGGGTCGAGCCCCAGAATGCGTGTTGTCGTGCTGCTCATGGAGCGCACGCATAGCACGCCGGCTGATTCGCAACTGTCGCGCTTAGGCCGCTGTGAGCCGCTTCATGATGTCGTCCGAGATCTCGAAGTTGGCAAAGACGCTCTGCACGTCGTCATCATCTTCCAGCGCGGCGATCAACTTTAAGATCGACTGCGCCGCCTCTTCATCCACGGGCGTCGCAAGGTTCGGCTTCCAGATCGACTTCACGCTCTGCGCTTCACCCAGTTTGTCTTCGAGCGCACTTGCCACCGTGCCGAGCGTGTCGAAGGCGCACGTGATCAGATGCCCATGATCATCGGAAACCACATCGTCTGCGCCTGCCTCGATGGCAGCTTCGAGAACGGCATCCGCAGAGCCGACTGCCGCCTTGTAGGTAATCTCACCCACATGCGCGAACAGATGGCTGACAGAGCCCGTCGCACCGAGATTGCCGTTGTACTTCGTGAAAACCGAACGAACGACACCGCCGGTCCGGTTGCGGTTGTCCGTCAGCGCTTCGACGATCACCGCCACGCCGCCCGGCGCATAGCCCTCGTAGCGCACGTTTTCGTAGTTCGCCGTATCGTTGCCCGACGCCTTTTTGATCGCCCGCTCGATGTTGTCCTTGGGCATGTTTTCCGCCCGCGCATCCTGAATGGCGAGGCGCAGGCGCGGGTTCATCGCCGGGTCCGGACTGCCGAGCTTCGCCGCCACCGTAATTTCGCGCGAGAATTTCGCGAACATCTTGGCACGGGCGGCATCCGCCCGCCCCTTCTTGTGCATGATGTTCTTGAACGCTGAGTGGCCGGCCATGTCGGTGTTCCGTGCGTCTGACAGGTGAGAGGAGACCCGGGCGTTATCGAGCGATGCGCGGGCGCCGGTCAAGTGCGCTCGGCAGCCGACCCCGATCCGCGTTAACCTTTTATTAACCTTTTTTGACCAATTGTTAACGCGTGAGGGACGAATCCCTCCACCTCCCGGTGACTGCCGGAGCTGCCCAGCAGGCAGTCGCACCCGACAGGTCTGTTCGACCTGTCCCATCCCGATGAAGAGACCCGCTCTTCATCTCGATGCCAATAGACGTAAAAACGTTTCTCTCGCCCACCCATAGCGGCTCGGTTGCTCCCCGGCACCGAGCCGCCAGTATTTTGGGGCCCCTACAATATTCAGACAACCTCGGCCGGCTGGTCCCACGGCAGCGCCTCCGAAGGCCGAAGGCACCCCCCGATCCGAACACCCCGCGCCCAAGCCGCCAAACCCGTCTTGTCGTCGATCTCGACGGCCAGCCCGGACAAAGTTCCCGGACCGTTCGACGGCTCGAAGCGCTCGCGCGGAATGCGCGTCAGGAAACGGTTCAGCGGCTCTTCACTGTCCATGCCGAGCACCGAATTGTAATCACCCGTCATTCCCGCATCCGACATGTACGCCGTGCCCGCCGGCAGCACCCGCTCGTCCGACGTCGGCGTGTGCGTGTGCGTTCCCACCACGACGCTCGCGCGCCCATCGACGAACAAGCCCAGCGCCTGCTTCTCGCTCGTCGCTTCGGCATGAAAATCGATCAGGATGGCATCCGCCCCCTGCTTCAGCGGACACGCCGTCAACTCATTGTCGATCGCGCGAAACGGGCAATCGAGTTCGGTCATGAAAACGCGCCCCATCGCATTGACGACGAGCACATCCGCTCCGCTCTTCAACCGCACGAGCGCCGCGCCGCGCCCCGGCGTGCCTTTGGGAAAATTAAGCGGCCTGATCAGCCGCGGCTGCCGGTTGATGAAAACAAGCGCGTCCTTTTGATCGAAGGCGTGATTGCCCAGCGTCACCGCATCGGCTCCAGCATCGATCAGATCTTCGAGAATGTTTTCCGTGATACCGAAGCCGCCCGCCGAATTCTCGGCATTGATGACGACGCAATCGAGCGCCCAGCGCTCTCGCAACCCCGGCAGCAGGTCCGCCACCACACGCCGGCCGGCCTTGCCGACGATGTCACCAATGAAGAGAAGCCGCATTCAGGTCCCGCAGCGCAGAGGCCCCGACGGCGTCAGAACCCAATCCACGCGTTCGTCATAGTCCGCGTGCGGCACCGCGTCGACCTTTTGCTCATCGAGCGCCAGCCCGATCGCAACGACAGTCTTAATGCCCCGCAGACGGGCGAGCGTCCGGTCATAAAACCCGCCGCCGTACCCGAGCCGGTAGCCTCGGGCATCGAACGCCAGCAGCGGACTGAGCAAAACGTCGGGCTCCACGAGCGGAGCTGTCGGTAGCGGCTCACGAATGCCCCACATGACCTCTTCCAGAACGTCACCAGGCTTCCACGCTCGGAACAACAGCGGCTTGCCTTTCGCCTCCATCACCGGGAGACAAAGACCATACCCCTCAGCCGACAGCCGCAACATCAGCGGCGCGGGGTCCAGTTCTTCTCCAATCGGCAGAAATCCCGAAACCCAGGCAGGCGGGGTGCTGCCCGAAAACCCGATACCCTGCGCCGCAATGCGTTCAGCAGCGGTCGCCCCATGCCGCGCGACGGCTGCGGCCCTCACCTCTTTCATGGCGGCACGCAAAGCCTTCTTTTCCGACTTCGTCTCCTCGGAAAGGGGCGCGCTCGACAACGGCAGAGATCCTTGGTTCTGGGTTGAATTTAGTGCCGCGGTGGCCGTTGGAACGATCGATCTCGCCGGGTCCCTACATGAGTAAGGTGGGCGCCATGTGTCCGGAACCACGGCTCCAGACAGGGACAGCTCCCTGGCAGATCTTATAGGCCCTGGAGATTCATGTGTTCCTGACGAGCCCCGCAGCCTGATCAATGTAGGCTGGCCGGTCTCAAAAATCGAGCCCTGCAGCGGACTTATCCGCTTTGGTCACATGGCCGCTCCCCTCTCGGCATCATGCCGCACACGGACTTGATTGGCCGTGACAGGTAAGGAGCGCTATTGAAGCGCCGTCACATCAGACATAAGCAACTAAAGGTAATATCAATGAAGTTCACTCTTTCAGCTCTCGTTGCGGCAGCCGCCCTGGCCGCCTCCGCAGCGATCGCCCCGGCCTCCGCCGGCCATCGCGATTGCACCGCGGATATGGCGTATCTCAATCCCGACCACGACGGCACGATCGATTGGCACGAAGCCCGCCGCGCCGCTGTCCGCCTGTTCCACAAGCTCGACCCCGATCACGACGGCACGCTCGATCGCAACGAACTGCGCGGCCGCGTGGGTATTCTCTCTATGGCCCGCTTCAATCCCGATCGCGACGGCACGCTCGACAAGCACGAGTTCCTGGCCCTGGTGAAGCACCGCTTCGAGCGAGCAAACCCAGACAAAGACGGCACGATCGATTGCCGCGAACTGTCCTCGCTCGCCGGCCGCAATTTGCTGCGCGTGCTGAAGTAACACGACGGGCATGGGGCGGTGACGGCCGCTCCATGCCCCAGTGTCTGTTCTATCGAAGCCGACGCCGCGTCAGGCGCGCTTTTCGACTGCGGACCCAAGCTTGTCGATCAGCCAATCGATGCGATTGACCACCAGAGCCCGGCTCTTCTCGAGTTCGGCAATGCGCGCCTCGGCTTCTTCCAGCCGCGCTTTCAGCCGGTCCCGTTCGGCCTCGACCATTTGCAGCCGCTGCGCCGGTTCCGGCATCACGACCGACGATAAAGATTGCTCTTTGCGCGGGGGGGCGCGTTTTGTGCCCGCCCGCGCTTCCCGTGCGCGTTGAACCATCGGCTAACCCATCGATGTGCAAGAGGAGCGGCACGGTTTGCCCTCGGCCACGGCCCCCTCAGTCTTCGTTGACCATAGGTCTTAAGCACGAACCGCGCAACAAACGAGCGCAACCATCCAGAACAAGCTTCTGAACAGATAATACTGTGGCCTTAGGACTACTGCCGATGACGCATTGACAGGCAGGGGGTGCCTCCACTTAATGCCGCCGCATCAAGGCACCTCCCCGCACATAAACTCGGGATTTACGTGCCCTCCACGCAACACCGGATTCGATACGAATTCGACGCGCAATGTCGAAAGGACGGCTGAAATGGCAGTGAAGGTCGCGATCAACGGTTTTGGACGCATCGGACGCAACGTACTGCGCGCCATCGTCGAAAGCGGCCGCACGGATATTCAAGTCGTCGCCATCAACGATCTGGGGCCGGTCGAAACCAACGCCCACCTTTTGCGTTTCGACAGCGTCCACGGCCGCTTCCCGGCCAAGGTGACCGTTGCAGGCGATACGATCGATGTCGGCTATGGTCCGATCAAAGTGACGGCGATCAAGAACCCGGCCGAACTTCCGCATGGCGAAATGGGTATCGACATCGCGATGGAGTGCACCGGCATTTTCACGGCACGCGATAAGGCCGCAGCCCATCTTACCGCCGGCGCCAAGCGCGTACTCGTGTCCGCCCCCGCGGATGGCGCAGATCTCACCGTCGTCTTTGGCGTCAACCACGACAAGCTGACGAAGGATCACCTCGTCGTCTCCAACGCCTCGTGCACGACGAACTGCCTCGCACCGGTGGCGAAGGTGCTGCACGACCTCGTCGGCATCGACAAAGGCTTCATGACGACCATCCACTCCTATACGGGCGACCAGCCAACGCTCGACACCATGCACAAGGATCTCTATCGCGGCCGCGCGGCGGCCCTTTCGATGATCCCGACATCCACAGGCGCCGCCAAGGCCGTCGGCCTCGTGCTGCCTGAACTCAACGGCCGCCTCGACGGAACGGCGATCCGCGTGCCGACGCCGAACGTGTCCGTCGTCGACTTCAAGTTCATCGCCAAGAATGAAACGACCGTCGCCGAGATCAACGCTGCCATCACGAAGGCCGCCCACGGCCCGCTGAAGGGCGTGCTCGGCGTCACGGATCAGCCCAACGTCTCGGCCGATTTCAACCACGATAGTCATTCGTCCATTTTCCACCTCGACCAGACCAAGGTCATGGACGGCAAGCTGGTCCGCGTACTCTCCTGGTACGATAACGAATGGGGCTTCTCCAACCGCATGAGCGACACGGCAGTCGCGATGGCGAAGCTCATCTGATGCATTTCCCGGAAGGGCGTTCGCGAGCGAGCGCCCTTTCTGATTTTTTGACACCGCTACGACGCGCCGACGGAGGCCCCGATGACCGAGAAACTGGAAGATATTGCCCGCGCCATGGTGGCGCCCGGCAAAGGCATTCTCGCTGCCGACGAAAGCTCCGGCACCATCAAGAAGCGCTTCGACAAGATCAATCTTGCCTCGACCGAAGACAGCCGCCGCGACTACCGCGAGATGCTGTTTCGCTCCACGGATGCCATGAAAAACTACGTCTCGGGCGTCATCCTCTATGACGAAACGATCCGCCAGAAAGCCAAGGACGGCACGCCTCTCGTCGAAATCATGCGCGCCGCCGGCTCGATCCCCGGCATCAAGGTCGACACCGGCGCCAAGCCGCTCGCCGGCCCCACCTCGAACATAGAAACCGTCACCGAAGGCCTCGACGGGCTGCGCGAGCGCCTTGCCGAGTACCACGCGCTCGGTGCCCGCTTTGCAAAATGGCGCGGCGTCATCACCATCGCCGACGGACTGCCGACGTGGAACTGCATCAAGGCCAACGCCCACGCCCTCGCCCGCTACGCCGCGCTGTGCCAGGAAGCCGGCATTGTCCCGATCGTCGAACCGGAAGTCCTGATGGACGGCGCCTACTGCACGCACGACATTGACGAGTGCTACCGCGTCACCGAGTGGACGCTCCGCACCGTCTTCCGCGAACTCTACGATGCGCGCGTCTCGCTCGAAGGCATGATCCTGAAACCGAACATGGTCATCGCAGGCCAGAAGAGCCCGAAGCAGGCCTCCGCCGCCGAAGTCGCCGAAAAAACCGTGCGCGTTCTAAAGGCCACGGTTCCTTCGACGGTGCCCGGCATCGCTTTCCTCTCCGGCGGGCAGTCGGACGAAGCGGCCACCGAGCATCTCTCGCTCATGAATGCGGGTGGCGGCCTGCCCTGGGCACTCACGTTCTCCTACGGCCGCGCGCTTCAGGCGGCAGCCCTCCAGGCCTGGGGCGGCAAGTCCGAAAATGTCGCCGCCGGCCAGCGCGCGTTCACGCACCGCGCGAAAATGAATAGCCTGGCTGCTCTCGGAAAATGGGACGCCAAGCAGGAGAAGGCGGCGTAAAGCTTCTCCCGCGTCTCGATATTGAAGCGGCCGCTCTGGCAACGGAGCGGCCGTTTTTCATGTCTGTTCTTCCTGTTCCTCTTCCGAAAAGCGCCGGTCGAGCAAGGCTTCCAGTTCGGCGAGATCCTCCGGCAGGGGAAGACCGAACGCGCGATACTCGTTGAGCTTCCCGCGCAATATCTGCTCCACCTCGTGCACATCCTCCGGCTGCTCGTTCATCCGGATCAAGAGTGATGCAATTTCTGCCTGTAGGTCTTCGAAGGCCATGGCCGTCTCCTTTGCGAACGCGCACACCAACTGGCGCCTCATCGCCACCGCCGACCTTGATCCGCCTCAAAGTCAGGTTTGCGAAAAGGCAGCAAAGTTCAATCCATGAAGATTGGCAATCAGGCTTATGTCGTCATCGCCGTGCTTTCGCTCTCGGCTTTGCCCGCGAACGGGAATGACGAGGTCGCAAAAGGCCGACAGCTGGCAGAGCGCCTCTGCGCCACCTGTCACATGTCTCCGGGCCAAGGCGAGAAGAAGTCCAGCGCCGAGATCCCCGGCTTCTACGCCATCGCGCGCCGTCCCAACCAGAACGAGGAGGGCATCATCGCGTGGCTGCGCACGGTCCCTCCCATGATGCCGAACCACCATCTGTCTCAGGACGAGATGGTGTCACTCGCGCAATTCATCATGTCGCTGCGGGACGGACAGCAGCCGTGAGCGTCACACAACCGACTTCAGTTCGCCAGCAGCCCCGACATCGCCTCTGAGAAGCTGCCCGGCATCACGACCTGCTTGGCAGGCTTGGCCGCCGCTGCATTCTTCTTCTTTTTCGGCCGCGGCTCTTCCGCTCCATCGTCTGCGATGGACGAGGTCTCGACATCGGCCACCGGTGTCTCGATCGAGCGGACCGATCGACCGCCCAGCGCCTGCGACACGCGGCTATCGAGGCCGTACACGTCGCCGAAGTTCAGCGCCTTGCCATCATCGTCGATCCACGTGGTCAGGTACACGTTGTGCACCCAGATATGGTTGTCGAGAGTGACCGTCTCCGACGACCGCCGCGCAGCCACGGCGCGCTCGCGGCTCCATCCTTTATCTTGCTCGAGCAGAACTTCGGCAAACCGCATCGGATCATTGACGCGAATACAGCCGTGCGAATACGGCCGCTTCGACTGCGCGAACAGGTGCCGCTGCGTCGTGTCGTGCATGTAGACGTCGTGCGAATTGGGGAACATGAACTTCACGAAGCCCAACGGATTTTCTCCTCCCGGTGGCTGGATGAAGCTGTACTGGCGCAGATCCGCAGACGCCCAGTCGACCGAATAGGGATCCACCGGTTTGCCGTTGCGATAGGCGGTGAAGCCATAGGCTTTGATCACCGACGCTCCACCACCACCGCCGCCAAACAGCTGATCAAAAAATCCGCCTCCGCCTGCTCTCTGCAAACGCGGCTTCAGTTCCTTCGCCTTGATCCCGTCCGGCACGCCCCAGGATGGATTGAAAACGATCGTCTTCATCTCCGCGGAGAACGAGGGCGTCGGCCACTCGGGAAGCCCGACGACGATCTTCTCCTTGAATATGACTTTGCCGTCCTTGAACGTGCGCGTGATGTACTCCGGCACGTTATTGATGACGTAGGACGCGCCAAGTTCATCCGGCATCCAGCGCCAGCGTTCCATGTTGATGACGATGCGCTGCGTATCGCGCGAGGTGTCCGGCTGGGAAATGCTCTCGCCTTCGCGGTTGAGAGCCGTGCGTGTGCGCCGGTTGATCTGCCCGTTTGCCTTCAGGCCCTTCTCGGTCTGAAACGCCGTAACGGCCGCAGCCAGGTTTTCATCATACAGCGTCTCCTGACCCGCAAATGATGCCGGTTGCTTCAGGCGTTTGCGTAGAAGAGCGATATCGCCATGCAGTGAGCCGGGCTTGATCGTGGCCCCGTCAGCCGGCAGTTTGACCAGCAAAGCTTCGTCGACGGGCGCTGGCGGCGTCACCGGTCCCATTCGCTTCACAAGCTCGGCACGCAACCGCTGAAACTGTTCATGCTTCGGATGCAGCCCGACCAGATAGGCCGCCGGATCCGACTGGCCTTCAAGATCCTTCAAGATCACATTCGGATCGCGAACCGGAGGTGTCAGATCGATCAACTGGCTGATCGACAGGGGACGCACCCGTCCCCCCTTGGCATGTCGCGCATAGGTGAGAGCCGCCAACGTCAGCTGTGCCTCAGCGGCACCTTGCGCATCCGCCGCGCTGAAGGCAGCACTCGTGTTCGGCAACGGAAACGCCTTCGGATTGAGCCCCCACAGCTCCGCCTGGCCGATTTCTGCTACGAGCGCCTGACCGCCAGTCGTCAGCCCCGACGAGGTCGTCCACAGCGCATCCTTGCGCGCGCCGTAGAAAGCCAGAGCGGCCGCCACGTCATCCTTGGCAAAGTTTTCAGCGAATACCGAATCCTGAAGTTTCGCGACAACGGCAGCGACGACCGGAGACGCGCTGACGGATGTGCCGCTCTCCTCGGCCGCCTGAGCGGTGGGTGCAGGACTGCCCGCCGGCGCCGGTTCGGTCGTTGCCGCTGCGGGACCGGACACACACAACATGCTCAGCAGTCCGGCAGCGAGTGCCTGGCGGACAGGAGTTGCAAGGCTCATGGGTGATAGTCTCCGGACCGATCGTCGATTGGGTGTGGCAATACTTATTCCCTGGCGTCATAAACGTCCGGGGTGATCATGGCGATTTGTTGGGCGAACACCAGACAGCAGTTCCACTTGTGCCTGATTTGCATCCCCACGCGCCAGCCACTTTTCCGCCTTAATCAGCCCGGATAGCGCCCTCCCGCGCGATCGCGGCCGGCGGCGACGGCCGCAGCCCCGCGCCCACGAAAGGTTTTCAACAACATGGCTCAGGACGATCTTCGCAGTCAGCTGGTCCTGGCGCTTCCCGCACGATCGGGTGACGGTCCGCTGCTCGCCCGCCTGGTCGCTGCCGCTGCCCAAGTCGCGCCGATCGCCACGGTCGTCATCGAAGCCGATCCTGAGTTGCCGATCCTCCCTCCGGAACTCGCACCCGCCGTCGAGCAGATCCAGGCCCTTGGCATCGCAACCCTCATCGCCCGTGACGCCTCACTCGCGCGCCTCGTCAAAGCCGATGGCGTGCATCTTCCAGCATCCAAGGCCGCCCCCGCCGGATACCGCGAAGCCAGGGAAACCGTAGGGAGCCGCTTCATCGTGGGCGTCGATGTCGGCCGCACGCGCCACGACGCCATGACGCTCGGCGAAGAAGGCGCCGATTACATCGCCTTCGGCATCCCGGCCCACGTCGAAGACCGCGACACCGCCCGCGCGCGCCGCCGTGATTTGATCGCCTGGTGGTCGGAGATCTTCGAGATCCCCTGCGTCGCTTTCGATGTTGAAACACCTGAGGACGCCCACGATTTGGCCGCATCCGGCGCAGATTTTATTGCGTTGCGAGTCCCTGCCGGATTGGTCCCCGAGGACGTCGAGGCTTACCTCTCACCCTTCGTCGCGCAACTGGCCATCACGGCACCCGCGGCCTGACGCCGTCGCACATGAACAAAGCCGATCGCAAATGAACAAAGCTCTGCTCGCCTTTCTCGTGGTTGTCGGTGCTGGCGCCGGAGCCGCAGGCGTCCTCGTCGCGACCGGGCAATTGCAGGTGCCGAACTTCGCATCTGTGACGTCCGAGACGCCGCCATCGCCAGATCCATCGGCGCAGCCGAACCGGGCAGCCGACGACGACGCAGCGTATACCGCCTTCGATCAGGGACAGTACCTCACCGCGCTTTCGCTTGCCGAGGCGCGAGCGGCACTGGGCGATCCGCAGGCCCACACGCTCGTTGCGCGCATCTACGACGGCGGCCTCGGCGTCGCCAAGGATGAGATAACCGCGGCCCGCTGGTACGCCCGCGCCGCCGAACTCGGCGATGTGCCGGCCATGCTTGCGTTCGGCAACATGCTGGCCGAAGGCCGTGGCGTGGGCAAGGATCGTACTGCCGCCGCTGGCCTCTATGAAAAGGCAGCCGCCACCGGCGACCCGCTGGCCAACTACAACCTCGGTCTTCTCTTTCTGAAAGGCGACGGCAAGCCGGAAAACCCCTATCGCGCCGCCAAGCACATCCAGTATGCCGCCGAGAACAACATCGCGCAGGCCCAGTACGATCTCGCCGCGCTCTACCAAAAGGGCGTCGGCGTCGACAGCAATGCGCTCGAAGCTGCGCGATGGATGTCGCGCGCGGCCAACCAGGGCCTGCTCGCCGCTCAGTACGAATATGCTGTCATGCTTCTGCGCGGGTTCGGGCTCAAGGACGACGAGAAGAAAGCAATCCCCCTGCTCCAGACTGCTGCGGAGAAAGGGGTGCCCGGAGCCCAGAACCGTTTGGCGTGGATCCATCAGGAAGGCGCCGGCGGGCTGTCGAAGAACCCGGCCGAAGCAGCAAAATGGCGCCTCATTGCCAAGGCCGGCGGCATTCCGGACGAAAAACTCGACCTGCTCGTCGATGCAATGCCGGAAAGCGAAAAGAAAGCCGCTCAAAAAGCCGCGCAGGAATGGCAGGACAAACGCCTCACACTCCGCTAGGCAGAGGACCCGCCTGAAGTCGCCGTCCCAGCCTTACTCTTTTTGTGCTTCCCTATGCCCGCTTCCGCACTGATCAATGTCATGACCCAGGCAGCCCGCAAGGCGGCCCGCTCCCTCGTGCGCGATTTCGGCGAGGTCGAGCAGCTTCAGGTATCGATCAAGGGTCCCGCCAACTTTGTCTCCGCCGCCGACCACAAGGCCGAAGACATCCTGTTCAAGGAATTGAACAAAGCCCGCCCGCAATACGGCTTCCTCATGGAGGAGGGCGGCGTGGTCGAAGGTGCCGATAAATCCCACCGCTGGATCATCGATCCGCTCGACGGCACCACGAACTTCCTGCACGGCATCCCGATGTTCGCCATTTCCATCGGCCTTGAACGCGACGGCCAACTGGTCGCCGGCCTCGTCTATAACCCGATCGCCGACGAACTCTTCACCGCCGAGAAGGGCAAAGGCGCCTTCCTCAACGAAAAGCGCCGCCTCCGCGTCGCCGCGCGCAAGACAGTTGGCGACGCCGTCGTCGCGACCGGCATTCCCCATCGCGGGCGCCCTGGCCATCCGGGCTTCATGAAGGAAATGTCCACCGCCATGCGCGAGGTCGCCGGCATCCGGCGCACAGGGTCCGCCGCCCTCGATCTCGCTTGGACCGCAGCCGGCCGCTTCGACTGCTACTGGGAACGCAACTTGAAGCCGTGGGACATGGCGGCAGGCATCGTCATCGTGCGCGAAGCAGGCGGCATCGCCACCGACCTCCAAGGCACCGACAAGATGCTCGACAAGGGCGACGTGATCGCCGGCAACGGCCACATGGTCAAAGCCATGCGCAATCTCGTCACCGCCACCGCCTGATCGCTCACGGATAGAGCCGCGTTTTCGTCCAGCCGTCGTCAGGCGTGTCGCGGCGGAACACCAGACGATCATGCAGTCGGAATGGCCGGTCCGACCAGAATTCGATCTCGAGCGGCGTCAGCCGGAAACCGGACCAGTGCGGCGGCCGCGGTATCGCGCTGATGCCGAACCGCGCTGTCTCGATTGCGACCGCCTTCTCCAATGCGAGCCGGCTCTCCAGCGGACGCGACTGTTTGGATGCCCACGCACCGATCCGGCTCGTACGATGCCGCGACGCGTAGTATTCGTCTGCCTCCTCCGCCGACACCGGCGTGATGACGCCGCGGGCCCGCACCTGCCGCAGCAAGCTCTTCCAATGAAACAAGATCGCAGCCTGGGGATTGGCCGCGAGTTCACGGCCCTTCGCGCTTTCCAGGTTGGTGTAGAATACGAACCCGCGCCCCGGCACGTTCGGCCCATCGAGTGCTTTCAGAAGCACCATGCGCACGTTTGGGAGGCCCGACGCATCACAGGTCGCGATCGCCATGGCATTAGGGTCGTTCGGCTCTTTTTCCCGCGCCTCACCGAACCAGCCCTCAAAGAGGAGAAACGGCTCCACCGCGTCGGCGAAGTCTCCCGTGTGCCCATCGTGGCTCGTCTGGCTCATGTCTCTGCCCTTCTCTCGCGGCCGGGATGATCCGCATCCTCGCCGCCACGCCTTCAGTGTCCGTTAACGGCTGCCGCACGCCACTCCGATCGATACACCCGTTGAGACTTTTTTATCCATGTTCAGCGACGATGGCCTGGATCGGCTTAGTCGAAGCCGTCGCGTTTCAGTTTCGAGTGCGAGTACAGTCATGCGTGAAACACTGCCCTTTACGTCCCTCGCAGCGGGGGGCCTGACGGCCTTCGCCTTGGTGGCGACCATCTTCCTCTCCACCGACCGCGCCCGTGCGATCGAGCCGGCAAACACAGCTGCGGAAGCCCAGGCGCCCTCGTGCAGTTGCCCCGGCCTCTCCAACCGCCGCCAGAAACCGAAGTTCGCCGAATTGAGAGCAGCCCCCGATGACGGCGGCCCGCTCGACTCCGGCGATGAAATAGCGGCCCTTTCCAGCGTTCAGCACGCCCTTTCCGCAACGGCGGACGGTGCAACCTACGTCTGGCACCGCAACAACGGCCGGATCTCGGGCCTCGTCCGGCCCACCTCCTCCTTCAAGAATGTCGAGGGCGGGATCTGCCGGCATGTCATCGTGATGATGACGACGGGCGAGAAAACGCGAAAAACTGAAGGGGTGGCCTGCCGGCAGGACAACGGGGTCTGGAACCTCGAAGGCTGAACCGAACTGCCCGCCCGAACGGCCGGGGCGATCGGCCGCGCCTGCCGATTTTCTCGGTTAAGCCCACCTGAACCGGCATTTCAAGTGGTAGATCAGACGCTTGATTTCGAATGCTGGTCAGTCGCGGCACGAATGAGCCCGCAAAGCCTAATCGGCCGAGCCTAGACTGGACCGCACAGGTCTTTTGTGTAGGATGCCGCGAAATTACACGGACAGAGACAAGGAATTGGGGAGCTCATGGCTGAACCAGGGGCAGGAGACGGCGTGCCGGCAGGCAATCTCATGGCCGGCAAACGCGGTCTCATCATGGGCGTTGCCAACAATCGGTCCATTGCCTGGGGCATCGCGCGCGCTGTCGCCGCCCAGGGCGCCGAACTGGCCTTCACCTATCAGGGCGACGCGCTGAAAAAGCGGGTTGAGCCCTTGGCCGCGGAATTGGGCGCTACTGTCGTCCTGCCCTGCGATGTCTCCGACAAGGCGTCCATCGACGCGCTGTTTGCGGAAATCGAAAAGAAGTGGGGCCGTCTGGACTTTCTTGTCCACGCCATCGCCTTCTCGGACAAGAACGAACTGGATGGCCGCTACGTCGACACGACGGAAGCCAACTTCACCCAGACGATGCTCATCTCCTGTTTCTCGCTGACGGCCCTGGCCCAGCGCGCCGAGAAACTGATGACCAACGGCGGGTCGATCCTCACGCTCACATACTACGGCGCCGAAAAAGTCATGCCGCATTACAACGTCATGGGCGTCGCCAAGGCCGCCCTTGAGGCGAGCGTCCGCTATCTCGCCTCCGACTTGGGCCGCAACAACATCCGCGTCAATGCGATCTCGGCCGGTCCGATCAAGACGCTGGCAGCCTCGGGGATCTCCGATTTCCGCTACATCCTGCGCTGGAACGAATACAATTCTCCGCTCCGGCGCACCGTTACGATCGAAGATGTCGGTGGCGCGGGTCTCTACCTGCTCTCCGATCTCGCCCGCGGTGTCACCGGCGAAGTTCATCACGTCGACAGCGGCTACCATGTCCAGGGCATGAAGAACGAAGACGCCCCTGATATCTCGGTCGTGAAGAGCGACGGCTGATCCGCAGCCGCGAGCGTCATTTGAGAGTTTGCAAGACGCAGCATGCGCCCCGGCCTCACACTCTACTTCGTCCGTCACGGCGAAACCGACTGGAACGCCGAACGGCGCTACCAGGGCCAGACGGACATTCACCTCAACGATCGCGGCCGCGCCCAATCGCGCCGCAATGGTGAGGCCTTGCGCGCCTTCCTGCCTCACATTGCGGACGCCGACTACGTCGCAAGCCCCCTCGGACGAACACGCGAGACAATGGAGATCCTGCGCGACACGCTGGGTCTTGCCCCAGCGGATTACCGGCTCGACCACCGGCTCATCGAACTCTCCTACGGCGCCTGGGAAGGCCAGCTTCAGGCCAATCTCCCCAACAGCGATCCCCAAGGTCTGGCAGACCGCTTCAAAGACCCCTTCAGGTGGCGGCCGGTGGGTGGCGAAAGCTACGCCGACCTATTGAAGCGCACCATCGATTGGGCCGAAACACTTGAACGCGACACCGTCATCGCCTCCCATGGCGGTGTTTCGCGCTGCCTTCGCGCACACGTTCTCGGCCTCGACCCTGAAACAATCCCCGCCCTCGAAAGCCCGCAAGATCGCGTCCTGGTCCTCACAGCCGGCAAGATGACCTGGGTGTAAATCGCCGTGAACCAGTCCGCTGTCCACTCCGTTTACCTATGAAGTCGCCACTTCCACGCACGGCGGCCGGCTTCGCGACAGCGAAGTCGCCGTGCGATACGAAGAACACTACGCACGGCGGCCGGCTTCGTGACAGCGAGGTCGCCGTGCGCAAAAATGGAGAGGTAAATGACGAAGTACGCGATCGCCTACCTCGCTGCGGGCCTTTACATGGCCGTCGTCGATAGCGTCTGGCTCACGTCGATGATCAACACCTACCGGCAGCACATCGGCGAATTGCTGCTGCCCGACGGCATCCGCATCGCTCCGGCCATTGCGTTCTACCTGCTCTATATCTTCGGCATCGTCTGGTTCGGGGTTTCCCCTGCTTTAGCCAATGGCGGCAGCCTCCAGACCGCGGCCCTCAACGGCGCCCTGCTCGGCCTCGTCTGCTATGGCACGTACGACCTGACAAACCAGGCAACGTTGAAGGTGTGGCCGACCTTCATCACGCTCATGGATCTTGCCTGGGGCGTGTTCCTGACCTCGACGGCAGCCGTCGCCGGCACGCTGGCCGCACGCTGGTATGCGGGATCGGGCGCCTGATGGCCTAACGAACCGGGCGCAGGCGATAGTGCTTCACGCCCCATTCCTCCCCGTTGGCGTGACCGAAGAGACCTTCGGTCGCCAGATAAAACAACCGCCAGCGCCGTTTCCACAGCGCCGCTTTCGGCCCGTAGACCTTGCGAAGGATAGGATCAATCTCAGTCTGGTTGCGGTCGAAATTCTCAATCCACTGCGTCGCCGTCCGCGAGTAATGCGTCCCACTCCAACGCCACTCCTCCTCGACCTCCACAAGATTGGAGAACTGCCGGATAAGACCATCGCTCGGCATGATCCCGCCCGTGAAGAAGTGCTGGCCGATCCAATCGGTGGGATCGGTGTGATCGAAGCGGTAAGGCGTCCCACGGTGCGAAAAGACATGAATGAAGAGCCGCCCGTCCGGCTCGAGCGCACCGCGCACCTTCGACAGCAGCGCGTCCCAATTCGAAATGTGCTCGAACATCTCAACGGACACGACACGATCGAACGCCCCGTCGGGCAAAAACGCATTCATGTCACAGGTGATCACGCGCACATTTGAAAGACCCCGCGCCCGCGCCGTCTGTTCAATGTACCGCCGCTGACTTGCCGAATTCGACACCGCCGTGATCGATGCATTCGGATACCGCGCGGCCATGAACAGCGTCAGTGATCCCCACCCGCATCCCAGTTCCAGGATCCTCTGCCCGTCGGCCAGCCCGGCGCGATCCGCCGTTATCGTCAACGCCGCCTCTTCCGCCTCATTGAGCGTCTCGTTGCCCGTCGCGTAGTAGCAGCATGAGTACTTCCGATGCGGCCCAAGCGTCAGCCCGAAGAACTCTTGCGGAAGCTCGTAATGCTGCTCGTTCGCCGCATCCGTGTGCAGCGCGATGGCTCGCCGCCGCATGTCTTCCGCGAATGCCCGATCGATCTCGGGGTCAGGCCTGAGTGACCGCTCGCGTGTCCCGATCAAGGATTGTATTCCAAACCGGAGCAGACTGTCCGGCACTGTCAGGCTTTCGAGTGTGCGGATGGCACCTGTGATCAACGGCACCGGCATGGTGGTCATCGAAAGTCTCCCGCGAGAGCGGCCCCTTCACGGCCGCATGACTAGAACAGCTTCGGAAAGAACACCGGCACCCGCGCTTTGTAGGCAGCGAACGCTTCCGGCCGCGACCGCTCCATATGCGCCTCTAGCGGCGGCACGCCGGAAACATGCGCCAGGAGGTGGTACATCAGCGCCGGCGCCAGCAATGCCAACAGTCCGACCGGATAGCCCACAATGTCGAATGCAATGATCGGCCACGCACACCACGACAGCCATTCGAAGAAATAGTTCGGATGTCGCGAAAGGCTCCAGAGGCCCACGTCGCACACGCGGCCCTTGTTGCGTGGATCAGCTTTGAAGCGGGCCAATTGCCAGTCTGAAACACCGGTACCGACCACACCCGTCAGGAGCACGGCAGCCCCGACGACGTCGAACATGTCGATCGGACCCGGACGGTTCGCCGCCAGCGCCATCGCTCCCACGAGCGGCAACCCCGCAGCGGCCTGCGCCTGCAAGAACCAGAACAACCTGCGCGGATGCGCCTCGCCCCACTCGCGCCGCAGGTCTGCGTAGCGCGCATCTTCGGCCTTGCCCTGCGTCCGCCCGAACAGATACACACCGAGCCTCAACGACCAAAGCGCAGCCAGACCTGCTGCCAGCCAGTGCCGGGGACCGGGCTCTGGTCCACCGAGAATGAAGATCGCAGTCAGCCCCGCCAATCCGATCGCGAAAGTCCAAATCGTGTCGGCCCAGCCACCATTGCCGCTTCGCATGGCAATGATGAACCCGATCGCCATCATCAGCGAGAGGACTGCGACACTTCCGGCCAGTGCGATCAGGAGATCCAAGCTTTGAACACTTTTCTGTTTTTCATCCGCCTATTGAACGTGTTCACCCGCCGAACGGATCGTCGTGAACCATTGCCAGACTGATTTCGTAGATCAACATGACATGGGTGGGGAACAAACACTGTGACGCGAATAGCCGTAGTTGGAGCCGGGATCTCGGGGCTGTCGTGCGCCCACATGCTGAGTGGCTCCCATGACGTGGTGCTGTTCGAAAGCGAAACGCGTCCTGGCGGCCATTCCCGGACGATTGCGGTCCCTCGCGCCGGCGGCTCTCTGCCCGTCGACACCGGCTTCATTGTCTACAACGAAGTGAATTACCCGCTCCTCACGAAACTCTTCGCCGCCCTCTCCGTACCGACGAAGCCGAGCGATATGTCGTTCGGCGTCCGCTACGGCGACGGCGAGCTTGAATTCTGCGCCAGTTCGCTCGAAGGCATTTTCGCGCAGAAGAAGAACATGGTCTCCCCCCGCTATCTTCGCATGCTGGCCGATATCATGCGGTTTTTCCGCTCCGCCAAACTCGTGCTCGATGAACCGGGTGACCCGACGCTCGCCGAATTCATCGACCGCCTCGCCCCCGGCGAATGGTTCAAGGACCGCTTCCTTATTCCAATGGGCGCGGCGATTTGGAGCACGCCGCCCCGCGACATGCTGGCCTTTCCGGCCAAGACCTTTGTCCGCTTTTTTCAGAACCATGGACTTTTGTCCGTCAATGGGCATCATCAATGGCGGACTGTCGATGGGGGCAGCGAACAGTATGTCCGGCGGATCACCGAGAGCCTCGGCTCACGGGTCCGCACCGGCCAACCGATCAAGCAGGTTCGCGCGTCGCAAGGTGGGTTTGAAGTCGTGACGGCCACGGGGGAGACGGATCGCTTTGACGAGGTGGTGCTCGCCGCGCATGCCGATGCGTCGCTGGCCATGCTCGCCGATCCGACAGATGAAGAACGCCGCATCCTCGGCCAGTTCAAATTTCGCGACAACGAAGGCGTCCTCCACACGGACGCGCGCCTGATGCCAAACGCCAAGGCTGCATGGGCCAGCTGGGTCTATGCGTCCAACGGCGCTGATGACGGCAGCGACGTTTCCGTCACCTACTGGATGAACAAGTTGCAGTCGCTTCCGGGCGAAGACGTCTTCGTCAGCTTGAACCCTGATCGCGAGATTGATCCCTCCAAAGTGATCGACCGCAACATCTTCCGCCATCCCGTGTTCTCGCGCGAAGCCGTCGCCGCGCAAGTCGAGATCCCCGCCATCCAAGGCAAGCGCGGCCTCTGGTTCTGCGGCGCCTGGCAGCGCAACGGCTTTCATGAAGATGGACTGTGGAGCGCTGTTCGCGTCGCGGAAGCCAAGAAAGTGCCGATCCCATGGGCATGATGGCCGCTTCCAACAAAAACACACCGATCGAGCGCGGACTTCTCGAAGCGCGCATCACGCACGCGCGCTTCTCGCCGAAGCCGTACACGCTGGCGCACAACCTCACCTATCTCCACGTCCCCGTGGATGCCCTTCCGCAGTTGAAGCGCCGCTTCCTCGCTCGCAACGGATGGGGCCTCTTCGCCCTCAACGATCGCGACTATGGTAACGGCGGCAATGATTTTGGCGATTGGCTGCGCACCGCCTTCACAAGTGTCGGCGCCACGCTGCCTGAAGGCGAGATCACGCTCGTGACGCTGCCACGCGTGCTCGGCTTCGGCTTCAATCCGGTCAGCTTCTGGCTCTGCCACGATCGCTCCGGCGCTCTCGAAGCCGTCCTCGCCGAGGTCAACAACACCTTCGGCGAGCGCCACTGCTATCTTTGCCGAAAGCCTGATGGCAGCCCCATCAGCTCCGACGAAGAGATCGTCGCGGAAAAAGTCTTCCACGTCTCCCCGTTCTTCCCCACCGACGGCGAATACCGCTTTCGCTTCATCGAGAAGCCGGACCGCGTCTCAATTCGCATCGATCTCTACCGCGAAGGCGCCCGCGCGCTGACCGCCACCATTGGCGGTCGCCTGTCGACGCTCACCTCGCGCACGCTTTTCAAGAGCTTCTTACGCCATCCCTTCCCGACGCTGCAGGTCGTGCTGCTGATCCACTATCACGCCGCGCGCCTGTACATGCGCGGCCACAAGATCTTCTCAAAGCCCACACCCCCCGGCCCGCTCGTAACATCCTCGTTCGGCGGTCCGGCAACGACGATCACTCCGGAGCAGACATGACGACGATACCCTATCTCGGCCAGAAAGCCCTTCGCGTGCTGGAAAGTGCCACGCGCTTCGGTACCCTGACCGTCACCACACCAGAGGGTGTCGAACGCACGTTCTCCGGCCCCAACGCCGGTCCGCACGGCATCATTCACATCAAGGACTGGCGCACCATCAACGCCGCGCTCGCCGAAGGCGACATCGGCCTCGGCAACGCCTACATGGCCGGCTGGTGGGAGAGCCCGGATCTGGAAAACCTGCTGACGGTTCTGATGCTCAACATGGATGGGCTCGGCCGCCTCGCGTGGGGCTCGTTCCTGCACCGCATCCGCTCCGTCGTGCTCGAATGGGTGTTCCGCCGCAACTCCGTCAAGGGCTCGCAGCGAAACATCATGGCCCACTATGATGTCGGCAACGACTTCTATTCGCGCTGGCTTGACCCCACCATGACCTACTCCAGCGCGATCTTCGGCCAAACCGGCTCTGATTTGGAAACCGCTCAGAAAGCCAAATACGCCCGCATCCTCGAGCGCATCGGCGGCAATCGCGGCAGCGTGCTTGAAATCGGCTGCGGCTGGGGCGGCTTCACGGAAGCAGCCGTCCAGCAGGGCCACGATGTCACCGCGCTCACGATCTCTCCCCGCCAGCACGCCTACGCGACCGAGCGGGTCGGCAAAGCGGCCGACATCAAGCTGCAGGACTACCGCAAACAGGGCGGCACCTTCTCATCCATCGTCTCGATCGAGATGTTCGAAGCCGTCGGCGAACGCTATTGGCCGACCTACTTCCAGACCGTTCGCGAACGCCTCGCATCGAACGGCGTCGCCGTCGTCCAGACCATCAGCATCAGCGAGCAGCTGTTCCCCAGCTACCGCACCTCCAGCGACTACATCCGCCACCACATTTTCCCCGGCGGGATGCTGCCGTCCGTCTCGCGCTTCAAGCAGGAAGCCGAACGCGCCGGTCTTGGCGTGCAAGACGTGTTTTCATTCGGCCAGTGCTACGCCCGCACGTGCCGCGAATGGCTGCAACGCTTCGATGCGGCCCTGCCGGAAATTCGCGCGCTCGGCTACGAAGAAGGTTTCCTGCGAGGCTGGAGATTATATCTCGCCATGTGCGCCGGCGCCTTCGCGATTGGCCGCACCGATGTGCACCAGTTCGAACTCGTGCCCGTCAGAACCTGACCGCTTGTCAGGTCCAGGCGAGCCCGTTCATCGCGGCGATGGGCTTTTCCGCAACGTCGGCGAAGATCTCGGCGACCGTCTCAGAACTGATGCGGCCGCCAGGTCCTGCATGCACACCGCTGGCAACGTAGATGGCATCGATCCCGGCCGCCGCAGCACCCGCGATGTCCGTGCCGACGCCGTCACCGATCGCCAACACCTGCGCTCGATCGATCGCCGCGCCGCGCACCTGCGTCAGCCGTTCGAACGCCAGGTCGTACACCGGCAGATACGGCTTGCCCGCGTAGGCAACAGTCCCGCCCAGATCTTCGTAGGCCTTCGCCAGCGCCCCCGCGCAGTAGATGATCCGCCCGCCGCGCTCCACGGTGAGATCGGGGTTGGCGCAGATCATGTCCACGCCCCGCTTTTTCAGGAGCGCCAGAATCTCAACGTAGGTCTCGGGCGTTTCGCGCTCGTCGTCGTAGAGCCCGGAGCAAACAACCGTCTGAGCTTTCTGCAGGGGCACCGGAGAAGCCGCGCCCTCAAACAAGCCCAGATCGCGCTCCGGCCCGATGTGCCCGATTGCATGCCCCGCAGCGGCAGCGCGGATGATCAGTTCGCGTGACGCATCGCCGGATGTGAGAATGGTGTCATAGGCCGACCGCGGCACGCCGATGCGATCGAGTTGATCCACCACCGAGGGCGCCGGCCGCGGGGCATTCGATAGCAAAAGGACGGTGCCCCCGCGCTCGCGGAACTTCGCACACGCGTCGGCGGCCGCCAGAAAAGGCGTCACGCCATTATGAATGACGCCCCAGATATCGACGAGCCACGCCACCCGCCCCTCGGCGAACGGCGCAACAGACGAGATGATCGGAATGAGCGCTGGATCCTGCATGGGCCGTGCGTAATCGCCCGCACGCCGAGGATCAAGCGCCAGGTTGTCCCAATTCCGCTCGCGCGAGTGTCACCGCGGCCACTTCTTCGAAACGGCACGGCCCCCCATCGACGGCGCCACACGCGGTCTCGACGATGGTGATCCGGGAATCGACCAGACTGCGGTACAGCCGAGTGAACGTCCCGGAATAGTAATCGCAGATCGGGTCAGCGGCATGCTCGCCCCGGCAGAGCGGACTTTCCGAAATCTGCAGGACCAGCGGGTTCGTCGAAATCGCTCGAAAGATCCCACTCCCGGCGAACGTCCACGAATGCTTCCCGATCGCGGCGGTCAGCGCCTTGGCGGCCAGCCGCCGTGGCAGAAACTTCAGCACAACCTGAGCCGGTTTCGGTATGCGGTTCGCTAGAATGTAGTCTCCCGTCAGCAGCCCCGCCTCCCACGAGACCGCGCGACAAAGTTCGGCCGAGGCAACGGCCCTCAACGCGCGGTGCAGCGCGATGACCTCGGCCTCATCCACCATCGCGTCCGGCAAGGCCTTGAGGTAACCGGTCAGGCCGGCGCTGCGAAAAATCTCGCGCCGCGCATCCTCGCCGAAACGGTCGCCGACCACGATCCCCAGCTGGATAATCGCATTCGGCCCGATCCGTGCGGACGGCTCGTCAATGCCATCCGCACACTCGGCGGCAGCCTCAAGCGCCAGCGTTCTCATGCGGCACCTTTATCTGCGCAGGCTTCGTTCCCCCGACCGTGAATGTTGTCCTGGGCGGACCGGCCTTCGCCTTTTCTTCTCCCTTGCAATCGCAATCGGACCCGCAGGATCCTGCATCGTCGCCATCGCACATCTGCTGGGTCGATCCGTGCAGCGCCGACGCACGCAGCGCAACCCCGTCATCCGCCATCTGCTCCGTGCTGCCGCCGCAGGCCATGGCCATCGCAGCTTCATGCATGGTGTTGCCCTTGCGATTGTGCGTCACCTGCCATTCGACATCCTCGTCGTTGGCTCGCTCGCGCGTCGCATCGAAATTGAAATGAACTTTCTTCTTCGACTGCGGACCCCAGTAGTCCACCTTGCCGAGGTCATAGAACTTGCGTTCGAACCCGGCTTTGAGAAACGCTTTCAGGCAGCCCCAGAGATACTTCCGCCGGTCGCCCGAGCCCGCAAACGGATACGAGAACAGCGCCTTCTTCATGTAGAAGCGGCGATAGTTGTTCATCACGCGATCGAGCAACTCCGCGCGATCCATCGAATCCGGTTTCATGATCGGCGTCACGAAGTTGTACTTTTCGTAGTCGAACACCTCGACCTTATCGCCGAGTTCCTTGAAGAGATCGGAGAACGGCCACGGCGTGTACATCGACCAGTTGGCCAGATCCGGCTTCCAATCGCACGCCATGCGATAGGTCTCTTCCAGCGTCTCGGCCGTCTCGTTTTCGAGCCCCACGATGAACTGCGCCTCGACCACGATCCCGTTGTCGCGAAGCAGCTGCACGGCTTTCTTGTTCTGGGCGACCGTCGTTTCTTTGTTGAACAAATCGAGTTTCAACTGCGCTGCGGCTTCCGTGCCGAGCGAAACGTGAATGAGACCCGCCTTCCGGTAGAGCGGCAGCAGCTTCTCGTCGCGCAGAATGTCGGTGACGCGCGTGTTGATGCCCCAGAGCAGCCCGACGTCGCGGTCGATCAATTCCTGGCAGAACGCAACGAACTTCTTGCGATTGATCGTCGGCTCCTCGTCCGCGAGGATGAAGAAGCCGACCTGATGCTTGTCGCGCAGTTCGATGATCTCATCGACGACCGCCTTCGGATCGCGGATGCGATAGTCGCGCCAGAATTTCCACTGCGAACAGAACGAGCAGGTAAACGGGCATCCCCGCGCCATGTTTGGAATGGCGACCCGCACGCCGAGCGGAATGTACTGATACTTCGGCCAATCCAGAATGCTCCAGTCGGCCTTGATGGAATCGAGATCCTTCACGGTCGGCGCCGCAGCCGTCGCGATCACCATGCCGTCGACGATGTAGGCGAGCCCCTTGATCGACGCGCGCGCCTCGGGCCAGCGGCCCTCCGCGACGGCCTTCGCAACCTCGACCATGATTTCTTCGCCTTCACCGCGAACGATCGCGTCGATGTAAGGCGCTTCGGCGAGCACTTGGCGGTACATGAAGGTGCCGTGGATCCCGCCGAGAAGTGTCACGGCCTTGGGACAGACCTCCTTCACCATCTTGAGGACGTTCTCGGCTTTGTAGATCGACGGCGTGATTGCGGTCACGCCAACGATGTCCGGCTGCAACTCCTCGATCATGTCCCGCAACCGATCGTCGGCAATGTCGTGCGTCATCGAGTCGATGAAATGCACGTCGTTAAAGCCATTCTCCTTCAGCACGCCCGCCAGATACGCGACCCAGGCCGGCGGCCAGTTGCCCGCGATCTCGGCGCCGCCAGAGTGATAATTGGGGTGAACGAAAAGCACGCGCATAAGACCGGCCTCCAGATTGAAGTGTCTAGTGCACGCTACAATCCAAAATGACCTTGTCGCTTGACACTCATCAAATCGAACGCAATTCCAAATGTCTTTCGCAAAGAAAAATCCCGCCGCAGTTGCCCGCGGCGGGATGAAGTCGGTTGGTGCATTCGCTGGCGTGAGCCGGCGCAGGTAGGATCGTTACTCGGCCGCAAGTCGCACGTACTTGCCGTTCGCCATTGGGCACGCGTTCCACAGATCGCTCAAGGCCGCGACGAGTACGGCCATCTGCTGATCAGAATGCAGCGGCCCCGGCGTCAAGCGCATGCGCTCGGTGCCCTTGGGAACCGTCGGATAATTGATCGGCTGCACGTAGATGCCGTAGTGCCCGAGAAGCGTGTCGGTCACGGCCTTGCAGTGCACAGGGTCACCCACCATCACCGGCACGATGTGGCTCGGATTGGCCATGAACGGGATGTTCGCATCTTTGAGCTTCTGCTTCAGCGTCCGCGCCCGCTCCTGGTGACGCTCGCGCTCCAGCGTGCTCGCCTTCAAATGCCGGATGCTGGCCAACGCACCAGCCGTGATCGCCGGCGCCAGCGATGTCGAGAAGATGAAGCCCGATGCGAACGAACGGATCGCATCGCAGATTTCGCGCTTGGCGGCGATATACCCGCCCATCACGCCGAACCCTTTGGCAAGCGTTCCGTTGATGATGTCGATACGGTCCATAAGTCCGTCACGCTCGGCGATGCCGCCACCGCGCGGACCATAAAGTCCGACCGCATGCACTTCATCGAGATAGGTCATCGCGCCGTACTTCTTGGCCAGATCACAGATGGCGGCCATGGGCGCGATATGACCGTCCATCGAGTAGACGCTCTCGAAAACGATCAGCTTGGGCGCGCCGACCGGCGCCTCTTTCAACTTCTTTTCCAGATCCTCGACATCGTTGTGACGGAAGATCTTCTTCGGCCCGTTGCCGTGCCGGATGCCCTCGATCATGGACGCGTGGTTCTTCTCATCGGAGAAAACCATGACCCCGGGGATCAGCCTCTGGAGCGTGGAAAGCGTGGCTTCATTGGCGACATAAGCCGATGTGAAGAGCAGAGCCGCTTCCTTGCCGTGCAGATCGGCAATTTCGTGCTCCAGTTCGACGTGATAACGCGTCGTACCGGAAATGTTTCGCGTACCACCAGAGCCGGCGCCGGCTTCATCGATCGCTTGATGCATCGCGGCCAACACAGCTGGATGCTGCCCCATGCCGAGATAATCGTTGGAGCACCACACCGTAATCGGTCGAGCCCCTGCATCCGTGTGATGGATCGCCGTCGGAAAGGATCCGCACTGCCGCTTGATGTCCGCGAACACTCGGTAGCGTCCTTCGGCTTTCAAGCCGTCGAGTTGCTCGCGGAAGATCGACAGGTAATCCATTTTGCTCTCCGGTTCTTATATGCGTCGGGCCGTTTCTCTCTGCCGGCCTGTTTCAGAAGATGGTCGCACTTACGGGCTGTGGTGGATCGGATTGAACGGGCACGCTTGCCCGCACGAGGACAGGCGCGGCACTTGTCTCCAAGCCTTGTTCGTTTTCCCTCGACCAAAGCCCCCATGACCACAGCGAAGCGGAAGGCAAAGGCACCACGAGGAACCAATGCTCGATCAAAGCCAGCGCCATGAGAGTTGCAAGGAACGTGAAGCTGGTGGTGTCGAAGGCGTTCGTGGCAGTGCCGGCTTCTCCGATGAGCAGCCACGTCGCGATTGTCGACAGCGTGACGGACAAAGGAAACAGCAGATTCATACTGCGCCGGCAGAAGTACGTCTTGAGATAGGTCAGATGCGCCGGCAAAAACTCTTCCGTCAGATTGGGCACGCCGAGATAGACGTTGAGCTTCGCGCTGATCCGCATGACCCAGAGGATGACGAACGTCCACAACCCGACTTCATTGGGCGAACCTGCGAGCATCGCGTAGAGCAGAAGACCCGTCACGAGAATGGCCGCTTCGTGATAGAGCAGCGTCTCGACGGCCGGCCAAAGACCGGCGCGACCGCGCGTGTGTCGCGGCGCTTCCGATGTGCGCGGCCCCGTCACCATGCCGGTGAGGAAACTCATCTCATGCCAGCCCCACACCAGCAAAGCTGCCAGGAATGCCGTGTAGGCGGCGGCCGGCGATGTATCGCCGGCCGTCTGCCAGAGTGTTGCGAGCGCACCGAGTGCAACGAGTGTCGCCCCAGCCATTGACCAGCGCACCGTCGTCCGCGGCAGCCCGATCAGCCAGAGCACCGCTCCGGTGAGGAACCACCAGGAAAAGAGGACGAACAGAACGGGCAGGCCGTAGGACACCAAGGTCGCTCCTCGTTTCGCTTGCGTTACCAGATGGGCTCAAGCCGGATCTGCTGCGGAAGCGGGTTGTCCCGCGCCTTCAACAGATAGAGCCGCGCGAATGTCCCGACCGCAGAAGCGCCCAGACCAAACCGCCGCAGGCGTGCGCCGATTCCCGTCTTGCCTTCCATTTCGCCGAGCTTCTCGTTGATGATCCGCAGCTTCTCCAGACCCTTCAGGAACTTGGGGTTCTCGATGTCGAGCTCGACCGGGAAGACCTGCCGCGCGATTTCCGAAGTCAGGCGGAAGACCTGCATGTCGTAATCGGTGGGGTTCATCCCGATGGCCTTATGGAATTCCGGCCGCGCATGGTCACGCACGTACATGGTCGAGTAGACCGCAAGCACGAAGAACCGCACCCACAACTTGTTCACGCCCTCGAGCAGATGCGGATTGGCCCGCATCAGGAGCGCGAAGGCTTCCCCGTGGCGGAACTCGTCGTTGCACCACTTCTCGAACCACTTGAAGATCGGATGGAAGCGTTTGTCGGGATGACGCTCCAGATGGCGGAAGATCGTGATGTAGCGCGCATAACCGATCTTCTCCGACAGATACGTTGCGTAGAAGATGAACTTCGGCCGGAAGAACGTGTACTTCTTCGCTTTCGTGAGGAAGCCGAGATCGATGCCGATATCGAAGTCCCGCAGCGTATCGTTGATGAAGCCGGCATGACGGGCCTCATCGCGGCTCATGAACTTGAAGAGCTCGACAAGATCCTTGTTCTTGCCCCGCTTCTTCATTTCGGCATAGAGCACGCAGCCTGAAAATTCCGACGTCAGCGAACTGACGAGGAAGTCGATGAATTCCTTGCGCAGGCCTTCGGGCAGCGCATTGAGATCGAAATCGTCCCAAGCATCCGTGCGCCGGAAATGGCCGCGATTGGTGTCGGCGCGCATCTCAGCCAGGAGCGCATCCCACTCGGATCGCAGCGACGACACATCGATCTTGTCGAGTTCGTCGAAGTCCGTCGTGTAGAAGCGCGGGCTCAAAAGTGTTTCCGTCGCTGCTGCCGCCGTCGTCTCGTTCGGCGCGCGGGCAAAAGTTTCAATCGTCATAGCTTCCTCCCCGAAGAAAAACTCACTTCGTAGAGTTCAGTGAACTCCAACCGCGCGGCGATCTTCGTGATCAGCCGCTCGATGGGCGACGCACGCGTCACCGTCGCCTGGCGTTCCAGTACGACCTTCTGGCCGTAAGGAACCCGGATCGGATCCCCATGTACGAGCACTTCATCACCGGCCTCGACGGGCGCGGTTCCATGCAAGTCGACGTGGGCATGCAAACTTTCGAACGTGTTTTCGATTTCGATCGTGCAGGACACCACCTCGGGTGGCGGCCCGCGAAACGCTGCAAGCATCATGGTTCAGTCCTTCCCCTTGGCGAGAAATTGTTCGAAGGCCCTGCAATTCATGGTCCCGAACGCGTTCAGCATGACGACCTCGCCAGTCGCCAAGTCTGTTAGTGACAGCATGTCGTCGGTGTGCCGCGCCAAGCGGAACGGCACATCGTTACTCGCGCCGAGCAACGCCCGGTCGCGAGCCATGCTGCGCATGACGACGCGGACAAAACCATCGTGACCTGGTTTCACTTCCGCGATCTGTTGCTTAAGGCCGGCATCGACGACGCCGACCGAACCGTTGTCGAGATCCTTGAAGATCAGCTCTCGCTGTTCCGTCACCGGTGCGTACTCCACCCGTGTCGCTCCAAAGTCCCAGAGCCGCGCTGAAATCGCGAAGGCGATCGACAGGCCGATCAGAGCGGCGCCCGCGATCAGGAGGGCTCTCGGAAAGGGTTTGGCGTCGATGGCTTCTTCGTGCACGGCGATCACTCCTTCTAGGTTCAGGCCGCGGCCGGGGCAGCACCGCCCGGAGCCGTGGTTGTCTCTGCGGGTCGAACCGCAGCGACGGGACGTGTGGCCTTTTCCGGCGAACCAGCCGCCGTATGCAGGGCGCGCGAGAGCAGAGCACCGACGTTTTGCGCATCAGGCACCGCCCGGAGCGAGGGCTGCGGCTTGCGCAGGTGCCAGGCTCGTGTGTTCGGCCATAGATGCAGGAACGTCAGCTTGCCCAGATCATCGACCGCCAGCGCGATGTCGCCGGACCCGTCCGCACGCAAGGCAACATCCGCGCTGTGGATGGACTTGAACGGGACGTTGACGGTGATGGGCAGGGCCACGCCGTAGCGCATCACCACCCGGCGGCTGGTGATCGAGTAGATCGTCGTACGCGCCATGAGACTAGCAAGCCCGGCGAGGATCGCGATGCTTGCGGCCGACATTCCAAGAAGCGGAATGCTGTCGATGGCGATCTGCGACAGCGTATGGCCGTCATAGAGACCGGCGACCAGCCGCCATGTGAGGAGCGCCGCAAAGTACGCGGCGACCCAGTCGATGTGCAGCACCCGGCGGGCAGTCGCCGAGGCGGAGGGCGATCCCTGCCAGAGGAGCTGTTCGCCCTCCGGCAGGTTCGCGGGCAGCCCTGGAACGGGCTCGAAGTCGTACTCGTGGCTCACAGGAGCGGCTCCGCACGCTGGGGATCAGAGTAAAGAGTACCGGCGCCGTAGTACGCCGTCACCTTTTCTTCTTCGAGGAACGTGATCTGGTCGGGATTCTTTAGTCCAGGGACGTTGCCGAACTGGGAACCCATCAGCGCCTTCACCTTGACCACACCCCGATCCCGATCGATCCGCAGGAAGTTGATCGGCACCAGAACCGAGCGACCCGGCTTGCCGCCGGCAGCATTGAGTTCGGCTTCCAGGTACCGGATGATGATTTCCGACTTGTCGATCCACACGTCCTTGATCGTGCCGACGGCAACGCCGTTGGCTCCGACCAGCGCGAAGCCGCGCGGATCACGATCATTGATGTTGATGTCGAAGGCCGGTGCAACGCGGAACGGAACGATCTTCACGCCGCCGTTGACCATGAGATCGGGGACATCGGCACGCATCGCGTACGATCCCGGACCCACTTCCGCAAGCATTGGATCACCTATCGGCTCGATCGGCGCTCCTGGCCAAACCGCCATTTTCTCGGCGTTGCCCAGTCGAGTATCTATGCGCGCGTCGTCCGGCGCCCGCGCCTCGCCGCCATGCGGCAGCTTGAACACCTTGGCTTCCGGAATGAAGAAAGGATCGCCCGGCTTCAATTTGTTCGATGGCTCGGAGAACAGCGGATACCCCTCGCGGCGCGTCTCACGTTGAAGATAGAAAACGAGCCCGACAAAGAAGATAAGGAACACGTACAACGTGATCTGGGCAACATCAAAGATGCCCATAATTTCGCCCTTCATAGTTTCACCTCCATGGATCCTGAAGTTAACCGGGGAATTCGGCGAGGCCGAACTTCCCCGACATGCGTGACTTGTTGACCCGCTCCATGCCAACGAGCGGGCCGATTGCCACGAGCGTTGCAAAGAGCAGAACAATTTCGATGTGATAGACCGCCGTGTAGCCCGTGCTCGGCGTTGCCAGCGCCTCTCCAAGTTGACCCGACGTGGCAAGCGCGCCAACGCCGTCGCGAATAATTCCTCCACATGCGATCGCGGTCCCGGCAGCGGTCGCCTGCACGGCCCCCCATACGCCCAGAGCCATGCCGTGGCGTCCGCCCTTCGACATGTTCATCACCGCCGTGAGCGTGCCGACTGAGAACAGCCCGCCGCCAAATCCGATCAGCAGGGTTCCGGCGCGGAAGATTTGCGCCGACTCGACATGCGCCGACAGGATGACCAGCGGAAAAGCGGCAAGGCCCGCGATGGAACCTAGCGCGGCAAGTCGGAAAGGATCGAACCCCGAAGTCAGCACATACGAAGCGATGACGAAGCCAAGGAGAGTCCCGCAGGCGAGAAATCCGGTCAACGCCGTCGTCTGCCCGACCGACAGATGCAGTATCTCGCCGCCATAAGGCTCGAGGAGAATGTCTTGCATGCTGAACGCCGCGGTACCCAGACCGATACTGACGAGCACGCGCAGCCACGGCCCGGAGGCAGCCATGGCTTTCCAGGATTCCAGAAAACCAGGCTCATCAGCGGCAAGCCCGCGGGTCCGCGAAGGATCACGCACTTCCTGCTTCCACAGGGCGATGACGTTGAGGACCATGGTGACGGCGGCGGCGCCCTGAACCACCTGGATCAGGCGCAGCTGACTGAAGTCCGACAGCAGCCAGCCGAACACGATCGAGGTCACGACCATGCCGACCAGGAGCATGACGTAGAGGAATGCGACGACGCGCGGCCGCGACTCCGGCGGCGCAAGGTCTGTCGCGAGTGCGAGGCCTGCTGTTTGTGTCGTGTGCAGCCCTGCCCCAACGAGCAGGAATGCCAATCCCGCTGCGGCATAGCCGATCCACGCCGGACCGTTGGAGTCTCCTGACAGCAGGATCAGCGCGAACGGCATAATGGCCAAGCCGCCAAACTGCAGCATCGAACCAAACCAGATATACGGCGCCCGTTTCCAGCCGAGCGCCGACTTGTGGTTATCCGACTTGAACCCCACCAGCGCCCGGAAAGGTGCAAAAAGCAAAGGCAACGACACCGCGATCGCGACGACGAACGTCGGCACGCCCAATTCCACGATCATGACCCGGTTGAGTGTGCCGTTCAGCAGCACGACCGCCATGGCGACCGAAACCTGAAACAGCGACAACCGAAGCAGCCGACCAATCGGCAGCTCTTCGGTTGCTGCGTCTGCGAACGGCAGGAAGCGAGGGCTCACATTGGCCCACGCTTTCACCAGTTTATCGCTGACGACGTTCATACCTTCACGATCTCCATCGCTGAGGAAACGTAAAAGCCGCTGTCGACACGAAAGGTGTGCCCCTCGCGGAAGGTCGAAAGTGCCGGCTCTGCCGCGATATGCCGGCGGAGTTCGCCGGCATCGACCGGCTCAATGGCCGGGGCTCGGTCTTGCCTGGGGAAGAAACGGCCGACCGCATGCATCAACGTCAGAGCCGGCGTCCGGGGAGCGAAGGTGAAGATGATCCCCCGCTCGACGTTCGCTGACAGCCGACCGAGCATGGCAACCATGTCGGCCGACCTGTAGTGAATGAGTGAATCCATCGCGACGGCGTAATCGAAGCGGCCGAGAGCCGGATCGAGCATGTCGCCGACGTGAAACTGGATCGAGCCGTACCCCTCGTTGAACGGCAGCTCTGAACGCATCTTGTCGGTCCGCTCGCGGGCGAGTGAGACCAACGTCTCGGCAAGATCGATCGCGACGACGTCTGCTCCGCGCCGCGCCGCTTCGAACGATAGCGCGCCCGTCCCGCAGCCAGCGTCGAGAATACGCATGCCCTTGAGATCAGCCGGCATCCAGTCGAGCAGCGTAGCTCGCATCCGGTCGCGGCCGGCACGCACCGTGCGGCGAATGCCGCTGACCGGTGCATCCGACGTCAACCGTGCCCACGTCTCGGACGCAGTCCGGTCGAAGTAGGTCTGCAGCTCGCTGCGGCGCTGGCGGTAGGAAAGCGTGTGCATCAATCATACCCCAGGAAATCGAAGATATCGCGGTCCTTCATCGGGCGCGCATCGAGCGGAACCGTGCCGGCCCAGAGGCTTGCCGCAAGCCGCAGGTATTCCTGCTGCACGGCTTCCAGTTCGGGCGACGGCTCCATTTCGAACAGCGTCGACTTCTTCAGCCGCGAGCGGCGGATCACATCGAGATCCGGGAAGTGTGCCAGCCTCGCCAGACCAATCTCACTGTTGAAACGATCGATTTGGTCGGTGTCTTTCGACCGATTGGCGATCACGCCACCGATACGGATGCCATAATTCTTGGCTTTCGCCTGGATGGCTGCAGCGATGCGGTTCATCGCGAAGATGCTGTCGAAGTCGTTGGCGCAAACGATGAGCCCGCGTTCGGCATGCTGGAGTGGCGAGGCAAAGCCGCCGCACACCACATCGCCCAGCACGTCGAAGATCACGACGTCCGTCTCGTCGAGAAGATGATGCTCCTTGAGAAGCTTCACCGTCTGGCCGACGACATACCCGCCGCATCCCGTGCCTGCCGGCGGACCACCCGCCTCCACGCACAGAACGCCGTTGTAGCCCTCGTACACGAAGTCCTCGACGCGAAGTTCTTCCGTGTGGAAGTTCACCTGCTCGAGCACGTCAATCACGGTTGGAACAAGCTGCTTGGTCAGCGTGAAGGTCGAATCGTGCTTGGGATCGCACCCGATCTGCAACACGCGTTTGCCGAGCTTGGAGAACGCCGCCGAAAGGTTCGATGACGTCGTGCTCTTGCCGATGCCGCCCTTGCCATAGACCGCGAACACCTTTGCCGTCGTCGGAATTGCGACGCGCGGATCCATGTGGACCTGCACGCTGCCCTCTCCGTCGCCGGTGCGCCCCCGCTCTTTCAGCGCAGCACTTTTGAAAATCGTAGCCGTCATGCGGCAACCTCCACTCCGACGCCTTCGAGACGGTCCTCGAGATCAGCGCCTGCATTCCTCAGGGCTTCAAGCACGCCCGGTTCCGGCGTCCAATAATTCCGCTCGTGGGCTTCGAGCAGCCGGTTCGCGACCTTCGCAGACGCCGTCGGGTTCAAAGCCGCGAGGCGTTCGCGCATTTCAGGGTCGAGAACGAAAGTCTCCGTGATCTGGTGATAGACCCAGGGCGCCACTTGTCCCGTCGTCGCCGACCAGCCGAGAGTGTTGGTGACCTGCGCCTCGATCTGGCGCACGCCTTCGTAGCCATGCTTCAGCATGCCCTCGTACCATTTCGGGTTGAGGGTCCGCGTCCGCGTCTCGAGCGCCACCTGTTCCGACAGCGAGCGCACGAGACCTTCCCCGCGCGTCTGGTCGCCGATGTAGACCGGCACATCGTTTCCACTCGCGCGGCGCACCGCCCGGCTGATGCCGCCGAGCGTATCGAAGTAGTGATCGATGGTGGTGATCCCGACTTCGACGGATTCGAGATTCTGGTAGGCGAGCTTCACATTCGACAGCACGCTCTCAAGCAGCGCGGACTGCTGTTCCGGCTTGCCGGTGCGGCTGTAGGCGAAGCTCTTGCGGCGGGAGTAGGTCTCGGCCAGCTCGTCTCCGTCCTGCCAGGTGCCCTCTTCGATGAGCTGGTTGACGTTCGCGCCGTACGCCCCGTCCGCATTGGAGAATACGCGCAGTGCGGCCGTCTCCATGTCGACGCCCTTCGCCTGCATGTAGGCAAGCGCGTGCGCCCGGACGAAATTCATCTCTGCTGGCTCATCCGCCGTCGCGGCGAGCCACGCGGCCTCCGCCAGCAACTTCGTCTGCAGCGGCAGCAGATCGCGGAAAATGCCAGACAGCGTCACGACGGCATCGATGCGCGGACGGCCAAGTTGCTCCAGCGGAATGAGATCAGCGCCGCACAGGCGTCCATAGCTGTCGAACCGCGGCTTGGCCCCCATCAGCGCCAGCGCCTGCGCGATCGGCCCGCCTTCGGTCTTCAGGTTGTCTGTCCCCCAGAGCACCAGCGCGACCGTCTCCGGCAGCGGGTTTCCGTCGAGGCGATAGCGTTCGAGCAAGCGGTTCGTCTGCCGCGTGCCATCTGCCATCGCAAATGCGCTCGGGATGCGGAACGGATCGAACCCGTGCAGGTTACGGCCCGTGGGAAGGATAGCCGGCGTCCGAATGAGATCGCCCGACGGTGCGGGACGAACAAAGCGCCCGTCCAGTGCATGCACCAGCGCACCAAGCTCATGCTCTTCCGACAGCAGCCGGTTCAGCTCCGACATGGCCACCACGGCTTCGATGGCCTCGGGGCTCTTGTCGCGCGTCGTCCGCGCCAGCGCATCTTCAGGCCGGGCGCCCGCAACGATCGCTTCCAGCGTCGCATCTGCCGGATGATAATCGGGACGCGCTTCCGCTGCCGCCTTCAGCAGATCCAGCCGCTCACCCGCCGTCATCGGCTCGCCGATCACATGCAGCCCGTTCGGGATCAGCGTGTATTCGAGTTCCAGAACCGCCGCCCACAGCTTGGCGACATGGCCTTCGCCGTCAGCGAAAGTCCACTCCGGCTCAGCCGAAGCGAGTTCCACCTGTGCCGCCTGCGCCTGGATGACCGGCAGAAGCTGCTCGCGTTCCGCATCGGCTTCCGGCTCCAGACCGCGCCAGCGCTCGATCGACGCTTTGAGATCGAGAAGACCGCGATAAAGACCCGCTGCCGAAATTGGCGGCGTGAGATAGCTGATCAGCGTTGCAGCCGAGCGGCGCTTCGCGATCGTGCCTTCCGATGGATTGTTCGCTGCATAGAGATAGAAGTTCGGCATGTCGGCGATGAGCCGGTCCGGCCACGACGAACCGGACATGCCCGCCTGCTTGCCCGGCATGAATTCCAGCGCACCGTGCGTGCCGTAGTGCAGCAGTGCGTGCGCCCCGAAATCTTCGCGCAGATAGCGGTAGAAGGCGGCGAACGCATGCGTCGGCGCGAAGCTCTTCTCGAACAGCAACCGCATTGGGTCGCCCTCGTAGCCGAACGCCGGCTGGATCGCGACCAGCACATTTCCATATTGCGCGCCGAGCACGAAGATCGACTGGCCATCGCTCTGCGCGCGGCCGGGAGCAGCACCCCACTGGCCTTCGATTTCCTTCAGCCATTTCTGGCGGCGGACATGCGTATCGGCCGGGATCTTCGCGACCACGTTTGCGATCGACCCGTGTACCGCCGCATTCCCGGTGATGATCTGGTTGCGCAGCGCATCGACGCTCGCCGGAACCTCGACCGAATACCCAGCCTCCTTCAGCGACTTCAGCGTGTTGAAGAGAGACGCGAAAACCGACAGGAACGCGGCCGAACCGGTGGCGCCGCTGTTGGGCGGGAAATTGAAGAGCACGATCGCCAGTTTGCGCTCGGCCCGCTGGCTGCGGCGAAGCGCAACGAGCTTCTCAATGCGTGCAGCCAGCATTTCTGCGCGATCGATGCACACGTGCATATTGCGTTCGGCATCGCCCTTCGGCAGCACGCAGCGCCGATCACAGCCGGTGCAGGCTTCACCCGTTCCATCCGACCGACCGCCGAACACCATGGGTCCCGTGGACCCGTCGAGCTCGGGAATGGCGACCATGATCGTCTGCTCGATCGGCATCAGGCCGCGCTCGGATGCGCCCCACTGCTCGAGCGACTGGAATTCCACCGCGTGCGCCGCCAGATACGGCACGTCGAGGCCCGCAAGCATCTCTTCCGCGGCCTTGGCGTCGTTGTACGCAGGACCACCCACGAGCGAGAACCCGGTCAACGACACGACCGCATCAACCGTCACGCGCCCATTCTGCAGAAAGAACTTGTCCACCGCGGGACGCGCATCCAAACCTGTCGCGAACGCCGGCACGACATCGAGCCCGCGCGCTTCGAGCGCCGCCAGCACACCGTCGTAGTGAGCCGTATTTCCGGCCAGCAGATAGGACCGCATGACGAGCACGCCGACTCGGCCGCGCGTGCCCTTCACCGGTAGATCGGAAAGCTTTTCCGTCATCCGCTGCGGCAGAGAAGGATGATAAAGGCCGACATCCGGATAGACCATCGGCGGCTGCGCCTTCAGCGTGCCGCGCAGCCCCTTGCGCTCGCCGTCGGCATACCGGTCCACCAGATAGCGGACCATGTTGACGACGTTCTCTTCCGAGCCGGCCAGCCAGTATTGCAGCGTCAGAAAATACGCGCGCACGTCCTGGGCAGGGCCCGGAATGAAGCGCAGGATCTTCGGGATCCGCCGCAGCATCGCCATCTGCGACTCGCCCGACGAATGCTTCTTGTCCTTGGAACTGCCGCGCAGCCGCTTCAGAAGCGCCATCGCGCCGCCTGGCTCGCCATTCATCGAGAAGCTGCCGAGCCGCGTCAGCTTGATGACCTCGCCCGCGGACAGGCAGCCGATCATCGCATCGCAATGATCGCGGCGCGCCTGCAGATCGGGGAGAACCGCGCGGATGTGGTCTTCCATGAACAGCATGTTGGCGAAGATGATGTCGCCCTTGGCAATGTCGTCCTTGCAGCGCTGCAGCGATGCGGGATCGAGTTCCCAATCCGCTGCCGCATGCAGGCTGATCTTGAGACCCGGGATGGAGCGCTCCAGAGTACGCCGCGCGCGATCGACCGCGGCAGCCAAATGGCTGTCCATCGTCACGATCACCACCCGGACAGAGCCCGGGTCAGCGGCTGTAATGGGCCTTAGCATCATACAAAGTCTCAATGGTTATCGTCTTGATGCCGCGTTCTGCGGCGTAGCGTTCGGTGTTGCGCCGTGCCTTGCCCCGCACGAAAAACGGGATTTTTCCGAGTTCTTTTTCTGCTTCCGCGGCCCAACCCTCTGGCTTGGCTGCCACCGGCGTCGCCGGTTCCTGCAGCACGATCGCCTCCGAGGTCGCGACAGGTGCCATCACGGCCGCGGACGCATCAGCCGAAGCTTCACGCGCCCCACCGTGACCGCCCAGATGCGAAGGCCCGGCGCCATCGTGGAATTCGAAATCGTCGCGGAACATCTGCAGAAGATGTTCTTCAAGACCCATCATCAGCGGATGAACCCAGGTATCGAAGAGCACGTTGGCACCCTCGAAACCCATTTGCGGGGCATACCGCGCCGGGAAATCCTGGACATGGATCGGAGCGGAGATCACCGCGCAGGGAACGCCGAGGCGCTTGGCGATATGCCGTTCCATCTGCGTGCCAAGAACGAGTTCCGGATGCAGATCCCGCACCGCCTGCTCGACTTCGAGATAATCGTCGGTGACGAGTGCTTCCAACCCGTACTCTTTGGCGGCTTCGCGGATATCGCGGGCAAACTCACGCGAATAGGTGCCAAGCCCGACAACCTTGAACCCCAATTCGCTCGTGGCGACCTTGGCCGCGGCGATCGCATGCGTGGCATCGCCGAAAATGAAGACGCGCTTGCCGGTGAGGTAGGTGCTGTCGATGCTGCGCGAGTACCATGGCAACCGCGACCGCTCGCGCGAAAGAAACGCCGTGCTGTCGACGCCGGCCAGTTCGCACACTTCCTTCACGAAGGCGCGTGTCGCCCCCACACCGATCGGAATGGTCTTGGTGAACGGCTGCCCGAAGGTCCGCTTCAGCCAGTTGGCGGCGTTCTGCGCCACTTCCGGATAGAGCACGATGTTGAAGTCTGCTTCCGGCAGCCGCGCCAGATCGGACGGCCGCGAACCCTGCGGCGCCACCACATTCACTTCGATCTTGAGGTCGGACAGAAGGCGCAGGATTTCCGTTACGTCGTCACGATTGCGGAAGCCCAGCGATGTCGGGCCCAGAACATTGCAGCGCGCCCGCTCACCGGCAGCCCGCTGAGGGCGCGTCGCGCCGGGGGCCGGCGCCTGGGAGCCCGTATAGGCGCGCACGAGCTGATAGAATGTTTCCGCCGCGCCCCAGTTCTCTTTCTTCTGATAGGCCGGCAGATCGAGCGGAATGACGGGGCAATCGAGGGCAAGCGCCTTGGCGAGCCCGCCCGGATCGTCCTGGATCAGTTCCGCCGTGCACGAGGCCCCAACGATCATCGCTTCCGGCTTGAAGCGCTCATACGCCGCCCGCGCCGATGACTTGAACAGTTCCGCCGTGTCGCCGCCGAGGTCGCGCGCCTGGAACGTCGTGTAGGTCACGGGCGGGCGCACGTTGTTGCGCTCGATCATCGTGAACAGGAGATCGGCATACGTGTCGCCCTGCGGCGCATGCAGCACGTAATGCAGGCCATCCATCGAGTTCGCGATTCGCATCGCGCCGATGTGCGGAGGTCCTTCATAGGTCCAGACGGTCAATTGCATGGCTCAGACCTCCAGCCGCGTGCGCCGCAGAAGCGGACGCGTGAAGAGTTCTGCCAAATCACCGGCCTGTTCGAAGCCCTGCACAGGCGTGAACAGGAGTTCGATCGACCACTTGGTCGTGAAGCCTTCCGCCTCGAGCGGATTGGCAAGACCGAGACCGCAAACGATCAGATCGGGCTTGGCCTCGCGGCAGCGATCGAGCTGACGCTCCACGTCCTGGCCTTCGCTGACGAGCGTTTCCGCGGGCAACTTGTCGAGATCAAACGCCATCTGCTGGCGATTGAGATACGGCGTGCCGACCTCGACCGGAAACATGCCCAGTTCTTCGTGCAGGAACCGCGCAAGTGGGATCTCGAGCTGGCTGTCGGGGAAGAAGAACACGCGCTTGCCCGCGAGTCGGAACTTGTGTGCATCGAGTGCCTTGCGAGCCCGCGCGGCAGCCGGTGCAACGACCTCGTCGAAGCGTGCCCGCGGCACACCCCAAAGATCGGCGGCTTTTGCCAGCCAAGCCATCGTCCCTTCCACGCCGTAGGGGAAAGGCGCGGCCAGAATTTCACAGCCGCGCTCTTGCAGGCGAGCGGTGGTATCGGTGAGAAACGGCTGTGCCAGAAGCACTTTCGTCCCTGGCCCAACGGCGGGCAATTCGCGCGACTTGCGCGGCGGCAGGAAGGCAACGTCGGTCATGCCGAGTTCGGTGAAAATCCGGCGAAACTGATCCTCGACGATATCAGCGAGCGCACCGGCGACGAGAAGCTGCGGTGCGCCGTCTTCGCGTGCCGGCAATTCCGGCACCAGAGACGCCAGGCACGCATCTTCGCCCTGGGTAAACGTGGTTTCGATGCCGCTGCCCGAGTAGTTCAAAACGCGCACATTCGGTGCATGCTGCACGGAGAGACGTTCGGCAGCCCGCGAAAGATCGAGCTTGATCACTTCCGACGGGCACGACCCCACCAGGAAGAGCATGCGAATGTCCGGCCGACGCTCCAGAAGGCGGCCCACGACCCGGTCGAGTTCTTCATTTGCATCTGCCAGGCCCGCGAGATCGCGCTCGTCGAGAATCGCCGTGGCAAAGCGCGGCTCTGCGAAGATCATCACCCCCGCAGCCGATTGAATGAGATGAGCGCATGTCCGCGAACCGACGACGAGGAAGAACGCGTCCTGGATTTTCCGGTGCAGCCAGATGATGCCGGTTAATCCACAGAAAACTTCCCGCTGCCCGCGTTCGCGCAGCACCGGCCGTTCGGTGGTGGCGCAGGCTTCCTTGGTGAGCGCCTTAGCGCTGGCGAGTACGCTCGTCATTGCGCGACCTCCATTCCGGTCGCCGGCTCTGACGAGGACGCACTTTGCAGACGCGCCGCACGCAATTTCAGAATGAATTGCGCGGCATTGACGACGTAGGTGGCATACGCTGCGAGCGCGAGCAGCATCTGCCCTTCGACGCTAAGCCAGCCTGTAAAGAGGGCGTAGAGGTAGGCGGTGTGCAGCGCCAGCACGAGCATGCTGACCACATCTTCCCAAAAGAAAGCCGGAGCAAACAGATAGCGCCCGAAGACTTCCTTCTCCCAGATCGAGCCGGTGACCATGATGGTGTAGAGAACGAATGTCTTAACCACGACGGAGACAGTCGCGGCGTATTCGCCTTCACCGGTGAGAAGGAACCGGACGACCAGCCACAGGCTGACGAGGAAAACCAGAAACTGCAGCGGCGCGAGAATGCCTTGCACCAGTGTCCAGGCGGAGGCATCGCGTCGGCGGCGCTCGTCCGCCGTATAGAGCGGTCGAATGGCCGAAGTGTGGGTATCTGCCGTGCCCTTCACGATCGTCTCGCCCCGCGCTGGTGCAGTTAGCCTGCGACCTAGCGTGCCGAGATTACGACCGGCCCCGAACGAATGTCAACCTAAGTTGACGTAATTTTCGCTTTACATTTTTTCGTCCAGGGGCTTTGAATGATCAACTTCGTGATGGTGCTCGTGGATACAAAGTGCTTAGATCAGGCTGGATCGGCATAGCGACACGGCAATTAGCTTAGAGCGGGTCCATCCTCGAACGGCCATAGCAGTAGACACACCTCTTCCAGGTGTCATGCGGCCAGTACGGGAGGAATACGCCCCATGCCCGGGTCGAGGCAACTGATTGAGGCTTTCGGCGAATGGCAGTCCTGTGAGGACCAGCCGTCCGGAGACGCAATACTTTCGAGCGGCGCGCCGGCCATCCAGGAATTCAATCGCGCCATGCTGGGCCGGACGATCGAAGCTGAGGTGATCCCCCGTTTGATGATGGCTCACCGCGGTTTCGCCCAAACCGAATCCTCACCGTCGTCGATGCACATTACGTCGGAAGACATCTCTGAGCTGGCGCGCATCGTGGTCGAACATGATACGTCCGTGGCCTCCTCCTACATCGATGCCCTTCGCAACCAGGGCGTGCCGATCGACTCGATTTTTGTGGAACTCATGGCGCCGACGGCTCGTTTGCTGGGCGAAATGTGGAAATCGGATCAATGCTGCTTCACCGATGTGACAGTCGGCATGGCCCGCCTCCAGCAAATCGTACACGAACTGAGCCCGGAGTTTGAGCGTGAGGCAGCGCAGGCTTTCGATGGCCGGCGCATTCTTCTGCTCACCATGCCGGGCGAACAGCACACTCTGGGTCTCATGATTGTCGAAGAATATTTTCGCAGGTATGGCTGGGATTGCTGCAGTAGCGCCCCAAAAGATGTGCGCGACATGACCCGTCTGGCCCGTAGCCAGCACTTCGATGTCGTTGGCATTTCGGTTGGTTGGGGCGCCCTGGTCGAGAACATAGCATCTGCCATTCAATCGATACGGCGGGCTTCTCTGAACAAAAACGTCGTCGTGCTGGTCGGCGGAAACCTCTTTCTTGAGAACCCCGCATTCGTTTCTCGCGTCGGCGCCGACGGTACGGCTGAGGATGGTCGGCAGGCCATCTTGCAGCTGCGCTCGCTGCTGAACGTCAACATCAAAACCTTGTAGCCACACGGCGGAAGAGCAAAGGTTGCGGTAGCGGTATGGAAATTCGAGTGCCGTCCAAGCGCGTCGAACCGTTCCGGGCCCCGAAAAGGCACCTGGGCGAAATCGATGCGGAATCGGCAGCGAAATTGTTGACGGCGGCGGCTGATATTGCCCTCGTCATCGACAACAAAGGCGTCATTCGCGACGTCGCACTCGGCAGCGAAGAGCTGTTGCGGGACGGCTGCGCTAATTGGGTCGGCCAGCGCTGGATCGACACCGTTGCTGAAGACAGCCGCAACAAGATCGAAGATCTTTTGAGCGATCAAACCGGCGTGCCGGTCCAGCCTTGGCGGCAGGTGAACCATCCGGTCGGACGCAGCGGTGAAATTCCGATCCGCTACTCCGCCGTGCATCTGGGCTCCTCCGGCAAGATCGTCGCCATTGGCCGGGACCTGCGCGCACTGGCATCTCTGCAGCAGCGGCTCGTCGAAACGCAGCAGACGATGGAGCGCGAATACGCGCGTCTCCGGCACGCCGAGACCCGCTATCGTCTCCTGTTCCAAATCTCGTCCGAAGCCGTCCTCATCATCGACGCCGGCAGCAACCGGATCACGGAAAGCAACCCTGCCGCCTCGAAACTCCTCGGCCGCTCGTCGCGCCGTCTGTCGGGCCGCACGTTCTATGAATTGTTCGATGCCGAAGGGCAGCGCAAGATCCAGGCGTTCCTGGCAGCCCTTAAGACCAGCGGACACGCCGAAGAGATCGTCGCTCGCCTCGACGACGCGAAAGTCGACCTGATCGTCGGCGCGTCGCTGTTCCGTCAGGAAAACTCCGCCAATATTCTGATCCGCCTCTCGCCGACCGCGGCCAATGCCACGGCCTGGATGAAGTCGCGATCAAGCCTGTTCGACGTGGTCCAGCGCCTGCCCGACGGCTTCGTCGTCACAGACCCCGAACGCCGCGTCCTGACGGCCAACACCGCCTTCATCGAACTGACGCAGCTCGCCACCGAGGAGCAGTTGCGCGGCGAATTGATCGATCGCTGGGTCGGCCGCCATCCGATCGACATGGCTGTTCTCGGCAAAAACCTGAAAGAGCGCGGGGAAATCCGCAATTTTTCGACGGTGGTGCGAGGTGAATACGGCTCGGCCGAAGATGTCGAGGTTTCCGCCGTCTCAGTCGCCGCCGGCGAACAACCCTGCCTCGGCATGACACTCCGCCGCGTCACCCGCCGCCCGGACACAACGATCAATGGCCGCCGCGCCCTCCCCCGCTCCGTCGAGCAGCTGACCGAACTCGTCGGCCGCGTGCCGCTCAAGGAACTCGTACGGGAGTCGACGGACATGATCGAACGCCTGTGCATCGAAGCTGCGCTGGAACTCACCGATGACAATCGCGCGTCCGCGGCCGAAATGCTCGGCCTCAGCCGCCAGGGCCTGTACTCCAAGCTCCGCCGCCACGGCATGGGCGATTTGGACGGCGAACGGGACGAATAGAACCTCGCTCCTACCCAGCAGGATCGCCGTCAACCGTCCTTGACATTCCGCAATCGGCCCGAGCGACGCGACACGAAATTCCGGATTTTTTGACACTCTATAGTGTAATCCTGAATTGACACTTGCCCTGTGCGGCATTAGCGTCTGAGGCATGGCAACGCCCGCGCTCACAGTGTCGCGTCTCGACCCCTCGGCGGTACTCGAGCTCCTGAAACCAATCACCTGGTTTCCACCGATGTGGGCTCTTGCCTGCGGCGTCGTCTCTTCCGGTTTCGACGGATCCCTCGACCGCTGGCCGCTGGTCATCGTTGGCGTCTTGCTCGCAGGCCCCCTCGTGTGCGGCACATCGCAAGCCGTGAATGACTGGTTCGACCGTCATGTCGACGCCATCAACGAACCGAACCGTCCCATTCCGTCAGGGCGTATCCCCGGCCGCATGGGCCTCTACATCGCGATCGCCTGGACAATCCTTTCCCTGGCAGTCTCCACGTTCCTCGGAATCTGGGGCTTCCTCGCCACCTGCCTCGGCTTGGCGCTCGCCTGGGCCTACAGCATGCCGCCCGTTCGCTTGAAGAAGAACGGCTGGTTCGGCAATGCCGCTGTCGGCGCCTGCTACGAAGGTCTGCCGTGGTTCACCGGCGCACTCGTCATGTCGGCAGCGCTTCCCAGCACGGAAGTCCTCACCCTGGCACTCCTCTATAGCATCGGCGCGCATGGCATCATGACGCTCAACGATTTCAAGTCGATCGAAGGCGACATCAAGCTCGGCGTCCGCTCTCTACCCGTCCAGCTGGGTCCCGATCGCGCCGCTCGACTAGCCTGCATTGTGATGGCCCTTCCGCAATTCGCCGTTGTCCTCCTGCTCACCCAGTGGGGGCATCTTGGAGCGGCCGCCCTTGTCGGCCTCGTCCTGCTGCTTCAACTCGGCTTGATGACGGTCCTCGTGTCAGACCCGCGTGGACGCGCACCCTGGTACAACGCCACCGGGATCAGTCTCTACGTCACGGGCATGATGATTTCGGCCGTCGCCATTCGCCCTGAGATTGGACTTCTCCAATGAGACCTGCGCAGTCCGACGCTCCATATCTGGGCTGGCTCGGCATCATTCGGATGGGCTTGGTACAAACCGCACTCGGCTCGATCATCGTTTTGACCACATCCACCATCAACCGCGTGATGGTTGTGGAACTGGCCCTGGCAGCAGCCCTCCCGGGCGCGCTCGTGGCCTGGCACTACGCCCTGCAATTCCTGCGTCCGCGATGGGGCTACGGCTCCGACACCGGTGGCCGGCGAACCCCGTGGATCATCTTCGGCATCGCCACACTCGGACTTGGCGGAACAGGCGCGGCCCTGTCGGTTGCTCTCCTGGCGACGAGCTTCTGGCCCGGCATCGCGCTCGCGATCCTCGCCTTCACCCTTGTCGGCATCGGTGTCGGTGCCGCAGGCACAAACCTCCTCGCCCTGCTCGCAACGCAAGTTCATCCCGACCGCCGCGCGCCTGCTGCCACCATCGTGTGGATGATGATGATCGCGGGCTTCGTCGTCACCACGATCATCGCCAGCGGCTACCTCGATCCATTCTCGATGACGCGCCTCGTTGCCGTCACCGCTGCGGTCTCCGTCATCGCTCTCGTCGTAGCCACACTTGCACTGTGGGGCATCGAACCCGCCCGCAAGACTGACCGCACGGTGGAAGCAGATCCAAAAGCCGGCGCTGAGAATGCCACGGCCTTCCGCACGGCTCTGTCCGAAGTCTGGGACGAACCGCAGGCTCGCCGCTTCACGATTTTCGTCTTCGTCTCCATGCTCGCCTACAGCATGCAGGACCTGATCCTGGAACCGTTCGCCGGATTTGCATTCGGCCTCAGCCCCGCGGAATCAACCAAGCTCGCAGGCCACCAGCACTCCGGCGTGTTCATGGGCATGGCGCTTGTGGCCATCGCCGCCCACCCGCGCGTCGGCTTCGGATCACTGCGCACTTGGACCGTTGGAGGCTGTATCGCCTCAGCCGCGGCCCTTCTTGGCCTCGTTCTCGCGGGCCTGTTTGCTCCCGCCTGGCCGCTGACTGCCACCGTCGTCCTTCTCGGTTTCGCCAACGGCGCCTTCGCCGTCGCCGCGATCGGCACCATGATGGGATTGGCGGGTGCCGGAAAAGAAAAGCGCGAAGGCATTCGCATGGGGCTCTGGGGTGCTGCCCAAGCGATTGCCTTTGGCGCGGGCGGATTCGTCGGCGCCGCCGCCGCCGATCTGATGCGCGGCTTCGTCACCGAACCTGCCGATGCCTTCACCGTCGTCTTCGCCGCCGAAGCGATGCTGTTCATCGCGTCCGCCGTCCTCGGCACCCGCGCGATAATCGAAACGAGCACCACACAAAAACCTGTCTTCGCGCAGCCGGTCCCCGGTGATGCGAAGGCCGTCACGACAGTTTAATTGGAAAAATGATGGGTACCGCGATGGAAACCTTTGATGTGGTAGTTGTTGGTGGCGGCCCGGCCGGCGCCACGGCGGCATGCGATCTCGCCGCCAACGGCTACTCCGTGCTTCTGCTCGATCGGGCAGGCCGCATAAAACCATGCGGGGGCGCGATCCCGCCGATCCTCATCAAGGAATTCGATATCCCCGACGAGCTGATTGTCGCGCGCATCCAGTCCGCGCGCATCGTCTCGCCGAAAGATCGCAAGGCCGACATGCCGATCGACGGCGGTTATGTCGGCATGGTCGACCGCGAACACTTCGATGAATGGCTGCGCGAACGCGCCGCCCGCATGGGCGCCCAGCGCCGGACCGGCACCTTCGAAACACTGCGGCACGATAACTCCGGCACCGCCCTCATCACGTTCAAGAAGCGTCTCGATGACGGCTTCGAGACCACTGAAACGGTTCGCGGCCGCTTCGTCATCGGTGCTGACGGCGCATCCTCCGGCGTCGCCCGCGCTGCTCTCCCGAAAGAGGAAGCGCCGCCCTTTGTCTTCGCCTACCACGAGATCGTCAAGAGCCCGAAACCGGCGGATGGTGCAGTGTTCGAAGCCCGCCGTTGCGACGTCTACTATAACGGCCGCTTCTCTCCCGACTTCTACGCCTGGGTCTTCCCGCACGGCGACACCACCAGCATCGGGACCGGTTCCGCTCACAAAGGCTTCTCGCTTCGCGGCTCCGTCGCCGATCTGCGCCAGGTGATCGGCATGGAGGGCCATGAAACCATCCGCAAGGAAGGCGCACCGATCCCGCTTCGCCCCCGCCGCACGTGGGACAACGGCCGCGATGTCATCGTCGCCGGTGACGCCGCCGGCGTCGTCGCTCCCGCATCGGGCGAAGGCATCTACTATGCGATGCTCTGCGGGCGGATCGTCGCCGATAGCGTCTCCGAAGCCATCCGCACAGGCAACCCCCGCCACCTTGCCTCTGCCCGCAGGCGCTTCATGAAGGCGCATGGACGCGTGTTCTGGGTTCTCGGCATCATGCAGAGGTTCTGGTACGCCAACGACGCCCGTCGTGAACGCTTCGTCACCATGTGCAAGGACCCGGATGTGCAGATGCTCACCTGGCAAGCCTACATGCACAAGAAACTGGTTAAAGCGAAGCCCATGGCGCACATGCGCATTTTCGTGAAGGATATGGCGCATCTGCTTGGCATGGTCCCTCCCTGAGCCCGGAGGCGATCGCAATGTTCGCGGCAGACCAGACAAAAAGAGACCGGGCCGACCCGGCACAGTTGAGGTCGAAGCAGCATGGCAGAGGCATTCGCGGACGGCTGGATCATCGACATCATCCTTGGATTGATGGCGCTGGAAGCCGTTGCATTGATAGCCCTGCGCCGCACCTTGGGCCGCGGGCCCTCGACGCTGGAGATCCTTGTCTCGCTGGCCGCCGGCCTCTGCCTTCTCATCGCCCTGCGCCTCGCACTCACAGGTGGCCCGTGGCAGCTGATCGCGGCCGCCTTGGCGGCTTCTCTCGTTGTCCACCTCACCGATCTGCGCCTGCGCTGGTCCCGCTCCGCCGCTCCCTCGCCCGAGAGGAGCCCATGACCCTGCAGGGCATCATAATTCGTGCCGACGGCGTCATCGCCGAAACGGACGCCCTGGAGCGCTCCGTTCTCAATCAGGTCATCCAATCGGCCGGCTTCAACTGGACCTGTTCGCGCGATGCCTTCGCCGCCCTGCGCCGGTATCCGCGTCGCCGCGATCGCTACCGCCACTTTGTCCGCCAGAACCTCGGTTTCGACCGCAGCTCGGAAGATTTCGAGCGCCTCATCGAGGTCATGACGCGCCACTCCGGAACCGTCGCACGCGAACTGATCGACAAGGACTACCTTGATCCACGCCCCGGTGCCCGCGAACTCGCATCGGCCGCCCGCCAGGAAGGCGTAAAGATTGCGATCGTCTCGGCCCTTCCAAAAGGCGAGGTCGAGCACCTGATGGCGCATCTCTTCGGCGAGGGCTCCAAGCGGCTCATCTCCTGCATCACCGCACCGGAAACGGAATCGGGTGAAGAGAACCTCCTCGCCGTTTATCAGCAGGCCCTCGAGAAACTCGATATCGATCCCGCCTCCTGCATGGCCATCGAAGCCACGCCACATGGCGCCAAGACCGCTCGCGCCGCCGGCGTTCCCGCCGTCATTCTCCTCGGCCACCATGAGCCCAGCGAAGATGCGCTCTTCGCCATCGACGAACTGCCCGAGCTTATCGGTCTCAATGACAAGCGCGAAACTGCAATCGTCACGCCAGGCGACGGCATTGAAATTCTAGCAGCCCTACGCCGGGCACATTCCGGCTACTTTGACGTCTTTGGAGGTTTGCACAGGAGCTACGCCATGAAAGTCTCCGACATTCTGAAAGACAAGGGATCCGCTGTGAAGGCCGTCAAAGCCTCCGACTCGATCCTGGAACTCGCACGCAAAATGAAAACCGACGCCGTCGGCGCCATGGTCGTGATCGGCGGATCCGGCAAGCTCGAAGGCATCATCTCCGAGCGCGACATCGCCAACGGCCTCGCCTCCCACGGCGATGGCCTCACCCGCATGCTCGTCGGCGACCTGATGACACGCGCCGTCGTCACCTGCTCGCCCGAAGACCCCATCGCCAACGTCGCCAAGATCATGACCCAGCGCCGCTTCCGCCACATGCCGGTGCAGCAGGACGGCGAACTCATCGGCGTCGTCAGTATCGGCGACGTCCTCAAGCACCGCCTCGATGAACTCCAACTCGAAACCAACGTGCTGCGCGACTTCGTCATTGCGCGCGGCTGATCCTTAGAACTCCAAGCCGGAAGTCAGACCCATGCCTGCCATATTCCCCTTCTCCGCCATCGTCGGCCAGGACGAGATGAAACTCGCCCTGCTCATCGCGGCCATCGATCAGTCGGTCGGCGGCGTCCTTGTCTTCGGCGATCGCGGGACAGGCAAATCCACAACCGTCCGCGCGCTCGCAGCCCTCCTGCCGCCGATGCCGGTTGTGGCTGGCTGCCGCTTCAACTGTGCGCCCGGCACCGGCTGCACGCACACGCCTGACGCCGAGACCGCCGCCTCCGCGCCCGTCCCCGTGGTCGACCTGCCGCTCGGCGCCACCGAAGACCGCGTCGTCGGCGCTCTCGACTCTGGAACGCGCCCTCGTCCACGGCCAGAAAGCCTTCGAGCCGGGCCTGCTCGCCCGCGCCCACCGCGGCTTCCTCTACATCGACGAAGTGAACCTGCTCGAAGACCACCTCGTCGATCTCCTGCTCGACGTTGCCGCCTCCGGCGAAAACGTGGTCGAGCGCGAAGGCCTCAGCATCCGCCATCCCGCCCGCTTCGTCCTCGTCGGCACCGGCAACCCCGAGGAAGGGGAACTGCGCCCGCAGCTTCTCGACCGCTTCGGGATGTCGGTCGAAGTCCGCACCCCTGAGGACTTGAAAACCCGCATTGAAGTCGTTCGCCGCCGCGACGACTTCGAACGCAATTCGGACGCCTTCATCGCCCGCTTCGCCGAAGACGAAGATCGCCTGCGCAGCCACATCATTGCCGCTCGCGACCGCGTCCCCGGCATCCCCACGAGCGACCACGCCCTCGAACGCGCCGCCCAGCTCTGCGCCGATGTCGGCACCGACGGCCTGCGCGGCGAACTCACCCTCGTCCGCGCCGCTCGCGCACTCGCAGCCCTCGAAGGCGCCCCCGCCATCGACGACGCACATCTGCGCCGCGTCGCCCCGATGGCGCTGCGCCACCGTCTCCGCCGCACGCCCTTATCGAGCCCGGATAGCGGGGCCCGTGTCGAACGCGCCGTCGCCGATCTCTTCGGCGGTTCCGGAGAACGCCTCGTCATATGAGCAACGACGCGCCACACACGAACGCAACCTGGAACGACGCGTGCCTCGCGGCGGCAATCGTGGCCATCGCACCGCACGCGATCGGCGGCATTGTGCTGCGGGCGCGCTCCGGCCCCGTGCGCGACGTCTGGCTTGCCCACCTCAAGTCGCTGCTCAGCGAAACGATGCCGCTCCGGCGCGTGCCCCTGAATGCCGGCGACGACCGGCTGCTGGGTGGCCTCGATCTCTCCGCCACGCTCGCTCAAGGCCGCCCCGTCGCCGAGCGCGGACTTCTCGCCGAAGCTGACGGCGGCCTCCTCGTCATCCCCAGCGCTGAACGTCTTGACGGCGGCCGCACCGCCCGCATCGTCCGCACGCTCGACTACGGTCGCGTCGAGATGGAACGCGACGGACTGTCCGCCAAGCTCCCCGCCCGCTTTGGCATCATCGCTCTCGATGAAGGCGTAGAGCCGGACGAAACCGTCCCCACCGCACTCCGCGATCGATTGGCCATCTGGCTCTCGCTCGACGGGCTCAGCCTGCGCGACACCGCAATCGAGCCCGACTGGCCGAGCCGCATTGGCCGCCGCCCGCCGCCTGCTGCCGGAAACAACTGCGGACGCAAACCTCGCCACCCTCTTCTGTGAAGCAGGATGCGCGCTCGGCATCAATTCAATCCGCGCCCCCATCCTTGCCATCGCCATCGCCCGCATCAACGCCGCCCTCGACGGCCGCACCCAGGCAACAACAGCGGACGCCGAAGTCGCCGCTCGCCTCGTGCTAGGACCGCGCGCAACCCGCCTTCCCACAGAAGCCCCGCCCGAGAATCCCGACGGCCCGGAAGACGAACCGCAACAGGCGCAAGCGCCCGAAACCACCGATCCCGGCGGCGAAGACACCCAGCCCGAACAGGCGATCACGCCGGAAGACATGGAACTCGTGCTCGCCGCCGCTCAGGCCGCGATCCCCAATGCCGTGCTCGCCACGCTCGCCGAGCAGAAGATCACGGGCCGCGCGCCGCCCTCCAGCGGCAAGGTCGGCGCCAGCCAAGCCTCGAAACTGCGCGGCCGGCCCGCCGGCGTCCGCCGCGGCGAGCCGCGCAACGGCAATGTCCTGTCTCTCATCGAAACCCTGCGCGCCGCCGCCCCCATGCAGCTGATCCGCAAGCGTCTGCGCGGCGGACCACAGCTCCTCGCAGATGGCCGCGAGCGCATCGAAGTCCGCGCCGATGATTTCCGCATCGCGCGCTTCAAACAGAAGACGACCTCCACCACCATCTTCGTCGTCGATGCGTCCGGCTCGAGCGCGCTGCACCGCCTCGCCGAAGCCAAAGGCGCCGTCGAGATCATCCTGTCGGAATGCTACGTCCGCCGCGACAGCGTCGCGCTCATCGCCTTCCGCGGCACCACCGCCGACACGCTCCTTCCGCCGACGCGGTCTCTGACGCGTGCCCAGCGCAGCCTCGCAGGTCTTCCCGGCGGCGGCGGCACGCCGCTCGCGACCGCCATCGACACCGCCGTTCAACTGGCCGCTACACAAAAGCAAAAGGGCATCAGCCCCACGGTCGTCATGCTGACGGACGGCAAAGCCAACATCGACCGCGCCGGCAAGCCCGGGCGGAAAACGGCCATGGCCGATGCGTTAGCTGTCGCCGAAACCATGCGCGCCCTCGGCATCAACGCTCTCTTGATTGACACATCTCCGCGCCGCAACGCTGAAGCAGAACAGCTCGCCGCGGGAATGGGCGCCCGCTACCTGCCTCTGCCGCACGCGGACAGCACGCGACTTTCACAGGCCGTCTTCGCCTCCCGCCGCGATCAAGACGGAAGCGGACCGCGCAACTGATCTCTTCCGGCAACGGCGGGAAGGCCCCGGCCTTGGACCCAGTGATACCGACGATGCCGGAACCCTTGGACTTCAATCGTCACGCTCAAGACTGGCCGAACCGAGCCGCAAGTCGCCTCGTCGAGACGCCCGGCATCCGCTGGCACGTGCAGGTGATGGGCGAAGGCCCGCCGCTTCTCCTGCTGCACGGCACCGGTGCCTCCACCCACTCCTGGGCCGGCTTGATCCCCATTCTTGCCGAGCGCTTCACCGTCATCGCGCCCGATCTGCCCGGTCAGGGCTTCACCACCATCTCCGGCAGAAAAGATCTCTCCATGCGCGGCATGGCGACATCCATCCGCCACCTGCTCGATGCCTTGGGGCTCGAACCGCAGATCGCGGTCGGACATTCGGCCGGCGCTGCCGTCCTCGCCCGCATGAGCCTCGACCAGCAGCTCGCCCCACGATCGATCATCGCCCTCAACGGCGCCTTTGTTCCCTTCGGCGGCATCGTCACGCGCATGTTCTCGCCGCTCGCCAAACTCCTGACGCTGAACCCCCTCGTGCCCCAACTCTTCGCCTGGAGCGCCAGCGACCGCACGTCCGTCGAGCGGCTTTTGAAAAGCACCGGCTCCACCATTCCGCAGGAGAGCCTCGTCTTGTATCAGCGGCTGTTCGCATCTCCGCCGCACGTGTCGAGCACGCTTGCGATGATGGCGTCCTGGGACCTCGATAGCCTGCTGCGCGATCTCCCCCGCCTGAAGCCACCCCTGCTCCTCGTCATTGGCGACAACGACCTCACGATTTCCCCCGATGACGCGCACCTCATCTCGCGTGTGGTGCCTTCCAGTCGCACCGTTCGACTGGCCGGCGTGGGCCACCTGGCACACGAGGAAGCCCCATCGCGCATCGCCGACGTCATCTTTTCTTCCGGCGAACCCGAGATGACCGTCTGAATTCTGCTCCAGAGCGAAGTTCAGACTTGCGCAACCCAGCTTTACACTCTTAAATGTCATCTTATGTTGACACATTCCGCCCGCTCCAGTGCCACCTATCCTGTTCCAGAGGCACGACCGCATGCGGTTGTCATCGGCAGCGGCTTTGGCGGATTAGCCGCCGCCGTGCGTCTCGGCGCGCGCGGCTACAAAGTCACCATCCTGGAAAAACTCGATGCCGCCGGCGGACGGGCTTATGTCTTCCGCCAGGACGGGTTCACGTTCGATGCCGGACCGACGATCATCACCGCGCCATTCCTTCTTGAGGAACTCTGGACGCTCTGCGGCCGCAAGATGTCCGACGACATCGACCTGCGCCCACTGTCGCCCTTCTACACGCTCCGCTTCCACGACGGCGAAACGCTCACCTGCTGCGCCGACCCGGAAGCCATGCGCCGCGAGGTCGCCCGCATCTCACCGAACGACGTCGCAGGCTATGAACGCTTCATGGCGCAAGCCCAGCAGATTTACGCCGTCGGCTTCGAGCAGTTGGGCGACGTGCCCTTCGACAGCTGGACCGATATGGCCAAGCTCCTGCCGCAGCTCTTCAAGCTCGAAAGCTACCGCTCGATCTACAGCCTCGCCTCCAAGCACGTGCAGGACCCGCGCCTGCGTGTGTTCCTGAGCTTTCATCCGCTTTTCGTCGGCGGCAATCCGTTCAACGTGACCTCGATCTACGGCCTGATCACGTTCCTGGAACGCCGCTTCGGCGTCCATTTCGCGATGGGCGGAACCGGCAGCCTCGTCGAAGGCCTGGTCAAACTGATCGGCACCCAGGGCGGCGACATCCGCTACGGCGCGGAAGTATCTGAAATCACGCTCGATGGCCGCCGCGCCACAGGCGTACGCCTCGCTTCCGGTGAAATCCTCCCCGCCGATGTCGTGGTCTCCAACGCCGACGCCGCCTGGACGTACCGCTATCTTCTGCCCAAGAGCGCGCGCCGCACCTGGACCGACAAGCGCCTCGACAAGGCCCGCTATTCGATGAGCCTGTTCGTCTGGTATTTCGGCACCAACAAGAAATACGACGACGTGCCCCACCACACGATCCTGCTCGGGCCGCGCTATCGCGAACTTCTCAACGACATCTTCGAAAGCAAACGCCTCGCCGCGGATTTCAGTCTCTACCTGCACCGTCCGACGGCAACCGATCCCTCGCTCGCACCTGCCGGCAATGACGCGTTCTATGTGCTCTCGCCTGTCCCGCATCTGGAAGGCGACACCGATTGGACGACCGAAGCCGAGCCCTATCGGCAGCGCATCGCCAAGTACCTGTCTGAAACCGTGCTGCCGGGTTTCGAGAACCACCTCGCCACGTCGCGCATCATGACCCCACTCGACTTCCGCGACCGCCTCATGTCCTACAAAGGCGCCGCGTTCAGCCTGGAACCTGTGCTCACCCAAAGTGCGTGGTTCCGTCCGCATAACCGCAGCGAAGATATCGAACATCTCTACCTCGTCGGCGCCGGAACCCATCCGGGTGCTGGCGTGCCGGGTGTTCTTTCCTCCGCTCGTGTCCTCGACAGGATCGTCCCCGATGCGTCAGCTTTCGCCTGAGGAACAGCGGCTCGCCGCCGCAGACCTCGACGCTTGCCGCGAAAAACTCGCGAACGGCTCGCGCACGTTCCTCGCCGCATCCCGGCTCTTGCCGCGCCGCGTCCGCGATCCGGCAATCGCACTCTATGCCTTCTGCCGCGAAGCCGATGACATCATTGACATCGGTGGCGCCACCGAGGGCAATCTGGCGCTCCTCAGAGACCGATTGGACGCCATCTATCGCAACGCCCCGTATGCCTCATCGACCGATCGCGCGTTCTCGGGCGTGGTGCACCGCTTCGACATCCCCCGCACCCTGCCCGACGCACTGATCGAAGGCTTCGCGTGGGACGCCGACGGCCGCCGCTACGAGACCTTTGCCGAAGTCCTCGCCTACGCCACGCGCGTTGCCGGAAGCGTCGGCGCCATGATGGCCCTGCTGATGGGCACGCGCGATCGGGCACAGCTCGCCCGCGCCTGCGATCTCGGCATCGCGATGCAGCTTTCCAACATCGCCCGCGACGTCGGTGAAGACGCCCGCGCCGGCCGGATTTACCTCCCGCTCGCCTGGATGCGCCACGCCGGCCTCGACCCGGACGAATGGCTCGCCGATCCGCAAGCCTCGCCGGAGATCGCCGAGATCGTCGAGCGCCTCCTGGAAGCCGCCGACAGCCTCTACCGCCGCGCCGCGCGCGGGATTTCCGCTCTTCCCGTCGACTGCCGCACGGGCATCTTCGCCGCCGCCTACCTCTACGGCGAGATCGGCAATGAAGTCCGCCGCAACGGCCACAACTCGATCTCGCAGCGCGCGATCGTGCCCGCCAAGCGCAAGATCGAGCTTGCCGCGAAGGCCGCTCTCTCCGCCTCTCTTTCGCTGACGCAGACACCGGTCATCATTCCAGATCGCGTCCGCGAAGCCGCCTACCTTCTCGATGCCGTGCATCCCCATGCGATCGAGCCGGTCTCACCCGCGTGGTGGAACCTGCCCGCGCGGACCGCCCGCATCATCGAAATGTTTGAACGCCTCGAGCTGCGCGAGCGCGAGGCCCAGATTGCGCGCCTATCCGGCACGCAAGCTCAGTCGTCGACGCGTGCAGAAGCCTAGAACCGGAGAACCGGCCATGAACGCACATATCGGACAGCCCGTGCCATCACCCAAGCCCCTGCTGGACAAGGTTCGCGTGCCCGCCGATCTGCGCGCGCTTCCCGAAAGCGACATGAAGCAGCTTGCCGAAGAGCTGCGGCGCGAGACGATTGAAGCCGTCTCCGTCACCGGCGGCCATCTGGGTGCCGGCCTCGGCGTCGTCGAACTGACCCTCGCCATCCATCGCGTCTTCGATACGCCGCGCGACCGGCTCATTTTCGATGTCGGCCACCAGTGCTATCCGCACAAGATCCTCACCGGACGCCGTGATCGCATCCGCACGCTTCGCACCGGCGGCGGCCTTTCCGGCTTCACCAAGCGCGCCGAGAGTGAATACGATCCCTTCGGCGCCGCCCACTCCTCCACGTCCATCTCCGCCGGCCTCGGCATGGCGGTCGCCCGCGACCTCAAGGGCGAAAACAACAACGTCATTTGCGTCATCGGCGACGGCGCCATGTCGGCCGGCATGGCCTACGAAGCCATGAACAACGCGGGCGCGCGCGATGAGCGCCTCATCGTCATCTTGAACGACAACGAGATGTCGATTGCCCCGCCCACGGGTGCGCTCTCCAAGTATCTCACCCGCGCCACATCGAGCAGCCCCTACCTGCATCTGCGCGACTTCGCCAAGCAGCTCGCCAAGCGCCTGCCCAAGAAGTGGGAGCGCCGCGCCGCGCGCGTCGAGGAAATGTCGCGCACCATCATGTCGGGCGGCATCTGGTTCGAAGAATTGGGCTTCTACTACGTCGGCCCGATCGACGGCCACGACCTCGACCAGCTCCTGCCGGTCCTGAAAAACTGCCGCGACGCCGAACAGGCGCCGATCCTGCTTCACGTCATCACGCAGAAGGGCAAGGGCTACGCGCCCGCCGAAGCCTCCGTAGACAAATACCACGGCGTCGCGAAATTCGATGTCGTCACCGGCACCCAGGTGAAGCCCAAAGCGGCCGCACCCAGCTACACCAAAGTCTTCGCCAACAGCCTTGTCGCCGAAGCCAAGAAAGATCATCGCGTCGTCGCCGTCACCGCCGCCATGCCCGAAGGCACCGGTCTCGACGCCTTCGGCCGCGCCTTCCCCGATCGCATGTTCGATGTCGGCATTGCCGAACAGCACGCCGTCACGTTCGCGGCGGGCCTGGCCACCGAAGGCCTGAAGCCGTTCTGCGCCATCTACTCCACATTCCTCCAGCGCGGCTACGACCAGGTCGTCCACGACGTCGCGATTCAGTCGCTACCCGTCCGCTTCATGATCGATCGCGCCGGCCTCGTCGGCGCCGACGGACCGACCCACGCCGGCTCATTCGATCTGGCCTACCTCGGCTGTCTGCCGGGCTTCGTCATCATGGCCGCGGCCGATGAATCCGAACTCGTCCACATGGTCGCCACGGCGGCGTCGATCGACGACCGCCCGTCCGCCGTCCGCTATCCGCGCGGCGAAGGCATCGGCCTCGAACTCCCCGCCGAAGGCGTGCCCCTCGAAATCGGCAAGGGCCGCATCGTTCGCGAAGGCTCAACCGTCGCCATCCTCTCGCTCGGCACCCGTCTCGCCGAAGCCCACAAAGCCGCCGACCAGCTCGCGGCCCAGGGCCTCTCGACGACCATCGCCGACGCGCGCTTCATGAAACCTCTCGACGAAGATCTCATCCGCGATCTGGCCCGCAACCACGAGGTGTTGATCACCATCGAGGAAGGCAGCGTCGGCGGCTTCGGCAGTCACGTCCTGGAATTCCTCTCGCGCGAAGGCCTGCTCGACCACGGCCTCAAGGTTCGCACCATGACGCTGCCGGACACCTTCATCGACCACGACAAGCCCGAGGTCATGTACGCCGAAGCCGGCCTCGACGCTGCCGGCATCGTCACAAAAGTCTTCTCCGCCCTTGGCCGCACGGAAAACGCGGGCGGCGCCCTCCGCGCCTGAACCAGCCTCAGCTGCTCAACGTAGTCTTACGAGTGACGGCCCCTGATCGGGGCCGTCGCCGTATCTGATCCGCCCAACAACACAACGCGACACGGAGCGCATCCATGCTGCCCATTCTCGCCGTTCCCATGGAAACAAGTATCGTCGCCTACATGGAACTCATCATCGTGCTCGCCTTTTTCGTCGGGTGGTACATCCTCGAAAAAGTCGCCAACAGCTACGATCGAGACAAGGCAAAACCTGACGACGAAACACGACCCTCAGACAGCGATGGACAATAACGGCGCGATGCAGCGTTCACGTTCAATGAACGACCGAGTTTGGAACGCTACCGCTTTGCAAGCGTTCTCCAGTCAGTACACCAGTAGATTGGAGATAAGAAAATGCCCGTAATCATGTGGCTTCTAGGCGTACCGCTGTCTGTGATCATCCTATTGGCGTTGTTCGGCGCGTTTTAACGCCCGGCTCGTCGCGGCATCCGGAACGGCAGCATCAATTGCACCACAGGCGATACGAAACGATCGAGCGACAAACTCTCGTGCATGGCCGTTACCGGACGTCCCGCCACCCGTGAAGATACGATCGAGCGCGCGTAGAACGGCGTGTCCTCGAGCGTCTTGACCACAGCCCCGCCCTTTCCGCCATCGGACCTCGTGCCCCGCTCGACGCGCCAGATCGGTGCGCGCGCCAGCTTGCATAAGCTCGGCGCTTCCAGCTGCTCAATAGTCCCATCCGGCCGAATGAACAGCGACAATCCCTCGTCGCTGCCGTCCTTCAATGTCACATCGTAGAAGATCGTGGCGCCGTGCGCGTCACTGGCCCGCGACCAATCCCAGCGCCTGAAACTGTCCTCAAGTGGCACGACGCCGCTATTCCAGTCGAAGTAGCCATTCCCCGACCATTTGAGTCCGTTTTCGAACGCCACCTCTACGCGCGAGACCGGCGCGATCGGCCGCCACGTATGTTCGCCCTTCGCATCGAGCAGAAACGATTGCTCGTTGAGTGCCGACGGAATGACGCGCACGCGCCCCTTCAATCGCGACGGAATCGGCACCGTCATCTCGTCGATATCGAACGTCAGTCCGTCGCCATCCCAGCGCAGCGAACTCGGCCCCACGGCGAACGCATTCGCCGTCCGCGACAACTCTCGCCGGCCGCGTTCCGTCATCGTCCAGCGATGCCCGCCGGCACCATAAAGCGCGACGTTGATCGCGACGTGGTTTTCAGGATCCGCATCCGCCTTGCGCCGCGCGAACTTGTAGTACGGCGAGAACACGCTGCCGACGAACGAGATGATCGACAGCCCGTGCCGCCCATCGTCGCTCAGCGCATCGACGTACCACCAGACATATCCGCCCGGCGCTACAGCCGCGTCGAATTGAGGTCCACCGCCAGTTGCGCGGCGGCCAGCCATCCCGAAAGAGCTGCCATCGGCACGCCCGGCCCCGGATGCACGCTGCCGCCCGCCAGATACAATCCCGGAATACGAGTCTTGCCCCCCGGTCTGCTGAACGATGCCATCCAGCCATGAGATGCCGCGCCGTAAAGCGCCCCGCCCGTCGCGGGAAAAAGATCGTGAAACCCCGCCGGCGTCGTCAGCACCGTATCCGCCGACGCCCGGTCCACATCCAGACCAAGCCGCTTCAAAAGTGCAAATGTCCGTTCCTCGCATTCCGCGACCTCCGCGCCGGTATACCGATCCGTATCGCCCGTTGCGGGCGCATTCACGAGCACGAGCAGCCGCTCCGGGCCGCCTGCAAATTCCGCGGGATCATCGCTGCGATCCTGCGCGCAGACATACACCGTCGGCTCGCGCGGCAACCGCGCGCGACCGAAGATGTCGTCGAACTCCGCTTGATAGTCAGTAGAGAAAAACACGTTGTGGCGCACGAGCGGAAAGCCGCTCGTTTTCGCGTTCATCACCCAGGTCATCGCCGAGAGTGATCGCTGATCGCGTCGCAATTGCGAAACCGTCGTCGCCACGTTGCGGCCGAACAAGCCCGCAGCCACCGCCGCTGAATCCGCGTTGACGATCACGCTCTCCGCTTCGATGACCTCACCGTTGCGCAACCGAACGCCTCCGATGCGTCCGTTGCGGGCGATCACTTCTTCCACCTCCGCGCCGTACGTGAATTGCGCGCCGTTTTCTTTCGCGATCCTCTCGATCGCGCGTGCAAGGCCGTGCATGCCGTCTTCGATGATCCACACGCCATCCTGTTCCACATGCGCCACCAGCATCAGCGTCGCCGGTGCATCGAACGGCGACGATCCGCAATAGGTGGCGTAGCGTCCAAACAGTTGCCTCAACCGCGGATCATGAAAATGATCACCCAGCGCCGACCACAGCGTCGAGAACGGGGAGATGCGCCACATATCGCTGAGCCCCTTCAAGCCCGAACTGAAGGCGAGCGAAATCGGCGTCGGCTGCGGCGAGCGAATGAAGGGCTCTTCCAGCGTCTGATAAACATCCCGCGCGCGTGCACAAAAGGCGCGAAACCCTTGCGCCTCGCGTGGCCCCGCGAAGGCGCCGATCGCATCTGCCGATTGCTCCACGCCGGCAAAGAGATCGAGACGTTCGTCAGCGTTCCACGCATGCCGCGCCAGGATCGACAAGGGCTTCAGGCGCACCTCTTCAGCGAAAACCCGCCCAGCATCGCCGAAAATGCGCTCGAACACCCAGCGCATGGTGAATACCGTTGGCCCTGCATCCACGGGCCGCCCACCCGCCATCACCTGTCGCATTTTCCCGCCCGGAGCCGCCTGTCGCTCCACGACATGAACTTGAAATCCCGCCCGTGCGAGTTCCAGAGCCGAGACCAGCCCCGCGATGCCCGCACCGACGACCACCACCTTCCCCTTGACCATAGCCGTCCAGATTTTCCACCGGCACCGCCCCATAGCGCCGCCGAAGTGTCTATTTTACTAGACATTCAAAAAAGACCAACTAGGATTACACATCTGTCCTGAAAAGGGGTCTTCCAATGGATGCCACCGCTCGTATCGAACAATCCTTGGAAGCCATCCTGGCGCGGGCAGAAACCCCAGGCTCTCCTCCTAAACTCGCTGCGGCGCTACGCTATTCCGTCTTTCCGGGCGGCGCACGCGTTCGGCCGCGGCTTTGTTTAGCGGTTGCAGACGCCTGCGGCGACGATCAGCCGGCACTTGCCGAGGCAGCCGCCGCGTCGATCGAACTGCTGCATTGCTCGTCCCTCGTTCACGACGATCTGCCCTGCTTCGACGATGCCGCGCTTCGCCGCGGAAAACCCTCGGTTCATATGGCTTTTGGCGAACCTCTCGCCGTGCTTGCGGGCGATGCCTTGATCGTCATGGCCTTCGAGTGCCTGGCCGTTGCCGCTGCCGGTGCGCCGCTCCGCCTCCCCGCACTCCTGACCAAGATTTCAAGCTCTGTCGGCATGCCGCACGGCATCGTCGCGGGCCAGGCATGGGAGTGCGAGCCCGAAGTCGAACTCGCCAAATACCACCGTGAAAAAACCGGATCGCTTTTCGCCGCCGCCACCGAGGCCGGTGCGCTCGCCGCTGGCCAGTCGCCGGAGCCGTGGCGCCGCCTTGGCGAATGCATCGGCGAGGCTTACCAGGTCGCCGACGATTTGCACGACCTCCTCGGCAAGGCCGCCGATATCGGCAAGCCCTCCGGCCAGGATGCCGCCCACCATCGTCCAACCGCCTGCAGCCTCGGCATCGAAGGCGCCTCCAAGCGCCTGAAAGGCCTGATGAAAGAGGCGATGGATTCGATCCCCGCCTGCCCGGGCTCAGACGAGCTGCGGGCCATCATTCTCGCTGAATCGACGCGCTTCGTTCCCAAGGAACTGGCGCGCCTCGCAGCATGACCCGGCCAGCGGGCGGGCCAAGCGCCGGCTTGCCTGCCGTCGGCCGCGGCCAAGCCCGACCCTCCACCGCCTCACCGGCTCTTCATCCAAACGGAGCATCGCGCATGCTGTCCCTGGCAGAGCGCTGGCTCTCCTTGCGCAACCGGCTGATCGCCAGTCCGCGCTTCCAGAAATTCGCTGCCGCAACACCTGGCGTCCGCACCATTGCCCGCAACAAAGCCCGCGGCGTCTTCGATCTTCTCTCAGGCTTCATCTATTCGCAGGTTCTGCTCGCGTGCGTTCGACTGGACCTCTTCCGTCTCCTCGAGAAGACACCCCTCTCCCTCGACGCCATCGCGGCTCGAACGAATCTGCCGCTCGATCCGGCACGCCGCCTGCTCGATGCCGCCGTCTCGCTCGATCTCATGTGCCGTTTGCCTGACGGCCGCTACGGCCTCGGCATGAACGGCGCGGCGATCCTGGCCAATCCCGGCATTGAAGCCATGGTCGAACACAACGCCATTTTGTATCGCGACCTTGCCGATCCGGTCGATTTCCTGCGCAATCCTGAGCGCGAGACCGCCCTCTCGCGCTATTGGGCCTATGCCCAGGCCGGCGATCCCGCGCAGCTGACGGATGAAGCCGTTCGCGACTACAGCGCGCTGATGTCGGCATCCCAGCCTCTCGTTGCCGGCGAAATCCTCGACGCGTATCCCTTCCAAGAACACAAGCGCCTTCTCGATGTCGGTGGTGGCGAAGGCCGCTTCATCTGCTCCGCCGGCACGCGCTATCCGCATCTCGACCTGATGATGTTCGATCTGCCGGCGGTCGCCGCTCGCGCGGAGCAGAGAATTGCCGAAAACGGACTCGGCGGGCGCGCGAAGGCCTTCGGCGGCAACTTTTTCACCGATGAGCTGCCGAAAGGCGCCGACATCGTGACCCTCGTCAGGATTCTGCACGATCACGACGACGAAAAAGCACAACTTCTTTTGGACAACATCCATCGTGCGCTTCCGCACAATGGGCGCCTGCTGATCGCCGAACCGTTGGCTGAAACGCCCGGCGCCGAACGCATGGGCAACGCCTATTTTGGTTTCTATCTCATGGCCATGCGTTCAGGCCGTCCCAGATCGCGCGAAACCATCACGGCCATGCTGCATCGCAGCGGTTTTGGCAGTGTGCGCCCAATTCGGACGCGGGTGCCTCTCCAGACGAGCCTTCTCGTCGCACAAAGATGACCAAGAACTGTTCATGGCGCTTGACACTTTCTACTGTCCGCATAGATTGACAGTTGAAGAAGGAGGCAGGCACCGGGATCCCCCAGGTGCCCTGGCCCCCCGTAGATCGCGAGTTTTCCTCGGATGAACACCCTCGCTGTCGTGCTCGAAGAGCCGGAGCGCCTTGTGCTCAGCCGACTTCCATTGCCGGAGCCGGGCGAGGAAGACGTCGTGGTCGATATCGAGTGGAGCGGCATCTCCACAGGCACCGAGCGCCTTCTCTGGTCGGGCCGCATGCCCCCGTTCCCAGGCCTCGGCTACCCGCTCGTCCCTGGATATGAATCCGTCGGCCGCATCCGTGAAGCCGGATCGCGCTCGGGCGCTCAAGTCGGTGATCGCGTTTTCGTCCCCGGCGCACGCTGCTACGGCGAGATCAAAGGCCTTTTCGGCGGCGCCTCCTCGCGCGTCGTCGTCCCCGGCGCCAAAGCCACCCGTTTCCAAGAAGCGCTCGGCGAGCAGGGTGTTCTCCTGGCCCTTGCCGCCACCGCTTACCATGCCCTTGATGTCGGCCGCTCGACGCTGCCGCAACTCATCATCGGACATGGCGTCCTCGGCCGCCTCATCGCCCGCCTCGTCGTCGCCGTCGGCGGTGAAGCGCCCGTCGTTTGGGAAACCAACATCCGCCGCGCCGCCGGCGCGCAAGGCTACACGGTCATTGACCCGGCCACCGATACCCGCCGCGGCTACGCCTCGATCTGCGATGTCAGCGGCAACTCGAAACTGCTCGATACGCTCATCGGCAAGCTTTCGCCCGGTGGCGAAATTGTCCTCGCCGGTTTCTACAGCGAGCCACTGTCTTTTGCCTTTCCGCCAGCCTTCATGCGTGAAGCGCGCCTGCGCGTCGCCGCCGAGTGGAAAGACCACGATCTCACAGCCGTTCGCGATCTCATCGAGAGCGGCGCTCTATCACTCAACGGCCTCATCACTCACCGGGAACCGGCGACGGCGGCAGGTAACGCCTATCGCACGGCATTCACTGATCCCGATTGCCTGAAAATGATCCTCGATTGGAGAAATTGCTCATGAGCGCGTGCGGAACAACGACGACGGTGAACGCTCTGAAGCCTTCGATGAAGGATTTCCTGCGCGATGAAGCCGCCCAGGAGCCCGATCCCGTGCCGAAAGCCGGCTCGGAAACCAAGGAAACGCAGATCATCGCCATCTACGGCAAGGGCGGCAGCGGCAAGAGCTTCGCACTCGCCAACCTGTCCTACATGATGGCGCAGCTCGGCAAGCGGGTCCTCCTCATCGGTTGCGATCCCAAGAGCGATACGACATCGCTCCTCTTCGGAGGCCGCGCCACACCCACCATCATCGAAACGAGCGCAAAGAAAAAGCTTGCCGGCGAAGAACTCAAGATCTCCGACGTCTGCTTCAAGCGCGACGGCGTCTTCGCGATGGAGTTGGGCGGACCGGAAGTCGGACGCGGCTGCGGCGGACGCGGCATCATTCACGGCTTCGAGACGCTCGAAAAGCTCGGCTTCCACGAGTGGGGCTTCGATTACGTGCTTCTCGACTTCCTCGGTGACGTCGTCTGTGGCGGCTTCGGCCTGCCGATCGCCCGCGACATGTGCCAGAAGGTGATCGTCGTCGGCTCCAACGACCTCCAGTCGCTCTACGTGGCCAACAACGTCTGCTCGGCGGTCGAATACTTCCGCAAGCTCGGCGGCAATGTCGGCGTCGCCGGCATGGTGATCAACAAGGACGACGGCACCGGCGAGGCTCGCGCATTTGCTCAAGCCGCCGGCATCCCGGTTCTCGCCGCGATCCCCGCGAACGAAGATATTCGCCGCAAGAGCGCCAACTACGAAATCATCGGCCTTCCCGGCGGTGAATGGGCGCCTCTCTTCGAGGAACTCGCGCTCAACGTCGCCACGGCACCGCCCGTTCGCCCCTCACCGCTCACGCAAGACGGCCTGCTTGGTCTCTTCGCGAGCGATGTCGTCGGCCGCGACGTGGTGCTCCAGCCGGCAAGCTTCGAAGACATGTGCGGCGGCACGGCAGTGAGCAAGCCATCGCTCGAAGTCATCTACGACACGGTCTGAGACTGCCAATCGGTTTACCAGGACTAAACTTCATGACGGTGTTGGACGAAAAAGTGGCCGAAACAACGACAGCGGTGGACCCCATCGCCGACGCGGCTGCCTGTGCGCCTGACAAGGCTCCCGGCGTCGACGGGCTTGGCTGCCACTCCGGCAAAGACGACCTCAAGAAAGCGGCCATCGCCGCAGGCAAGAGCGAGACGCTCGAACGTTACGCCGCTGATTATCCGATGGGCCCGCACGACCAGCCGCAAAGCATGTGCCCTGCCTTCGGGTCGCTCCGCGTCGGCTTGCGCATGCGCCGCACGGCAACCGTTCTGTCGGGTTCCGCCTGCTGTGTGTATGGCCTCACCTTCACGTCTCACTTTTACGGTGCGCGACGCACGGTCGGGTACGTGCCGTTCAACTCTGAAACGCTCGTCACGGGCAAATTGTTCGAGGACATCCGCGACGCCGTCTACAAGCTCGCCGATCCCGAGCTGTACGATACGATCATCATCACCAACCTTTGCGTGCCCACGGCCTCCGGCGTGCCGCTGCAGTTGCTGCCGAAGGAAATCAACGGCGTCCGCATCGTCGGCATCGATGTTCCCGGCTTCGGCGTCCCCACCCACGCAGAAGCGAAGGATGTGCTCGCCGGCGCGATGCTGAAATACGCCCGCTCCGAAGTCGAGCACGGTCCCGTGCAGGCCCCGCGCGGCGGCGTCAGCATGAAGCCAACTGTCACGCTGCTGGGCGAAATGTTCCCCGCCGATCCGATGATCATCGGTTCGCTGCTCGAACCCCTCGGTCTCGCCGCCGGCCCCGTCGTGCCCACACGCGAATGGCGCGAACTCTATGGCGCGCTCGACTGCGCCGCCGTTGCCGCAATCCATCCATTCTACAAGGCAAGCATCCGCGAATTCGAAAGCGCCGGCCGCAAGGTCGTCGGTTCCGCCCCCGTCGGCCACGACGGCACCGCCGCCTGGCTCGAGAACATCGGCGCGGCTTGCAACGTATCCGCCGACAAGATCGACGCGGCAAAAGCCAAGTTCCTTCCCGCGATCCGTGCCGCACTCGCAGCCAAGCCGATCAAGGGCCGCATCACGATGTCGGGCTATGAGGGTTCCGAGCTGATCGTTGCCCGCCTCCTGGTCGAGAGCGGCGCAGACTTGCGCTACGTCGGCACCGCCTGCCCGCGCACCGTCTGGTCTGATGCCGACCGCGAATGGCTGGAAGCCAAAGGCGTGCAGATCCAGTTCCGCGCCTCGCTGGAACAAGACCTCGCGGCCTTCCACGAATACAAGCCCGATCTCGCCATCGGCACGACGCCCGTCGTGCAGAAAGCGAAGGAAAGCTCGACACCGTCGCTCTACTTCACCAACCTCATTTCAGCCCGTCCCCTGATGGGCGTTGCCGGTGCCGGCTCCCTTGCGCAAGTCATCAATGCTGCGATGGCCGGCAAGGACCGCTTCGACACCATGACGGAATTCTTCGAGGGCGTCGGCACAGGCCACACCACCGGCGTCTGGGAAGATACGCCCGTCGATCGCCCGGAATTCCGCTCGGAATACAAGCGTCGCATCGAAAAGGAAGCCAAGAAGCGCAAGGCGGAGGAAATGCTATGACCCTCGTCTTGGATCACGATCGCGCCGGCGGCTACTGGGGTTCGGTCTACGTCTTCACCGCCGTCAAGGGCTTGCAGGTCATCATCGACGGTCCCGTCGGTTGCGAGAATCTGCCTGTCACATCGGTGCTGCACTACACCGACGCGCTGCCGCCTCATGAGTTGCCGATCGTAGTCACAGGTCTTTCCGAAGAAGAACTCGGCAAGACCGGCACCGAAGGCGCCATGCGCCGTGCCCACAAGTCGCTCGATCCGCATATGCCGGCCGTGGTCGTCACGGGCTCCATTGCTGAAATGATCGGCGGCGGCGTCACGCCCGAAGGCACCAACATCCAGCGCTTCCTCCCGCGCACCATCGACGAAGATCAGTGGCAGAGCGCCGACCGCGCCATGACATGGCTGTGGACCCAGTTCGGGCGCAAGAAGATCCCCGAACTGAAGCCGCGCGCTGAAGGCCAGAAGCCGAAGGTCAACATCCTTGGACCGATCTACGGCACCTTCAACATGCCGTCTGACCTGGCCGAGATCCGCCGCCTCGTCGAAGGCATCGGTGCTGAAGTCAACATGGTCTTCCCGCTCGGCTCGCATCTGGCCGACGTGCCCAAGCTCGTCGACGCCGAAGCCAACATCTGCATGTATCGCGAGTTCGGCCGCCTGCTCTGCGAAACGCTCGAGCGGCCCTACCTGCAAGCCCCGATCGGCATGCACTCCACGACGCTGTTCCTGCGCAAGCTCGGGGAAATTCTGGGTCTGGATCCCGAACCCTTCATCACCCGCGAAAAGCACACCACCATCAAGCCAATCTGGGATCTCTGGCGCTCGGTCACGCAGGACTTCTTCGGCACGGCATCGTTCGGCATCGTGGCCAATGAGACCTACACCCGCGGCGTCCGCCAGTTCCTGGAAACCGAACTCGGCCTGCCCTGCAATTTCGCGGTTCCGCGCAAGCCCGGCGCCAAGACCGACAACGACGCCGTGCGCGCCGCCATCAAGCAGACGCCGCCGCTCGTCATCTTCGGAAGCTACAACGAACGCATGTATCTGGCGGAAGCCGGTGGCCGCGGCGTCTATATCCCGGCATCCTTCCCCGGCGCCATCATTCGCCGCCACACCGGCACGCCCTTCATGGGCTACGCCGGCGCCACCTATCTCGTGCAGGAAGTCTGCAACGCGCTTTTCGATGCGCTGTTCCACATTCTTCCGCTCGCCACCGACATGGACAAAGTCGATCCCACGCCCGCCCGCCTCCACGCGGAGCTGCCCTGGGACGACGACGCCAAGGACGCCTTCGATCGCATCATCGAAGAGCAACCCATTCTCATTCGAATTTCGGCTGCCAAGCGTCTTCGCGACGCGGCCGAACGCACGGCACGGCAAGCCGGTGAGACACGCGTCAGCGCTCGTCGCCTCGCACTGTCTCAACCGTTCATCAAAGAAGGGCACGCCGCATGACAGCCGCATCTATCTCAGGACACATCGCACGATCCGATTATGTTCGCGTGCGCGCGCTGCCCTCCGTCACGGCGCGCCGAACTGTCTCGCCCGCCGCAAAGGCCCGCAAATCCTCTGCATCCAACACCGCAGGCGCAGCAGCCGTGTCGCGAGCATTCGCCAATCACGCCGCGGCATCCCGCGTCGCTGCCAAGCCCAAAAAGAGCGAAGCCATCGAGTTCCGGCTGATCTTCACGATCGCCTTTGCCGTGTTCCTCTTCACGTCCGTTATCGAACGCGCGCTTCCCCACAAGTGGGCCCAGCGCGCAGGCGAAGGCGAGATTCGCAAATCCGTTTTCGAGCAGGCCAGGGAAGCCGCGCACATCAGTGCCGCGTACGCTTTCATGGGCTGATCTCGACCCGAATTCGTCGGGCCCTGCCGGCCAGGCGAACACGAAACGTGGTGTCCAAAGCCACGGACTACCCCCTGCCGCGCGGGTCGATGCGCGGTAACGGCCGCAAGGCCAATTCACGGAGAGTACCAACATGGCTGCTGATAACAGAAGCGGCTCGGTGTCGGGATTGACCGAAACGGAAGCGAAGGAGTTCCACGGAATCTTCGTCACTTCCTTCATTATCTTTACGGTCATCGCGATCATCGCGCACTTCCTCGTGTGGCAGTGGCGTCCCTGGCTTCCGGGGCCGACCGGCTACGCGTCGTTGATTGACGGCGCAAACTACGCCCTGAGCTACCTGCCGTCGCTCAAGGCATAACCCAGAGGGAGATGAGAATATGTGGAAGATTTGGCTTCTCTTCGATCCTCGCAGGACGCTTGTCGCTCTCGCGACGTTCCTGTTCAGCTTGGCTGTTCTGATTCACTTCATCCTGTTGAGCACCGATCGCTTCAACTGGATCGAAGGGCCCAAGGCGAAAGCCGCGGCCTCGATCGAAATGCCTCTGATCAAGGCGGTCTGACCGTCGACACCATGGAGCCGGACGGACGTTTCGCCCGTCCGGTTCCAAAATCACTCGGCACTGCACGACACAACTAAAAATATGACTCGCAGCCGGCTGTGTGCCGACTGAGCGGAGAATCCAGCCATGGCTATGCTTAACTTCGAGCGTAAATACCGTGTTCGTGGCGGAACGCTGATCGGCGGGGATCTGTTCGACTTCTGGGTCGGGCCCTTCTACGTCGGCTTCTTTGGCGTCACGACCATCTTCTTCATCATCGTCGGTGTCGGCCTCATCTGCTGGGGCGTTTCACTGGGCCCGACGTGGAATCTCTTCCGTCTCTCGATCAACCCGCCTCCGGCCGAATTCGGTCTCAGCTTCGCACCGATGAAGCAAGGCGGAATCTGGCAGGCGGTCACGATCTGTGCCACCGGAGCGTTCGTCTCCTGGGCGCTACGAGAAGTGGAAATCTGTCGAAAGCTCGGCATGGGCTACCATGTACCGTTCGCTTTCTCGGTTGCCATCTTCGCCTACGTCACTCTTGTGATCTTCCGTCCGATCGCGATGGGCTCATGGTCTTACGGTTTCCCGTATGGCTTCTCGAGCCACCTCGATTGGGTGTCCGGCACGGGCTACGCGTACGGCAACTTCCACTACAACCCTGCCCACATGATCGCGATCACGTTCTTCTTCACCACGACACTCGCGCTCGCACTCCACGGCGCGCTTGTGCTCTCATCGGTCAATCCGACCAAGGGTGAAGTGGTCAAGACCCCGGAACACGAGAACACCTACTTCCGTGACACCATCGGCTACTCCATCGGCACCCTGGGCATCCATCGCCTCGGCCTGTTCCTGGCATTGTCGGCTGGTTTCTGGAGCGCGGTGTGCATCATCATCAGCGGACCGTTGTGGGCCGAGGGCGATCCTTGGGTCGACTGGTGGAACTGGTGGCTCGAACTGCCGATCTGGTCGTAAGGGGAGAACAAAAACATGACCTACTACCAGAACATCTTCACGCAACTCCAGGTGTCTCCCCACCCGGAGCCCGGCATTCCTTTGCCGGAGAACAACTCCGAGCGCCGCGGTCCGCCGCGGTTCTCCTACTGGGCTGGCAAGATTGGTGACGCTCAAATCGGTCCGATCTACCTCGGCACGCTGGGCTTCATCTCCCTCGTCTGCGGTATCATCGCTTTCGAGATCATCGGCCTTAACATGCTGGCGTCGGTGAACTGGGATCCTATCCAGTTCATTCGCAAGCTGCCCTACCTTGCTCTCGAGCCGCCGAAGCCCGAATACGGCCTCACCATTCCACCTCTCAAAGAGGGTGGTTGGTGGCTGATGGCAGGCTTCTTCCTCACGACGTCCATCCTGCTCTGGTGGCTTCGCATGTACCGCCGCGCCCGCGCGCTCGGCATGGGCACGCATGTTCCATGGGCTTTCGCTTCCGCCATCTGGCTCTATCTGGTGCTGGGCTTCATCCGCCCGATCCTGATGGGCAGCTGGAGTGAAGCGGTGCCGTTCGGGATCTTCCCGCACCTCGACTGGACGAACAACTTCTCCATCACCTACGGCAACCTGTTCTACAATCCGTTCCACATGCTCTCGATCGCGTTCCTCTATGGCTCGGCTCTGCTGTTCGCCATGCACGGCGCCACGATCTTGGCCGTGACACGGTACGGCGGCGAGCGCGAGATCGAGCAGATCACCGATCGCGGTACGGCGTCTGAACGAGCTGCCCTCTTTTGGCGGTGGACGATGGGCTTCAACGCCTCGATGGAATCGATCCATCGCTGGGCGTGGTGGTTCGCGGTGCTCTGCACGCTTACCGGCGGCATCGGCATCCTTCTCACCGGAACGGCCGTCGACAACTGGTACGACTGGGGCGTCAAGCACGGTGTTGCACCCGCCGCTTGGCCATAATCGGCAACGCTCCGACACTTGAAAAAATGGCCCGGCGAGTTCCCTCGCCGGGCCTTTTTGTCGACAGAGACGAACCGTGTCGCCAACTTGATGCGCCGTGCATCCACCTGGCCAACAGCCGCCACCGCGATGAGAGTGGCGCCTCGAACTCCTGACGCGAATGAACTCTGAGCGGCGCGCGCGCCCACCGGCGGAAGGCCAATTCGAGCGCATCACGAACGCTGCACGAAATAAAACTTATCCTCGCACTGACGCCGCCGCCTATCTTGAGCGCACCCGCATCACTCGGGGGCGCTGACCGGAGGCGTCTTGTTGGTGCGATGCGGGGACGGGTGCTGGAGGACGAAGCGGCTAACGCAGCCAACCCTCCCGACGATGATCCCTGCCGCCCGCCGTAAGGATGGGTCCCGGATGTTGTGCCGGAGAATAGTGGGGTCTGCAGACTGGGGTAAGAGCGAGCCCAGTTCGAAACCCGTTACAGCGGGGCGCCGTGGCGCCATACGACACGACCCCAGCGGAAGACCGCGGCACCGCCGCGCCCCGCCCCCCGGCTATCGTCGCGCCCGCTGCCCCTGCACGCGGGCGGGAACACGCATGCCCATTTAGAGATTACGCCGCGGCCTGCCCCGGCTTACCCGCAACATCGGCCTTAACCGGACGCCGTCCGCCGAACAGCGTTCCCTGCCCCATGAGCACACCGAACCCGAACACCCGCGCCAGTGTCTCCTCACTGTCGATGCCTTCGACGATCAGGCCAAAGCCCTGATCGGCAAGAAAGCGGCACACGTCGCCCGCAGGAATGTGTCCGCCCGGATGCGGCAAGTCCATCCATCAAAACCGAGGCGTCGAGCTTCACGAAGCCGAAGCCGGCGTTCGCCATCGCGCTGAAATTCATGTCGAGATCCGTGAGCGCTGAGATCGCGAACCGGAAGCCCAGCGCCGAAAGCGCACTCACCGCCCGCTGCTCCGCCGCGCGGAACGACCGAATATCGGACTGCGCAAACGTGAGGATCAGCTGCCGCGCTGTCGCGGGCCTCGCTACGAAGTCCATCTGCATGTTGCGCGTGAACTCGGGCTCGATCAGCGCCTCTCCCGATGCACGCGAAAACACGGCGCCCGATTTTCCACGGCTGGCAAGTCGCTCCGCCACGATGGCGCTGCGTTCGATGCGGACCGCGTCGAACAAAGGCAGCAAACCGCGCCCGGCGATCACGCCGCTTTCGCCAAATTCCAGATCCTGCGCGTGGAGCCCGCGCAGCTTGATGCTGACTTCATAGTGTTGCGCGGTCTGATTGCCCAGGCCGAGGATCGGCTCCAGAAAGACATCGACACGGCCCGCGGCAATCGCATCCCGCACCGCCATCAGCTGAGGATCGGCAGGTGACGAGGACGGCACCTCGGGCGCAGTGTGCGGCCCGTCTGGCAAAACCGCACCGCTGGTCTTCCTCATCGATTGCACCGCCGCGTTCAGGGCATCGAGCGACGTCTCGACGTCCAGCACCGGAGCAGCGACCGCTGAAGCACGCGGGTCCGGCAGCATCGTGCCGACAGCCGCAAGATCGCGCGCCTGTTCGGCAGCAGTAACCTGCGAGAGCATATCCTTGATGCGCCGCTGCAACATCTCCACGTCATCTTCTCGAACGGCTGACGAGCCCGTCGCCACTGCCGCCTCACGCTCCACGTCCGTTGATGGTTGCCCGCCATGGGTGCGACCGGCATCGGGGATGTAGGCCGGCTCGGGTCTCATCGGGGCCATAGCAGGAGCAGCAGCAGGAGTAGGCTCCTGCCAGTAATCTCCAAGCGACTCCCCCTGCGGTACGACTGGAGCGCGCCGATACGCTTCGAACTGCGGTGCCTCAGCCTCTCCACTGTAGGCCCGCGCCAGCGCGTCGGCATCGTCGAGATCGACCGCAACGAGTAAATCCGCGTTGTCTGCAGGAATATGTGCCGGAGCCGAATTCATCGTCGCGACAACAGGCGCGGGTGGCTCGGCAGCCGAAGCTGTGAAGCCCCCTTCAACACGGCCGCGCACCAACTCCGCCTCTAGCCGTTGCAGTTCGCTGCTCAAGACAGCCCGCTCAGCCTCACCACGGCGCCAGGTCTGAAAACCAACAAGCCCGACGAAGAGCGACATGCCCGCAAACGCTGCAGCGCCCAATGGTGCCCCTAGCTGGATATGCAGCCCGACGACGAAGGCTGCAACCACCAGCGCCATGCACACGAGCACCAATCCATCCCCGCCCGAAGGTGTGGTGCTAGACTGAGCTTTGGCCCGCTTGTGAGTGCTCGGCATAATAGATCGACCCTCGAATGATACGAATCGTATGGGAACAGGATCGGGGGGGCGGGGCCATTCAAGCAATTCGGCACCGGTCTTTTTCACCAGCTTTCCCGAGCTCGCGCAGAGATTGCCGGCTGCCGCGTGTCTGGCACGCATCATCTTGCGTAAGCAGATAAATTTGACGCACACAGCCCCCGGCAAAATCAGAAAGGCGATGGAATAAATCGTGTGCTTCGCTGCCACGACCCATGGCCCCATCCGGCACCCCACTTATGATTCGGTCGCGCAAGACAAGGGGCTGCGCAACAATAAAAGCCGGCGGTGCAAAACTACGCCGCGCCGCCATTCTGCCATCGCACGGCCCCGGCGCGAGCCCGAATCGACCCGCTGTTTAGATGTCGTTAGGCGAATCGGCGTGCTATCGTTCAGGCCGGTCCGCTCATTCACTCCGGCGTAATTCAGGAGCATGCAGTCCATGTACATGAGCGTCATCGCGCGTGAAGCAGGTACCGAAACCTATCCCGAGCTGGCAGGTGCCCGTGTTGTCGTGACAGGCCTTTCGACCGTCCGCGGGGTTGACCTTGCCCGCGCGTTCGCCGACCGCAAGGCAAGCCTCTCCATTCAAACGGACGAACGCTCGCCCGAAATGGTCGAGCTCGTGGCGCTGCTTGCCAGCACTGCCGGGGATGTGAAGCTCACCGACTTCGCCTTCTCGAAATCCACCCCTCCGACCCGCTTTGCCCAGCGCGCCGCGGAAGACCTGGGCGGCATCGATGCCGTCTTCAATCTCGCATCGGTGACGCATGCGGAAATGGCCGCGGTCGAAACCATGGAAGAGATCGAAGACCTCATCGTCGCCAAGCTCGGCCCCCTGCGCGAGATCACCGAAGTCGCGGCCAATCGGATGGCGCTTACCTGGTCGGAAGGCACGATCCTGAATGCCGTCGTCGCGCCCGCGCCCCAGACCGATCGCGATGCGGCGATCCTCGGCATGGTGCGCCAGGCGCTCGCCGCCATGACCGCCGATCTCGCCCGCCGCTGGTCCGGCGACGTCGTGCGCATCAATGCCATTGGCCCCAAAGCAACGACGCTCGACAGCATGAGTGGCGCCTGCCTCACATCAGAGCCAGACATCGCGGCACTCGCGCTCTACTTGGCCAGCCGCAAAGGCCGCACACTCACTGGCCACGTCTTCGATGCCGAAGGCGTTTCCCGCCGAGGCTGCTGATCTGAAGGTTCAAGTCAGTCAGCGCCACAGCGTCGTAAGTTATCCTCCGACGCTGCCACCGGGCTAAGTTGAAACACGTGAACGCGGTGTGCCCTACTCCCCGGGCTGCATGGCAGGTTCGCCCACGTCCGTGAGTTTCACTTCGCGCCGGCCGAGATAGCTGTAGACGGCCGGCACGACAAACAGCGTCAAGAGCGTACCCGCAGACATGCCGCCGACGATGACCCAACCAATTTGCTGCCGGTTCTCCGCGCCGGCGCCATCCGACAGCGCCAGAGGCAGCGCACCCAGAACCATCGCGCCTGTCGTCATCAGGATCGGCCGGAGCCGCTGCACGGCTGCGTCAATCACCGCGGCCCCCCGCGCCTCTCCTGCGAGCTGCTTCTGATTTGCAAACTCCACAATCAGAATTCCGTGCTTCGTAATCAGCCCCACCAGCGTCACGAGACCGATCTGCGAATAGACGTTGAGCGTCCCCCCCGCCAGCCAGAGTGCCGCCAGCGCGCCGGTGATCGAGAGCGGCACCGTGATCATGATGATCACCGGATCGCGGAAACTCTCAAACTGTGCCGACAGAACGAGATAGATAAAGGCGAGCGCCAGCAGGAACACGACCAGCAGACTGTCAGCCGAACTGCGATAGTCGCGGGTCGCGCCATCGAGATCCGTCTGCACCGTCGCCGGCAACACCTCACGTGCGGCCTGCTCGAGAAAGTCGAGCGCTTCACCGACTGCATATCCGGGCGCCAGCGACGCCTGGATCGTCACCGAACGCAGCTGATTGAACCGCTTCAGTTCCTTCGGCGCAACCGACTCCGTCACCGTCGCCAGATTGGAAAGCTGGATCATTTCTCCGCGCGGATTGCGCAGAAAAATCGTCGACAGCGCCTGAGGCGTCGCCCGATCCTCGGCGGCCAACTGCACATAAACATCGTACTGCTCGCCGTTCTGTTCGAACCGGGTGACCTGACGTCCCCCGAGCAGCGTCTCGAGCGTTCGACCGACAGCGGTCACTTCCAAGCCGAGATCCGCCACCTTCGAACGATCGATGTCGATCTTGAATTCCGGCGAATTGAGCTTGAGATCCGTGTCGAGGTTTTCGAGCCCCGGAAACTCTCGCGCCTTAGCAAGAATGGCATCGGCATACTTTTGCAGATCTTCGTACGTGCCCGAAGACTGCAGCACGAACTCGATCGGGCGTCCCGATCCGCGCTGACCGAACGCGCCGGGGGTTTGCACCACCGCCTGGACGCCCGCAATCCGCCTCAGCTGCGGATTGATCTCCGCGCTGATCTGCTGCTGCGATCGCGTTCTCTCGCTCCAGTCCTTGAGCGGCGCCACCACCAGCGATGCCGAAACATCCGGCGTACCGGCGATCGCCAGCCGCCCGCGCACCTGCGGCACCTCGGTCAGAACATTGTCCACTTCCGCCGCATACCGTGCCGTGTAGCTGACCGTAGCACCCTCCGGCCCCGATCCCCGCACGCGGATGACGCCGCGATCCTCGAGCGGCGCAAGTTCGGATTTCAATGTCATGAACAGCACGCCGCTCAGGCCCGCGACGCCAGCCGCCAGGATCAGAATGAGCGGACGCATCTTCAGCGCCGACACGAGCGCCGAACGATACCCGTTCTCGAACGCCACGAACGCTCGCTCGAGCAAGAGATAGACGCGGCCGGGCTGCGGCTGGTGACGCAAGAGCTTGGCGCACATCATCGGCGTCAGCGTCAACGCAACCCAGCCCGACACGATCACCGCACCCGCAAGCGTCAATGCAAACTCGAGAAACAACTTGCCCGTCTTGCCGGGAGCAAACGCGATGGGCGCATAGACGGCGGCCAACGTGAGTGTCATCGCGATGACGGCAAAGCCGATTTCACGCACGCCCCTGATCGCGGCCGGCACGGGCTCCATGCCTTCTTCGATGTACCGATAAATGTTTTCCAGCACCACGATCGCGTCGTCGACGACGAGGCCAATGGCGAGGACCATCGCCAGCAAGGTCAGCGTGTTCACCGTGAAGCCGAACGCATACATCAGCGCGAACGTCGCAATCAGCGAGATCGGTATGGTGACAATGGGAATGATCGCCGCCCGGAACGAGCGCAGGAAGAACAGAATGACCACCACCACCAGAACGATCGCCTCCACGATCGTTATGAACACGGCCTCGATGGAGCGCTCGATGAAGACGCTGTCGTCATTGCCGATCGCCGCCTGAAGTCCCTGCGGCAACGACGAATTGATTTCCGGCAGCACCGCTTTGACGGCCTGGGAGACATCGAGCGGATTGGCGGTCGACTGCCGGATGATCCCCACCGCGATCGCCGGCACACCGTTGAACGTGCTGGCCCTCCGCTCGTCCGCCGCGCCCAATTCAACCCGGGCCACATCGCCGAGCTTCACCTGATAATCGCCGGCAAGCTTCACGACGATGTTGCGGAACTCTTCCGGCTTCGTCAGCCCGGTTTTCGACAGCACCGAGAACTCGCGATCCTGGCTCTCGATCCGTCCCGATGGGATCTCTGCATTCTGCGCTCTGAGTGCAGCCTCGACGTCCTGAACCGTCAAGTTGTAGGCGGCGAGCCGCTCACGATCGATCCAGATGCGCATGGCATAGCGCCGTTCGCCGTAGATCTGGACATCCGCAACGCCGGTGAGATTCTTCAGCCGGTTGACGATAAACCGATCGATGTAGTCGCTGATCTCGAGCGCCGACAGCTGCGGGCTCGTAAAGACCAGGAACATGATCGCCTGCGCGTCCGCTTCGACCTTCGCGATGATGGGCTCGTCGATTTCATCGGGCAATCGCCCGCGCACCCTGCTGACGCGATCGCGCACGTCGCTCGCCGCCACGTCCGGATCGACTTCCGGACGAAAGCGAACCGTGATCCGGCTCGTCTCCGATCGGCTCGACGACGACAGCACATCGATGCCTTCGATCCCGGCGATGGAATCCTCCAGGATCTGCGTCACCTGGCTTTCCATGATCGACGCCGACGCGCCGGGATAGTTCGTCGTCACAGAAACGATCGGCTCGTCGATGTTGGGGAATTCGCGCACCGTCAGCCGCTGGAACGCAACGACACCGACGAGCACGAGAATAAGAGACATCACCGTCGCCAGGACTGGACGGCGGATGCAAAGCTCGAACAGGTTCATCCGCCGCTCCCCTCGCTCTCGCGCTGTGCGGATTGATCGCTGTGGGGATGGCTGGCCACGACCTCTACGGCCGCGCCGTCGCGCAGCTTGTGCTGCCCCGCCGTGACAACGAGATCACCGGGCGTCACACCTTCGGTGATCTCCACAGTCGCGTCCGACCGTTCGCCCAGCTTCACCCCGACTTCTCGCGCTTTGCCGTCAGAGACGCGAAAGACAAAGTTGTCCCCCGCTCGCGGAAGAATGGCACTCTCAGGCACGACAACGACGTCGCGCTGCACCGCGCCCTTGATGAGAATCCGGGCGAACAGCCCCGGTCGCAGGACGAGATCTTCGTTGTCGAGGCGCGCCCGCACCTGCAGTGCGCGACCGTTCACGTCAATCAGAGGGTTGATCGCATAGATTTTCCCTGCAAACGCCCGACCCGGGATGGCGTCCACCGTCACGTCCACGACCTGTCCCACGGAGATGGAGGTGAGATAGATTTCAGGAACTTTGAAATCGACCTTCAAGCCGTCGATCTTCTCGATGTTGACCACTGGCGTTCCGACAGCCACGAACGCGCCGACCGACACGTTGCGCACGCCCGCGATTCCGTCGAACGGCGCCCGCAGAAGATGCTTGTCGAGCCGGGTCTTCGCCAACTCCAGCGCAGCACTCGCCGTTTCGAAATTCGTCACTGCCTCGTCGCGGCTGCGTTCCGTGACGTTGCCGGTGCGGGACAACTGACGCGCTCGTTCGTTGTTGGCCTGCGCAAAACTGAGCCGCGCTTCGGCGTCGGTCACTTCGGCCCGCACCAGCGCGTCATCAAGCCGGACCAGAATATCGCCGGCCTTGACCTTGGTACCCTCGACGAAGTCGATCTCCGAAACACGCCCGGCGATCTCCGGCGCAAGTTGCACCGTCTCGTCGGACTGCAGCGAACCGATGGCCCGAATATCCGTCGAAGTCCGCGTGGCGCGCGCTTCGGCCACCTCGACGGCGATCGTCCGGGTCGGACCCGAACCGCTGCCGCGTTGGGCCGCAACGTTTGTCGGTGCCGTTGGCGCAGCCGAGATCGCTTCGCGTCCGGGCATGCCTGCATACACCCACGCTGCGGCAGCGGCGCAAATGACGAGCAAGACCAGAAGCGTACCAGCGCTCTTCATTCCATCCTCGATGTTGAAAGCAGTTTAGTACGGCGGCACGGCCGTGTCGCTCGCTGCGGCATACCACCCGACAGATACAACGGCGGCACGACGAAAGTCCGTCGGCACACATCCGCGCAGATCCAGCGCGGCGCCCTCAGCGGGTATCAGGTGTTGGCGAACCCCCTAAGACAGGAACGCCTTGAAATACATCCGGTTCCGGCCGCGATCGCGAGAGAGCCGCTACTTCCGGATGCGGGTGATCTTCGTGCCTTCGAGTGTCAAATTGTACATCAGCCCCTTGGGATCGAGAATGAACCCAACCACCGGACTGATGATCTTATTTGTGTCGATCGATCCGCCGACACCCACGGTAATGATGGCCACAGACCCATCGACACCGACCTTCCAGCCCTTCGAGCGCCGGAATTGGTCGAGCGCTTCCGGTGTCATGAACATGATGATCACGGAGCGAGCTTGCACGCCGAGCTGGAAGCCGAACGAGGCGCCGATCGTGTTGTAGTAGGTGGTGGGCTGACCGCGCACCATCAACGCGCCTTCGCCGTACTCGCCCCCAATTCCAAAGCCGGCTTTCACGACGGAGGGGAAAACCAGGATGCCATACGATTTGTCGGCGAGTTCACGGGCACCTCCGATCTGCGCATAGAAGCGGTCGATCGTGGACCGAACATCGGCATCGATCTCCCCCGCAGACGCTGCCTCGGCACGCGGCACGGAAACGGCCGTCAGCAACAGCACGGAGCACAGCGCAAATGCGAAAGCTTTCAGAGACATCGCGGCGGGGCCTCCCACAGATTCGAATCGGAGACCACCGTCGGGACGAAGTACGGCAGGAGGAAGGCCGCGAACCAGCCGCCGCACTGCTGCTGCGCTACTGGCCTCTCAATGATGATGCGCGTGAGGATCGGCCTGTTTGCCAGCGCCCACCTCACCCACCGTCACCGGCACGATGACGGTCCCGGCCGTCTTGAAGGTCAGCGTCAGATCGAACGTCTGTCCCTCGGTCAAAGGCGCAGGCAGATCGAGGAACATGAGATGCAGCCCGCCAGGCGCAAGCGCCACCGTGCTCCCCGCCGGGACCTCGAGACCATTGGAAAGCGCCCGCATCTTCATGACGCCGTTCTCATCCTTCATCTCGTGAATTTCCGTTTTCCCAGCCACCGGTGCGGAAGCCGACAGCAACTGGTCCGCCGCTGCAGTCGAATTGACGATTTCCAGGTAACCCGCGCCGACCTTCGCCCCGCCCGGCGTGGCGCGTGCCCACGCCTTGCTAACCGTCAGCGCGGCCTTCGCACTTTTGTCCGCCTTGCCGTCGCCCTTCTCGACGATCTTCAAAATCGGTGCCGGATACTTCAGGCTGCGCGCATCCGCGCCGGGTGCTGCAATTTCCGCCCATGCCAATTGCCCCTTCTCGCATTCTTGCGTCACGGGGAACGCCACCTGATCCCCGGGCGTGAAAGCGTCCGATACGAAACCGACGAAAATAAATTCGTCATAATGCTCATCGAGAAGCGGCCCGCCCCGCCAGACGATCTCCTTCACGCCCTCCGAAACCTTGCCGTGAAAATGATCGTAGGCCCGCGCGTACGGCCCCTTCGTCGTATTGACGGTCCATCCGGCCTTCGGCGCAGGCTTCACGCCGATGACACCTTCCGGAATGGTGAGCTTCACCGCAACGGTTGGCGATCCTTCGCATCCGTGCGGCACGCGGAGTGCGGCGCGCAAAGAGCCCCCCGAGGCCGTTTTCACATCGAGCGTGGCGTGGGCGAGGGCCGCGGCGCCGGGTACCGCAACAGCAAGCGTCAAAGCTGCGGCGAACAGGGAGTGTTTGATCATCTTTGCGTATCCTTTAGACGCAGGGAAAAGGGGTTGGATGGCGCCCGAAAGCGCCATCCAGGCCGGAACCGCGAATGGACGACGGGGAAGTCGAAGAGATCTCATCGCGCGGCTCCGGCTTTCTCATCGTCACCAGCGGTATTGAATACCGCCGTAAACGGCGCGGCCGGTTCCAGGCTCGAACAGAGTGCTGTTGATCGTGGCCTGCGTGGTGACACTCGCGCTGGCGATATAGACTTCGTCCGTAAGGTTCCGGCCCTCGATATACGCAGTCCAGGTTCCGCCGTTGTCATAACCGAGCTTGGCTCCGAGCAACGCGTAAGCATCCGTTGCCAGCGTGTTGCGGCTGTCGACGAAGAACGCGTCCGGCACCCATTCGACATTCGGTCCGGCATATACGCCGCTCGGATGCTTGTAGAGCAATTCCGCGCGCAGGAAGTGGCGCGGCGCACCGGGGAGTTCATTGTTGCCGTAATCCGGATCGTCCACGAACCTGAAATCGTTGAACGTGTAAGCTGCGTTCAGCCACACTTCATCACTGTTGGTGCCCGGCTCGAAGATGCCCGAAAAGACCCGCGCCGCAATCCCGAACTCCACGCCTTGATGCAGCGTCTTGTTGAGATTGATCTGATCGCATGTCCCGATCGCGCTTCCGTCTGCAACCGTGTTGCACTGAAACTCGTTTTCGATGTCCGACCGGTAGAGCGCGAGGTCCCAGCGCAATCCTGGCAGATTGCCTCGCGTGCCGATTTCATAGGTCAAGGCCTCCTGCGGAACGAGCACTGGAACCGGCCGCCCCGGCGGCGGGATCTCGTTGAACGTCGGGGCTTCAGAGCTCTTCGAGATGTTGCCAAAAATCTGGATCGCAGACGTGACGTCCCACAGCACCCCGGCCTTGGGATTCCAGAACTCATAATCAGCCTGTCGCAACTCGTCACCGTTCGACAGAAAACGATCCTCCAGTGCGCGGTCCGCGGAGTTGTACTGAATGCCTGCAATCAATGCGACATCCGGAACGACGAAAAACGAGTTCTCAGCATAGAGCACGGTGTTGTCGGAGATCTGGTCTGCATCCGATGTCAGCACACCCTTGTTGCCAAGGACATTCGTGAATGTCAGCGCACGCGTCTCACCATTCTGGACCGCAACTCCACCCACGAACCGATTGCGAAAACCGCCATACACGTTGTCGTCCACGACCCGGCCGAAACCGCCGTAGTTTTTCACATCCTGATCGACATAAATCGAGATCGGATGATCGAGGTGGCGGTCCATGTAAAAGCCGCCGAACTCGACGACTGTCCCGTCCTGCACGCGCCACGACGTTCGGTTCGCAACGCGAACGGTGTCGAGGTTGCGCTCGAAGTCGCGATCGACGTTGTCGTTGCCGTTGAATGGCACAGGTAGAGGCACTGGATCTGGACGAACGAATGCCCCCGACGGATTGGTCAACGCTTCAGCACGCGTCACGGCACCCGGAATATTCTGCCGGATCTGATTGGCATTGACGTAAAATCGCGTCTCCAAGTCCTCCGTCAGCTTGAACCCGACATTCGCGCTCCCGCGAAAGCTCTCGCCTTCGCTGTGATCGCGAAAGCCATCGGCCTGCTGCCACGTGCCCGTGATGAAATAGTCCGTGTTTCCGGACACCGCACCAGACGACACCGACGTCTTGATGAACCCGAAGCTGCCGGTGTCGATGCGCGCGCCGAAGAGATCGCTGTCGTACCCCGTGGGCATCACGAAGTTGATCGCACCGCCGAGCGAATTGGCGCCATACTGGAGAGCGTTGGCGCCCTTGAAGACCTCGATGTAGTTGTACGCGGTGGGATCGATCTCCTGGAAATCGCTGGAGCCGTCCGCCGTGGTGATTGGAATGACGCCATCCATCAGCAGAAACACGCCGCGCCCGTGGAAGTTACGCGACAAGCCTGACCCGCGGATCGAGAGCCGGCTGTCCTCGCCCCACTTCGGCTGGATGAATACGCCTGGCACGTAGTCGAGTGCATCCTTGAGCGTCACCGCCGGCGTGCTGTCCTTGTACTCTTCGGCAGGGACGACCTCGACGGCGCCGGGCGTCCGATTGATGTCGGCGCGCGCCTCTGCAGCGGTCGGCACCGTCAGACTTCCCGAACGCGTCCCGGGCGGCACGATGGCATAGGGGTTCTTTGGATCGGCAGCATCACCGCTGTTTGCAGGGGATACATCGGCAGCCGCGACGGGCTCGGCTGGGGGCTGCGCAGCAGGCGCGGGAGCAGGCTTAGCTTTCGCCTTCTGTGGCTTCGGCTTGGCCGCGCCTGCCGGCTGCTGTACCTCGACCGGTGGCAACTCGCCGTCCTTGGCCTGTTGCGCGAAAGCGGCGGGTGCAGTGACAGACAGAAGTGCGGCAGAGAGAGCGGCGGTGGGCGCAACCGCGACGGAACGGCGCCGAACGTTGGACGACATAGAAGGAAAACTCCCGCGATGAACACGATACAGGGGCGCTGACAACGCACACTGGCTTGGATCACGTTCAGGCGAGGAAAGGAGGAGCCCGCGAACCGTTCGCGGGTCCGGCACGCGCCGGCGGAAGCGAAACAGCGAGATGAAGGGGCGCAAGCGACGGCGTTTCGATCACGGGGCTTGCCACAGTCGCAAGCAGGTCCGGCAGCGTGAGAGCCGCCAGCGAGCCGAGAGCGCAGGGTTCGCCCATGTGCTTGGCGAGGGATCCGTCGTGCGGAGTGCCGTCTAGATCCGCGTCGACGGTTTTCGTGCCGTTCGCCGTACAGATGACGATCTTGAAAGATCCGCCATCGACACCAGAGAAATCCGGCATGAAACCAGCCGGAATGAGAGCCTTCAGCACGAACGCCACGAGCAATGCGTGGCCGAGCCACACACGCACGCCGCGCAACGCTGAAATGGTCCCTGATCCAGGCATATGCCCAGAGTAGGCGAAAGAGGTGTGAGCGGGCAAGTGCATGACCACATCATTCAAGATGCGGGTCCGCCGGGCCACAGTGATCGCGGCCAGCATCCCCGGGAACCTGCAAACGGGTGCGCCGTTCTTCGTCATTCATGCCAAGGGAGACAACCCATGCCCGCACGATCGAAGAAACAACAGATGGCCGCCGGCGCCGCTCTATCCGCAAAGCGCGGCGAGACATCGAAATCCCAGCTGAAGGGGGCCTCCAAGCAAATGGCCGACTCGATGTCCGAAAAGGAATTGCACGATCTCGCCAGCACCCCGCGAAAGAAACTACCGGCAAAGAAAGGTGCCTCGCCGTCGAAATCGTCCCGGGCGTCTCCGCGATCCGGCACGAAGCGCTCCAGCCGCTCGAAGTAATCCCGGCGACTTAGGATCAGAACGCGTCAAAGCCCTTCAGACCGGCTTTGACCCTCCTGCCATCGTTTCGCCGAAACTTGATGGCGCCTCTACAACGAGGAGGGCTCACACATCCCTGAGGGAGTGAGCCATGGCAAGCCGAGCACGATACGACGCGTGGGACGAAGCAGACATCGATTTCGGCGTTGCGCGCCACGAGGCTCAGTCTCGCGCGCTCGCTTTCGACCCGGCGGACGACTTTTATCCTGGTGAACCGATCGCGGGACCGGTCCGGCAGAGGAGCCGCATCCGCACGGTCTCTTACATTGTTATGCTCGGGATCTCCGGATGGGGCATGATGCAAACCTCGGCCGTTTGGCGGCCATGGTTGGACAAAGGGGTAGCTATCGTCTCCGCTGAGCTCGAACGCCGGCAAGCAACCAATCAGGCAGCAGCGACGGCAGCGGCCATCACCCCGCCACCCGCCAATGTTCCATTGGAACCACTTTCGATGGCCAAGGATGTCGCCGAAGTTGCGGGAACAGCCCTCAATCCTCCAGGTGCCGAACCCGTTGCGCAGCCCGGAACGACTGAAGCAACCGCCTCCCCGGCAGCAACGGACGCGGCAGTCGAGACCCCTCCCCAGAACTCTGAGCCAGCGCCACTGCCGGAACCGCAGATTGATCCGGGCGACCCTTATCAGAAGCGTGCGGCCGCGATCGGCCTTCACCCGCAGTTATCTCGTGCACTTCTCTCGAGTTTCTCTGACAGCGACTACCGCAATGCAGCCACTGCGATCCGCAAAGCGCTGGCAGAAGCAGCCGACGCCGACAAGTTTATCTGGCCGCGCCAGGCGAACACCAAACGCGCAGTCTTTCAGGTGCATTTCGTCACTGGCGACCGTCCCGATTGCCGTCGCTACATTGTGACGGTCTTGATGAACGGGTGGACCACCACAGCCCCACCCATGGAAAAGTGCGGTGTCACGCCTCCAAAGCGGAGCGCACACGTCGATGGCGCGAAGCATCGACAGATGCAATGACCGTCCACGTTTGCCGCTCAGCAAAAAGAAAGCGGCTTCTTGCGAAGCCGCTGAAGACAAGTCATCGCCGGGTTCTGGTCGGCTAATTATGGTGTCTGACGGGGCTGCATCTTTTCGCTGCCACTTCCCGGGCTCTTCATGTCGGACGAACCAGAGCCCGACGTGCCAGAACTTGATCCCGAGCTCGACGAGCCAGCCCCTGTCGCGCCAGGCGAGCCAGTCCCCGTTGCGCCAGAACCGGTTCCGTAGTCATTGAACTGTGATCCGGCAGGTTTATTGCTGGGTGACATCTGGTCTGAGGGTCCCTTCGGTCCGGGACTACCGGAGCGCTCGACATTGGGATCCGTCGAATGGGAGCCCTTTCCTTCCGGCCCTTCCAGAGCCTTTTCATCGAGCCGGTTTTCACTGCTGGCACCGGCAAAAGCTGGCGTAACTCCGCAGAGTACGAGAACGGGAATAATCCAAAGTCGTTTCATGCTGACCTCCTGTGGCTGTCGCAGTCTTTTGAACCGGCCACGGCCCCGAGTGGTTCCCGATCGAACGACGCTGCACTGCGGCGAAGCGGGCCCACATTGATATGATTAGGGTGCGGGTCTCTACGCTGGTTGGCCCACTCCACCAGGGCTTGCTGTTGCCAACAAGCGCCGCCCGGCTTAATCGAATGATCAGGGATCGTGATTGCACGTTGACCGGCCCCATCCGGCCGATGCACGTACGATAAATGCCGCGCAAGACAGTCGGCCATATCCTGTCATCGAGGTCGTGATGCGTCGCAGTATAGGGGCTTGGCTATTCCTCATCCTTCTGATGAGCGGCATTGCCGGCGGATTGGGATACTACAAATATTCAGAGATCATCGCTGGCATGGCGGCGGGAGCCTCACGGCCCGAACCGAGCGACGCCGTTGCGACCGTCCGCGTCTCGAAGTCGGAATGGGCGCCCACAACGCGCGCCATCGGCACTGTCGTCGCCCGTCAACAACTTGAACTGCGCAATGAAATCGCCGGCTTAGTCGCCGAACGTGGCTTCTCCTCTGGCGACACCGTCGAAAAAGGCCAAGTCCTTATTCAGCTCGATGATCGTCAGGAGCAGGCTTCGCTTGCTGCTGCCGAAGCCGAGGCACGCCTGGCCCGCGCCAATCTTGATCGCCGTGAAGCACTGCGTAACAGTCCAGCCTTCTCGATCCAGGAGTTCGACAAGTCGCGCGAGGATTTCGCCGCCGCAACTGCGCGCGCCCAGAGCCTCAAGGTTATCATCGAGCGCAAGCGCATCGTCGCGCCCTTCAAAGCCCGCGTCGGCATCACCGACTTGCAGCCCGGCGCCTACCTCGAAATCGGAACTCTCATCGTGCGCCTGCAGGGCATCGACGACGACGTGTACATCGATTTCGCACTGCCACAAGAAAACGCAGCACTCCTGCATCCGGGCGACGAAGTGGCGGTCACGAGCCCGGCACTCCCGGACGGTCCTCGCCGCGTCAAGATCCTTGCCGAGGACGACAGCGTCGATCCCGGCAACCGCGCGGTCCGTTTCCGCGCATTGGGCAAGACGCTTGGCACCGTGCTGCGGCCTGGTGCCTTCGTCGACGTGATCGCCAACACGGCTGTTCCTCGCCAACGCGTTGTCGTACCCCTGACCGCGGTGCGCCGCTCGCCCGCAGGACAACATGTCTTTGTCATAGAGACGAAGGACGGCAAAAGCCGCGCCCGCGAACGCATCATCGAAACCGGCGCAGTCGTCGGCGGCAACATCGTCGTGGAAAAGGGCCTGGAAGTGGGCGAACTCGTCGCCGCTGCGGGGTCCTTCAAGCTTCGCGACGGCCTTCTTATAACGACCGATCCGCCGGCCGAAACGCCCGGTCCGGCTGCCATGAACTGAGAGTACGGCAAACGATGAAAGCGCTCGATGTCTTCGTTCGACGGCCAGTCATCGCCATCGTGCTCAACCTGGCACTCGTGCTGATCGGCCTCAGAGCCGCATCGAACCTGCCTGTTCAGCAGTATCCGCGCATCGAGAGTTCCTCGATCGTCATCACGACGATTTACGTCGGCGCCTCCGCCGAAACCATTCGCGGCTTCGTCACCACTCCCATCGAACGCGCCGTCTCATCGCTGACCGGCATCGACTATGTGGAATCCTCGAGCGTCCCTGGCCTCAGCACCGTCACCGCGCGTCTGAAGCTCAATCAGCCGAGCACGACCGCACTTGCAGAAGTCGGCAATCGACTGGACCAGATCCGCAGCGAACTGCCCCTCGAAATCGAATCTCCCGTCGTAGAAGTCCAGCGCGCCGACAGGCCCTACGCGACGTTTTATGTCAGCGTAACGTCGGATGTGATGAAGCCGGCCGAAGTGACGGATTACCTCATCCGCAATATTCAGCCTCGCCTCAGCACGATCCCGAATGTTCAGCGCGTCGGCCTCGAAGGTTCCCGCCCGCAGGCCATGCGCATCTGGCTCGACGCTGAGCGCCTATCCGCTTTCGGGCTGAACGCCACGGACGTAGAGGCCGCGCTCCGCCGCAACAACTTCCTTGCAGCGGTCGGCCGCGCGAAAAGCAACGAGATCCAGGTCGATCTCCTTGCCGACACCGACCTCAGAAAGGCCGAAGAGTTCGAACGCCTCATCGTTCGCGAGGACGGCGACCGGATCATCCGCATTTCGGATCTCGGCCGCGTAGAACTGGGCGCCGAAGAAGAAATCTCCAACGTCCGCCACAATGGCAAGGATGCGGTGTATCTCTCCGTCTGGCCACTGCCGGGCACCAATGAAATCAAGGTCGCCCAAGACCTGCGCCGCGAGATCAAGCTTATTGCACCCGACTTGCCGCAGGGCATGGAGATCGCGCTGGCCTATGACGGCGCGGTCTACATGGAGAACTCGATCAAGGAGATCCTAACGACATTCGCCGAAACGGTGGCGATCGTCGGCCTGATCGTCTTCGCTTTCCTCGGCTCATGGCGCAGCGCCCTGGTTCCTCTCGTGACCATTCCGATCTCCCTCATTGGCGCAATGGCCGCCATGATGGCGATGGGCTTCTCACTGAACCTTCTCACACTGCTGGCGATCGTTCTTTCGGTCGGCCTCGTCGTCGACGACGCCATCGTCGTCGTAGAAAATGTCTCGCGCCACATGCGCGACGGCATGAGCCGCACCCAGGCCGCGCTCGTCAGCTCCCGCCAACTCTTCGCACCCATCGTCGCGATGACGATCACGCTTGCGGCCGTCTATGCCCCGATCGGACTGCTCACGGGCCTTACCGGCGTGCTATTCAAGGAGTTCGCCTTCACTCTGGCCACCGCCGTGATCGTGTCCGGCATCGTGGCGGTGACCCTCTCACCCATCATGAGCGCCTATACGGCACCGGAAGGCGGCCACGAGAGCCGTTACGCACGCTTCATCAATCGCCAGATGGACCGCCTCGCAACGGCCTACGGGCGTATGCTCGACGTCATCCTAACTCTCCGCGCCCCGATCATCACGTTTGCGGCTTTCCTCGGCGTGCTGGCCGCGCCCCTCTACATGTTTTCCGGCAAGGAACTCGCGCCTGTAGAAGACGAAGGCTTCATCCTCCTGATCGTCAATTCCGCACCCGACGCGTCACTCGCTTACACCTCGGGCCACATGGACAAAGTTTACGCCGTCGGAAAGGCACTGCCCGAGTTCGACGCCATGTTCGAAATCGTCTTCCCCTCGACCGGTTTCGGCGGCTATCTCCTCAAGAACTGGCACGACCGCGAACGCAGTGCGCATACGATCCAGCCAGAAATCTTCGGCGGTATCTCGCAAATCAAAGAACTTCAGATCTACCCTGTGTTGCCGCCGCCATTGCCGGGTGCTGGAAACTTCGACGTTGAACTGGTCCTGAAGGGTCCTGGAACGCCCGAGCAGATGGCCGGTTATGCCCAGCGACTCGTCGGCGCCGCTTTTGGGAGCGGCAAGTTCATGTTCGCTGATACGGACCTGAAAATCGACCTGCCGCAGGTGCGCGTGAACATCGACCGCGAGCGCGTTGCCGATCTCGGCCTCGATCTCGCCGATATCGGTCGCCAGCTCGGCTTCCTTCTCGCCGGCAACTTCGTCAACCGGTTCACACGTGAGGGCCGCGCCTACAAAGTCATCCCGCAGGTCGAACAGGCGGCCCGCGCATCAGCCGCAACCCTGCTCGATTACAAGGTTCGCACACGATCCGGCCAGCAGGTCCCGATCTCCTCATTTGCAACTCTTGAGACCACCACGGCTCCCCGTACGCTCGCGCGCTTCCAGCAGGCCGACAGCTTCCGTGTCTATGGCGGCGTCGTTCCCGGCGTGACCAAAGCCGCCGGCCTGGATGCCCTCGAAGCCGCAGCCAAAGAGATCCTTCCGCCCGGCTACACCGTCGATTACGCCGGCGAATCCCGCCAGATCCGCCAGGAAGGAACCACGCTCGCAGGAACGCTCGGTTTCTCGATCCTGCTCATCTATCTCGTACTCGCGGCGCAATTCGGCAGCTTCCGCGATCCGCTCGTGGTCCTCTTGGGTTCCGTTCCGCTCGCGTTATCGGCGGCCCTCGTCTTCACCTTCCTCGGCTTCACAACAATCAACATCTACAGCCAGATTGGCCTGATCACCCTCGTCGGCTTGATCGCAAAGAACGGCATCCTCATCGTCGCCTTCGCCAACGAACTGCAGGAGATGGGGCAAAGCAAAATCGCCGCTATCCGTGAAGCATCCATGACGCGCCTCCGACCCATTCTGATGACCACGGCTGCGACCGTCTTTGGCCATCTGCCGCTGGTCTTTGTGACAGGCGCCGGCGCCGAAGCGCGCAACAGCATCGGCATCATGCTTGTCAGCGGCATGGCCATCGGCACGCTCTTCACGCTGCTCATCCTGCCGGTGATCTACCTCGTTCTTGCAGCAGAGCATCGCCCCCGCACGGAGGACGAGGACGTCGATATGTCAAAGGTAAAACCTGCCGTCGCCTAAAGCAGTTTTCACGCAAAAACTAATAAGGGGCTGGACCCGGCCTGACGGCCGGGCCCAATTGGTGGTCTGCTCGTCAGTTGATCGAAGCTGGGAGCTCGCTGCTTTCCTCGACAGTTGCAGGCATTGGGGTGGCATCGTGATCGCTCGGCAGTTCGCTGGGCTCTACGGCGTCTGGCTCGACGGTCTCCGCGGCAGACTCGCTGTCTGCTGCTTCTGCTGATGCCTCCACTGCCACGGACTCGGCAGAGATCTCTTCAACAACCTCAGCAATCGCCGCAGTCTCGCTTTCGGCGGATGATGCGACCTCAGCGACTGCGGCGTCTTCTGCTTCGGCAGCAGCCGGCAGCGGATCTCCCGTTGCGACGGCATCGGCCAATTCGCCCCCCTCTTGCATGACGAGAACGGTACCGCAGGCGGCGATTGGGTCAGGCACGGTTTCCTCTGCGACGAGAGCTTCAGTCACGGGCTCTTCCGCATCGGCCTTTGTTTCAACTGTAGGCACGGGTCCTGAAAGGAAATCGAGAAGTTGCTGCGCCGCGGAGAGAACCGCTTCCGGTTTGCCTCCGAGGTCGAACGCCATCTTCAAACACTGCATACGCTGCTCGTGCAGGTCCATGGGACGCTCCATAAATTGTTGGGGTTCGGTACCGTCGAGTGCCACGTCTATGCGCGTGACATCCGTATCGTACGCTGCTTCGGTGTGGCGGCATCGCTCTGCGGCCCGTTTTGACAAGAATATATTTTGCGCACGCTTCTCCGTACGCGCTGCATGAAAGTTTTGCCGTTATGAACCGGAGCTTGAGGCCTCACATCGAACACGCTGTGAGAAGTTGACCCCTCTTGACGAGCTTCAAATCAGGCTCGCGGAGCAACTGTGAAGTTCAAGCTGATCACGCAAACCTCAGCTAAAACGCATCTTTTGCTGCCGCAGGGCGAAGAGGACTTCGACCCAATCCACGGCAGTGAATAAGCAGCGCAGGTCTTGTTGGTTTGCGTACCGGCAATGTCAGGCTTCGATGGTGGCGTTGGCGGGTTCGTCTGTCAGCCGCGGTGATTTCGATGCGACTTGCGCCGCGTCACCAAACGCTAAGGTGTCCCGTGCGTGCGGGACCTCCGAAAAATGGAGAGCGCCATGACAACGATCACCTCGATCCTGACCGCCGCCCGATCTTGCGGCTGCTGCCTCTGTTGCTGTCGATGGGATTCCCACTCCCATCACATTTGAATTGCAACGCTAAGGACCGGTCGCAACACCGGCAAAGGATCACCCATGTCTCAATCCTACATCATCGAGGTCGGCGACGATCAGATCGGGCTCGTACTGGTGCGATACCGGAGAAAGCGAATTCCGTTTCCACGCTGCCTTGCCGGCCTGTCAACCGCTCGATGGGCGGCGCTTTGCCAGCGGGGCGCTCGCCGAAAAGGCAGCCCGCGCGCACGGGCTCAGGCGCTTTCGCGTCGGCCAGCGCAGCAGCCAATCGGGTCGAACATTTTATTGACGATGAGAGAGGAGTCGTGAGTGGCGGCAACCGCCGTCAGCGGAGAGCAAGTTTGGCCGATCAAGCTCTGACGATCGAGGCGACCCGCCGCCATTAAAAATGCTGCGGATACGGACGTCGCTCGTTCAGAGTTCGACGTCCCGATGGTGTTTTGGCGCTCCCTAGGGGAATCGAACCCCTCTTTCAAGAATGAAAATCTCGCGTCCTAACCGATAGACGAAGGGAGCAGCGCGGGGTGGTATAGGGGGGTTTGCCGCCGAGTGCAAGCCGGGTCGGAACGAGGCGTCAGAACGCCGCCTCATCCCTGCCGGCGGGGGTCTGCGGCGTCCTCAATGGTCAACTCGATCTTCTCCCGGCCGCCCCAGGTGTCCCGCTTCAGCGAACCTGCAACATGTACCGGCATTCCCCCCGTATTCTGCAGGAGGTCTCCCAGAGGCTGCCCAACCGCGCGGAAAGCGACACCCTCGAGCCGTGACCCGTCCGTTGCCTCTAGCACACAGCGCAGATGCGCCTCGCCCACCTGCTTGGCGAACTTCACCCGCACCGACGGAAATGCAAACCGCGGCTGAGCGTTGCCCTGACCATACGGGCCCGCCCGCTCGATGAGGTCCATGAGCGCGTCCGTCACGCCGGATGGCACCAGCGCGCCATCGACCTCGAGCCCCACGCGCGCACGCGCCGCCGAAGACGCATCCGCGAGTTCTCTGGCGAAATATGACTCGACCGATCCCAACCGCTCCCGCGCGACCGTCAAACCCGCAGCCATCGCGTGTCCGCCGCCCTTCTGCAATAGTCCCGCAGACACCGCACCCCGAACGGCCGCTCCGATGTCCACCCCCGCGACGGAGCGCAAGGACCCGGTTCCAGTCTGCGCGCCCGATCCCGCCTGCTTCTCCCATGCGATGACACAACTCGGCCGGCCAAACCGTTCCACAAGGCGGCTTGCCACAAGCCCCACGACACCCTTGTGCCAGGTCTCCGACCCGACCACGACGACGGGCAAATCCGGCGTCTCGGAAACCCGCCGGTCAGCATCGGCGAACGCTTCTTCGAGCATCTGCGTCTCTATGGCCTTGCGCTCTTTGTTCAACTTGTCGAGCAGCACGGCGATCTTCTGCGCTTCCGTCTCGTCGTCCGTCGTCAGCAGACGCGCGCCCAGCGCCGCATCTCCGATGCGTCCGCCCGCATTGATGCGCGGTCCCAGAATGTAGCCGAGGTGGTACGTCGTCGGCGCCTGATTGAGACCCGCCGCATCGAACAACGCGCGCAGCCCCACATTCTCGCGCGATTTCATAACTGCGAGACCCTTGCGCACATAGGCGCGATTGAGCCCCGTGAGCGGCACAACGTCCGCCACCGTCGCCAGCGCAACGAGATCGAGATCCGCGAGCAGATCCGGCGGCATGGTCCCATTGGCATAGTGTCCCCGCAGGCGCAGCACGCGCATCACAGCGACGAGCACAAGGAAAACGACCCCTGCCGCACACAAGTGCCCCTGACCCGACACGTCATCCTGCCGGTTCGGATTGACGAGCCCGGCCACCTCGGGAAGCGTCTCGTCTGCCTGATGGTGATCAATAACAAGGATGTCGGTGGCGAGCCTCTTGGCCGCCGCCATGGTCTCAAAGCTCGTCGTCCCGCAGTCGACTGTGACGATGAGCTTCGCGCCTTCCTTCACCAGCGTCTCAAGTGCGGCGATGTTCGGGCCATAGCCTTCGAAGATGCGGTCGGGGATATAGATGCGCGAGGGCGTATCATGCGCCATTAGAAAACGAGCCATCAGCGCCGACGAACAGGCCCCATCCACGTCGTAGTCGCCGAAGATCGCAACCGGCTCGCGCCGCACGATCGCATCCGCGATCCGCTCCGCCACGCGATCCATGCCCGCGAGCGACGCCGGATCCGGCATCAGGGCTTTCACGCTCGGATCGAGAAAAACGGGGACGTCACCAAGCGCCACACCGCGCGCCGCCAAGACACGCCCCAGCAGTTCCGGCAGCCCGTGCTGCTGACTGATGGCCAGCGCCAAGTTCTGGGCATCCCGCGGCAACCGCTCGCGCCAGACGTATCCGCGCGCCGATTGCGACACATCGAGAAAAGCCGCTGCCTCACCAGCCGTCTCCGCCGCGTGCCTCTTCCTGACCGCAACCATTGCCTGCCCCGCCCCCTCGAATCACCTCATCCGAGTTGACCACCGCAGCCCGCCGCAAGCGAGGCGGACGCCCGACTTGCCAACAGAGTTGTTGCCACATCCCGTTCACCGGACACCGGTCTTCGCCTTGCCGTCACAAGCGCGGCTGAATAGGGTGGAGGGCAAGTAAAATCGGGCGCCCGGCCGCGGCGTCCAAACCGGCGCGGAACCAATGTCAGCCAACAGCCCCGGAGTTGATCCTCAGCGCGTTACAGCGCTGCTTGCCCGCGAGCGCATGCGCTTTGCAGAACGAACGCCGATGTCGCACGCCCTGTCGGAACGGACCGCGAAACATTGGCTCAACGGCGTGCCGATGCACTGGATGGTCGATTGGGGTACGCCCTACCCGCTCTTCGTCACTGAAGCCCGCGGCGTCGCGCTCATGGACGCCGACGGACACAGCTATGTCGATTTCTGTCTCGGCGATACCGGCGCCATGTTCGGTCATTCGCCCCCAGCCGTCGCGGACGCAATCCGCCGCCAGGCCGATCGCGGCTTAACCACCATGCTGCCGAGCCCCGATGCTGCCGTCGTCGGCGAACTCCTTGCCCAGCGCTTCAAACTCCCATTCTGGCAGGTGACCGCCACCGCCTCCGACGCCAATCGCTCCGTCATTCGCTGGGCCCGCGCCGCAACCGGCCGACGCAAACTCCTGGTCTTCAACGGTTGCTATCACGGCGCCGTCGACGACACCTTCGTCGCGCTTGAAAACGGCAAACCGCGCAACCGCCCCGGCCTCGTCGGCGAAGTCCGCGACGTCACGGCCGACACGGTCGTCATCGAATTCAACGATCTTAAAGCGCTTGAAGCCGCATTGGCCAAAGACGACATCGCACTCGTTCTTGCCGAACCCGTCATGACCAACTGCGGCATGGTCCTTCCCGAAGATGGCTACCACGACGCGCTGCGCAGCCTCACGCGCAAACACGGTACCCTCCTCTGCATCGACGAAACCCACACCATCAGTTCCGGGGCCGGCGGCTACACCGCAACACACGGCCTCGACCCCGATTTCTTCGTCATGGGCAAACCAATCTCCGGCGGCGTGCCGGCTGCCATCTACGGCTGGAGCGACGCCGTCGATGCTAGGATCAAGACGTACATGGCCACTCGCGAAGGTGGCTACAGCGGCATCGGCACGACACTCTCAGGCAGCGCCTTGCAGCTCGCCTGCATGCGTGCCGTACTGGAGACGATCCTCACCAACGACGTGTACGGGCGGGCGCTCCCGCTCGCGGAATTTCTAGAACGCGGCATAGCGACGATCATCCGGCATCACGACCTGCCTTGGCATGTAGTCCGCGTCGGCCTGCGCGCGGAAATCGTCTCCGCAGCCGAGCATCCGCGCAACGGCACCGAGGCGCTTCTCTTCGCCCATAGCGAAGCAGAACACGCGCTCCACCTCTATTGCCTCAACCGCGGCGTCGTCATTACGCCGTTCCACAACATGATGCTCGTCTGCCCTGAAACGACAGAACCCGACGTCGCGCGGTTGCTGAATGCACTCGACGGCGCGATGTCGGAGATCTCTGGCAAACTCCCTCTGCGCGCGACCGCAACGCACTGACCGGAAGCACCGCGAACCCCGACCGAGACCCTCCCACCCGAGACCCCTCATGACCCAGCCGCCCGATCGCGCGCTCCTTCGCGAAGAAGCCAATCGCTTCCTGAGTGAAAATCCAGATATTCAGCAGGTCTACCTGATCTACACCGACCTCGTCGGCGTCCAGCGAGGCAAGCTGCTGACGCGCGCCGAACTGCTACCGGCGTGGGAGAATGGCCGCTTCATGGCCTGCTCCGCCATGTCCATGGACGTCACCGGCCGCGATGTCGAAGAAACCGGCATGATCTGGGAAACCGGCGACGCCGATCATACGCTCTGGCCCGTACCCGGCACCTTGAAGCGCATCCCCTGGGGCCGCATTCCACAAGCGCAGTATCTCGGCAGCTTTCACCAACTGGATGGCGAAGGTGCCGTGGCCGAACCCCGGCACGCCCTCAAGCGCATTGTCGATCGCTTCGCCGAGTTCGCACTCAAGCCCGTCGCCGCCGTCGAACTGGAGTTCTACCTTCTCGACCGCGAAAGTGCCCTCGCCGGCAAACCGCAGCCGCCGAAAGGTCTCACCGTCCCCGAACGCCAGCGCCACTTCCAAGGCTACTACCTCCAGGATCTTGAGGATTTCGCGCCGTTCTTCAACGACCTCTACTCTGCCGCCGAAGCGCAGAAATTGCCGCTCGAGGCGCTCCTGTCGGAATATTCGCCAGGACAGATGGAAATCGGCCTCAAATACCGGACCGATGCCCTTCAGGCCTGCGACGAGGCCATTCAATTCAAACGCCTCGTCAAGGCCATCGCCGAACAGCACGGCCTGATCGCCAGCTTCATGGCCAAACCTTATTCCGCTTGGGCCGGATGCGGCATGCACCTGCATATCAGCCTCGCGGACACAGACGGCCGCAACGTGTTCGCCTCCGATGAGGTCATCGCAAATGATCTTCTCCGCCATGCCATCGGCGGCATGAAATCCACGATGGCTGATGGCATGGCCATCTTCGCACCGAACGCCAATTCCTACCGACGCTTCCGCAAAGCAAGCTATGCCCCGATCGCCCCGAACTGGGGTTTCAACAACCGGTCAGTTTCGTTACGCATCCCGGCCGGCAAAGGTCCTGCCCGGCATGTCGAACACCGCGCTTCAGGTGCCGACGCCAACCCCTATCTGGCCATGGCCGCGGCACTCGCCGGGGTTCATCTAGGATTGAAAAACAAAATCGACCCGGGCCCAATGATTGAAGGCAACGGCTACGAACAGCCGTCCGATCCCATGCCGACCAATTGGTTTGCCGCACTGGAAACATTTCGAAAATCGTCATTTGCTGCCCAATATTTCGGCAGCGATTTCGTCCGCATTTTCGCGACGATCAAGGAAATCGAGGCCGACCGGTTTTTTGCCGAACCCCAGCCTCTGGACTTCGATTTTTACTTGCGGACGATCTAATAAGTCGTTGACGACGAGACCTTATCGACACATTGATTTCACTGCATTAAAAATTAAGTGGCGTGTCCAAACGCGCCCGAGGAATCGTGTCCAAGAACTGAACGCAGCAAATAGGTCCGATGACATGCGTTCTGATCCCGAGGGAATTGTAGAAGCGTCGCTGACCGCGTACGCGCTTGGCGATTATGAGACCGCAGCCGCCTACTATTCACCCGACGCAGTTTTTACCCTCAGTGCCGACGAAGAAATCTCTCCCTTCGATGGAGAGTGGAGAGGCCGCGACGCCATTGTTTCCTGTTGGCAGGAAATCGGCGAAGCGTTCGACGTGCTGCGCTTCGAACCGCGCAACATCTCCGCCTCTGGAGATGTGGTCCGCTGTCAAATCCGGTTTGAACTCCGCCACCGTGCGAGCGGTGAAGTGATGGACAGCGTCGCGCGCTGTGTCTTCGAAGTGCAGGATGGATTGATCGTGCGCGAGGCCGAATACAACGACGTGGAGCGGATGCGCGCATTCTTGCGCCTGTGCGACCACTCGGACCACGTCAGAGAAAGGGTCAGCGCGAAGCGGCTCTGAGATTGCGGTAAACTTGCTCCGCCAGCGCTTGAAACGCGACCATGTTGCGCGTGGCTTCCGCGTCGAACCGATCGATGGCGCCCGCGCCGTGCAATTGATCGAGGGCCTGCCTGTAGGCAGGGACGCACGCCCAGTCACGCACCGTCCGCGGCTCGACCTCGATATGCCCCTGGATGCCCCAAGCGCGTGGCGCAAACCGGGCCGCTTGCATGCGGCACTGCTTCGACGTGCCCAGGTTCACCGCGCCCTCCGGCAGTTCGGCCACCTGCACGCCATGCCATTGCACGCACGGCCAACTCTCAGGCAGTCCGGCGAGCAGCGGGTCGGTGGTTCCTTCGGCAGTGAGCGTAATCGGGATCACGCCGATTTCGGGTGGGCTGAGCGGTCCGCATGTTCCGCCCAGCGCATCCGCAAGCAACTGGTGACCGAGACACAAGCCGAGCACTGGCTTTTCAAGCTCGCGTACAAAGCGCCGGATCGCTTTCTTCTCCGCCGCGAGCCACGGATGATCCTGGAGATCCCAGACGTCCATCGGGCCGCCCATGATCCAAAGCTGGTCATAGGCCTCGAGCGCAGGGATCGCGTCACCGTGCGTGAAGTGCACCGTATCGAACGTGCCGCCGTCGCGCGTCAGATATGTTCCCAGCGTTCCCGGCCCCTCGCTGTCGTGATGCTGAAAGACGAGGACCTTCACGGAACTGCACTCCGATGCTCATGCTGGGAAACGTGCACCGATATCGCGGAAGCGCGTTTTGATGCGCCGGACGGTACCACTCTTCGACCGCATGACAACGGTCTCCGTCTCAGCAAAATCGCCGCGGAAGTGCACGCCGTCCAGCAGCGATCCATCGGTCACGCCCGTCGCCGAGAAGATGACGTCGCCCGACGCCAGGTCCTCCAGATTGAACTTCCGATTGATGTCCGTAATGCCCATCTGGCCGGCACGAATTCGCTCGTCATCGTTCGTGGGCTTCAACCGACCCTGGATCTGCCCACCAACGCAGCGCATGGCCGCTGCCGCGAGCACACCTTCCGGGGCACCGCCCGAACCCATGTAGATGTCGATGCCGGTCTCCTGCGCATCCGTGGTCCAGATGACGCCCGCGATATCGCCGTCCGGTATGAGCCGCACGGCAGCACCTGCTTCGCGCACCGCCTTGATGAGTTCGGCGTGCCGCGGGCGATCGAGTATGCACGCGGTGATCTCACCGACCGGCACGCCCTTGGCCTTGGCCAGATCGCGGATGTTGTCCCCCGGCGTCTTGTCGAGATCGACGATACCGGCGGGATAGCCCGGACCCACCGCGATCTTGTCCATGTACATGTCGGGCGCATTGAGAAGGCCGCCCTTCTCCGAGATTGCCAACACCGCCAGCGCGTTCGGCATCGACTTGGCGCAGATCGTCGTCCCCTCGAGCGGATCGACCGCGATATCGACTTCCGGACCCTCGCCGGATCCGACCTTCTCGCCGATGTACAGCATCGGCGCTTCGTCCATCTCGCCTTCACCGATGACGACGGTGCCCTGGATCGTCAGCAGCGCGAGTTCCCGCCGCATCGCATCGACGGCAGCCTTGTCGGCCGCTTTCTCATTGCCACGGCCGCGCAAGCGCGCCGCAGCGATCGCCGCCGCCTCCGTGACACGCGCCACCTCGAGCACGAGGACCCGTTCCAGCCCGTTCAAACGATCCTTGCTCATGTCGCGTCCGTCCTCCTGATGCAGCAGCGCTCGCAAGCCACCGTGCCTCGTTCTCTAAAGCTCTTCGATTCGGATCATTTGCGGCCGCGCCGCAACCTTTCCGTCGGCCTCGATCGCATCGAGTGCCTTGCGAATATTCTCTTCCGTGGTCTCATGCGTGATCAGCACGACAGGTGCGGCCGCATCGGACGTCCCCGGCTTCTTCTGCACGATACTTTCCAGCGATACGCCGCGATCGCCCATGCGCTTGGCGATCGATGCCATGGCGCCCGGACGGTCGAGCACGGACAGGCGAATGTAATAGGACCCGTAGTGCCCCGAAAGGTTTGCGCGCTTGAATGGTTTCAACTGCGCCACGGGTTTCAGAAACGGCGGTAGCACCAGCCCGCGCGCCACATCCACGATGTCGCTTGCCACCGCCGATGCCGTCGGCTTTGACCCCGCACCGGGACCCACCAGGAGCACCGAGCCGGAAAAATCGCCCTCGATCGCCACACAGTTCGTCACGCCCGACACCTGTGCGATTGTCGCGTCTTCCGGCACGAACGCCGGATGCACGCGGGCCTCGATCCCAGTCGAGGTGCGCTCGGCCACCCCGAGCAGCTTGATCCGGTAGCCCAGACTATGTGCAGCCTCGATATCGGCAGCATTGATGGTCTGAATGCCTTCTATATGGATCTGATCGGCCGGCAGCTTGGTCCCAAATGCAAGGCTCGTCAGCAACGCGAGTTTATGCGCCGCGTCGAACCCACCGATATCGAATGTGGGATCAGCTTCCGCGTAGCCTTTGGCTTGCGCATCCTTCAGCACGTCGTCGAATGCGAGATGCTCGTCCTGCATTTTGGTCAGGATGTAATTGCAGGTGCCGTTCAGGATGCCATAGACGCGCTTGACCTCGTTGGCCGCCAGCGCCTCGCGCAGCATCTTGATCACGGGAATTCCACCGGCGACCGCGGCTTCGAAGTTGAGCGACACACCGCTCTTCTCCGCCAGCTTGGCAAGCTCCATGCCATGCTTGGCAAGCAGCGCCTTGTTGGCGGTCACCACATGCTTCTTCGCCTTCAGCGCAGCTTCGACCGCAGCCCGCGCCGGCCCCTCGTCCCCGCCGATTAGTTCTACGAAGCAATCGATGTTCGCATCCGTCGCCAGCGTCACCGCATCGTCAAACCAAACCGCATCTCCGATCGAAACGCCCCGCACCTTGTCGCGATTGCGCGCGCACACCCCGGTCACGACGATGCGCCGCTCCAGCGTCTCCTCGAGACCGGGACCATGTTTTGCAATCAGCTCAAGAAGGCCGGCACCGACTGTGCCGAGCCCGGCGATGCCGAGTTTCAGGGGCTCTTTCATGGGGTGGGAATGTCTCAGGGCGCGCGCATGTTGCGGATTAGCGGGTGGCTTTGTGCGGAATGGGAACCACGTTGTCGGTCGTCTCAGCGCCCTGCGAGAAGAACTTCTTCACGTTGCGCGCCGCCTGGCGGATGCGATGCTCGTTCTCGACCAACGCGATGCGGACGAACCCTTCGCCGTATTCGCCAAAGCCTAGACCCGGCGAAACGGCCAGATCCGCCTTCTCGATGAGAAGCTTCGCAAACTCCACCGACCCCAGATGCCGGAACGGCTCCGGAATGGGACACCACGCAAACATCGTTGCCGGCGGCGGCGGAATGGTCCACCCCGCGCGCTCGAAACTCTCCACAAGGCAATCACGCCGCGCCTTATAGGTCTCGCGGATCTCTTCCACGCACTCCTGCGGCCCGTTCAGCGCAGCCGCCGCCGCGACCTGGATCGGCGTAAACGCACCATAGTCGAGATACGACTTCACCCGCGCCAGCGCTCCGATCAGACGCTCGTTGCCGACTGCGAAGCCCATGCGCCAGCCGGGCATGTTGTAGGTCTTCGACAGCGACGTGAACTCCACCGTCATGTCCATCGCGCCCGGGACCTGCAGCACCGACGGCGGCGGATTGCCGTCGAAATAGAGCTCCGAGTACGCGATGTCCGACAGAATGATCAGGTCGAGCTTTTTCGCCAGCGCCACCGCGTCTTTATAGAAGTCGAGGCTCGCCACCATCGCCGTCGGGTTCGACGGATAAGAGAGAATGAAGCCAATAGGCTTGGGGATCGAGTGGCGCACGGCATGTTCGACAGCGCGCAAAAACTCTTCGCCCGTCCCAGCCGGCACATGCCGCACGGCCGCGCCCGCAATGATGAATCCGAATTCGTGGATCGGATACGTCGGGTTCGGCACGATCATGATGTCGCCCGGCGCGGTGATCGCCTGCGCCATGTTGGCGAAGCCTTCCTTCGACCCGAGCGTCGCCACCACCTGGGTGTCCGGATCGAGTTTCACGCCAAACCGGCGCTCGTAATAGGCCGCCTGCGCCTTGCGTAATCCGGGAATGCCTTTCGACGCCGAATAGCGATGCGTCCGCGGCTTGGCGATCGTCTCCACCATCTTTGCCACGATGTGCGGCGGGGTCGGCAGGTCCGGGTTGCCCATACCAAGATCGATGATGTCTGCGCCACGGGCACGCGCGGCCGCCTTCAACCGGTTCACCTCGGCGAAAACGTAGGGCGGCAGGCGCTTGATGCGATGGAAATCCTCGATCACGTTCCGGGGCTCTTTCGCTTGGCGGAAATGGGATTTGCGCCGCAAAACGGCCCTCGCCGGACCGGCTCGCGACGCGATCAGAGCCCACGTCTTTACGCTCGCGCTGCCCCCTCAGTCCAGAGCCACATCAATCGGCTCCCTCGCTCACGTCTATCTCTCAACATTTTGAATGAGTTAGAGCTGGAAAAACTATTGGCCGACACATCTTCGTCGTTCATCTCGACCAAAGAGCTACAAAGAACTCCCGCTCCCTTTGTGATAGAGTTCAATCCCGTCGACCAAGTTTGGGCGCCATGACAAAAGAAAAAATGCAGGCCGATCCCCCAACTCCCTACAAGATCCCCGATCCCGAGGAATTCACGCGCAACGTCCTCAAAGCTTATGAGGATGGCGGACGCGCCGTGACCCAGTTCCTGGACCGCTCCGACACCCAGATGACACCCTTCTCAGCGGCCAGCGAGATGACGCGGGCCACAGAAACGGTGTCAGCCATCTACACCCGCTGGATGTCCGACCCCGCCAAGTTCGCCCAGGCCCAAGCCGAACTCGTCGGCTCGTACGCCGAACTCTGGAACCGGACGATGCAGCGCATGCTCGGCATCGAGCCTGAGCCCGTGATCGAGCCCGCCCCCACCGACAACCGCTTCCGTGATCCGGAGTGGTCCAAGAACCCCTATTTCGACTTCGTCAAGCAGGCCTACCTTCTCACCACAAAATGGGCTGAAGACAATCTCGCCCAAACTGAAGGCCTCGATGAAGCCGGCCGGCAGAAAGCCGAGTTCTATTTTCGCCTGCTGACCAGCGCGTTCTCGCCCTCGAACTTTCCGGCCACCAATCCGGAAGTCATGCGCGAGACGCTGACGACGAACGGCCGCAATCTCGTCGAAGGCGTGAACCTGCTGTTGCGCGACCTCGAAGGGTCAGGCGACCTCATGCGCATCAGCCAGACCGATGCAACAGCATTCGAAGTGGGCCGCAACCTCGCCACCACGCCGGGCAAGGTCGTCTTTCAGAACGAGCTTCTTCAGCTGATCCAGTATTCGCCCACCACCGACAAGGTGCGCGAGATGCCGATCCTCATGGTCCCGCCGTGGATCAACAAATACTACGTCCTCGATTTGACGCCGCAGAAGAGCTTCATCAAGTACGTCGTCGATCAAGGCTTCACGGTTTTCGTCATCTCCTGGGTCAACCCCGGCGCCGAATTGGCCGGCGTCACCTTCGAAGATTACATGACGGAGGGCTTGCTCACCGCGGCCGACGCCGTTCACCGCGAAACCGGCCTCGAACAATGCAACGTGCTCGGCTACTGCGTCGGCGGCACGCTCCTTGGCACCACGCTTGCCTGGCTCGCGGCCCGCGGCGAGAAACCGTTCAATGCCGTCACGTTCCTCACGACCCAGGTGGACTTCTCGAAGGCCGGCGACCTCCTCCTCTTCACCGAGGATCAGCAGCTTGAAGACCTCGAACTCGTCATGCAGGAGCGCGGCTTCCTCGATGGCTCGCGCATGGCCAACGTCTTCAACATGATGCGCCCGCGCGACCTCATCTGGCCCTACGTCGTCAACAACTACATGCTGGGCCGCAAGCCCTTCCCATTCGATCTGCTCTACTGGAACCAGGATTCCACCCGCATCGCCGCCGCCTGTCACGGGTTCTACCTGCGCGAGTTCTATAACGAGAACAAACTTGCAAAGGGCCGCCTGGAGATCGGTGGCGTCAAGCTGGACCTGTCAAAGGTGAACATCCCGATCTTCACGATCGCCACCCGCGACGATCACATCGCGCCCGCCGAAAGCGTCTACATCGGTGCGCGCATGTTCGGCGGCTCGGTGCAGTTCGTTCTTGCTGGCTCCGGCCACATCGCAGGCGTCATCAACCCACCCGACAAGGTCAAGTACCAGTACTGGACCTTGGACAGCGTGAAGCCGAAGAAGCTCGAGGACTGGATCGCAAAGGCCGAGGAACATCCCGGATCCTGGTGGCCCTACTGGATCGAATGGCTGCACGGCCAGTCCGGCAACTGGACGCTTCCTCGCGAACCTGGCGAAACGCTCGGCGTGATCGAATCCGCACCCGGCAGCTTTGTTCAAAAATCCAATTAACTGCTGTTCCACGGCGGCACGGAACCGAAGCCTCCCTTCACTCGAATTCAACCGAAAATTAGCGTGATTTTGGCACTCTTCCGCGGTTCGGTGGCGAACTGTGCGCGCCACCGCTTTGAGGTGGTGCCATGAATGACATGTCGGTCATCGTCGAGGAGAATGCCCTTCTTGCCCGCATCTACGCGCGCTTGCCGCTCGATGTGCAGATGTCTTTCACGCCCGAGCAGACCGCAGCCCTCGGCCTGGCGACCTACGATCCCCCGACCCCGCACAAGGTCGCCATCCGCAAGACATTCGGCATCTTCGGCAAACGCACCTACTTCGCCTTCTTCATGGGTTTCGACCGGCGCGGCGCCCGCCAAGGCGTCCTCACCGCCTGCGCTGACGAATTCCGCGCCGATTGGCGCTATCTCCTCGGCATGCTCGTTACGTTGATCGTCATCTTCAGCACCCTGGGCGCGGCAGCGACAACAGCCTGGTATTACGCAGCCGACGCGGTCGGCGGGGCCTATCGCCCCGTCGCCGTCGAAGAATTGAAGCCCGTTCGCTAGGCGAGCTGCGACAACGCCTCTTCCAGGTCAGCGATGAGATCGCTCGCCGCCTCGATGCCGACGGACAGCCGCACCACGTCCGGTCCCGCGCCCGCTGCGATCCGTTGCTCATCGGTCAGCTGCCGGTGCGTCGTCGATGCCGGATGGATCACGAGGCTGCGCACATCACCGATGTTGGCGAGGTGCGAGAACAGCTTCAGGTTCGATACGAGGGCCTTGCCCGCCTCGTATCCGCCCTTGAGGCCGAACGTGAATACCGCCCCTGCCCCGCGCGGCGTAATACGCGTTGCCAGCGCATGGTTGGTCGACGAGGGCAGGCCGGCATAGTTGACCCACGCCACCGCCTTGTGCCGCTCCAGAAATGCGGCCACCTGTACCGCGTTCTCGCAGTGCTTCTCCATCCGCAGCGGCAGCGTTTCAATTCCGTTGAGAATGAGGAATGCATTCAGCGGCGCGATCGCGGGGCCCAGATCGCGTAGCCCCATCACACGGGCCGCGATCGCAAACGCCATCGGCCCGAACGCATCGGCCAGCACGATGCCGTTGTAAGACGCGTTCGGCTCCACCAGCGTCTTGTATCGCGCCTTGGCACCCGTCCAGTCGAAGGTGCCGCAATCGACGATGATGCCGCCGATCGAATTGCCCTGACCACCCATGAACTTCGTCAGCGAGTGCAGCACGATGTCGGCGCCGAACTCTTTCGGCCGGCACAGATACGGTGTCGCCAGCGTGTTATCGACGATCAGCGGCACGCCCGCTTCCTTGGCGATCGCTGCGATGGCCGGAATATCCGTGATGATGCCGCCCGGGTTCGCAATGCTTTCGATGAAGATTGCACGCGTCTTTGGCGTCAGCGCGGCCCTGAATGTCTCTGGCTTGGTGGCATCCGCCCACACCACCCGCCAATCGAACTTGCGAAAGCCATGGTTGAACTGATTGACCGATCCACCATAGAGCTGCCGTGCCGCGATGAACTCGTCGCCGGGTTCCAGAAGCGTGTGAAAGGTGAGGAACTGCGCTGCATGGCCCGATGCCACGGCGAGTGCCGCCGACCCGCCCTCCAGCGCCGCTACGCGGGCCTCGAGCACCGCCTGCGTCGGGTTCATGATCCGCGTGTAGATATTGCCGAACTCTTGCAGCCCGAACAGATTGGCCGCGTGATCGGCATCTCGAAACACGAACGAGGTCGTCTGATAGATCGGCGTGACCCGCGCACCCGTGGCGGGATCGGGAACAGCACCCGCATGCACCGCGAGTGTCGCGAAATGGGGGGACTTCGACCCGGTCATGGCATCCTCCAGCTTCAAGATTGGAAGCCAGAAGGGAACCGCTGGTCGCTGCGGCGTCAACTGGGAGAAGTCGGGAAAGCTTAGAATAATGCCTGCATAGGCCGGCGCGAGCCGTGTGAGATCGGTCCTGGTCTCGCCAAAGCTGCTGGCCACCGGGCGGCTCGGGGGCGCCGGCCCGGAAAGTGCCCGCCGCGGATCAGATCTTGGCGTACAGACCGGCCCGGTGGCAGGTCCACTTCCTCAGCGCCCACTTGGGATGCGCTTCGATCCACTTCGCGATTTCAGGCTGAGCGCCCATCATGCACTGCATCGGCGTCAGGTTCTCTGCCGAGTATGTCAGCGCAACGTCTTTGCAACGGGCAGGATCGGAGATCAGGCAGACGGAAACCATCAATTCCAGCATTGAACACCTCTGCGAAAGTTTTGACCTCGCTATGCGAGGTCTGCTGCAGATTGGGCGTTCATCCCGGCTGGTCTTTTTGTTGATTTAAAAGGTATGCCTGGGAATTGATCCTGACAAGTTCATAAAAGTGGCAAGCATTGCAAAAGAAATAAACGGAATGGTGGTGTTGCGTTCAAGCGACGCAGGATTAGGCAACCATCGGAGAAATGAGAGGATTTCGCCTATTCCTCATCATGCATGGCAGGCATGGCATCTGCGCATGCTCAATTTTCAGCACATCGGCTCCCAAATCCGCGCGCGACTCACCCAGCAAGTGAGTCGCGCAATCAGAGCGTCTTGAGAAACGCCACCAGCGCAGCGCGCTCGTCGGCATCGAGCTTGAGATCACGCACAAGGCTCGGCGCCAGGGAAGGCCTGCTGAGGTGCTTGCCGGCGTAATGCGCCACAACGTCTTCCAGCGTCGCCAACGAACCGTTGTGCATGTAAGGCGCCGTCCGCGCCACCTGCCGCAGGCCCGGCGTCTTGAAAGCGGGGATACCAGCCGCTCCGCCTGGAACAGCACTCCGCCCCGGATCGTTCGTCTCGAGCCCGATGTCGTGAAATCCATCATCCGTCATGCGCCACCCGCCGTGACAGGAAACGCATCCGCCCTTTCCCACAAAAATTCGAAACCCGCGCTTCTCTTGTTCCGAGAGCGCGTCCTCGTCGCCTGCGACCCAGGCGTCGAAAGCCGTTTCCGGAGATACAGAGACTTTTCTCGTACGCCGCCAAAACGGAAAGCAGCGCCGATTCGGACATCTCGGTTTCGTTTGGAAATGCCGCCGCGAATTGCCGGCGCAGGTCCAAGTCCGCCGAAAGCCGCGCCAAGAGTTGAGACGGCTCCGCTGCCAATTCATTTGCAGCGTGCAACGGGACCCGCGCCTGGGATTCCAGCGTCGGCTCGCGGCCGTCCCAGTAGAAGCTCGTCGCTGCCGCCAGATTGTAAAGATGCGGCGTGTTGCGCTTCAGCGATGCGCCGTCGCGGCCGCGGGCCTTCGCCAGTCCGTCGCTGTAGCCTTTGTCCGGCTGATGACAGCTCGCGCACGATCGATCCCCGTCGCGAGATAACCGCGTGTCCGAAAAGAGCGCCGCTCCAAGCGCCACGCGTTGGGCTTCGAGCGCAGGTGTGCCAACCGCCGCGGGACGAGCGAAGATCGACCTCCAGATCGCATCCGGTCCTTCGGAGATGGACGTCTTGTCCCCAGCAACGGCCATCCCGCCGATGATGCCGGCGGCGACCATGGAAATGCAGGCCAAGCGAAGGAGGGGGGAGGACAACAGCTTCATACAACACCCTCATACCACGAGAAAATCCTGCCCTGCACCAGGGCAATACCCAGCCGGAGCCAGCCTGGGGATTGCGGGGAAAGACCGGTCACGAGGCCCATGGCTTGCCAGTCCCAAGCCCCCGAATCAGCGCACGCTTTGCACATGTGCGCGTCGATCGCGTCCCGAAACAGTCGCGTGTCCAAGATCAGCCAGCAGATTGGCCGGTCGTGGATGCTGAAGGGGGTTTTTCATGTTGCTTCCTGTTGCTTCCTCGCGTGCCGCAGATCGCTGGCGCCCGATCCTCGCAGCCGGCCTGACAGGTCTCGCCTGCGCCGCCTGCGCACCGGGCTCCGACATCGCGCCACTGAGCTTGACGGATCCGCCGGCAGCCAGCGAACCGGGGTCGCTAGCCACGAGCTCCATTACGCAGCAAGACCTGACCCCGCCCACAACGCCCGCGGCGAAAGTTGCCGTAGCCGACATCGAAGTGTCCGCACCCGTCGCCGCCAATATCCGCAAAGCCCGCGACCTCAGAACGGCCGGCAAGAAAGCCGAGGCGCTCGAACTTCTGGACAAGTCGGCTGGCGCCGACACGGACCGGGCCCTCATTGGCGAACGCGGTCTTCTCGCCCTCGAACTCGGTCAGATCGACAAGTCGGTTGCCCTTCTCGCTCGCGCACAGAATCCCGCCAAGCCCGACTGGCGGATGCAGTCGGCGTATGGTGCCGCATTGTCGGCCGCAGGCCGTCAGAAAGAAGCACAGGATCAGTTTTCCAAAGCACTCGCCGCCGCTCCGGGACAACCGTCGATCCTGAACAACCTCGCCTTGAGCTACGCTTTGGAAGGCCGCAAGGACGAAGCGGAAAACACCCTCCGTCAGGCCGCAGCACAGACCGGTGATCCCCAGGCGCGTCAGAACCTTGCGCTCGTCCTAGGCCTCAACGGCAAAACCGGCGAAGCCAGCGCCATTACCCAGTCGACCCTCCCGCCGGAAAAAGCAAAAGAGAACCTCGCCTACTTCGAGAAGCTCGGGCGAACCCGCGTTTCCGAAGCCGACGGCGCAGCAACTCTGGCCCCAATGAAATCCGCAAGCGTCACCGCCGACAAACCCATCATGCAACTTGGCGTCCCGGACTGAGCGCCCGCCGGTCAACAGATGCCAACTCAGAGGCTCGCCGCAAGGCGGGCCTCTTCTGCATGCATCCGTGATCAGGCGCGAACGCGACGATGATCGTCGTCATCATCGTCCTCTTCGCCCATCGCCGCCTCGTACACTTCATACGCCGACCCGGAATTGAGCAGCGCGATTCCGAGCCCCACTATGACGTCAGGCCAAACCGAACCGAGCGCCGCCGTGGCCAGTCCCGCGCCGATAATAGCGATATTGGCCGCCACATCGTTTCGCGCGGACAGGAACGCAGCTAGCGACAAACTTCCCCCTTGGTGCCGCACGCGCGAAAGAAGAAACGCGCAGAATGCATTCACCACCAGCGCGCCCACTCCAGCGAGCGTCAAAGTCATAGGATCCGGAACGGTAGGCGCGCCCAGTTTTTCCCAGGCGGTGTAGAGAGCGGCGATGCTCGGCACGAGAAGACACATCGCCAGCACAAGACCGACAGCCCGGCGTCGCGCCGCAGTCCAGCCCAGTGCGACGAGCACGAGCATGTTCACGGTCGCATCTTCGAGAAAATCAATGCTGTCGGCAAACAGTGCCACCGACGCAATGGCCACGGCGATTGAAAACTCGACGAAGAAGTAGGCGAAGTTGAGCGCCGCAACGGCTGCGACCGTGCGTTTCAAAGCCCCGCGTTCAGATTGAGGACTGATCTGAGACAAAGCCAACTCCGGCCGGCGGCCGACAGCAGCACGGCCGCACACGTTCTACCCGCCGCTCTTAAGCGATCAGCCCCACACACGCAAATTCGATTACCGGGACACCTACTTCGAGATCGTCGTCGTCGTAACCGGTGCACCGACCGACGTCGCGTCCGCACCACTGGCCGCACCGGTGTATTCGCCCCATCCTGTGCTGCGCTTCTCCGACGAGCGCGGCGTCTCCGGCTGCGGCACCTGAATGTCGCGCGCATTCGCAACGGTCAGCGCAAAGTTGCGCTGGCTGGCACATCCAAAATTGTTGTACGGCAACCGCTCCCGGTTCTCTCCAAGATCGGTTGCCCAGTCACGGCACTGCGGCGGCACAGCCACGGGCTTCTCATAGGCGAGTTTAACAGCCGGCCCCGTGCGCCCGTCAGCCCCGTGGCGGCTGAGCTGGATCGCGTCGGGATCGACCCCCGCTTCGTCGAGCAGACCCTGCACCTGCTTTACAGAGCGCGTTGAAGCCAGATGCGCGCCCGCGCCGCGCGGCGCGGAAAGCTGCAGCTGCCCTGTGCCCTCCCTCTTGTACCGGTCAAGAAAGCGCACGACATCGGCCTGCTGATTGGCGCTGAGCCCGCCGGAGGGTGGCACTTCCACCAGCAGCGCTTCCGTATGCGGCGTGTAGCCGATCGGATGCCGCTTTGCAGGTTCTTGCAGGTCTGCCGCCGTGTAGTCATCGAGACGTGTGCAAGCCGAAGCCCCGCACGCCACCGCCGCGATCACCACCAACTTTACGACGCAGGATGCGGGCACCGGGCGCGCGCCTTTCATGTGACGGGTCATCCCTTAACTCCCGGATATTCGATGATGTAGCCATAGTCGCCGCGATACCGGTGGTTGGCCGGATCGGAACCGGTGCCGTAAACGCGGTTGATGTGACCGAAGAACAGCTCCTTGAGTTCGCTTTCGGGTGCGAAGCCGTCGATGGGCCGCGCCATTTCAGCTGGCGAGGAATGAGTGGCGATGTACGGACTGACAAGGATGACGAGTTCTGTTTCCCGCCGCCGGTAGTCGTTGGAGCGGAACAGCGCGCCGAGAACCGGCAGGTTCTTCAGTGCCGGCGTGCCTTCGACGCTTTGGCGCGTCTCGTCCGACAGGAGACCCGCCATGGCCAGCGTCGCGCCGCTGGGCAGCTCCAATGTTGTTTCCGCGCGGCGAACTTTCAGTCCGGGCACCGAGATCGACCCGACGCTGACCGCACCTTCTGTCGAGAGTTCGCTCACCTCGGCACTGATGGTGAGGCTGATCCGGCCCTCCGCAAGCACCACGGGCTTGAACGAGACGTTGACGCCGAATTCCTTCCATTCGATCGTGATGGCGTTGTTGTCTTGCGCGACTGGGATGGGAAATTCACCGCCAGCCAGGAACTTCGCCGTTTCACCCGACATCGCAGTCAGCGTCGGTTCGGCAAGCGTCCGCATCACACCGGCCCGCTCCAGCGCCTGGATCATTGTGGTCACGCTGTCGCCGCCCGATTGCCAGGTCGACTGCAAGGCCGAACCGGCGGCAGCTAAAGGTGGCAAACCAACGGCCGTCGCCACGGCATTAGGGACCACGCCCCCCGTGACGGGAAATGCGTTCTGGATGACTTTGGTAAACGTGAAGTTCCCCGCCTGTACGATGGCTCCCGGCATATCGACGCCGATCCGGCGCAACGCGTCGCGGTTCATTTCCGCCACCTGCACCTTGAGCAGCACCTGCTCCTTTGCGTCGGTGGAGAGCATGTTCACGACTTTATCTTTCGACTTCACCATGCGCGACGCAAGATCGGCCGCACGATTGGCGTCGACGGGGTTCATCACCGAACCACCCAGAACCACGGTATCGCCCATCATTTCGGCGCGCACCTTCGAGCCCGGCAACAAGCGCGCGATCGTATCGTTGAGTGCCGTCAGATCGCGACGGACGGTGATTTCAAGAATGGCGATCCGGCGTCCATCGGGCGCCACGAGAAACGCGTTCGCTTCGCCGACCGCCTTCGCGAGCAGATAGATTTGCCGTGATGTCTGAACCACTGCGTCCACGATCTCCGGATTGGAAACCAGAACATTGGAGAGATCTTCCGGAACATCGATGAGAACCGACTTGTCGAGCCCGACGGTGATCTTGCGCTCCAGCGTCTGTCCGTCGCCCGCCGGAAGAACGATTTCCGATCGGTGCACCGGATCGTGCGTCGCACCATTCCCTTCGAGAACATCGCCGCCCGCCTGTGCAGAGGACATGACCGAAAGGCACATGAGCCCCGCCACCAGTCGCGCAATCCATGACGAACCGATCGACGCCATCCATCTTCGAACCTGGCCTCGCGGCCAAGCTGCTCCCGTTTCTTTTTGGTTTATTTTCGAACGAACACACTGAGCGCGGAGGTCATCACCCCGCGAAGGGCTGGACGCAATCCGAACGCTCGCGTGTCACGCGACTGGGAACACAACTGGAAGACAAAGCATCCACGACTGGGATGACGCCACGTCAATCTTTTCCCGAAAATTGCGGGCACACGCCACCCGCATCACTGAACGGTGTGTTGCGCCAAGCCGTCTGGCCACAACTTGCCCACAGGTTGTCCGCACGCCGGGCCGCTGCTCAGGTGCAGTTCGGAGGATAAAGAAATAGCCCGTAAAGTCGGCTTTCTGGTCTCACATCGCGACGCGCAACCGCGAGATCTCTCGGGCTATGTTTTGGAATGTGTTGACGAGCGCGGCCTCGTCCGACGCGATGTAGGCGTGCCGCTCCGAGGTTGCACAGTCCTCCAGAAGCTGCAGACCGGTCGTTGAAATATCCGTACCAAACGCAACCGTGTAGACGGTGATGCCTTCTTCTTTTGCGTTCCCGCACACGGAGAGCGTCTTGGAGTTCAAGCCCGAATTGAAGGCCGCTGAGGAATAGGTGCTTGAGAGCCGGTCCTGCGCGCCATAGCCGTAAGCGGCATAGACGGACGCGTTATGCGTTGGCCGTGTCGCGAACATGTTGTCACCGTCCGTCATGACGATCATGATCTTTTTGTTGCTGCGATCGCTGTAGGGTCGACCCTCCATGAATGGTGCCGTCGGCGAAAGCACACGCCACGCCCATGCAGCCCCCTCGGAAATGTTCGTGTTTCCGCTGGCGACGAGCTTGTCGATCTCTGCCAGGAGTTGGACGCGATCCGATGAGAGCGCCGTGACCGCCGGTGTTGTGCAGGACTGATTGGGCCCGGCCGCCGATCCCTCGAAGCTGGTGCTTACCGTGGCGTTCTTGTATTTGCAGGATCTGGTCTGCGCCTCCACCACGCCGATCGGAGCGGGACCATACGTCCGGCATGTGCGCTCCCCGTTGCGCGTTCGCCAGGAAATGCAGACCTGCTCCGGCGTCGGGCAGTCTCCTGCGAAATCACTCAGATAGTTGTTGGAATAATCACTGGTTCCATAGCCGGCAGCCGTAGCGTTGCCGTCATCGGGTTCGTCCGGCGCGAACATCGGTGCGAACATCGTTTCGACGTCGTCTGCATCGGGGATCGCGTCGTTCGTGTCGTAGGGGGCAGGCCGTGCCTCGACACATCCGGCCCAGGATTGCTGCATCTCGGTCAGAACATCCAAGCGTGACTTGCCTGTGCTGTCGGCAAACAACGGGTGGGGCAGGGCTGCCTCAGACCCCTTGTAAAGCCAGCTTGCCGACTGATACCCCGCGCCGACCCGCACGCTTGCAGCAAAGGGCACGAGCCCAACCTTCACATCATCCGGGCCATCCGAACCGGAAAAAATAATTCCGATAGCATCCTTCGCAGCTTGCTTCAGGGCCTCGATTTTCGTTCCCGACATGGAGCCTGAGTTATCGAGCGCCATCGCAACCTCGACCCGGTCGCCTTTCACCACCGTCGATCGAACGCCGATATCGAGGTGCTCTTTCCGTAAATGGATCGGCAGAATGGCCTTCAGCAGCCGCGTCAGATATTTGTTGTCCGATGTCGCCTCGAGCGTACCGGCGTCTCCATCGAGCGTGACCTGGATATCGGCCTGAGAACCGTCGCCCATGTTCTCGCGGAAGAAGCGCTTTGCCGCCTCCGCCCCGTCAACATCTCCGCCTTGCAGCCCCAGATAATGCGAGCCCGCCAAGGCAGCAGCGTCGATCGCCGATTGCTGGCGCTGCTGTTCGCGGGTAGCACCCACATAGTCGATCGACAGGGCGAAGATGAAGAAAAGAGCCGAGAACATGATGCTGAAGATTACGGCGGTGACACCGCGCTCGTCGGCCGCCATGCGCTGCATGAGGCGACACAAGCTGGCGCCGCACGCCTGCGACAACCGGAAGGATAACGATTTGCATACAGCCGGTCCGCGCATTGTCCGCAGGCTCCTTAACGAACAGTAATGCGAGGCTAGTCCTTTCGCACTTCAGGTTGGTAAATCCGAATGTTCGCATTTTACGCAGTTGCAAAATTCTCTCGGTTTCCCGGGACCGGAGGCGGTTGGGTTGCACCAGCCGCGCGTTTGGTGTCCAACGGGCGGCACCCGACGTCGAGCCCGCTCAAATGCCAGAGAAGACTGTGACTGCCATTGCTGACCGATCGACCTTGTTCCAGGCCTTACGCGCCGCCGCCCGGCTCCACGGGTCCGGCAAGGTCATCCTTGAAGACGCCGAACGCCAGACTCTGACCTACGGCCGCCTGATCCTCGCGAGCCTCGTACTCGGCCGCCGCCTCAAGCGCGAAACCGCACCAGGTGAGGCGACCGGGCTCCTGCTTCCAAACGTCAACGCGCTCGTCATCGCGCTGTTCGGTCTCAATGCCTTCGGCCGCACGGCGAGCCTCCTCAACTTCACCGCAGGCGCACGCAACATCCAATCAGCCGTAAAAATCGGTCCGCTGCCCGTCGTGGTCACCTCTCGCCGCTTCATCGAAACCGCCAAGCTCGATGATCTCGTCGACGCCATCAAAGAAACCGAATGGTCTCCTGGCCGCCGCGTGCGCGTGCTCTACCTGGAAGACGTGCGCAAGGAGATCGGCTTCCTCGAGAAAGCGATTGGCTTCGCATCCTCGCTTGCGCCGTCACTGGCAACGGCCGGCACTCGCTCCGCACCAGACGATACCGCCGTCATCCTCTTCACCTCCGGCACGGAAGGCTTACCCAAGGGCGTCGCGCTGACGAACGCGAATCTCGTCGCCAATGCCCGCCAGATCTTCACGCATGCCGCAGGCTTTCTCTCGGCGCACGACACTGCCATGAACCCACTGCCGATGTTTCATTCGTTCGGGTTGACGGCTGGCACGCTGATGCCCCTGCTCAGCGGCATGAAGTCGGTCCTTTATCCCAGTCCGCTGCACTACAAGCAGATCCCAAAGCTGATCAAGGAAACGAAGGCGACGCTGCTCTTCTCTACCGACACCTTCCTGCAGGGCTATGCCCGCGCCGCTGACGAGGGCGACACCGACAGCTTGCGCTATGTCGTAGCCGGCGCGGAACGTGTGAAGGAGGCAACACGCGAGATGTGGAGCCGCGGCGGGACAGAAATCCTCGAAGGCTACGGCGCCACCGAATGCTCGCCCGTGATTTCCTGTAATCTGCCCGATCAGAAGCAGCACGGCAGCGTCGGCCGCCTGCTTCCTGGCATTGAGACGCGCCTCGCTGCCGGTTGAAGGCATTGCAGAAGGCGGCCGCCTTCAGGTCCGCGGTCCCAATGTCATGGCCGGATACATCCTCGCCGATGCACCCGGCGTCAAAGTACCGCCGCCCGGCGGCTGGCACGATACCGGCGACATCGTCACGATCGACGACGGCTACATCCACATTCGCGGCCGGGCCAAGCGCTTCGCCAAGATCGGCGGCGAAATGGTCTCCCTCGCCGCCATCGAGGCGCTGGCCTCGGGCCTTTGGCCCGACAACACCCACGTCTGCGTGTCGCTCCCCGACCCGCGCCGCGGGGAGAGCCTCGTTCTGGTCACCGACAAGCCCGACGCCGACAAAGGCGTGCTCGCTGATTACGCCCGCACGCAAGGCGTCACGGAACTCTGGGTGCCCAAGGCCCTGCTCGTGACACAGCAGATCCCCACACTGGGGTCCGGCAAGGTTGACTACGCCGCCACCCTCGAAATGGCCCGCGAAGCCCGCCCGCTTTTATAGGCGACCGCAGCGCAAGAACCCGGAACATCATGACCGACACCAGCCTGCCTCAACCCATCGGCGCCCGCGTGCTCGACCTTCTGACACGCGCCGTTCTCGCTCCCATCCGCGCATTCCGCCTGCCGTACCTTCCTTTGCTGATGGTCTACTTCGCCTACGGCGCACTGGGCATCATCGCGGTGGCCGATAGCTTCTGGGTCAAGAAGGAGCTCACGCTTTCGCCGGCGGCCCTTGCGCACTTGGGCGTCTGGCTGACGCTCCCCTGGGCAGTGAAAATGGTCTTCGGCGAATTGGTCGATACCGTGCCGCTTCTAGGGTCCCGCCGCCGCGGCTACGTCTTCCTTGGGGCATCGCTCATCGCCGCCGGTCTGATCCTGCTTGCCGGCGCCGCCGGAAAATGGATCACCTTCGCGCCGCCCGAGCAGCTCTACATTATCGCGCAGATCGTCACCGTCATCGGCGTCGTGCTGCAGGATGTCGTCGCCGATGCCATGAGTACCGAAGTCGTCCCGCGTGTGTCTCCCGATGGAACGCCGCGACCACAGTCTGAAATCGACCACGATCTCGGCATGGTCCAGATCCTCGGCCGCCTGGCGCTTTCTTTCGGCGCACTGTCCGTGGCGGGTCTCGCCGGTTATCTCGCCAACACGTTGCCGTATGAAACCGTCTTCTTGATCGGTCTCGCCATCCCCGCGATCTCCGCCAGCGGCGCGCTTTTCGTCCGCCTTGAAAGCAGCGAAAGCCGCCCCACGGATTGGCGCATCCTCGGCGGCGGCCTTGCCTTCGGGGCGCTGATCGTCGTCATTGGTTACAATGAGATTCCCTACGCACAGGAACTCACCTTCCTCATCTCGCTCGCTGTCATCGTCACCATGCTGAACCGCGTCACGAGCGACATCGACCCCAACACGCGCCTCAAGATCTTCTACGCGGCGTTGATCATCTTTTTCTTCCGTGCCACGCCGGGCGTCGGCGAAGGCTACCGCTGGTTCACGATCGACGTCCTGGGTTTTGACGAAGCCTTCTACGGCATCCTTGGCCAGATCGGTGCGGCCATCGCTCTCATCGCCGCGTGGCTGCTGTCCGATGCCATCACCCGCGTGCCCGTTGCCCGCGTTCTGCTCTGGCTCACGGTGTTGGGTGGCATTCTCTCGATCCCGAACCTTCTCCTCGTTTATCGCGCCGATCTTTGGACGGAAGCGACCTTCGGTTTCGGCGCCCGCACCATTGCGATCATCGACGCGGCGGCGGCCTCGCCTCTGGCTCAGCTCAGCATGGTGCCGCTCCTCACCTTGATTGCGATCTACGCCCCGCCGGCCAAACGGGCGGTCTGGTTCGCCCTGATGGCCTCGTTCCTGAACCTCGCCCTTATCGCCGGGCAGCTCGCCACCAAGTACCTGAATTCTATCTTCGTCGTGGAACGGGGCAATTACGCCGATTTACCGCCTCTCGTGGTCACGGCCGTCATTCTTGGGGTGGTTATCCCGCTTGCAGCCATTCTTGCCTTTGGGGGGCGTCTCAAGCGTCAGGGGTGACAGTGACCCGCCAAGGGCAAACGTGGCCCCAACACCACGCTCCTCCGTCAGAAACCGTTATGCCCATGGCCGACTCTTGACCCCCGCGGCCCAGTCTTCCATTGAATTGTTCAGGGGCTTCCGGACCCATGCGACGGGCCTTGACGGGACAAGGCTCGCCGCAGCGGATCGGATCGAAAAAACAGCAAGAACCGACACCAAGATCATTTCAACCGGCAACAATACGCGGCATCGTGCGTTCATCCGCATGCGCCGATGCTTTGTTTGGCGCTAGGGGAATCGCATAGAATGACGGGTCAGTTTCAAAGCGCGGGCGGCGACACGCTTACCAAAGCTCCGCGCTTGCTCGACGCCCGCTGGGCGCTGCGCCGCGCTCTGCTGGGGCTCTTGATTCTGACCGTCGGCATTGGCGCGATGGCTTGGCTGACGCATGCCTCCATCGACCCGACCCTCGAAGCCGTTGCCGCTCAATCGGCGCCCTGACAGCTTCATCGGTGGTCCGTCAGCCGCCGGTTCGGCTGAAAAGTCCTTTTCTTTGCAAGGCATCGCACGTCGCGGTACGGTAACGCCGATACCGCCGCAAGACGGCCCTCCAGACGAGGTCAGTATGCCAACCCCTGAATTTCTTCAGTTGCTCGTTGTGGCATTGGTGGCAGGCTACATCGGCTATCTGCTCGGTCGCGCGAGTGCGAAACCCTCGGTCGAGCCCCAACGGGTTCCCTCCCCCTTGCCGGCACCAGCAGATGAACCGGCCGCCGCTCCGCGCCGCTCAGCGGCACCGCCGCCAGCAGGTGCCGGCGGAACCCAAGCAGCCCCCGAGCGCACGCCGCCGCGGCGATCGTCTGCCCCGCCCCCGGCTGCGGCCGGCCTCATGAAACGTGACGAGTGATCATCGTCCAGCACCCGGACGATCCCCGCGTGGCATCTACGACTTAATCGGCGGCTTGAACGCGGCCCCGCCTCACGTATCATCGTTCGGCCTCAAGGATCGCTCAAGCTGGGGAGGCTTGAGAAGTCCAGCACGCAATCCGCGTGCACGATCACGACCTCGACCGGCATCCCGCCGGACGGGCGCAGGCGCGGCTGAAGGACGGGTGATGAGCGAGCAGCGAAAGCATTTCCCCGAGTTCTACGTCACAGCTGCGCAACCGTGCCCCTATCTTCAAGGCCGGCTCGAACGCAAGCTGTTCACCCATCTCACCGCCGACAAGCAGCCGGCTCTCGTCGATAATCTTCTGCGCGGCGGCTTCCGTCGCAGCCAGAACATCGCCTACATGCCGTACTGCGAAGGCTGCCACGCGTGCGTTTCGGTCCGCGTTGTCGTCGATGAATTCCGCCCGTCCGGCTCCATGCGCCGTGTCGCCGGCGACAACATCGATCTCGTCGCGCACCGCGTGCCCGCGCAGCCGACCTCCGAACAGTTCAGCCTCTTTCGCCGCTACATCGACGCACGCCACGCCGACGGTGGCATGGCCGACATGAGCGCGCTCGATTACGCGCTGATGGTCGAAGAAAGCGTCATCGAAACCTCGATCACCGAATACCGCCTGAAGCCGGCCGAAAACGCGCTGACCAGCAACCCACACCGCTGGCCGCTCGCAGCTTCTGCGCTGTGCGACCGCCTCTCCGACGGCATCTCGATGGTCTATTCCTTCTACGAGCCGACCGAAAGCCGCCGCGGGCTTGGCACGTACATGATCCTCGAGACGATCGAATATGCTCGCAGTCTCGGCCTGCCCTATGTCTATCTCGGCTACTGGATCGAAGGCTCGCGCAAGATGAATTACAAAACGCGCTTCCTGCCCCAGGAACGCCTCGGCCCCAACGGTTGGGAACGCGTGTAGGAGCGCTTACTGCCCCAGCGCGGCGTCGATCTTGCGGAACATGTAGGCCCACTTGGCATTCTGCGTATCGACGAGCTGTGTCATGTGCCCGCGCAGCACCTGATAAAGTCCGCAGTCGGGCGTTGCCGACGCCGTGCCCTCATCGCCCATTGACGCAATTTTATTGAGAAGCTCGCTCGTCGTGCGATCGTACGCGTCGATCTCGTCATCCTTCACGTACGGCACGGCCTCTTTGAGGAACTGGTCTTCCGACCACGCTTTCTTCGTCCTGAGCGCCCGCAGCTTTTCCTGAAAGCGCGGTCTGTTCTGAATATTGAGATCGCGCAAGGCCGCTGCTGATTGATCGACCACGGTTTCGAAATCAGTTTTGGTGCATGCGGCAGGGGCCGCGTCGGCAGCGGGCTGCGGATCTCCGGTCGCTGGCAGGGTCGCATCCTGCGCTTGCGCCATCGTCGAAATAGCCATTAGCCCGGCGAGCGCGGCAAACGCGACCCCACCTCCACCAATGCTGCTCCGGCGACCTGACCAAACACCCATAGCCGTTTCGTAGCGAGCCCCCGCGAGGCTGACAAGGCCGCTGTCCGAAAACTCGACCGCAACTCCCATCCTTCTTCCGCAGGCAAACACCCGCGGATACACGCCACTAGAAGGCCGGACCGAACTTGTTCGAGCGCGGGAACCCCTTCGGCGCCACGTGCCCAGCCTGCGCCCGCTCGCCAACCCACTCTTTCAGCTCGCTCCACGGCAGCGTAAATGTGCGACCGGCGCTATCGAGCCACGTCAGGCCTTCCTTCTTGTTGAACACGCGAATGTCCGACAACCCGCCATCCTTGAAGCGCTGCAGGATCGTGCCCTTGCCGCGCGTCATCTCATTGACGTCCTCGAGCTTGAACACGAGCAGCTTCCGGTTCTCACCGATGGTTGCGACCATGTCTCCGTCGGCGGGAACCACAACGACCGCCTCTTCGTCGTCGGCGACGTTGAGGATCTGTTTGCCCTTGCGCGTCGAAGCAACGACCTCCTCTTCCGCCACAAGGAACCCATAGCCGCCGCTCGATGCCACCATCAGCTTGCGCGTTGCATCGTGCACGAACATCTCCACGAAGTCGTGGTTTTCCTCCAGATCGACCATGAGCCGCACCGGCTCGCCATGACCGCGCCCACCCGGCAGCTGGCCGGCATCGAGGGTGAAGAACCGGCCGTTGGTGGCAAACAGAATGAGCTTGTCGGTCGTCATCGCCTTGACGGCCTGCTTCAGCTCGTCGCCCTGCTTGAAGTCGAGCTTCGACAGATCGTCGAGGTGCCCCTTCATGGCTCGGATCCAACCCTTCTCGGACAGGATCACCGTAACCGGCTCCTTTTCCGCCAGGGCCTCTTCAAGATCGACCGCGATCTCCGGCGCGTCCTCGAACGAAGAGCGGCGGCGGCCGAGCTCGGTCTTCTTCGAATACCGCTCGCGCGTGGACTTCACCTCTTCCGAGATCCGTTCCCACTGCAAATCGTCCGATTTCAAAAGCTGCTGCAGCTGCCGCTTTTCCTTCGACAGCTTGTCGTGCTCTGCCTTGATCTCGACTTCTTCAAGCTTCGACAGGCTCTTCAAGCGCAGGTTCAGGATCGCTTCGGCCTGCACATCCGTCAGCTTGAATTTGGCAATCAGCCTCTGCTTCGGCTCATCCTCGAAACGAACGATGCGGATCACCTCATCGATGTTGAGGTAGGCGATCAGATAGCCGTCGAGCACTTCCAGCCGGTGCTCGATCTTCTTCAGCCGATACTCGGAGCGCCGAACGAGAACCTCGATCCGATGCTCCAGCCACTGCTTCAAAACATCCTTGAGCCCGAGCACGTTCGGGATCTGCCCGGCCGACAGAACATTCATGTTGAGACCGAACCGGATCTCCAACTCCGTCGCCCGGAACATGCTCTCCATGAGCAGCATGGGATCGATCGTGCGCGCCTTCGGCTCCAGCACGAGGCGAACTTCTTCCGCGCTCTCGTCCCGGACGTCGCCGAGCAGAGGCAGCTTCTTCTCGATCATCAGGTCGGCGATCTTCTCGACGAGTTTCGCCTTCTGCACCTGATACGGAATTTCGGTGATGACGATCTGATACCCGCCGCGTCCGGTCTCTTCCTTCTCCCACTTCGCCCGAACACGAAACCCGCCGCGTCCCGTTCGATAGGCCTCGAGAATTTCGCTGCGCGGCTCCACGATCACGCCGCCCGTCGGGAAATCCGGCCCCGGCACGAACTCCACGAGCTTCTCGATTGTCGCATTCGGATGCTTGATGAGATGCAGCAGCGCCGCGCACAGTTCGTCGACGTTGTGCGGCGGAATGTTCGTTGCCATGCCGACCGCGATGCCGGCCGACCCATTCGCAAGCAAATTCGGGAATGCGGCCGGAAGCACCGACGGCTCCTGCTCGCGTCCGTCGTAGTTGGCGCGGAACTCGACCGTATCCTCGTCGATCCCATCGAGTAGGTCGGCAGCGACCGGCGTCAGACGCGCTTCCGTGTAGCGGTCGGCTGCCGGATTATCGCCGTCGATGTTACCGAAGTTGCCCTGCCCGTCGACCAGCGGATAACGCACCGCGAAATCCTGGGCGAGGCGCGCCAGCGCATCGTAGATCGCCTGGTTGCCGTGCGGATGGTAGTTACCCATCGTCTCGCCGACGATCTTCGCGCACTTGCGATAGCCGCCCTCGGGATCGAGGCCCAACTGCCGCATGGCATACAGAATGCGCCGGTGGACCGGCTTCAACCCGTCGCGCACGTCGGGCAGAGCCCGGTGCATGATGGTGGAGAGCGCATAGGCGAGATAGCGTTCCTCGAGCGCGTCCTTGAGGTTGACGGGCTCGATGGGTCCCTCGCCGGTGGGCGGAATCGATTGCTTGGTCATGGCCCGTGGTTACTGGACTGAGGTCCGCCCCTCAAGTGCCGGGCCGCCACATCCCCCGGGCGTTGGCCTCTCCACAGCCGATTTTTGCCAAGTTGTTCGGGTTTCTGTAGCGTCGCGCCACAACCTCCGAGAGTTCACCCCAGATGCCGCTGCCCGATGTCCCGGCCGTCGAAACGGCTGTGATCGAAATGACGAACGCCTACCGCCGCGAAAACAAGCTCGGGCAGGTCAAGGCCAGCCCCGCGCTGACAAAAGCGGCCCGCGCCTATGCGGCATACCTGGCCAAGAACAATGCCTTCTCCCACACCGCCGACAACCGCGACGTCGGCGACCGCGCCAGTGCCTCCGGCTACCAGTGGTGCTCGATCGGCGAAAACCTTGCCATGAACCTGGACAGCAGCGGTTTTGAAACCCGTGACCTCGCGCAGCAGACCTTGGACGGCTGGATCAACTCCCCTCCGCATAAGGAAAACCTGCTCGGTCCCTACTACACCGAGATCGGCGTCGGCGTCGTCAAGGCGCCCGACAAAAACCCCAAGTACATCACCGTCCAGGTCTTCGGCCGCCCGCAGTCGGCAAAATACACCTTCCAGATCGCGAATTCTTCGGGCGCGCCAGTCACCTACACGTTCAGCGGCGAACAGCACGACATTCACCCGAGCATGAGTGTCACCCACACGGCCTGCACGCCCGCAGCGCTCGATTTTGTCAAAGCCGGAGCCAAGAAGGTGTCCGCACATTTCGAAGCCAGCGACCAGACCGTCTACACGCTGAAAAGCGATCCGAAAGCCGGCCTCAAAGTCGAACTGGCGAAACGGGAAACAGTGGATTGACGCGGCATCACCGGTCGATGTGCGTCAAGATCCGCGATCGCGACTCCGGCAGCGTATCGCCCTTGGGCGCCAGCACACGCTGCTCGAGGAAGTAGCCGGTCAACGCAAACCCCGCTGCCACATCTTCGCGCGTCGCGTGCCGATCCCGCACCGATGTCAGGAATTGCGGCAGCCGCAAGCATGCGGTCCTTGTAGGGCTCACCGGCCGATTCCGACACCGCGCGACCCGACTTCGGCGACACGTAGATCAACTGGTCGTTCGCCCCTGTCGCCGCGCACGCCGATAAATCCAGCCCAAACCCCAATTCTTGCAGCAGCGCCAATTCCCAGCGCACCATGAGAGCCGGCCACACGGTCGGGTCATCAAGAAAGCCGAGAACGAACAGCGTCACCTCATACAGCGCCGGATGCGGATCGCGCTCCGGTAGCAGCCGCGCCAGCGCGCACAGCGACGTCAGCCCCGCCAGCGCCGCCGCATCCTCCATCGCGGAGGCCGCATACCCTCGCCGGAGTTCCACCGACATGTGGCCCAGATGTTCGGACAGCCGCGCCTTCCACGTGGCGTCCACGTGATTGCCCATCTGCAGCACGGGTCGCGCTTTGCGCGATCGCCCGCCATGAACGAGCCCCGCATGCCGGCCGTGCGAGCGCGTGAACAGGTCCACGATCGCCGCGGTTTCACCGTGCGTCCGGACACTCAGGATAATGGCTTCGTCCGACCATTCCATGCGCGAGCCTTAGCGGCATCAAAAGCCCCTCTCCCCGTCCTTCACGGGGAGAGGGTTAGGGTGAGGGGCAGCGTCTTGCTGTGAAATGCACGTCGAGAAAAACGCGCTACTCGATCAGTCCTTCGGAAAATCCAGGCCCATTTCGCGATACCGCTCGGGATCACTGCCCCAGTTCTCCCGCACCTTCACAAACAGGAAGAGGTGCACATCATGCTCGAGGATCTTCGCCAACTCATTGCGAGACTTGCTCGAGATGTTCTTGATCGTCTGACCGCCCTTGCCCAGCACGATTGCCTTCTGACTGTCCCGTTCCACGTAGATTGTCTGCTCCACGCGCACCGAACCGTTCTTGAACGGCTTCCAGTCCGTCGTCTCTACCGTGGTCGAATACGGCAGCTCTTCGTGCAGAAACTCGTAGATCTTCTCCCGCGTCAGTTCGGCAGCCAGCATCCTCAGCGGCGCATCCGAGATCTCGTCCTCCGGATAGTGCCACGGCCCCAGCGGCATCTTTTCCGCCAGATAGCGCTTCAGATCCGCCACACCATTTCCGTCCAGCGCAGAAATCAGAAACACGCGGTCGAACGTCTGCTTTTCAGAAATCTTCGCAATCAGCGGCAGCAGCCGGTCTTTATCGGTGACGCGATCGACCTTGTTGAGCACGAGGATTTTCGGATGTGGCGCATCGGCGAGTTTCGCCAGAATGCGCTCCAGGTCCTCCTCGATCCCTTTCGCTGCATCGACCAGCATCACCACGATGTCCGCATCGTGCGCGCCGCCCCAGGCCGCCTGAACCATCGCCCGATCGAGCCGGCGCTTCGGCCTGAAAATGCCCGGCGTGTCGATGAAAACGAGCTGGCTCTTGCCTTCGATCGCAATGCCGCGCACCGGCACCCGCGTCGTCTGCACCTTGTGCGAAACGATCGAGACCTTCGCACCGACCATTTGATTGACGAGCGTCGACTTGCCCGCGTTGGGCGCGCCGATCACCGCGATGAACCCGCACCGCGTTGGGGTCTCGTTGCTGCCGGCGACCGGCGTTTCTGCGTCCTCAGACATTGCCGCTCCGCTCGATCACGCCTTCACGCTCCAGCAGGAGCGCCGCGGCGGCCTGTTCCGCCAGTCTCTTCGATGATCCTTCACCACGTGCCGGCTCTAACGACTTGATCCGAACCTCCGCCGTGAACATCGGCGCATGGTCGGGTCCCTCGCGTGAGACCACCGAATACTGCGGCAGCGCCAGACCGCGGCCCTGCGCCCACTCCTGCAACGCCGTCTTCGGATCTGCGGCGGCCATGTGCGGCCGCTGCTCGGTCAAAAGTGGCGCCCACAGCTTCAAAACCACATCGCGCGCCACATCGAAACCCGCTTCGATGAAGATCGCGCCCAGCACCGCCTCCACGGCATCCGCCAGGATCGTCTCCTTGTCGCGACCGCCGCTGAAGGCTTCCGCCTCAGAAAGAATAAGCCGCGGTCCAAGTTCCAGATCCCGCCCGATGCGGGCACAGGTTTCGCCGCGCACCAGCGTATTGTAGCGACGGGCCAGCTCACCTTCCTTGGCGGTCGGGAACGTCGCGTTCAGAAACCCCGCAATCGCCAAGCCGAGCACCCGGTCGCCAACAAATTCGAGCCGCTCGTTATCGGCCCGCGTCGTCTTGCCCCCGCGCACGCTGGCGTGCGTCAAGGCGCACTCCAACGCTTGTTCTTTTTTGAACTTATACCCGAGCTTCTGCTCCAGGTCCTTGTATTTGCGAGCCTTGAACACCAGGGCTCCGTCAACGAACGAGATTGAAGAACCGGCTCCAGCGCACGTCGAACGGCCACGTCCAAGGGCTGGTCCAGCGCAACGCATTCGGCTCATCGACGGCGGCCGAGAAGAAGATGATTTCCGCCCGCCCGACAAAGTTCTCAAACGGCACGTACCCCACCGCCCGCTGCGCGCGGCTGTCGGTCGAGTTGTCCCGGTTGTCGCCCATCATGAAGTAGTGGCCGGCTGGAACCTTGTACGGCCCGACGTTGTCGAACGGCCCGTTCTCCTGGGCATCGAGCACCGTGTAGGTGACCCCGTTCGGCAGCGTCTCCAGGAATGACGGGACCTCGATGAACGACCCGTCGTCATCCACCGTCGTGAACGAGCCCTTCGCCACCTTCGGCACGGGCGTGCCGTTGATCACGAGCTGACCGCCGCGGACTTCGATCTCGTCGCCCGGCAGGCCGATGACGCGCTTGATGTAGTCCGTGGAATTGTCGCGCGGCAGCTTGAAAACGGCGACGTCTCCGCGCTCGGGCTCGGAAGCAAAGATGCGGCCGGAAAACAAATCGGGTGAGAACGGAAATGAAAACCGGCTGTACCCATACGAGAGCTTCGAAACGAACAGGTAATCGCCGACCAGCAGCGTCTCCTTCATCGAGCCCGACGGAATGTTGAATGGCTGATAGAAAAACACGCGCACGAAGAGCGCGATCGCGAGGGCTTGCAGGACGACGACGATCGTGTCCCGCATCCCATAGTAGCGCGACGACCGCGCGTTCGAATTGGACGCCATGTTCTCTCCAATGCCGCCAGCCCTGAGCCCCTGTCCGGCCAAGCAGCGAATTCAGGGGCCCGCTATACCGGTTCGCCCTTCTCCGCGCAAATCAGCTCTATCGCCAGCGTTATCCAGGGTCCTCAACCCCGGCGCTCCTCTTTAGTGGGCAGACACGAAATGATTACAATGGCTTCCGCCATCGGATAGTCATCGGTGATGGTGAGATCGATCTTCGCTTCGTAACCATCCGGCGTGAGCCGGGCCAAATGCGCCGCAGCCCCACCCGTGAGCGTGAGCGTCGGCCGTCCGGTCGGCAGGTTAACAACGCCCATGTCGCGCCAGTAAACGCCGTGCCGCAACCCGGTGCCGAGCGCCTTCGCGCACGCCTCCTTGGCCGCAAACCGCTTCGCATAAGATGCGGCCCGTTCCGCCCGGCGATCTGATTTCGCGCGCTCCACGTCGGTATAGACCCGCGCCAGAAATCGATCGCCAAACCGCGCCAGCGTAGCCTCGATGCGGCGGATATCGATGATGTCGTTCCCGATACCCAGGATCATTGTGCCGCCAAGGGCCGCTTCGGCTCGGCGCGCGCCTGATCCATGAGCGTCCGCATGTGCCGGATGGCCGAGTGCAGTCCGCCGAAGATGGCCTCGCCGATTAGAAAATGACCGATATTGAGTTCGACCATCTGCGGCATGCGCGCCACGGGCGCTACCGTATTGTAGGTCAGGCCATGGCCGGCATGGACCTCGAGGCCCATCTCATCGGCCAGTTGCGCAGCTTTACGCAGACGCTCCACTTCCTTGGCCACGCCTTTTGCATCGTCCTCCAGCGCCCGCTCGCAATATTGCCCCGTGTGCAATTCCACGATGTCGGCCCCCATATGCGCTGAAGCCTCGATCGCCCGGGCGTCCGCCTCGATGAACAGCGACACCCTGATCCCCGCATCCCGCAGGCTGTGCACGATCTTTTTCAACGGCTCCCCGCCACGGATCACGTCGAGACCACCTTCCGTCGTGCGCTCCTCCCGCCGTTCGGGAACGAGGCAGCACGCATTGGGAACATGCCTCAGCGCAATCGCCAGCATTTCGTCCGTTGCCGCCATCTCGAGGTTCAGAGGACGCGTCAGTTCTGACTTCAGCCGCGCGATGTCGCCGTCGGAAATGTGCCGCCGGTCCTCGCGCAAATGCGCCGTGATGCCATCCGCACCTGCCTCCACCGCCAGATGCGCCGCCCTCAGCGGATCGGGATGCCGCCCGCCGCGCGCGTTTCGGATCGTCGCCACATGGTCGATGTTGACGCCGAGACGCAGAAAATTCGAAGTCGCATACGCGCTGCTCATAGTCGGTCCTGTTTGCGCTCGATCGGCCGTCACTCGAAGACGCGGTCGACCTGGCTGACGATGTCTTTCTGGCGAAGCCCCGCGATGATCCGGTTCAAATGGGCGAGGTCGAACACTTCCAACTCGATACGCAATTCCGTGAAGTCGGACGCACGCCGGATCATTTTAAGGTTGTCGATGTTGCCCTCGGCCTCGCCGATGACCTCCGCGATGGCTGCGAGCGATCCCGGCCTGTTGGGCGCCGTCACGCTGAGCCGCGCTGGAAAGCGCTCCTGCTTGTCGGGATCGATATCCCACGACATGTCGATCCAGCGCTGGTGCTCATACGCTTGCAGGCGTGGCGAGTGAATCTGGAAAATGCGAATGCCGGCGCCGGGCTCCAGAACGCCCACGATCCGATCGCCGGGCACCGCGCCGCCTTCCTCGAAGATCACCGGCACATCGTCTTTCAACCCGCGCAGCGCGATGGCCGAGGACAACTGCCCCGCACCTGACCCCGGCGCCGGCGCCCTGACGCGCAAGCCTGAAACCTTGGTCAGATCCACCCAGCCCTTCAGCGGATTTTCCAGAACGCTCTGCGTCGCTGCCGCCTGCACCGCCTCCGGCGACACCGCCTTCAACACATCACCCGCCGGCAACTCCCCTCGCGCCACCGCGGCCAGCAACTCATCGAGAGATTTGTGCGTGAACTTCGACAGGACGCGCTTCACCGCGTCGTCTGTGTAGGTCACGTGCGCCGCCTCGAACGCCGCCGTCGCAAGCCGCCGTCCCAGTTCCACGTACTGACGGCGAACCGCCTCGCGCGCCGCCCGGCGAATAGCGCTCTGCGCCCGGCCTGTGACGCACAGGCTCTCCCACGCCGCCGGCGGCACGTGCCCCTTGGAGGTGCGGATCTCGACCTCATCGCCGTTCCGCAACCGCGTGTCGATCGGCACATGCCGGCCGTTCACATAGGCTCCAACCGCCGCGTTGCCGACATCCGTATGCACGGCGTAAGCGAAATCGAGCGGCGTCGCCCCGCGCGGCAATGCAATGAGCCGTCCCTTCGGCGTGAAGCAGAACACCTGATCTTGGAAGAGTTCGAGCTTGGTGTGCTCCAGAAATTCTTCCGGGTTCGACCCCTCCAGCAGCGTTTCGACCATCCGCCGGAGCCACACGTACGGACCATGCTCCTTGTCGTCGAGCGACGTCATCGAGCCGGCGGCAATAGCGCCTTTGGTCATGTCCTTGTAGAGCGCATGCGCCGCGACGCCGTATTCGGCCACCTGATGCATCAGGTGCGTCCGGATCTGCAATTCCACCCGCTGATGCCGCGGCCCCACCACCGTCGTGTGGATCGACTGATAATTGTTTTGCTTGGGCGTCGAAATGTAATCCTTGAACCGCCCCGGCACCGCCCGCCACGTTGTGTGCGACACGCCCAGAACCCGGTAGCAATCCGCGATATCCTTGCTCGTCACGCGAAACGCATAGATGTCGGAAAGTTGCTCCAGAGAGATCTGCTTATTCGTCATCTTGCGCCAGATCGAGTACGGCTTCTTCTCTCGTCCCGAGACCACCGCCTCGATACCGACTTCACGCAGTTTGGCCGTCAAAGCGGTCTCGATCTCGTCGACGAGCCCCTCGTTCTTGGCGCGCAACTCCCGCAGCTTGTCCGTCACCGCCTTGTAGGCGTCCGCATGCAGCCAGCGGAATGCGTGATCCTCCAGTTCGTCACGGATTGCCTGCATGCCCATGCGGCCGGCCAGCGGCGCATAGATGTCGAGCGTCTCCTCCGAAATGCGCTGCCGGCTTCCCGGCTTCATGTGCTCCAGCGTACGCATGTTGTGCAGCCGGTCCGCGAGTTTCACGAGCAGCACGCGAATGTCAGTCGAAATGGCGATCAGGAGCTTGCGAAAATTCTCCGCCTGCTCGGTTTGCTTCGATACCAGATCGAGCCGCTTGATCTTCGTGAGCCCATCGACGAGCGCGCCGATCTCCGCCCCGAAGAGCTGATCGATCTCGGCCCGCGTCGCGTCCGTGTCTTCGATCACGTCGTGCAGAAGTGCCGTCGCCACAGTCGCGTCGTCGAGCTTCAGGTCCGTCAGGATCGCGGCCACTTCGAGCGGATGGGAAAAGTAGGGATCGCCCGACGCACGCTTCTGATTGCCATGCGCCTTCATGGCGTAGACGTAGGCGCGGTTCAGCAGCGCCTCGTTGGCTTTCGGATCGTACTTCTGAACCCGTTCGACGAGTTCGTATTGGCGCATCATGGGGGCTTATGGGTCCTCGGGCAGCCGCGGACGAGAAGTCTAAACGAAAACGCCGCGGCACGCCTCCTGAGAGAGACCTGCGCGCGGCGTTAATGGGATCGGACCGGGCGGTTGGCTCCGGACCGGATACGTTAGCGGCCGCGTTCGCGCGGATTGGCCGGTCCGGTTCCCGACGAGGACGGCTCGGACGGCGTCATGCTCTCCAGACCGCGCAGCAGCTGCTCTTCCGTGAGCACGTCGACCTGCGTATCGCTGGACTGGTCGTCCCGGCCGAGGATCGGCGCGCGGCGCTCAATCGCCAGAACAGGCGCGGCTCCCGCTTCCGGCTCATCGACTTCGACGTTCTTCTGAATGGAGTGGATCAAGCTCTCACGCATGTCGTCGGGCGGGATCGCCTGTTCCGCAATTTCGCGCAGCGCGATCACGGGGTTTTTGTCGTTTTCCTGATCGATGGTGACCGGGCTGCCGTTCGCGATGTTGCGGGCCCGATGCGCGGCGAGCAGCACGAGCTCGAACCGATTTTGAACCTTGTCGACACAGTCTTCTACAGTGACGCGAGCCATCCTATATCAGTCCTCGACCTTGGGGATTTCAGGGAACAAACGTCGGGCGGTGACGTTATTGCCGCAACTTATCTGGCTGTGACTCGGAGGCCTTCCAGCCACTTGGAGTTTGCAAACGATGAAGGGGTCGCGCAGAGCCTGCCGACCAATCGATCCACTACTGACATAGGAATTCGAGCGGTGCAAGCGAGGCGACCATTTCGCTTGGTACGTTGACTGAGCATTGACGTGCTAAATCATTATCATTGCTATAGTTTAATTCCCATCAGGAAAGTCTCCCTCGCCAGGAGGCGGTCACTGACCTATAAACGTCAATCATTAATCCGCGCTCCATGGCGTTAACGCCCAGTAAGTTAAAGCCCGGGAAATTTGCCGAACAGCGATCAGAATCGCTGGACACTCGCCGATCCATCGGCGAAACCAAAGAAAAAGATGATCAAGACTCGCGCACCACGCGATAAAGGCTGAAAACAATGCATTTTTACCAGAACGAACGAGTTGCCTTGTTCATTGACGGCGCCAATCTGTACGCGACGTCGAAGGCCCTCGGGTTTGATATCGACTACAAGCGTCTGCTGACGCATTTTCGCGGAAAGTGCCATCTCGTCAGGGCCTTATATTATACCGCGTTGGCTGAAGATCAGGAATACTCATCTATCCGCCCGTTGATCGACTGGCTCGACTACAACGGCTACACGATGGTGACGAAGCCCACCCGCGAATTTACCGATGCGAGCGGCCGCCGCAAAGTCAAAGGCAACATGGACATTGAGCTTGCGGTGGACGCTATGCGCCTTGCCGACAGCCTCGACCACATTGTCCTTTTCTCCGGCGACGGTGATTTCCGTTCGCTGGTCAATGCTCTGCAGCAGCGCGGCAAGCGCGTCAGCGTGGTGTCCACCCTCCAGACGCAGCAGCCGATGGTCGCCGATGAACTTCGGCGCCAGTCTGATCAGTTTATCGACCTTGCAGATCTGGAGACTGTCATCGGTCGCGATCCGGGAACACGCCCGGCGCGCGAACCGCGCACGTATTCCGCGAGCCGCTCGCCCGCCACTCAAGCCACCGGCGGGGATCTACGCACCCCGGCGAGCTTTCAGGATTACGATGTGTCCGAAGAGGAAGTCTGAACGCTCTGCTTTTCGGCGCGGCCGTGATAATGGCCGCGCATGCCCGCCACCCCTGCCAGCTCCGTCGATCACTTGAGCACACCACCGGAAGCTCCGCTCGACTGTCGGCGATGTCCGCGTCTGGCTGCTTTCCGTGATCATTACCGGCAGCACGAGCCCCACTGGTTCAATGCCCCCGTCCCCTCCTTCGGACGAGACGACGCCCGCCTTCTCATTGTCGGCCTTGCGCCGGGCCTGAAGGGTGCCAATCGAACCGGGCGTCCGTTCACCGGCGACTACGCTGGTGAACTCCTCTACGCCACCCTTCTCACCTACGGGTTCGCCAAGGGAACGTATCGCGCTGATCCAGTCGATGGCCTCGAACTCGTCGACTGCATGATCACCAACGCCGTCCGCTGCGTCCCGCCCGAGAACAAACCCACGCCCGAAGAAATCACAAACTGCCGACCGTTTTTCGCCGCCCGCTGCGCAGCCTTGCCGCGCTTGCGCGCCGTCCTCGCTCTCGGCCGTATCGCTCACGATCAAACACTTGCGACCCTGAACCTGCGCAAATCGTCGTTCGCTTTTGCCCACGGCGCCCGCCACGCGATTGGGCCGGGCCTTATGTTGTTCGATAGCTTCCACTGCTCTCGCTACAACACCAACACCGGCCGGTTAACCGCGCCCATGTTCCACGCCGTTTTCGAAGCCATACGCACCGAACTCGACCGCACCTGAATTTGATCTATGCCAGATCGTGTGCAGATCGGATTAGGCATGCTAGGTTAGCCTATGCCGTGGCGAAGGAGCCGTGCATGAAACAACGTGAATCGTACGAGCCAATCACTGATTTCGGCATCGCGCCGGAGAAGGTTGGCCACGTCATCGTCAAGGCGCGCGAGTACGGCGCCAAGGTCGGCGCCTGGAACGACACGACCGACGAGGGCGACGCGGAAGAAGACCCCAATGCCATTCTCGAGGACTTCGCCGACGACCCGACGAGCGAAGAACTAGCCGGCTTTATCGGCGCCTTGAACGACGACGAACAGGCAGCCCTCGTGGCGCTCGCATGGGTCGGCCGCGGCACGTTCGAAGCCGAAGAGTTTGCCGAGGCCATGGAAACCGCGCGCTCCGAGCGCGCCAATGCCACATCGAAGTACCTGCTGGGAATGCCGCTCCTTGCCGATTATCTGGAGGAGGGCCTGGAAAAGCTCGGCTACTCCGCAGAAGAAATCGTCGGCGACATCATGTGATCGCCCGCGCCGGTCACAGCATCGCCAGCAGATCCGCAGCATGCTTCTCCGGCGGATGCACAGGATAGAACGCTCGCACGATCAGACCGTCCCGGCACATCAGTGTCAGACGCTTCAGATACGCGACCCCGCCCGTTTGAAAGCGCGGCAGCTGCAGCGCGTCAGCCACTTTGAGTTCCGCATCGCTCATCAGCGGATACGTGAGCCCGATCCGCGACGCGAACTCGCGCTGCCATTCGCGCGACTGCGTGCTGAGCCCGACAATCTGAATTCCACGCGCCTTATAATGTTCGATCAGCTCCTCGAACCCCTGCGCCTCGGGTGTCGACCCATGCGCGCCGGGGATGTTGTCCCAGCCTGGCGGATTGGCGTGCCCCGGACGCCCGGTCCACGGATACACGAAAATGATACTGAGCCCGCTGATCCTGGCCAGCGACAGCCGATCCCCCGTGGTGGTGGGCAACTCGATATCGGGCAACTCCACGCCCGCCACCAGATGCGCAGCGGCGCCGTCGTCTTTCGGAGCGGGATACGGGCAGTCGGTCACGGCCATCAGCTCAGCCCTTCTCGCGCATGATCCGCGCTTTCTGCCGCTGCCAGTCGCGTTTGGCCGCGTCCTGACGCTTGTCGGTGAGCTTTTTGCCCTCTGCCAGCGCCAGCTTCAATTTCGCAATACCCTTGGCATTGAAGTACATCTCCACGGGCACGATGGTCATGCCCTTGCGCTCCACGGCCTGAAACAGCTTCGCCATCTCGGCCTTGTGTAGCAGCAAACGCCTCTTGCGCCGCGGCTCATGCTGGAAAAATCGCCCGGCCTGACTGTACTCCGGAATATATGAGTTGATCAGATAGAGCCCGTCGTCTTCGAACGAGGCATAGCTCTCGGCGATATTCGCCTGACCTTTGCGCAACGACTTCACTTCGGTGCCGGTCAGCATGAGACCGGCTTCCCAGGTGTCGGTGAGAAAGAATTCGTGCCGGGCCCGCCGGTTTTCGGCGACGAGCTTGCGCGCGTCATCCTTGGCAGCGGCCATGGCCCGTGATCCTCGCTGGGTTTCGTGCGCTCGGCGTTGAAACAGATTTCACTCGGCAGCGACCGCGGTCAGGAGCCCTGCCTTCGCCATCGCATCATCGACGATCTTGCGCGCACCTTCGGTCAGCGGAACCATCGGCAGCCGCATATCCTCCGTGCACAGCCCGAGCCGCGACGCCGCATACTTCACCGGTCCGGGATTGGTCTCGCAAAACATCGCATCGTGCAGCGGCATCAGACGATCCTGAAGTGCCAGCGCCGTCTTGAAGTCACCGCGCATGCACGCATTCTGGAATTCGGCACACAACCGCGGCGCGATGTTCGAGACGACCGAAATACACCCGTGGCCGCCATGCGCCATGAACGCCAGCGCCGTCGCATCCTCGCCCGAGAACTGCAGGAACTCCGCACCCATCGCTGCCCGCTGCTGCGAGACGCGCGCCAGATTGGCCGTCGCATCCTTGACGCCCGCAATGTTCTTCAACTCGTACAGCCGCGCCATCGTTGCCACCGACATGTCGACGATCGACCGCGGCGGAATATTGTAGATGAAGATCGGAATATTGACCGCGTCGTTGACCGCCTTGAAGTGCTGGTAGAGCCCCTCTTGCGTCGGCTTGTTGTAGTACGGCGTCACGATCAAAAGCCCCGACGCGCCGGCCTCCTCGGCAAACGTGGAAAGTTCGATCGCCTCCTCCGTCGAGTTCGAACCCGTGCCCGCCATCACGGGCACACGCCCGCGCGCCGCCGCGATCGTGATCTCGATCACCCGCTTGTGTTCATCGTAATCGAGCGTCGGACTCTCGCCGGTCGTCCCCGTGGGAACGAGGCCGTGGGTCCCCTCCGTAATCTGCCAGTCGACGAATCGCGCCAGCGCGTCCTCGTCGAGCTTGCCGTTCTTGAACGGCGTAATGAGCGCTGTCAGCGACCCCTTGAACATGCCTTCACCCTGTCGTGCGTCGCATCCAAGTACTTGCTTGGACGATCATTTCTGGAAAAGTTCCACATGACGGAAACGATCGCCGGCGCCCGCCTTCGCCTTGAAGTGGGCCAACCCGGTTGTTACGTTGCCTGACACGAAGAACGGCGGCGCAGCAAAGGCCGCTCGATCGAATGGCCGCGACATTAGGCGGTCGGGCGGACCGCCGCAAGGCGACAGGAACGGCGGCCCGGCACAATCGGCTCGCATGAGAAAGGTCCCGCATTGCCAGCCTCAAACAAGCCAGTCCGAAACAAGACGCTGAAGCCGTTTGCGTTCATGGGTTGCACAGCCCTAGTGGTCACGCTGCTGCCTTCGACGGTCGGGCGGACAGACCCCCTCGCCGCCGCACCGGCACAAACCGCGGCGATCGAGCGCCCACTTCTGCCGAGCCCTCATAAGCCCGACTCCGCCGAAGCGGCCCATACCGCCCGCTACGACAAAGCGATTGCGCCGCTGCTGGCCACCAAGATCTCAGACGAAGACGCCACCGCCCTGCGCGATGCCATGAAAGCGTATGCCTCCGGCAAGCCCGAAGAAGGCGACCAGCACCGCGCGCGCCTTGCAAATCCCGTCGCTGCCAAACTGGCGACATGGCACCGCCTGCGCAGCGGCTTTGGCTCGGCCGCCGACTACCGCGCCTTCCTCGACGCAAACCCCGCCTGGCCCGAGCGTCGTCTCCTCACCCAGCGCTATGAGGAAGCTCTCTTCATCGGCGGCGGCAACGCTCCCCAAATTCGCGCAGCCTTCGCCAAAGGCGGTCCCGACCACGGCGCCGGATTTGCAGCACTCGCCTCCACCTATCTCGCCGAGGGCAAAACCGAAGACGCCCGCAAGCACGCTGTCAAAGCCTGGCGGGACATGACGCTTGGCGCGAAGTTTGAAACCGGCTTTCTCGCCCGCTTCGGTTCGCTGCTGACGCTGGCCGACCACAAAGCCCGCCTCGACCGTCTCATCATCGACGACGTCCGCTATAAAGACGATCGCAACAGCCGCGCCGCGACCGCCAAACGCGTCATCGCGCTGCTGCCCGAAGTCGAGCGCAAACGCGCCGAAGCCCGCCTCGCCGTTTTCATGCAGCAGAAGGGCGCGCTCACGCTCATCCAAAAGGCACCGGCTAGCGACACCGCCGACTGGGGCTTCACCTTCCATAAGATCCAGGCCCTGCGGCGCGCCGACAAGATCGACGAAGCCGCCACGATCATGCTGACGGTCCCGACGGCACCCGGCGCCGTCAACAACAACGACGAATGGTGGATCGAACGGCGCACGCTCGCCTACGCATCGCTGCGCAAGGGCAAGCCAAAACTCGCCTACGAGATCGTCAGCGACGCGGGCCCCCTGACCGTCAACCCGCTTAAAGACCAGTCCTTCATGGCGGGGTGGATTGCCTTGCGCTACTTGAAGGATCCCGCCAAAGCCAAGCAGCATTTCGCAACCATGCAGAAGGCGGCGGACGGTCCGCTGAGCCGCGCGAAAGCCAACTACTGGGTCGGTCGAACGGCCGAAGCCCTGAAGGACAAACCCGCTGCTCTGGCGGCCTACACGGAAGCCACGCGCGACCGGGACGCCTTTCATGCACTCCTTGCGCTGCAGAAAATCGATCCAGGCGCCACGAGCTTTCCCATCACACCACCGGCAGCCCCGACCGCTGACGAAATCGAAAAATTCAACAACCTCGACGCCGCGAAAGCTGTCGTCATCGCCACCAAAGCCAAACTCGATCGCTCGATCAGCCGCGTCTTCCTGGTGCAACTGCGATTTCACCTGAAGAGCGAGGCCGAACTCGCGATGATTGCACACCTTGCGGAAGCCATCGGCGATACGCAGTCGGCCGTGCGCACCGCGAAAGCCGGCATCGCAGATCGGAAAAACCTTTTCTACTATGCCTATCCCGTCCACCCATTCCCGGCCTATTCGCCGCTGCGCAAACCACCCGAAACAGCATTCCTGCTCGGCATTGCGCGCCAGGAAACGGAATTCAACACGCTCACGGTCTCAGGCGCGGGCGCCAAGGGTCTGCTTCAGGTTATGACTGTGACGGCGCAGCACGTCTGCCGCGACTACAAGATCAAATGCGATATCAAACGACTTCTGTCCGATCCCGCCTACAACACCATGATGGGCTCGGCTTACATCGGCGACCGCATGCAGGATTTCACCGGCTCCTACATCCTCACGATGGCCGGCTACAACGCCGGTCCCGGCCGCGCCCGCCAATGGATCCGCGAGTTCGGCGATCCGCGCGATCCCGCCATCGATCCCATCGACTGGATCGAGCGCATCCCGATCCAGGAAACGCGCGAGTACGTTGCCAAGGTTCTGGCGAACGTGCAGGTGTATCGGGCGCGTCTCGGCGAATCAGACGTCGCGGTGCGCCTCGATAAGGATTTGATGCGCGCGCGCGTCGCTGGAGGTGCCATCCCGCTACCGGCCGCCCAGCCGGACGAACGGGATGACGCCGCGTCCGACGGCTGATCAGGCCGCAACGAGTGATATTGGGGATAGGGGCTTTTTATAATGACGACAGCGCCGCAGCGCTTCGAAGACATCACGTTCATTCAGCGCACCGGCCTGAAACTCTACGCCCGCCGCTATCGAGCGCGCCATGCGTCGCCCCAATCCGCGCGCAAGCCCCTCCGTCCCGTCCTCTGCCTGCCCGGCTTGACGCGCAACAGCCGCGACTTCCACGAAATCGCGCTCGACTTGTCCTCCGGTGATCGCGCCCGCGATGTCTACACACTCGATTCCCGCGGTCGCGGACTGTCGGACTACGATAAAGATTGGCGCAACTACACGGTCCCCTGCGAAATGCAGGACGCGCTCGACTTCATGATCGCGCGCAGCCTCGAAGGCGCGGCCATTCTCGGCACCTCGCGTGGCGGACTGATCGCCATGGTAATGGCGGCGGCCCAACCCGGCTTCCTCGGCCCCGTCATCCTCAACGACATCGGCCCGGTGATCGAACGCGATGGCCTGTCCCGCATCGCATCGTACGTCGGCCGCACACCGCTTCCACGCGACTGGAAGGAAGCCGCGGCGATGGTCCGCGATATGAACAAGAACGCGTTCACCTCCGTCAGCGAAGAAGAGTGGGAGCCGATCGCCCGCCAGCTGTTCAATGAGCGAAAGGGCCGCCCCGCGCCCGGCTACGATGCGAAACTCGGCCAGGCCTTCTCATCCATCGACGGCCCGATCCCGCCGCTTTGGGCTCAGTTCGAAGCCCTAAAGCGACTGCCCGTTATGGTCATTCGCGGCATCAATTCCGATCTGCTGTCGGAAGCAACGGTGGACACCATGCGCCAGCGCCACCCCGATCTCACCGAACTCGCAATCGCTGGACAAGGTCACGCGCCGTGGCTGCGCGACAAGGCCTCCATGACGGAAGTCCGCCGGTTTCTGGAACGCACGGACCCTGCGTGATCGCAAGCGATCAATGGCCCCGTCAGTTGTCTTTGCTCGTCTCCACCTCACCGCGATCGACACGGCGCGAAAACTCCGTCTGGCCTCCGGATGCCAGAATGCGCGCTTGCTCGATCCAATTCTCGCGCTCGATCCTGCCCTTGAAGTCGAGTTGCGAACTCACGCTGTCGATATCGGCTTTCGTCCAATTCGCAATCTGCTCGTACGATGAGATGCCCAGCGCATTGAGCCGCTTCTCGATCAGCACACCGATGCCGCGCACACGCTTCAGATCGTCGATACGCCCGCCCAGCGCTGAACCATCTCCACGCAGCGCCTGCGATCGAACCGAGCGCAAGCCCGCCATATCGGGACGCGACACCGGCTCTGCCGCCTTCTGCGTCTTGTTTTCACGGATCGCGTCCGCCAGCCGAACAGGACGCGGCTCGGTTGCGTCGCCCGCATACCGCGCGAGCACGCGCGCCTGCTCGATCCAGTTGTCGAGCCCGACGCGGCCCGGACGCCCGATCGCGCTCTCAACGCGTTCGACATCCGCCGAGGTCCACTTCGCAATCTCCGAATAGCGCGAGTACCCCAACCCGAAGAGCACCTTTTCGGTGTCGGCATCGACGCCAATGATGCGCGTAAAGCGATCGGGACCCGCGCTCTTCTGCGCCGTGGCATTGGCCGCAGCACTCGCTGCCGCCGCAGCCATTCCGACAGCCGAGGTTGTCGCCGCGACGCGCTGACGGCGCGAGTAATCCGTGTCGGCGCCACGCGCGAGGATCTGCGCCTGTTCGATCCAGTTTTCCTGTTCAATGCGGCCAAGAAGTCCAAGCGTCTGGCTGAAACGGGTTACATCCCCCGCCGACCACGACGCAATATCGCTGAAACGGCGCACACCAAGCGCGTTGAGACGCTCTTCAAGTTCCCGTTCGATCCCGCGGATGCGTTTCAGATCCTCAGGCGGCAGCGCCGGCTCAGCCGCTACCGGAGCAACCTCAGGTTCGGGAGCGGCCGGCACGTCCACGACCGGCTCAGCCTCAAACGCGACGGCCGGCTCCTCAATCGCAACCAGTTCCGGTTCAAGGTCAGGTTCTGGTTCAGGTTCAGGTTCTGGCTCCGCCGCCTTGGCAGCAGCGGCAGCGTCTGCGGCCGCGATGGCGCGCGCCGCGGCAGCAGCGGCGGCAACAGCCGCATAGCTCGCCATCTGAGCCGCGCCGCTCATCGGCGGAGGCGGCGGGGGAGGAGGCGGCGGCAGCGGTTCCTGTTCAGCGACAACCGGCTCCGGAGGCGGCTCAGCAGCGGCGGGCTCGGGTGGTGGCGCAGGTTCAGGCTCTGGCGCAGCTTCGACAACGGCTTCTGGCTGCGGCTCTGGTTCCGGCTGCGGCGGCGCTACCGGCGCCTTCTTGATCTCGATCTCCGCCGTCCCGCCATCCCGCGCGACCGGCTGCTGTGCCGGACGAGGACGCACCTCCACGACAGGCTCGCCCGGCGCCGCGATCGGCTGCGGCGGCAGCAGCTTGCCCGTCAGTGCCGTCTCGAACCGCGTCGTTTCCGGCGACAGCGGTGCGCGCGGCGTTGCTTCGACAGGCACAGCCACTGGAACCATCTTCGGTTCATGCAGCGCGCGGCGGAGCATGCATCCCACCATGCATCCGGCGAGATAGGCCGAGAGCAACAGCAGGAAGATCTGCAGGGCGAGCGTAATCATGGAAACCTAACTCCTTCGAACCATCGACGGCAAACGGCTGCACGCCGTCAGTCCTCGGGCTCACCGCACGACACCCAACCCGCGAAAACACCGAACGCAAAGGCGCCGGCGACGTACCAGATCAGCTTGATCAGCAGATAATCCATCTCAACTCCCCCGGCCGATGCCCGTCACCCGAGCGCCGCTCCCTGCTCTGCCCTGCCTGCCTACTCGGCAATCACCTTGAACTCGATGCGCCGGTTCTTCGCGCGCCCAGCCGCCGTCTCGTTCTCCGCGATCGGCCGCTCCGCCCCGTAGCCCACCGTCGAAAGACGCGACGCATCTACGCCCGCGGCCGTCAGATAATCGCTCACGGCCTTCGCACGGCGCTCCGACAGCGGGTTGTTGCGCTCCGGAATGCCTTCCGAATCCGTGTGGCCCTCCACGCTGATCTTGAACGCCGGACACTGGTTCACGATCTTCGCCAGTTCATCCAGCGTCGGCTTGCTCTTCGGATCGAGCGTCGCGTCCGCCCGCTGGAAGTTGATCACGCCTTTGGCAACCGCCGCACCGATCAGCTTCTCGCACCGATCGGCCTCGGCCCGCGCCGCCGCAAGCCGCGCGTCGTCCTCAGCGCGCGCTGCCGCCGCCTGCGCATCGGCAGCCGCCTTCGCTGCCGCTTCTTCCTCAGCCTTGCGCCGCGCTTCCATCTCGGCGGCTAGACGCTGCTGCTCTTCTTCCTTGGCCTTCGCCTCGGCCGCAAGCCGCGCCTCTTCCTCCGCCCGTTGGCGCGCCGCCGCCTGCTTTTCGCCGGTGCTTGTCACCTGGACGACGGTCTCGCAGTCTCGGCTCGCCGCACCCTTGACGTCCGCCGCCAGAACCTTCGCCACCTCGTCGTCGTCCGTGACACCCTTCACGGCTACCGTTCCGTCGCTGAGCGTCAGATCGCCCGTCGTCAGACGGCCAAGTCCGCTGATCCCAGCCAGCAGGCAAGCCCGCCAGCCGTCACCGGCACCGGGCTTCACGTCCAGGCTGTCCTTCACCGACAGATCCGGGAAGCGCCCGCGCGTCGCCGCAACGAGCGCGATGCGCTCATCTTCGCTCGGCACATTTCCTGTCAGCTCGATCTGCCCACCTTCGATCCGCGCCGTCGTGACATAGGCTTGCGGAGCCGCCGGCGGAGACGGTGCCTCGGCCACGGGCGCCGCCGCTGGCGGTTCGGGCTGCACGGCCGGCGCCGGTTCAGGCTCCACAGCTGGTGCCGGCGGCGGTGGCGGCGGTTCTGGCGCAACGATCTTTGCCTGTGCCGTCAGCGGCGCGGGAACGGCCGACTTGAAAGCCTCCGTGACGGCGTCTGCCGTCGCCTTGTCGTCGGCCTCGCCTTCGAGCATCACCGACCGTCCCGACAGCGCAAGTTCCCCCGCCCGCAGCTGATAAAGCTGATCGAGGCCACCACCCGCTGCCGCCACGAATCCCTCCGGCGCCCCGTCGGCAATTTCGACCCGATCGACGATCGCCCTGTCGGGAAACAGCTTCTTCGCCTTCTGGAACAGCTCATCGCGCACATCCGCCGACGGCGCATAGCCCGACAGCACGATTTGGTTCGCGGTCGCCACCGCCCCCCACACATAGTTCGCGATCTTCGGTCCGGTGATCGCGTCCCGTGCCAGCGTGATCCCCGCCGGCATCGTCTTCAACCGCGACCGCACCGCCTTCAGGCTCCCCTGATCCGGCGCGATACCGGCAATCGACAGTTTTGTGTCGGAAAGCTCGACGCTCCCCTCTTGCAGGGCCGCGAGTTGCTTGAGCCCAAATCCAGCACCGGAAATGAAAACGTCCCGCGCCGGTCCACCGCGCGCCAGCTTCATGTCGTCGTTCACCCGTAGGCCCGGCAAAGTCGCGCGAACGGCCTGCAAAATGGATTTGCGCGCAGGCTCTCCCGGCACGAAGCCGCTCAAGCGCACAGTCCCACCGGGCTCCCGCGTCGCCGACCAGACGAAGGTCTCGACCGTTTTGATGAGATCGGTCCGCGCATCGACCACGCGCACGCCCCAGACACGGCGCACCAGATCGGCGGCCTTGGACGGGTCCGTCTCTTCCGCCGCCAGTCCCGTCAAAACCGCATCACGGCCGGAAAACGAGGTGGCCGCCCATCCGAGCCCGGCGCGCTCGAGCGCCTCGGTCGCGCGCACGCGCAAATCGGACTCGATGTCTGCCTGATGGAGATGGAGGACGATCCAACTCAACGGGGCGATCAGCAAAAGGCCCCAAAGCCATCGCCAAGGATTGCATCTCATCAAACCCGTGCTCCCCAAGTCCTACCGCACCATCCGGCTGACCCCGCGCAGCGGAATCGGATGGCGCACGGGCGAGCGCCGTTGAAACGCCGTTCGAGAACAACGCGACACCACGCCAACATGCCAGGCCGGTTCCCTCACCCGCCGTGCCGCACTATAGAGGACCGAAAATCCCTTTCCAAGCGGGCACCCCCTCGCTCCGGGGAAAGCAACCGTTTGAACAAACGCTCTAAATTGGCGCCCGCGGAAGCCATGATTCCAAGCCGAACCAGCGCTTAGCGCACAATTCGGCGACCAGCGCGCCCAGCGACGCGCCCAACTTCGCCCGGCCCACTGCAACTTTTTTGACACAGACCCCGGGGTCACGTAGACCACACGAGAGATCGATAAGCCGTCCCGGTGCGGGGCGGTCTCAAGTCCTGAGGCCCGAGACGATGGACGAAAACTTTCTGGTGGTGGACGACCACCCTCTGTTCCGCGATGCGCTGACCTTGGCCATCAAGGCGTCTCACCCCGCCGCGAACATCAAGGAAGCATCCTCGATCGACGCGGCAAAGGAAATGATGGGCCGCGGCGAGCGCTTCGACCTGGTCCTCCTCGATCTCTCCATGCCGGGTGTTGCAGGCTTCGAGGGCTTCCTCGAACTGCGCGGCATCGACCCCAAGCAGCCGATTGTCATCGTGTCGGCACTCGAAGACAGTCGCGTCATCCACGAAGCCATCACGCTCGGCGCGGCTGGCTTCATCCCCAAGTCGGCCCGCAAGCCGGAACTGGCCGAAGCGATCGACACGGTCATGCAGGGCAACCTCACGCTGCCAAAAACCTATCAGCCGCCCGCTCGCGATGCGGCCGGCGCGTCCGACATCGGCACGCGCCTATCTTCGCTCACACCCCAGCAACTGCGCGTCTTGAACATGCTGCGCCAGGGTCTTCTCAACAAGCAGATCGCGCACGAACTCGGCGTCGGTGAAACCACCGTCAAGGCCCACGTGTCGGAGATCCTTCGCAAGCTCGACGTCGCCTCGCGAACGCAGGCCGTCATCGAAGTCAGCCGCATCGATTTTGACAAACTTGTCGGCGGTTAGTGAGGCGCGACCGATTACGCCCCGCTGGTGATCACATGGCGCATCAGCGCCCTGAGTTCCGCCGGCTTCACCGGCTTGCGGAGCAGTTCGAATGGCCCAGCCGCGGCCAGTGAAGACTGCGTCAGCGATCTGTCGGCCGAAATCACGATTGCTGGAACCTCAACGCCCAGTCGCCGCCGCAGATCTGCCACGACAGCGACGCCGGTCTGCCCCCGGTTGAGGTGGTAGTCGGCGAGCACCACGTCCGGGCTGTACTCCGGCGTCTCGTTAAACATCGCCTCCACATCTTCCGCCGAAGCCGCCACGCGCACCTGGCACCCCCAGCGCATCAGCAGCGCCCGCATCGCCTCGACGACCGTCGGCTCGTTTTCAATCACAAGCACATGCGATGCCGGCAAACCGTAGCCGGGCGCAACATGCGTCTCCACCACCTGCTGCGGCGCTCGCATCGTTGCGAACGGAGCCATCACCGTGAAACACGATCCGCGGCCGACGCGGGAACATAGTCCCAGATCATGTTCAAGCGCCTCCGACATGCGCTGCACGATAGACAATCCGAGGCCAAACCCGCCGACGCGCGCTGTTTCCGAAGCCGTGCCGCGCTGGAACTCTTCGAAAATTCGATCCCGCTCCACCTGCGGAATGCCCGGTCCCGTATCCCAGACTTCGAGCCGGACGCTCAGGCCCCGCCGTCTCGCCAACAACCGGATACGCCCTCTGTCCGTATAATGCACCGCGTTGGCGACCAGGTTCTGCATGATCCGTCGCAACATCAGCGGATCGGACCGCACCATCAACCTCGTGGGCCTGTGACCCAGCTTCAATGACTTGGCACGTGCGATCGGCGCGAGATCACCCACGACGCTGCTGAACAATTCGTCCACGTCGATCAGTCGGATCTGCGGCTCGGTCACACCCGCTTCGAGCCGCGACAGATCAAGAATGGTCTTCAACAGCTCTTCGATCGTCGACAGCGCATGGTCGACCTGTCCTCCAAGCCGCTGCTGCTCCCGATCGCCTTCGCCGTCGAGCATGGCGGAAAGGGTCAGCCTCGCGGCGTGCAGCGGCTGCAGCAGGTCATGACCGACCGCTGTGAAAAAACGCGTCTTGAACCGGTTCGCACGCTCGGCCGCGTCCCGGGCCAGCATCAGTTCGCTGTTGGCTTGTTCGAGGCGGTCAAGCGCGGTCTTCAACTGGTCGGTGCGAATACGCACCTGGCCCTCGAGCCCAATGGCGGTCTGGAAGAGCGAATACGCGTTCGCTTGCTGATCCATCGAACGCTCGACGCGCTGCATAAGCGCGGCATTGATCCGCGCGAGCTTTTCCAGCCGACGCTCAAGTTCCGAACCCGGCCCGTCGTGCCGTGGCGGGATCGGGTAACTGACTTCGTCGCTTTTCATGGCGCGCCGCCCGTACCCTTACCGAATGCAATGCCCGTCAACGTCTGATTCAAGTGCATCGCGTTGAATTGTTCGCCGTAAGTGTGGAAGCCAACGATCCTGTAACGCCGGTACATGTCTTCCATCTGATGGCGGATCTGCCGGTTTTCGGCATCGAGCCGGCGCAGCACACAATCAAACCCGATGACGAAGTCGATCCCGCCAATCTCCTGGCCGATCTCGTCGAGAGCTTCCTGCGTGGCACGCAACATGTCCTGAGGACGTGCTACCGTGAACACGAGCCCCTCGTCGATGGCACAAAAGAACGAGAGCGAGCCGTCTTCGTTCATATTGCGGATAGAGCGGCAATAGTAATTGCCGCCGACTTTGACGACGAGCGGGTAGGCCGCGAAACTGAACGGACCGAGATCATCAGGCAGCAGGCCAATGGCCGACGCATACTCCAGCGCCGCCGGCTCGGCGTTCAATTCCATGACGATGCGCCGTTCTGTGTCCGCCGCCGTCACGACGAGTTTGATCGGCGTCGGCTCGAAGTTCTGCGTTTTGAAGACCCGGAACGGCACGGCGGTCTCAACGAGGATCAGAACGGCGGCATCTGCCATCACCCGGCTTTCATTCACGACCACCGCGCCGCGAAACGTCAGCCCATCCCCGGCCGAGCCGCCGATGAGAGGGACGTGCTCGATCGCCCAGTGAACGGCGGCGACCAGCGACTCCTCCGTATTGGAGGTCCCATCCACCAGGATCATCGCGAACGCGCTCATGCGCCGTTCGCCGTCGTCGCTCCGAAGCCGGCTTCTCAAGCGCCGCGCAAGTTCCGTCGCCCGCTCGACACCAAACTCGGACACGTTCTCGACCACACCCGCATGCACCGTGAAGCCTGAGTGCGGAAAGGCGATCAACAACACGCCCTCGTCCACCATGCCGCCCGGCGTGATCGCCCCCGCCGTCGAACAGCCTGAAATTGGAGACCCCGGAAACGCGGCCGTCAACGCGGCGACGAGCGCCTCCGCGTCATAGTCTGCAGAAAAGTACGCGATGATGTGCTGGAACGTCCCCGGCCCAAGCCCAGCCTTCAGCTGCGCAACAACCTCAACGAGATTACCGCTGGCGCTCGACGCGCAACGCACGCCGCTCGTGCTCGCAACAGAGGATGCCATGGACAAATCAGTCTCCCGGACGGGCCCGTTCTATCGGCAGGCCTTGTGGAGAGTGTTGCCACAGTCGCGCACCGGCCGCAAATGGCGGCCGGGCTTATGATTTCCGCACCATGAGCGAAGATCGCCTCAGTCGAGTTTCACCCGCGACTGCTCGGGTTTGTGGCCAGGCATGGTCAGCGTCAGGACAATCGTCGTGCCCTTGCCCGCTGTGAACGGCCCCGTGCCCTTGAGAAGATTGCCCTCTGCCGGCGCCAGCGCTACCTCACTCTTCTTTCCGCCGGATAAGATCACCGCACTCGCCTTCGCACCCACAGTCTCCTCCGGCGAGCCATCTTCGCCGGTCACGAACACCTCGAGCGTCCCATCCTTGGCGACAACTTCCAGCTTGTGGTGGCCATTCTCGACGAATTTGCCACCATTCGAGCCGGTATCGTGCTTGTGGCCCTCGTGCGCTGCGGCAGGCGCGGCCATCAGCATGGCTGCAACCGCAATCATCGTCCATTTGGTCATGTCAGTTCTCCCATTTTTCAGAAGGCATGGACTTCGCGCTGCTCGTCCTTTGCCACCAGCAGTCGCTCCAGTGGCTTGCGCCCAAACCGCAGGAACAGCGCCGGCGTGAGGAACGCATCGATCAGTGTCGCGGAAAAGAGCCCGCCGAAAATCGTCACCGCCACGGGATGGAGGATCTCCTTGCCCGGCTCATCTGCTCCGATCATCAGCGGCACAAGCGCAATTCCCGCCGACAGCGCCGTCATCAGGACAGGCCGCAATCGTTCGAGCGTCCCGCGCACGACCAGCGCCTTCCCGAATGTCTCGCCTTCGAACAGAGCGAGATTGATGTAGTGGCTGATCTTCAGGATCCCGTTGCGTGTCGCGATCCCCGCCAGCGTGATGAACCCGATCGCACTCGCGACTGAGAACGACTGCCCCGCGATCCACAACGCCGCCACGCTGCCGATCAGCGCCAGCGGTACGTTGCCCATGATGATCAGTGCCAACACCGCCGACTTGTACCGGCTATAAAGAACCGCGAAAATCAGCAGCAGCGACACCATCGAGAGCCACAGGATCAGCTGCGAGGCTTCCTCCTGCGCCTGGAACTGCCCTTCGAGACTCGTAAAATACCCCTGCGGCAGCTTCGTGTCCGCCAGCACGTCGCGAATATCATCAACGATGCGCGCCAGATCCGACCCATCCGAGTTGGCGAACACGGCGATCCTCCGTCGCCCGTTCTCGCGCTGGATCTGGTTCGGCCCATCCGTCTCCACCACCTCCGCGATCGTCCTGAGCGGAATTCTCCCTGCAGGGCTCGCGATCAGCATGTCGCCAAGCGCACGTGTGCTGCGATCCTCATCCGCCAGCCGCAAGACCACGTCGAACCGCTTGGACTGGTCCACGATCTGCGACACCACGCGCCCGTTCGACAACGTCTCCAACACCGACGTCACATCATTCGGATTGAGCCCGTACCGCTTCGCCTTCTCGTAATCGACCCGCACCTGCAATTGCGGAATGCGCACCTGTTTCTCGGTCTGCAAGTCGGTGATGCCGGGAATACTGCGTATCCGCTCCTCGAACTGAGCTGCCAGCCCGCGCAGCGTATCCGTATCGTCGCCATAGATCTTGAGCGCGATCTGCGCCCTCACGCCCGACAGCATATGATCGAGCCGATGTGCAATCGGCTGCCCGACACTCACACTCACCGGCAGCACCGACAGCCGCGACCTGAGATCGAGCAGCACCTCTTCGCGCCCGCGATCCGACGGCTTGAGATCGAGATCGAGTTCGCTCGTGTGCACGCCCTCCGCGTGCTCGTCGAGTTCCGCCCGCCCCGTCCGCCGCCCAACGGACTTCACCTCGGGAACCTGCGCCGCGATCTGCTCCGCCAGCCGCCCGATGCGATCCGATTCCGCCAGGCTGATCCCCGGCTGCAACGTCACGCTGACGAGCACCGTCCCCTCGTTGAAGCTCGGCAGAAACGCGCGCGGCAACAGCAGTCCCGCTCCCAGCGCAGCCAGTACCGCCAACACCGGCAGCCCGAACACCGCGCGCGAATGCGCAAAGCTCCACTCCAGCCCGCGCTCCTGCCACCGCTTCAGGACCCGCAACAATCGCGAATCCTGCTCCTCCAGATGCGCCATCCGCGGCAGCAGCCACACCGACAGCACCGGCGTCACCGTCATCGCCACCCCAAGGCTGGCCAGAATGGAAACGATGAACGCGATCCCCAGCGGCGTGAACAGCCGCCCCTCGATGCCCGACAGCGCAAACAGCGGCAGGAACACCAAGACGATGATCGCCGTCGCATAGAGGATACCCGACCGCACCTCGATCGAGGCATCCGCCACCACCTCCGACACGGCTCCGCCGGTCGCGCCCGCCCGATGCCCGCCACTGCCCCAGCCGTCGATAGATGTTTTCAACATCCACCACCGCATCATCGACCAGCGCCCCGATCGCAATCGCAAGCCCGCCCAAGGTCATCGTGTTGATGCCAAGGCCCATCATCTGAAAAACCAGCACCGTCGCCAGCACCGACAGTGGGATCGCCACGATCGAGATCAGCGTCGTCTGCCAGTTGAGCAGGAAAATGAACAGCACCACCGCCACGATCACCAGCGCTTCCACCAGCACGCGCATCACATTCGCAATCGACGTCTCGATGAACGTCGCCTGACGGAACTGCACGTCCGTCACCGTCACACCGGCCGGCATCACGCGCTGCAAATCCGGCAGCAGCGCCTCGATCTCGCGCGTGATCTGCACCGTGTCCGCCCCCGGCTGCTTTTGCACCGCGAGGATCACCGCCGGCTTGCCGTTGAACCCCGCGTCGCCGCGCTTCGTCCGCGCCGCGAAATCCACCGTCGCCACCTGCGACAGCGAAATGACCGTCTCGTCCCGATAGGCAACGACGAGGTTGCGCAGATCCTCGATCCGCGTTGATCGCGCGATGTTGCGGATCAGGAACTCGCGCGCGTTGAGATCGACGAACCCGCCGCCCGTGTTCGAACCGAACTGCCGGATCGCCTTCTCGATATCCTCGATCGTCACGTCGAGCCCTGCCATCCGCAGCGGATCGGGCACGATGCGATACTGGCGCACCTCGCCCCCGATCGGGATCACCTGCGCCACGCCCGACACCGTCAGCAAACGCGGCCGCACCGTGAAATCCGCCGTCTCGCGCAGCAGCATCGGATCGGCCGTCGCGCTCGACATGGCGATCAGCATGATCTCCCCCATGATCGACGAGATCGGCCCCATCTGCGACGCCACGTCCGCCGGCAGCTGATCGCGCACGAGTTGCAACCGTTCCGACACCTGCTGCCGCGCCCGATAGATGTCCGTGTCCCAGCCGAATTCGATCGTCACCACCGAGAGCCCGGCGCCCGAGACAGAGCGCACGCGCTCCACCCCCGGCATTCCGTTCATGGCCGTCTCCAGCGGAAACGTCACGAGTTGCTCCACCTCTTCCGGCGCCAGCCCGTGCGCCTCAGACATCAGCGTCACGGTCGGCCGGTTGAGATCGGGAAACACGTCCACCGGCAGCTGCTGCAACGTCATCAGCCCGTAGGCCATGAGCACAAGCCCGCCGAGAAAAACGAACAGCCTGTTGGCGAGGCTGGCGCGAACGATGGCGTTGAACATGGCGCAGCGCCTCTCAGCGAATTTGGTTGATGAGTTCGGCCCCGCGCGTCACCACGCGGTCGCCCGAATTGAGGCCCGCCGTGATGAGCACGCGCGCCCCGTCGAGCGGCCGTGATGTCACCAACACCGGCTTGAACTGCTGCGGGCTCGTCTTCACCCAAACCTGCGGCAGACCATTCACCCCGCGCACCACCGCATCCTCGGCGAGAATGATGCCCGTATCGTTCGCCGATCGCTGCGCGACCACCGTAACCGAAGCGCCGGCCGCCAGCCCCGTGTGCGGTTCCGTCAGCCGGAACAAGAGCGACTGCGACTGCTGCCGCAGCGTCGGCGATCGTCCGATGTACGCGAGCGACAGCGTATGCCCGTCCGCGTCGTACGCGACGCCGCCTGCGATATCATCGTCGCCGTGGATGTCCGCGCCCGCGGCCTCCACCCAGAGCCGATCGGGATCGAGGATCTCGAACAGCGTGTCGCGCCCGCTCACCACCTGGCCTGCCCGCACGTTGGCCACCGAGATCACACCACTGACCGGCGCTTTGAGTTCGAATTTTTCGATATCCTTCTCCTCGAGAACGCGGCGCTGCTCGCGCAGAGCCTCGAGTTCGGCTCGCGTATCTTCGATGTCGCTTTGCGCCACCACAGTCGAGATGCGCGAAAGACGCGACAGCTTCTGCTCGGCAACCTTCAGCTTGCCTGCCACTTCGGCCCGCAACTGCTGCATCGTTCCCAGATCGGCAACGGGGATCGTCGGCGATAACCGTGCGAGAACCTGGCCCGCCTGCACTCGTTGACCCACATACGGCAGGCCGTGGTCGCCAAGCTCCACGAGGCCGTCCATGGGCGCCTGCACGCGGCCAAACGCCGATGGATCCGCAATAACAGTTCCAATGGCTTCGAATGTGCGCGGCGCCGTCTCCTCTCGCACCGGCTTCGTTCGCACTTCCAAAAGTCGCTGCGTCGCCTTGGGAACGAATACGCTCCCATCGGGCTGTCGCCGCGGAACGTTTCCCATGGCCATCGCGGCCGCCGGCGTTTCCTCCGCATGATCGTGTCCTTCATGCGCCTCTGCCGGAGGCGTTATCGCGAACACGAGCGCACCGGCCACAAACAGCAAGGCGGTTGTCCCGCGTGACGCAGGCCGCAAGATCAGCGCGACGACGAGTCCGGCAATTACTCCTCCGGCGATCAGCAGCCATGATACCGGCTGCGCCAGCAGTTCCATGAGAGAGTGCTGCTCGGCAGAGGCCGAAACGGGTTGCGAAACCTGCAACACACCATTCAAAAGATCGGCCTCCTCACCCGCCATCACCGTGAACACCAGCGGCTTGGCGCCCGGCTCATCGAGCCACGTCGCTTCGGCTTCATACGTGCCCGCCCCGATCGGCTTGGCCGCCACCGGCGGCTTGCCGTCGGTCGTAATCTCGATGGTCGCACCGTCCACCGGCACATTCGTATCGGCCCGGTCGAGGTAGATGGTGAGTTCGTGCCCGCGCGCCGTCGCCACGAGTTCGAACACGGATCCGCTGCTCTCGATCTGCGGCCCTGTCGATGGCATGATCGCAATCGGCGCCGCCTCGTCGGCGTGAATGTGCCCTTCATGCGCGGCCGCCGGCCACGCCGCAGCCAGCGCAAGAAACGCTGCAAGGAGAGAGTGCGATAGGAGTTTCATGGTCTTGCCGTGCCTCAGCGCAAATGGAAGTTTTGCAGCATGGCCGCAGATGCGTGTGAACGCCTCCGGTGGACGGCTTCATGAGCCGTGCTCCATGCCGTGAACGGCGCAGGCAATAATCGAAAGGATATCTGCCTGCGCGTTAGACGGCGGCGCGCGGCGGCCTCAGCAGCGGGTGCGTCATGCGACCGGACGGAAGATCGTCGAACGACCACGCCATCTTTGATGCAGCTCTGGACGGCTGCGGCGCGCGGATGTCTGCCGCAACCAATGCGGACACGCAGCAGGATGCATGTGCGTGAAAGCACCCGTGCTGTGGGTGATCGCACTTGCCCGATCCGCCATCGGGGGCTTGGTCAAGAACGGTCGCGTGACCATGATCGTGCGCGTGTTCAAGATCGTGAGAGTCACCGGCATGCGGCTGGTGCCCCGCATGGCCGTGATGGAGGGCCGTCTCGCCATCTTGATGGGCATGCGGCGTTGAGGCAGCAGCCGACAGTGCCGTCCCGGCGGTGAAGAGCACCACGGTCACGAGAGCCACGATCTGCCGGATAAGAGCCAACCTCATGTCTCTTTATCCTTTGTTCCGGCGAAGCGCGTCAAGCGATTGCATCGAAGTCCCCTCGTTGCGGGAAGTTAACAAAGACGCGCCGCAAACCAGCCGCTGGAACGTCTTCTTAAGAACCAACGGCTAGGCTCCAGTCACCTAGATTGGTCGCCTGTTGTGAGTTGCGTCTCATGCGTCTCTATCCCCTCGCGTGCACAGTTGTTTTTGCCGGCTTTGTGACTGGCGCCACCGCCATCAATGCCCATGAACCGGAAGAGAATGCTCAGCACTATTGCAAGCTCTTCTCGAAGGTTCGCGACAACCTCTCGGCCAAGTTCGGCAGCAACGTCGACCCGCTGACCCGCTTCTCCGGCATCGAGGTCATTTGCGATCATAAGGCAATGGTGTTCCGCCAGGACGTCAGCCTGAGGAGCAGCGACATCGACCGGGATTGGGTTGCTCGTCGCACCCGGCATTGGTCCAAGACCTACTGCGGCCGCCACGCCGCCTTCGCCGGCGCCATCCGCAACGGCTGGACGATTTCCACCGTCCTCTCCCTCGCCGATGGCCAGGTCGTGCGCATCGACGCCGCCTGTCACGACGCCGAAGTCTGAGCAAAACGGTCCCACTCGGGAACGCCACCAAACCGCTGCGCCAGAAAATCGATAAAGACCCGCGTCTTCACTGCAAGATATCTGTTGGGTGCATATAGCGCGTAAATGCCCAATGGCGGCGGCGCATGCTCCACCATGACCAGACGCAAACGTCCCTCCGCCAGGTCTGGCCCAATCAGGAATGTCGGGAGATTGATCAGCCCGTGTCCGGCGAGCGCCGCCGCACGCAAAACGTCCCCGTTGTTCGAACACACGCGCGAATTGACCGGCGTGCTGATGATCTCGCCGCCGCTCTGCACCTGCCACTTCGCGAGCGTCGAGGTGTGGCCATAGACGAGACAACGATGTTGCAAAAGATCGGCCGGCGTGGCGGGCGTTCCGTGCTGTTGCAGGTATTCGGGTGACGCCGCGATCACAATCCGCGCTGCTGCCAGTTTGCGCGCGATCAGACTGGAATCATTCAGTGCCGCGATCCGGATCGTTACGTCCACGCCCTCCTCGATCGGATCGATGAAACGGTCGGTGAGCGTGAGTTCGATCCTGAGATCGGGATAGGCGACCATGAAGTCAGCAATGGCGCGGCCTAGATAGAGAGCGCCGAACGACATCGGCGCATTGATCCGCAAAAGACCCTTCGGCTCGTGCTGGAGCCGCGAGATTTGCAACTCCGTCTCTTCGATACGCGACAGGACGTCCAGACAGCGTTCGTAATAGGCAAGCCCCGCCTCGGTCGGGCCGACACGGCGCGTCGTCCGATCAAGCAGTCGCGCGCCCAGATGATGTTCCAACTCCATCACCGCCTTGCTCACGGCCGATCGGGTCAGGCCCAGCGCCCGGGCAGCTTCCGCGTAGCTTCCCAGCGCCACGACCTTGGCGAATGCATTCATCGCCTCGAGCTTGTCCATCCGATTGTATCCATAATGGATGCAGTGTGGATCAATAATAGAGGATTGGTGCGCAACCGTCTCGCACCTATCTTGACCCACATCAGGGCTTCGACGAGGCCCGAACTCAGGAGGTTTCCCATGACCACCGCAATCGCATCCCCGGCCACCTCGACCGGCATTACAATCCGCCGCTCCGCCGATCGCGGCCGCGCCAACTTCGGCTGGCTCGACAGCCGCCACACCTTCTCTTTCGGCAACTACTACGACCACAACCACATGGGCTTTGGCCCTCTGCGCGTCATTAACCAAGATGTGGTCGCCGGCGGCGGCGGCTTCCCCGCGCATCCCCACGCCGACATGGAGATTGTCTCCTACGTCCTCGAAGGCGCCCTCGAACATAAAGACAGCCTCGGCACCGGCTCCACCATCCGCCCTGGAGATGTGCAGCGCATGTCCGCCGGCACCGGCATTCGGCACAGCGAGTTCAACGCCTCGCGCACCGATCCCGTCCACTTCCTGCAGATCTGGATCCTGCCGGAGCGGAAGGGCTTGGCGCCCGGCTATGAGCAGAAGTCGTTCTCGCAGGCCGATAAGCGCAACATCCTGCGTCTCATCGGCTCCCGCGACGGACGCGACGGATCGGTCACGATCCATCAGGACGTGGATCTCTACACGACAGCGCTCGAAGCCGGCGAGACCGTGACCCACACCTTGCGTCGCGGACGCGTCGCCTGGGTGCAAGTCGCGCGCGGCTCTATCGATTTGAACGGCAATCACCTCGAAGCCGGAGACGGCGCCGCGATCGAAGGTCTGTCCAATCTCGCAATCACAAGCACCGCGTCGTCGGAAGTTCTCGTCTTCGACATGACCCCGTAATTCCAGGATCGAAATCATAACTTGAAAGGACATGCCATGAGCACCGCCACCACTCACGCCGCCATCACGATCGATCGCTCGACGACGTCAGCTTCGGCCGACGCTATCGGCTGGCTCATCGTCCGTGTCGCTGCCGGCCTTACTCTAATTCCGCACGGCGCCCAGAAGCTTTTCGGGCTGTTCGGCGGCGCGGGCCTCGACGGAACAGCCCAGTTTTTCGAGGCAAACCTCGGACTTACGCCTGGACTGCTCTTTGCGGCTCTTGCCGGCGGGACGGAATTTTTCGGCGGCCTCTTCCTCGCGCTCGGCCTCATGACACGTTTATCGGCTCTGGCCGTGTGTGTGCTGATGGCCTACGCCGCTTTCGCCGTCCATCTCGGCAACGGCTTCTTCTGGACGGCCGGCGGCCTCGAATATCCACTTCTCTGGGGGCTCGTCGCGCTCGGCTTCGTGATCCGCGGCGGCGGCGCTTACTCCGTCGACCAAGCCATCGGATGGAAGTGGTAAGTTTCACGTTTTGGATGGCCGCGGAGACGATCCCGCGGCCATCTGCCTTCACACGCTGTGGAGAATATGAATTCCGACCTACGCAGTTGCAGACTCCAGCTTGCGCATTGACTACCGTCACATCGTCGCAAGGTAGGGGAATGCCATGCAACGAGTCGAAGCCGATGCAGATGAGGGCGATTACGCCCGATTGGCTCCAGATGTACCGAAGCTGATCCGCGCAGTCTCTGACTGGGCTGCCGAGCGCCCGATCGTTGCCGAAGTCATTCTATTCGGCGATCGCCTGCGCGCCAGCCGTCAGAACCTTGCCCCCGTTCAGATTGCCGTCCGCTATGATGACCGCCGCATGGTGGATGGCTTCGATGACTGGATCGAACAACTGCGCACCAACTTCACCGATCTCAGCACGCGCCTTTCCGAACCCGTCACCGTCCTGACACCCGACTGCAAATCAGACTGGGACGTGGCAACGCGCGGCACCGAGATCCCCGCGTTCTCAACCGACAAAGTCCGGCTGGTTCTCCTCCAAACGGCTCGTCCGCCGTGCGCCGCCCCGGCAGCGCACCGACTTTCCCGATTGTGGCAGGCGCTCCACTGGACGTGGCCCTCAATGAGCGCCCCGCTTACGGCTGGCCGCCGCTGAGCGTTTTTTGATGTGAAGCAGGTCGTCCAAGCGCGCCTAAACGCTCGTCCAGCGCTTTTGATCCACAGGGCGTCTAATACTTTGGTACAAGACCAAGCCCGTCTCTTCTCCGCCCACGCCTCCGCGGCTTGAAAGCCACACCCCGCAGTGTGCAACTGCGAAAGATTGCCTTCTGAGGTGTGCAGGCGAACATGTGCGACACTCTTAGTCCGTTGCGATTGCAGCAAACATTGAACCTACTGAGTGGCAATGACAGGCGCGGAGAATGCGGCTTTTAATGATCGGTTACGACCAATGCCGCGCAAAAACTGATCGCCCCAAAACATTTTTACCACAGTGGACTCTCTGCCATGCGTCAACGAGACCGCCGTCGTCCGGCATCATCATTTTTTCTTTGTTTCCCATCACCGCTGTGACCCCCATACTCCGTCGCGTTGCTGAGCATCCGGTGCAAGCACAAGTCCGGAAATTTAAGCGATCGATCTTCAGCAGCGGAGCGGCACGGTGGGAAGCAGCAAGTCAGCAACCAAGATCGTGAGCGGATTGGATCCTGTTCGGACAGCCCCAACTCCTGCTGAAGACCGCCCTGCCCTGGCCCAACTGATCGAAAAGCACATCATCCCCCGGTTGATTGACGACCACCAACCGGACACCTGTGCATTTCCCGCAATTCCCGCTCTCGACGATGACGTCGTCGCTTTCACCGATGCAACGTTGGCATTGGAAGCCTCCGTCGCCCTCGATCATTTCAACGAACTGATCGAGCGCGGCTTTGCCGTCGATGTTCTATTTGAACGGCTCCTCGTTCCCGCCGCACTCCGGCTAGGCGAAATGTGGGAACGTGACGTGCGCGATTTTCTCGACGTGGCGCGCGGCATGGATCACATCCAGCAGATCATTCTTGCCCACTCTTCGACATTCTGCACCGGCGGCAAGATCGCCGACACCTCGCATCGAATTCTGCTCATCACGCTCCCGCAAGAACGTCACCGGTTGGGCCTGTGTCTCGTCCGCGCGGATTTCTGGCGAGAAGGATGGGACGTCTGCTGCGGCGAACTCCAGTTCATGAACGACCTGGATAAGATGGTGAAAAGCACTCACTACGACGCCGTCGGCATCTCGGCCGGCCGCGTCGGCGACGCCCCAATGCTTGCTCGTAGTCTGACCCGCGTTCGCAAGTCGTCGTTGAACCCTGACCTTGTGATCATAACCGGTGGCTACGCGTTTCAGCGCGATCCCCAACTCTCGTCAACGATCGGCGCCGATATTGCCGCCGCCACGGGTCGCGAAGCCGCCGCGAAACTCCGTCAGAGACTACAGAACCGCGCCGCGGCGGCAGGCAAGTAAGCGCATCAGCATCGCGCTGATCCTTACCCGTGAAGTCCCGGAGCTTCCTGGCCCGTCCGCGCAACGTATTCCGTATATCCGCCGCCGTAGCGGTGAATGCCATCGGGTGTCAATTCCAAGACGCGATTGGAAAGCGCGGCCAGAAAACGTCGGTCATGTGAGACGAACAACATCGCCCCGTCGTAAGCCGCCAGTGCCGCAATCAACATTTCTTTGGTCGCAAGATCAAGATGGTTGGTCGGCTCGTCGAGAACGAGAAAATTCGGCGGATCGAACAGGATCTGCGCCATTACGAGCCGCGCCTTCTCGCCTCCTGAAAGCACGCGGCACTTTTTCTCCACATCGTCCCCCGAGAAGCCGAAACAGCCGGCCAGCGTTCGCAATGATCCTTGATTGGCCTGCGGGAAATGATCTTCGAGTGACTGAAAAACCGTGCGCTCGCCATCAAGGACCTCCATCGCGTGCTGCGCGAAGTAGCCCATTTTTACACTCGCTCCGAGCGTCACGGTCCCTTCGTCGGCCGCCGTCGACCGAGTGACGAGCTTGAGCAACGTCGACTTGCCAGCCCCGTTGATCCCCATGACGCACCAGCGCTCTTTCCTGCGCACTTGGAAGTCCAATCCGTCATAGATCGTGCGTGTCCCGTAGCGCTTGTGAACGCCGCGCAAGGTCGCGACTTCTTCACCCGAGCGCGGCGCCGGCGGGATATCGAAAACAACGGTCTGGCGACGCTTCGGCGGCTCTACACGCTCGATCTTCTCCAAACTCTTCACCCGGCTCTGCACCTGTGCCGCATGCGACGCGCGCGCCTTGAAGCGTTCGATAAACCTCATCTCCTTCGCCAGCATCGCCTGCTGCCGCTCGAACTGGGCCTGCTGCTGACGCTCGGCCAGGCCACGCTGCTCGACGTAGAATTCGTATCCGCCTGAATAGGTCGTGAGTGCGCCGCCATCGATCTCGATGATTTTCTTTACAATGCGGTCCATGAACTCGCGATCGTGCGACGTCATCATGAGCGCGCCTTCGTAGCCCTTGAGGAAATGCTCCAGCCAGATCAGGCTTTCCAAATCGAGATGGTTGCTCGGTTCGTCGAGGAGCATCACGTCAGGCCGCATCAGCAGAATGCGCGCGAGTGCAACGCGCATCTTCCAGCCGCCGGACAGCGCACCCACGTCACCGTCCATCATCTCCTGCGAAAAACTGAGCCCTGCCAGAACCTCGCGCGCCTTGCCTTCCAGCGCGTAACCGCCGAGATCCTCAAACTGCGCCTGCAGTTCGCCGTACCTCTCGATGAGGGCCTCCATCTCCGCGGCACGGCTCGGATCCGCCATCGCCGCCTCGAGGTCGGCAAGTTCAGCCGCCACATCGCTGACGGGTCCCGCCCCGTCCATCACCTCCGCAACGGCGCTGCGCCCTGACATCTCGCCCACGTCCTGGCTGAAGTAGCCGATTGTGATGCCGCGATCTGTCGAGACCTGGCCTTCGTCGGGCTGCTCCTCGCCGGTGATCAGCCGGAACAGCGTCGTCTTGCCGGCTCCGTTGGGACCCACGAGCCCCACCTTCTCCCCCCGATTGAGAACAGCCGATGCCTCGATGAAGACGATCTGGTGACCGTTCTGCTTGCCGATATTGTCGAGACGGATCATGCCTGGGCTGCCCTATGAAGCGAGGCGCCCTTATGCCCGCCCACAGCCCCGCCGAAAAGCCCGTCCGGTGCCCCACTTCGACAGCACGCCGCGCGCTCGCCGAGGCCCACCAGCGACGGCTTGCCCGCCTTGAACACACCTGCTATACGCCCCGTCTCTCTGTAGCGGCCAGCTGCTACGGACAGAACGGTCTTGGGGGATCGTCTAATGGTAGGACTGCAGACTCTGACTCTGCCTGTCTAGGTTCGAATCCTAGTCCCCCAGCCACCGTCTAACTCATTGATATCGCTGCATATTATGCCATTTCCGTAGGCGGAAATCTAGCGTCTTTTCCGGGCCTTGTCGACGTCAGTTTTCCGATCCCGTACGCCCCCCCCGTCTCTGCACGACGTTCGTCGGCTCTTTGCGCGTTTTATCTCTGTCGCCCTTTTTCGGCCGGTCAGACTCGCATCGTTTTCGCGACGTGGCAGACGCTATCGCGTCTCAATTCCGAGGGCTGCCCGCTGAAGCTGCCAGTCATGCGGCAGGTCTTTGCAGAGTGAGACGAGGCGTGCCGCTGTGAGCGCCTCAGGCTGGCGTCCTTCAAAGAGGTCTTTGACGATACCGGGCGCGAGATACGTGAGGCGCATGTGCGCTGACAGATAGTCCCGCTTGACGCCGAGCCGCTGCGCGAGTGCGTCGATGGTTGCATCGCGTCCCGACATCAAGGCATCGCGGGTCGCATACGCATTTCTGAGCAGAGCGATCATCTGGCGATCAGGCTTGGCAGCACGACCGCCTCCAACAATCAGTCGAATGCCTTTGCCCGCGCGGCGCAGTCTGGCTTCGGCGCGGAGTTCAGTTGTGTCGAGCTGTTCTCCTGACAGATCTCGAGATGCTTCACCAATTAGGACTTTCGCGATCTCTTTTCGGTTGAGGCTGACGACAACTTCATCAACACGGACACACACGCGCTCGACAATCGACCGGACGAGTTCGCGAATCTTGATCGACGGCAAGGCCGCCCAGCCGTGCGTGAGTTCGTCGGCCTTCTTGAGTGACGAGCGAAGCGTAGCTGCGTCGAGCCCAAAAATTGACAACGTCTCTGCCGACGTTTTGCTCCGAAGCAAAAAATGCACGAATCCGATCGAGGACCAGCGCCTCGACGTCGCCTGCCGGCACGCGCAAGCCTTTATCATGGTGAGTTCGCGTACTCGGTTATGAGGGCCGTCGACACATAGTACCGGTAGCGCCGGCCCTTCTTGACCGCATGCGTCGGCGTCATGCGGTGTCCTTCGCCGTCCACGATCAGCCCGGCAAGCAGGCTCGGCTCTTCTGCAGTCGCGCCAAGCGCTCGGGCCTGTCGATTGCCGGCCAGCTTGTCTTGGACGAGTTTCCAGTAGCTCGGCCTCAACGATGGCTTCGTGCTGACCAGGGTAGACCTTCCCCTGATGTCCAATCTCGCCCCGGTAGATTGGATTCTGCAGCAAGGTGTAGAGCGCGCCGCGGGAAAAGCGGTTGCCACCCGCCAGGACGACCGCCGGCGCCTTGCCGGCGCTTACTTACGATACGCCAGCCCGGCAAGTTCCTCCGCGAGGATCCGGACCGAGCCGAGTTCCGCATAGCGCCGGAAGATCATGCGCACCGTCTCGGCTTCGGCTTCATTGACGATCAGCTTGCGCTCCTTGACGTCATAGCCGAGCGGGACGTTGCCGCCCATCCACATGCCCTTGGCCTTCGACGCTGCGATCTTGTCGCGGATGCGTTCGCCCGCGATCTCGCGCTCGAACTGGGCAAACGAGAGCAGCATGTTGAGCGTGAGGCGGCCCATCGAGGTCGTCGTGTTGAACGATTGCGTCACAGACACGAACGAGGCGCCGTGAGAGTCCAGCACGTCGACGATCTTGGCGAAATCAGCGAGCGACCGCGTCAGCCGGTCGACCTTGTAGACGACCACGATCTGCACTTTGCCGGACGTGATGTCGGCGAGCAGCCGTTGCAGCGCAGGACGCTCCATGGTGCCGCCCGACAGCCCGCCGTCGTCATAGAGATCTGGCAGGGCCGACCCAGCCGGCATGCTTCTGGCTAAGGATGTAGGCAGCGCAGGCCTCGCGTTGCGCATCGAGCGAGTTGAACTCCTTCTCGAGCCCTTCGTCGGAGGACTTGCGCGTGTAGATGGCGCAGGCGACGCGGTTCATTCGAGCCGCCTCTGGAATTGCTGCAGTTGCTCGAGGATAGCTTCCAGCAGCGCGATCAGGCGATCGGACGATTACGCGGCCGCCGAGAGGTTCGGAGCGCCTGCCATCCGACGCGATGAGCGCCGCGTCCTTCAGTGCCGGTCAGATCGGCAAAGCCTTCCGCGCCGCGTCGACCAGCGTTGCCTCAGCCATCGCGCGTGCTTCCAGTGAGGCCGAAGAACCGTGGCCCGGACCAGTGTGCGCCGGTGATCTCGCGCGCGACGACCGAGAGTGATCGGTATCGCTGGCCGCGCCACTCAACGCCGTCCGCGAGGACGAGGACCGTGTGCGTGAGCCCATGCCATTCGCGCACGAGCCGCGTCCCCGGCTTGAACGACGGCCGTGGCCGCGCTTCTTGGCCGGAGACGCTTCGCTGGGGGCGGAGGTCTGCAACTTGCGGAGAATGGATTTCGAGAGGCCGCCAAACGCGCTCTCCTGCATCTTGTAGGTGATCCCGCGCAGCAGGATGTCGCGGCTCAGTCGCTTCGGCGGCTGCGTCTGATGAAGACGCCGCCAATCCGCGCGCAATCGATGAGTGGGAGGCTTCCAGCCGCAACACCTCCGCCGCGATATCGACGGCTGGCTTTGCCATGTCAGCGACCTCGCGCGGCGCCGCAATTCGGTATCGACGAACTTCACCCTCGGCCTTCGACGACGTCAGAGCGAGCCCCATCTTCTTCTTGACCGTGCCGGCGAGGAACCCGCGCACGCTGTGCTGCTGCCAGCCGGTCGCCTCCATCATGTCCGGAATGCTCGCGCCCTCACGCCGGTTCAGGAGGTTCAGGAGCTGCGCATGCTTCGTGACGTGACCTTCAACGCGAGGCTGTACTGGAGGCGGCTCGAGCTTGCGCGCCTCGGTCTTGGCGGCGGCCGGAGCGCGCGTTGCCCGTCGCGCAACGGCCGCCCTGTCCGACTTGGCGGGTTTATCAATTGCCTTGGTGGTCATGGTTGGGCTCCGTTGGTTTAGGAGCGCCGCCATTGGCGCTCCGGGCTGCCCGCTTTCAGCGGTGCCACCACCCAAAGCCCCGCGTTCCGCGAGGCGAACCCAGTATCCTCGGTCGAGCCCTACCGGTGCCCGCCGTTACCGATACCAATGCGTCCTTCCGCGGCGAAGTCCAGTCGGGTCCGGGAGACCCGGACGGACTGCGATATTGCACACGGACTTTGCCAACGCTTAATCCCAGTAGCGGACACTGCGATAGCCCCGACCCCAGGCAACTTGAGCATTCAACGGCACGTCTGCTGCTGATCACTCGACGAGATTGCGAGTGCCGCAACGCGTGCTCATAACCCGGTGCGGACATCCAGCGACGCAACTTTTCTCAGCGGGCTAGTGTTCACGTACGATTTCGTCCAACCAATTGCGTCAAGCTGCTTCTGCAAAGATAACTTGTCGAGCGCGGCGAAAGGGAGATGCGTGAAAATACTGATGCTCTGGTTGAGCATCCGATGGGTGTCGGCAAACGCTAGGTGCGTTCAGCTTCAGTGCCTTCAGCGGCGGAGGGGTTGGGCAACCCCCAATGCGCGGTCATAGGGTGCCCCGGCCAATAGGGACAGATCTCGTTGGCCGCGTTGTCACAGATAGTGAAAACAAAATCGAGTTGGGGTGCATTGGGCCCAGGGTTTTGTCTGCTTGTAGGCTGGTCGGCGTAGCATTTGGGCTCACTGGGCCTGTCACAAAACCTTTTGAGCTGTTCGCAGTGTTGTCGTTCTGGCCCACGTTTGTGACAGTGGATTTTTCGTACGCTTGCCTTGCCATCTGCGCACAGCAGGCCAATTTTGTACGGATGAAACCTTTGAAGCAAGTCGGTGCGCTTTGCGTTTGCGTTACCGATGACCAGAAGCCAGTTATCCTGCTTGTGACCTCACGAGATACCGGTCGGTGGGTCATCCCCAAGGGTTGGCCAACAAAGCGTCTCAAAGCCCACGAGGCCGCCGCGCGGGAAGCTCTGGAGGAGGCTGGAGTTTCGGGGAAGATCGGTAAAAAGCCGATTGGGAGCTATGAGTATCTGCGGCCGCATCAAAACGGCAATCAGCTCCACACGGTTTCAGTTTACTTGCTTGCTGTTCGGTCTTCGCTAGACCACTGGCCAGAGGAAGGACAGCGCGAACGAGCGTGGTTTTCGATTTCAACCGCAGTGCGTCGGGTTGCTGAGCCAGAACTGCGAAGCTTGATCAGACAGGTTGGCAAGATGGAAAATCATCAGAAGTGGAGCAGCGTCTCCGGTCTCCTGAAGGGGCGGCGGCGTAAAACCTGAGCAGTTTTCTGGAGGCATCGAAAGCCGATTTTTGAGTGTCCTCTTTGTGCACTGGATGATGCTCCTGAGATTGAGACTAGGACGGGCTGTAACAAGCGCGAGTGATTTTGACCTGCTGGTGGACCAATGTTGAGTTTCACATCGCTTGAACCCTTCGACAGAAACGGGCGTGTTCGTATGGTCGTCGAAACGCCGCGTGGGAGTTCAATCAAGTTTAAGTTCGACGAGGCACTTGGCGGCTTCACAGTGTCGAGAACCCTTGCTCTTGGCATTACGTATCCGTTCGATTGGGGGTTCATCCCAGGGACTATGAGCGACGACGGCGACGCTGTGGATGCGATGTGCCTCTCCCCACTGGCCACCTTTCCAGGCGCAGTACTTCCTTGTAGAGCCATCGCTGCATTACAAATTAATCAGAAAGGTATCGGTAGTCGCGTCAATAACCCCCGGGTGATCTTGGCGCCTGACTGGGACGGCGCTCGATCGTTGGGAAGTGACTTGGCTCTGGATGCCGGGGCGCGGTCGCAAATTGAACAGTTCTTCGTGAATGCCACACTCTTCACCGACAAGGACGCAAGTGTGGGTGGGTGGCTCGACGCCGACAGCGCCGAGCGGCTCATTCGCAAGGCCGTATCGGCTCGAAATTAAACCAAGCAGCTGTGATCTGCATACTCAGACATGGCTTGAAAGGTTGCCTGCAATCAACATGTGGACAGGTTGCGCCGCATGCCTCGCGGACAAATCCTTGCGCAATTTCAATAACCCATCGACGGGAACTGAGTCAAAGACAGGGAGTGCCTTCCGACTATGCTTGATAGGACGCATAATATTTAACCGGTCCGCGACATGAGTTGGGTCCCATTGAACTACCGCAGTCCAGCTTGTGGCCCTAAGCAGCAGTTCCCTCACCTGTGGAAATTCGACTGGTATTGAGCTGTAAGCCGTCATACTGGCCGGGAAAGCAGAGCGATCATATTGCATAGCTTCAAAGGCTCGATGCGCTCGGGGTGAAGCCGAACCTAAGGTGCTTAATTTAACTTCTCCGGCGACACAGGCGGTAGATCCTTCGCGTCCTTGGGCACCGGCTTCGCTTGCAGATCGGCAATCAAAGCCTTCAACTCATTTATCTCGCGCACCTGAGCTTCGATAATCTCATCGGCGAGTTTTCTCACGCGCGGATCGCGGATATGTGCGCGCTCACTGGTCATGATGGCGATAGAGTGGTGCGGGATCATCGCGCTCATATAACTGACATCGTCAACAGTCTCTTGGCTCCGTACTAGCCAAAGCGAAGCTGCGAACACCACGACGCTCGCACCGATGATCACGGCGTTCACGGTCTTGTTCTTGTACATCGACCACATGAAGCCCATCATAACGACCGCCATGGCGGCCCCCATCAGCAACGCCATCCATGATCTGGTCTGGCTGAAGGTGGCGTGATCAAGCGCGTAAGTGTTGAGGTACATGAGACCGAACATCATCACGGTCGAAGCCGCAATCATCACAGCGAAGCGGGCGTAGGACATCACGATCTTCCATCTGGGTTTGGTGCCGCCGGATCGCACAGACCCACAGACAAGCTAATCGAGTAAACGAGCCGCTTATCGCGAAAGTTCCAATATCAGCCCGGCGCGCAGAGCGCCAAAATTCCGAGGATATCTCGGTGCCGTGGAAACGGGAACCGATGCAGCGATGGAAGATAACAATTGGGTTCATGCAGGCTGACATGAACAATGAGTTTGCCTTTGGCCCATCGCTGACATGCGCTAGCCGTCAGAAAGATCCCACTAGCGGAACTTGAGCAGTGCGATGAAAATACGCCGTCCCGGTCGGTTCGACTGGTCTGCTTAAGGAAGCATAGCGCCGGTGTGTAGAGGTGCGACAAGGCGCTTGGCTGTATCGGACAACGACGTCTTGACTGTCGTCACAAATCAGCTAATCCGCGTAATAATGTAACTTGTGTAATTGGGAGAGAAGACATGGCGCTCGACTCGACGTCGTTCGGTAGCTTGATCGCATCTGCGCGTAAATTGCAGAAGCTTAGCCAGAAGGAACTCGCGGAGAAGATCATCAAGGAAGACGGCCAAGCGATCACCCCGCAATACCTGAACGATATCGAGCACGACCGCAGAAGCCCCACCTCGGACGAATTGATCAAGCAGTTCGTCAAGGTCCTGCGTCATCCGGAAGTGACAGATGAGTTGTTGACCTCGCTCGCCGGCGTCCTGAGCGACGCCGACCGGCAAGCGCGTGCAGAAAGCCACCCCGAAGCAAGTCGAGCTGGGCTTTTCATGCCTTCCGGCGAGAACTGGACAAAAAATAGCATGCGCTATGTTCGCGACACCCTGCATGGCTTCGGCGAACGGCCCCACTACGAGCCGCACGAGCTCGACCGCGAGTTCGAGCGGTTGGCCGCGAACTTCCTGAAAGCCAAGCACGGTGAAGTCCGGTTCCCCTTCGAGACCGAAGACCTGAAGACGTTTATCGAGGAGCATGTCGAGAGCCTGGACCAGTTCGCCGATCTGAGCCGGTTCGGTGTCCGCGTCGAAGGCGTCACCGAGTTCCGCCCGGCAACGGCAAGCCGAAGGTCGCCATCGCCGGTACTTGCCGAGCAATGAGAACCGTCTGCGCATGACGCTTGCCCGTGAATACGGGCATGTCCATCTGCATGCCTACCTGTTCGCCGAGAAAGCGCGGCAGATCAGCGGCCTTCCCGCGAATCACGAGCCGAATGGCATCTACTGCAAGCGGGACTCGATCGAGTTCGGCGAAGCCGTCGGATTGGCTTGAATGGCAGGCAAGCTACGCGGCGAGCGCCCTGCTCGCCCCGGCGACACAGGTGCGGAATGTCGTGAGGCCGATCGTCGAAGCGGCCGGCGCGTTCGGCCCCGTCGATAACAACTCCGAGACGGGCGGCAAGCTGATCGCCGCAGTCGCGAGCGGGTTCACGATCTCCACCATCGCCGCCCGCGTGCGGCTCAACGTGCTCGGTGTTCTCGGCACGCCGCGCGCCGAAGGCTCGCTTTTCGACCGCTGAGATAAAGAATTATTGACAGGGCCCCGAGTCGCGGCGCATAGCTGGCTCATAAATACGCACATTAGCGGATTAGCGGTATAGCGTGGCAGCAATATGCAGCGTCCGAGGCACGGGCTGCGAACTTAGATAGGGATGAGTTATGGGCCGTCAACATGTTGACCACGGCGACATTGTCGCTTTTGCGCAAGAGCGCGTGAATCTACCGAAGGACAAGGCGGACGAGTACCGCGCCCAGGCGCGGCGCCTGCGCGAGCGGCTGGAAGGTTACCTCGACGAGCACCCGGATTTCACGCTGAAGAAGATGCTGCTGTCGGGGAGCCTCGCCAAGGGCACGGCCCTGCGGTCGCTCAATGACATCGACGTTGCCTGCTACGTGTCGGGGGCCGACGCGCCGTCCGACATTGCCGCCCTGCTCGACTACCTCGCCGAGCGGCTGCGCAAAGCCTTCCCGAACTTCAGCCCTGACCAGGTGCAGCCCCAGACCTACAGCGTCACGGTCTCGTTCCGCGGCACCGGGCTGGATGTCGATGTGGTGCCGATTCTCTATGCCGGCGACCCGAACTGGTTCGGCGATCTGGTCAGCCAGGATGATGGCTCGCTGCTGCGGACGAACATCCCCTACCACCTCGAGTTCGCCCGCAAGCGCAAGGCCGCCAACGACGTACATTTCGCGCAGGTCGTGCGGCTGGTGAAGTTCTGGGCGCGCGTCATGAAGCAGGAGCGCGAGGGCTTCCGGTTCAAGAGCTTCATGATCGAGATGATCCTGGCGCATCTGGCCGATCGCGGCGTGCGGCTCGACGACTATCCTGAGGCTTTGCAGGACTTCTTCACGTACGTGGCGAAGTCGGATCTGCGCGAGCGCATCGTGTTCGCCGACTATTACGACCCCAGGACCGTCGGCACGTTCATCGAGCCGGTGCAGATCATTGACCCCGTTAACGCCAAGAACAACGTATCGCGCCTCTATAAGCGCCAGCAGGCGGACGCGATCGTCGATGCCGCGCTCGATGCCGGCGACGCCATCGACGCAGCGCTTGCCGCCCCCACCAAGCACGAAACCGTCCGCTACTGGCAGAAGGTCTTCGGCACCTCATTCCAGCCGTAAGGACAACAAAAATCATGAGCACCAGCTGTTCCTATACCGAGGCGGTCGCGTTCACACCACACACGCGGTCCATTTGGCCGCAAAGGTCGCCACCGACCTGAAGCGGTGCAGCGGCTTTACGGCAGCCCGTCCGATGCAACCATCGCAGAGTACGAGGGCGAGATCGTCGGCTTACTCAAGGCGGGCTACCTCGGCACCGTCACCTACGGCTATCGCCGCGACGGCAACTGGATCGAGCCGACGTTGCGCTACACCGCGCACGACCTGGCCGGGGCTGCCGCCAACGATGACGATCCTGGCCGGGTGCGGCCCGGCGCGACATGATGTCGGGCGCGTCGTTCTACAGCTACCTGACCTACAGCGCCGCTGGGACCGCTTGAGCTACGACGAGCAGCAGTGCTTCAAGGGCACGCTGCCGGTGTCGCGCAACGGAGCACCCGAACCCGGTGCCAACGGCTATTTCAGCCACGATCAGACGTACTCATCGGGTGGGCGCGCGCTCAACCGGTCCAGCGTGAGGGGGTGGTGATGACCGCTATGACGCCTACCACGGACTTGTTCGAGCGCCGCACGTGTAGCCGGACATCATGATTCAGGAGCGCTATGCGCGTCTGGTCGGGCTTGACGATCACAAGTCGCGGCTGACCAAAATCCTGGGTCTGCTGGTCAATCCGGCTGGGCTGGAGCGGTGGCATGCGACCCATCACCCGAAAAGCGTAAGCCTGCTGTCGATCTGTGCTGCGCCGGCCGCCGCTCGTGGTGCTGGCCGGCGATGTCGGCTCCGGCAAGACCGAGCTTGCGGAGACCGTCGGCGACACCGTTGCGCGGCAGGAAAAGATCGACGTCACGCTGCTCCCGTTGAGCCTGTCGACGCGAGGCCAGGGCCGCGTCGGCGAAATGACACAGCTTCTGTCGGCCGCGTTCGATCATGCGGTTGCCGAAGGAACCAAGCTCAAGGCTGCTGCCGGCAAGGCCCAAGGCGGCATCGTTCTGCTGATCGACGAAGCCGATGCTCTGGCGCAGTCCCGCGAGGCCGCGCAGATGCACCACGAGGACCGTGCCGGCGTCAACGCGCTGATCCGCGGCGTCGACCGCATCGCCTCGAACAAACTGCCCGTGGCCGTCGTCATGTGTACCAACCGGCTGGCGTCGCTCGATCCCGCTGTCAAGCGTCGAGCGGCTGACATCCTGGTGTTCGCGCGTCCCGACGATGAACAGCGCCGGGCATTGCTGATCGATGCCTTCGGCCCGCTCGGCTTCAGCGCCCGCGATATCGACCAGCTCGTCAAAGTCACCGGCCCGCACAGCGGGCGCGACTACGGTTTCACCTTCTCTGACCTAATGCAGCGGCTGCTGCCGGCGATCGTGCTCGATGCCTATCCCGCGCGGCCGGTGACCGGCGCGCGCGCCGTGGAGGTCGGCGCGGGCATCCTGCCGACACCGCCTTTCAAGGAGCAATCGCAATGAGCGACTGGTCCCTTCCCCGCATCCTGTCGGGTCTGCACGACGACATTCAGCACAAACTTCACACGTCGCGGGCGTGCCTGGCGCATCCCGGCACCAAAGGCGATGCAAGCGAGAATGTGTGGCTCGAACTCTTGAGCCTTTATCTGCCCAGGCGCTACCAGGCGGCGAAAGCGTTCGTTGTCGACAGCGAGGGCGCGTTCAGCGAACAGATCGACGTCGTCGTCTTCGATCGACAGTATTCGCCGTTCATCTTCTTGCACCAGGGTCAAACCATCATACCGGCCGAGAGCGTCTACGCCGTGTTCGAGGCGAAGCAGACGTTGAATGCAGACCTGGTGCGCTACGCCCGCCGGAAAGTGGCGAGCGTTCGCAAGCTGCGCAGGACCTCGCTGCCCATTCCGCATGCCGGCGGCGTCTATCCGGCCAAGCCGCTGATCCCCATCCTCGGCGGTATCCTGACCTTCGAGAGCGACTGGAACCCTCCCTTGGGTCCGTCCTTGGAAGTGGCATTGCGCGAAGGTACGGCCGAGGACAGGTTGGAGTTCGGTTGCGTTGCCGCACACGGGCAGTTCAGCTGCGACCCCGGGACAGGCCACTACACCTTCCAGGAGGGCGGCAAGCCCGCGACGGCCTTCCTGTTCAACCTGATCTCGCGATTGCAATTCAGCGGCACCGTGCCGATGATCGACGTGCAAGCTTATGGCCGGTGGCTATCGTTGTGATCCAATCGCCTCGGCCTAAACTGTGTCCGCTGTCGGTCTCTACGGCCGGGGGGTGCAATTGAAGAGGTCGCAACCACACTGCCTCCCCGAGTGTGCTGGCGTCGAGTGTCCGCTATGAGGTGCCGAGCGACCAAGCCGTCTGGATGACAGAGCCACGGAATACAAATGGGTGACGACGTCCGCTAACTCTGCGTAGTGACGGCGCTCGCATTTCGTTCCCTGATCGGCAGCTTCCGGTCTCGAAAGCGTAAGAGGCGACGCCTACCGTCATGCCGCCTACTAGACAGTTTCGCGAAGCTATGTGTGCCTAGTCTACTTGGTCATCGGTTGAGCTGCTCGAACAGCGCCTTGGGTGGCTTTGCGCGGTCAGCAATCCAAACGAAGACGTCGCTGCCTCCAGCGGCAGCACCTTCTTGAAAACGCGGATTATCCTGATAGTCCAAGGATCGGCGCACGAACATTGCCGCCTCGGGATCGGCAGGGTCCGCAAAGAGACCGAGGAAGCCAAGGGTGATGAGGCTGAAAACGTCATCGTCATCATCAAGTTCTGCTTGTTGAGCGAGTGCATCGAACACGCCGAAGCAATACCCGAGCACCCAACCGCTTTCGAGGGCTTGAGATGGCGTTTCCATTGCCATCGTCAACTGCGTTGTGATGAGGTCTTGGCCAATTGAGGCGATTTTTCCGAGGCGATCCGCATCAACCATCGTTGCAGGTCCTTTTGCGAGAGTGACGTGAGGCGCAAACTTAATTCGCAGCCCCCGAAAGAAAGATCTTGCAGGGTTCAGTCCGGATCTATGTAGGCCTAGGACGAAGCTAACTTTGCGCCAGTGCCGAGGCGGCTCGCACCTTGCAAGTTTGGATGTGGCCCGGTCCGTTCCCGTTCTCATCGGTTGAGGACGGTAGCATTGCGGACATCACTGCCGCCGCCTTCTGGCCCGAGGCTACCTTGGGCCACGATGTCTGCAATCTCTGCAGAGCGGTTTTAAATGGCCGTGCTGCACTTGCGCACTTCCGATTGTATAGGCTTGCGCGTAATGCCTGCTCATTTGCCCAGCCAACATGAACGACCACGCCGCGCCACTGTCGGTGGCTATTCGGGATAATGGTAAACGCCGTATCTTCGAGAATAATAAAGCTCGGCAGCCATCTGCTGGAACTTCTAGCCCCAGTGGATATTTAGCTGGAGTTCGCCTTCCGAGTAGCGGGGATCTATCCCCTGACGCGCGTTTAGACAATTAACCAACGCAATAACAGTCGGAGACACCGATGAAGTCGATGACCATCCTCGCGGCGCTCGCCGCTGCCTCCATTATGACTGTCGCTTCCGCCCAGCAGGGCCAGATGCAGGGTCAGTCAGGGTTCAATCTACCTGACGGCTGCCGTTCGGCTGCGCAGGCCAGCGGCCAGGGCAACATGATGCAGAAAATGGATGGCGGCATGTCGCAGCAGATGCAGGACATCATGGCTCAAATGACGAAGACCCAGAAAGACCTGCACCAAGTTATGATGGATATGCACGGCCCGATGATGATGGGCATGTTAGCGAAGGACGCGGACGTGGCATGGATCTGCTCAATGATCCCGCACCATCAGGGTGCCATAGCCATGGCGCGGGCCGGCCTCCAGGGTGCAGATAACGCCGAAATCGAAGGAACTGGCCCAGGAAACGATCCAGAGCAACCAGAAGGAACTGGAGAAACTAACCGCCTGGGTCGAGAAAAACGCCCGGAGCGAGAGCAAGGACGAGAGCGGCTCGAAGTAGCCATGGTCGTGTCAGCCGAACACGCATGACGCTTACCACGAATTCAAAGCCAATCTTGCAGGAGCGTGGCCGCTTAGCTACGTCTCGCAGCGACACGCCTAGCGGTGCTGAGTGCTGCAATTGGCACAAAGATCCATTGAAGCAATGGCCCAATGCCGGTGCCGAGGACCGGTACCACAGGCATATCGGGCGTGTAGGCCCAACTGCCGCGGACGATCACGTTCAACCACTCGCTGAAGATCGTATAGCTCACACCGAAGAGAAGAGTGACAAACAAGACTTTGCGATAGGACTGGTCCGGCCAGTTTTCATTGCCGACCAGCACTAGGGCCAGGCTCAACGCCGTGATGGCGATCACGGCATCGCCACCAGTACAGTGTACGACGGCGAAGGCGATCTCGCGTGGCCCTCCGGTTGACCAGATTGTGTAGAGGGGCAGCTGTAAAATCTCCCAAGCGAGGTGAGCACCGATCGATACCAGGATGTACGCTTTCAGCGCAGCCAACCAATTGCCGGTTGCACTTTGCACTCATGCCCCCTTCGAGCTTAGGGCGGCTATGTCCCCGGTTTCACGCACTTCAGTGCGAGCCTTGACCACGGCATAGATTGCAGGGATCACGACAAGGGTTAGGATCGCCGACGACACCATGCCGCCGACCATCGGCACGGCGATCCTCTGCATGACCTCCGATCCTGTTCCATGACTCCACAGGATGGGCAGCAACCCAGCCATGATGGCAATGACGGTCATCATCTTCGGCCGCACGCGTTCAACAGCTCCTTCGATAATGGCCGCGTTGATGTCATCGAGCGTCATCGCGCGCCCTTCACGCGCCACGATGGCACGGCGCTGATCCAGAGCGTGATCAAGGTAGACCAGCATGATCACGCCCGTCTCTGCAGCCACGCCTGCCAGTGCAATAAAGCCGACAGCGACGGCAACCGAGACGTTGAAACCGAGCCACCACATCAGCCACAGCCCTCCAACGAGGGCAAACGGCAGAGACAACATGACGATCAGTGTCTCAGTCATGCGGCGGAAGTTCAGATAGAGCAGAAGTAGTATGATCATGAGAGTGACCGGCACGACAATCGCGAGACGCTGCTTTGCGCGTTCGTAGTACTCAAACTGGCCGCTCCAGACGGCCGAGTAGCCGGGAGGAAAGGTCACCGCTGTCGGCAACAGCTTTGCGCGCATCGGCAACGTAGCTCCCCAGGTCGCGATCGCGGGCGTCGACAAATATGTAGGCGGCAAGCTGGGCATTCTCGGTGCGAATGGATGCGGGGCCCTGTGTTCGCTTGATGCTGGCCACCTGTCCGAGTGGAATAGAGGCGCCGTTCGCAAGTGGCACAAGGACTTCCCGGGCCATGGTCTCGGGGTCGGAACGAACATCGCGCGGATAACGCAACGTGACAGCATACCGCTCGCGTCCTTCAACAGTGGTCGTGACCAGTTCTGCTCCAATCGCCGAAGCGATCACCTGCTGCACGTCGCCGATCATCAGACCATATCGCGCCAGCTGAGCCCGGTCGGGAGTGATTTCCAAGTAGTAACCGCCCATGATCCGCTCGGCGAATGCGCTCGATGTTCCCGGCACGGTCTTGATGGCCGCTTCCGTTTCACGCGCAAGCCGCTCAATGACTGCGAGATCAGGTCCCAGAACCTTTACGCCCACAGGGGTTCGGATACCCGTTGCCAGCATATCGATGCGGGCCTTAATCGGCATGGTCCACGCATTGGACACGCCTGGGAACTGGAGTTCACGATCCATCTCCTGAATGAGCTTGTCGACCGTCATCCCTTCGCGCCATGTGCTTTCCGGCTTGAGATTGATGACGGTCTCGAACATCTCGGTGGGCGCGGGATCCGTTGCTGTCCCAGCGCGGCCGGCCTTGCCCCACACACTTTCAACTTCGGGAAAGGCTTTGATGATCTTGTTCTGGGTCTGCAGCAGCTCCGCCGCCTTTGTAATGGAAAGGCCCGGAAGCGTCGTCGGCATGTAGAGCAACGTGCCCTCGTTCAGGTTGGGCATGAACTCCGAACCGAGCTTGCTGGCAGGCCAAATAGAGGCAACGAGGACGGCCGCTGCAAGCCCGATCGTCAATGCTTTGGCCTTGAGCACAGCATCGATCACCGGACGGTAGACGGCAATCAGCGCTCGATTCACGGGATTCCTGTGCTCGGGGATGATGCGCCCGCGCACGAACAGCACCATCAGAGCCGGAACAACGGTGACGGACAACAAAGCCGCGGCCGCCATGGCAAACGTCTTTGTAAAAGCAAGGGGATGAAAGAGCCGTCCCTCCTGAGCCTCAAGGGCAAAGATGGGCAAGAACGATACGGTGATGATTAGGAGTGAGAAGAACAGCGCGGGACCGACTTCACTGGCGGCCTCTATCAACACCTCTGTTCTTGGCTTCTCGGGCGCCGCCCGCTCCAGATGCTTGTGGGCGTTTTCGATCATGACGATTGCGGCGTCGACCATGGCGCCAATAGCAATCGCGATGCCCCCAAGGCTCATGATGTTTGACGACAGCCCGAGAGCATACATGCAGATGTAGGCGATCAAGATCCCGAGCGGCAGCGTGATAATTGCGACCAGAGCACTTCGCGCGTGAAGCAAGAATACGATGCAGACTAGAGCGACGATCACGCTCTCCTCGAAGAGCGTCCACGTCAACGTGTTGATGGCGCGGTGAATGAGATCAGAGCGATCGTAAACCGGTACGATTTCTGTTCCATCGGGAAGACTACTCTTCAACTCTTCAAAGCGCTTTTTGATGCCGTCGATGACCGTCAGCGCATTCTGCCCGTATCGCTGGACAGCAATTCCAGAGACGACTTCACCTTCTCCGTTGAGTTCCGTTATTCCTCTCCTCTCGTCCGGTGCCAGCTCGACCCGCGCCACGTCGCGGACAAGCACAGGCGTCCCGCCCTGAGACTTCAGAACGATGCCCTCGATATCGTAAATATTGCGCAAGTATCCTCGGCCACGCACCATGAACTCGGTCTCGGCGAGTTCAACGACACGCCCACCGACGTCGATGTTGGATGAGCGAACAGCGTCACGGATTTGGGAGAGTTGAAGGTCGAATGCCTTGAGGCGACGTGGATCAACAACGATCGAGTATTGCCGCACGAACCCGCCGACGCTTGCGACTTCTGCGACGCCTTCTGATTTGGCAAGTCCGAATTGGACCTGCCAGTCCTGCGTCGAGCGCAGTTCGGCCAAGTCCCTGTTCTTTGCCATCACCGCATACTGGTAGACCCACCCGACGCCTGTCGCATCAGGGCCGAGGGATGGTGTGACTCCGGCGGGCAGATTACGGGCCGCGGCCGATAGGTATTCCAGCACCCGCGAGCGCGCCCAATAGATATCCGTTCCTTCTTCAAAGATGACATAGACGAATGAAACGCCAAAATAGGAGAAGCCGCGCACGACCCGTGAACGCGGGACCGATAGCATCGCGGTTGAGAGTGGGTAGGTCACCTGATCTTCGATGACTTGGGGAGCTTGCCCTCCATACTCCGTATAGATGATGACCTGAGTGTCAGACAGGTCGGGGATGGCGTCCAGAGGCACTTGGCGGACAGCATAGACGCCGGCAGCCGCAATCAGGGCCGCAACGATGACAACAAGCACGATGTTATTCGCTGACCAGCGGATGAGTCGCGCGATCATGGCTGATGCCCCGTGTGAGCAGCGGTTGAACCCGTGGGCGTATCCGCGGTGAAGCTGGAAAGAGCCGCTTTGAGGTTACTTTCCGCGTCCAGCAGGAAATTGGCCGAGACGACGACTTGATCGCCCGCCTGCACACCGTTTTCGATCACAAGAAAGCCGTCACCCCGTTCACCGATCGCGACGTCACGGGGTTCGAACTTGCCATCCCCTTTGTCGACAATCACGACCTGCCGATTGCCGCTGTCGATCAGAGCCGAGGTGGGGATCACCAGCCTGTTGTCATCATCGCTGGCCGCATCGATTTCCACCTCAGCAAACATGTCGTGCCGAATGCGGTAATCAGGATTTGCGACTTCGATGCGGGCTT